>JAMPAK010000010.1 GCA_023667285.1 Muribaculaceae bacterium
TGGTGGTTATTTCTTGCGCTCATAACCAGTCCGATTTTACGGCAGTACTATAATATATACAGTCACTGCCGACCAATACCGCGAGGGTGTCGCCTCAATGACAGACCTTCTGCAAGACGAGATGCAGATGACCAATACCGAGACAACATACGTCACTGCCGTGTATAATCTCTTGGCTTCCCGTCTCACCCTAATGAAACTTTCAGGCCAACTCAATCTCTTAACCGAATAACCACAAAACCAATATGGAACAACAAGATAACAATCAGCCGAAAAAATCCGGCAAGGTAAAGACAATCATCGCAGTGGTGGCTATCCTCTGCGGTCTTGTATGGATAGCGTCGCTATTCTTCAATTTCAGCAACACAGTGACCACTGACGATGCACAGGTGGAGCAATATCTATCTCCAATCAATGCCAAGGTGGGCGGTTATGTCAAGGAGATACGCTTTACAGAACATCAGTATGTCCACAAAGGTGACACCCTCCTTATCATTGATGACCGCGAATATGCCATCAGATTGATGGAGGCAGAGGCAGCCCTCAAAGATGCCGAGGCAGGAAGAAATGTGATGGGTGCCACAATAGCACGCACAGAGAGCAACGTGCCGGTGTTTGATGCACAGACACGCGAAATCCAAGCGCAGATAGCTGAGATTGAGGCCCGCATCGCACAGCTCCGCCACAACAAGGCACGTTACGAAAACCTTGTGGAACGCAAGGCCGCCACACCTATGCAACTTGAATCAATCGAGACAGAACTCGCCGCCGCCGAAGCAAAACTTGCAGCTGCACAGGCAAAGATTGCTACGGTCAACCGTCAGAAACAGACAGTGTGACATCTGTTGATGAGGTGCAACGTCGTCAGGCAAACACCGAAGCCGCCATAATGCGTGCCACCGCTGCCGTGGATATGGCAAAGCTGAATCTTAGTTATACCGTTGTCACTGCTCCTTGCGATGGTTGGCTCGGTCGTCGCTCAATCGAGGATGGCCAGTTGATAAATGCAGGTCAGACTATCACCAATATCATACCCAACGGAGAGAAATGGATTGTGGCCAACTACAAGGAGTCGCAGATAAAGAATCTTCATGTCGGTCAGGAGGTGAAGATAAAGATTGACGCATTCCCCAAGAAGGAGTTCAAGGGGAAAATTGTCAACATTTCAGCAGCCACCGGTTCAAAATATTCCATGGTGCCCACCGATAATTCCGCAGGCAATTTTGTGAAGATTCAGCAGAGGATACCTGTGCGCATTGACTTCATTGGCCTCACGGAGGAAGAGAACAACAAACTCGCCGCCGGAATGATGGCGGAGGTCTTAACTAAAAAGTAACCTCGTTTATGGCTCTACTCGATGTTCCCGGGCCCAAGCCGCCATCACCGTGGCGCGACTGGGTTCCGAAATGGCTCGGATGCCTGACGCTGTTCTATCTGTTCTTTCCGCTGCTTTTTGTAAGCGGAGCATACAGCAGCAACTCGGTCAATATGCTTTCCGGCCTCGGCATTATCTCGGAGCATATAATGTGTTTTCCGATTTTGGTCGGATGCCATAAGTGGAGCTGGAGGGGTTTGAACCCTCGTCCAAACGTGGAACTGATGAGTTTTCTACATGCTTATTCCCAACTTGGTTTTCGAGTCGCGGCAGGTCTGGGACCACCAACCACGGCCTTATCCCCCTAAAAGTCTCGGCGCTTCGCGGGGAACTCAACGCCATATTCCCGATTTACCTGCACCGCCTTGTCGATTAGTCTCGGGAAGAGGACAATCGGGCGATGTCTCGTCTCTGCAACTGTTGCGGAGATAAAGGCTAATCTACTATTATTCGATTAGGCAGCGAGAGCGTAGTTGTTTTCGCCATTTGAATTTCTGATGTCTCTGATTAAAGAGTGTAGGCATCATCACTCTGCATGCTTGCCCACCACCTCTACACGCTGTCAAAGCCAGTCAGCCCCGATCTTTTTACGAGCGCGTGTCTCGATGTTGAGTTTGCAAATTTACACCATCAAAACAAATCCTCCAAGCAAATTAACCAATTTAACGTCTCTTTACATCCCCGTCTCTCTATTCAGACATCCCTCCGTCCTGCAGTTTAGCCGCCTTATACTTCTTGCACAAGGCTATAATCTTATCCATTGGAGGAGTATCCATCTTGTCTCTCCTGGCTTTTTCGTTCTACAGGTTTCCAGACTGCGAGATTAAGAGTTTCCACAGCGCGCATCAGCAATACCCCCGTTTCACAAGTGTCGGATGGCTTGCAATTTCAAGCATTTTGCTGTCGCCCGCTTAATCGCCATATCCCCACAACTCCCATCCATCGACAGCCGGAAACTCAGACCTAATGCGTCTCACCTTCTCAACCCCATGACAATTAGGAGAAGCCTTTTTCACCCAAGACTGAATTTAGCAAATTCAATAAACGTATCACGTTTTGTTATAGTGCCGTCAAATTCAAAAAATGCCGCTTTCATACATACAATATCATTATGAACGACAATACCCACAGCGCTATGTTCCACTGAATGAACATGTCTCTTAGAAGGACCTTTGTCGGGCTCCCGCTCTTGCTGTCGACAATTGCGACCTGTAGATAACGCTATATGGCTATCAACACAAAGATAGAAGTAATGTAGACATACTCTGTATGAAAATTTTCAATGACCTGCGGAGAAACAGTATACATAATATAACTGACAATCGTCACAGACCCCACAATCCCTAATGTGAGATTTAGAAACGGAAGATTATATCTCACAATATTTTTCCTGACAATAACATTGTCGTTCTCATAGATCACCATATCATCCCTGCGTTTGGTAAACGCCAGACACAGTGCGAGCAGGAAAGACATCAATACAATCCACGGCGACAGCCATATGTGGCATGACACACCTCCCGCCACCAGGCGTATGACAAACCCAAGCGACACGATAAACACATCAATGATGGCATAATATTTCAATTTAAAACAATACGCCATGTTCATCGCGAAATACAACACTATGAGCAACCCCACGCGCAGCATATAGTGGCAATAAAACACTCTTCAACGGGAATGGGAATAATCCGTAGGCCTGATATAGGATTTCGCCAAACAATCCCCTCCTCACAAATCCCTCCTGATAGTTAATTATAAATTCAGAATAATCATACGAATTCAAATCATAGTAAGGAGACAAAAAATTATCATAAGCATAAAATAACAGTTTCAATATGTTTCGATTAATCTTTCATTCAAACCTCATTAATCAAGCAGAATCTCTCATCCCCTCTCGAAAGACAACAAGCCCAACCTTCACACCACTATTCCGCATTGCCACACCAATTCAGTCGAAAGCCCCGTCATGACAAGGCCCGGGTAGCGACTTGCCGCCCGGGCTTTATCGTATGAGTTAAACCTTTAATCTACGCCTGTGATCTTGCGGAGCTTAGCAGGAATAGAAATATTGTCTGTAAGAGGAGCAAACTCCTCAGCCCCTACTCCCACCGCAAACACCGGAACAAGCCCTCCGGAATGTCCGTTGGTGGTCCAGCCCAGCCCCGTCACACTGTCCATAATCTTATAGACCTCCTCCGTGAAATTGCTGAACGAATTGTAGAGCGTCTTCTTGTCAGCAGGTATATCACCCTTGAACGCCCGCTCAAACTCAGCCATCAGACGGCTCTCCTGTTCAGGCGTTACGGGGACACCGTTCCAGAAGCCAAGATTCTCCGTGAGAAACTCCTTCATGTCTGCCCAGTCAAATATTCGGCGTGACGACCGTGTGGCGCGGCAGAACTCCGCAAACGCATCTTTCGAGATCCTCTGATGGTCAATATACTCAAGGTGCAGGTCATAGCCCACTGTATTGTTCCCCAGGCCCATGCCTCCTGTCTCATGGTCGGCAGTCACCACGATAAGAGTCTCATCAGGGTGAGCCAGATAGAAATCATAGGCATGCTGGAGAGCCTGATTGAAATTGAGCACCTCCTTGATTATAGTACCCCCGTCATTGGCATGGCCGCCATAATCGATATTGCCACCCTCCACCATCATGAAAAACCTCTCGCGGCCATTCTTCTCCATCCTGTCGAGAGCCGCGCGGGTCATATCCGGCAGATTCATGGCACCCTTCACAGAGTCGATGGTGAAATGGATCTGATGATAATCTATTCCCTCCGGATTGAGCAGCAGAGCCTTCCCGGCCGGAAGAGCCTCAAGCTGGTCCAGTCCGCGGGCTACCGCAACCCCATTTTTCTCAAACTGGCTCAGCAAGTCAGTCTCACGGCCCTCCTTATCCTTAAGTCCGCGCAGATTTGACCCCGCAATGAAATCATAGCCCGACTCCGCCATCTGCTTCCCAATCTCATAATACATTCCACGGTTGGGTACATGCGCATAGAAAGCCCCGGGCGTAGCGTCATCCGGCGGCACCGAAGTCACCAGCGCCACGCCATATCCCTTGTCAAACAATTCACGCGCCAGCGACGTCACAGCCACAGTGTCAGGATTCATACCCAGCATCCCGTTCTTTGTCTTGTTCCCGGTAGCCAGTGCGGTTCCCGCAGCAGCCGAATCCGTGACAGGCGATGAGGCCGAATGCGTAGTAGACATCGACGCTATCGGAAACCTCATCATCAGGATAGGCTCCTCATTGCCCCTGACAGTCCGGTTATACACCTGAGCCGCCAGGCTCTGGGCCATCCCCATGCCGTCGCCGATGAAATAGAACACGTACTTTGGAGCCTCAGCCCCCATGGCAGGCAGCAACACCGCCAGCGCCGCCACAATCGATAGAATGCGCAGTTTCATATATATTCGGGTGGAAAAATTTGATTTCACAACCCCAAATATAACACCTTTTTCCCAATCCGGCAAATCAGACTTTCCCTGTCAGATCGCATATCTCACCACACCCATCACTTGAGAGGCTTGATGAGCCCTGGAAGAATTCCTCTTCACCCTGTCTGGACCATAATAGATAGTCTTGAGTGACCCGTCGGGGTTAAACGCTTCCAACTCCCTTATTTTATATAGCCCCTTCTCCTGAATATATATCAGCAGGACATCCCTCTCCTTGAGTTGAGACCTCAATTCTGCCTCTTGCCTTATCGGTTCCACAAGCCACTCCTCTCCGTTAAGTATATTACGAGGCGTCATACACTCGCCGTGTATACACACCCGAATATAATCATGTGTGTTGACATATCGGCCGCTTTCCAGTCTCACTACCCTTGATCGGCTTTCAAAATTTGATAGCACACAGTCATGGCCGAGTGGCCCGGCCTCTACTTCAAGAATCAGATCCTTCCTCGCATACATGTGGCTGGCCCAGCCGTAGAGCACACATATGATGACAAATATAATGGCTATAGCCGGAGTTGCAGTCATACTTCAGTTTTATCTGACACTCTTCTTCTGTGGGATCGTGTCGCTTAAAGCCCTAACTTTCAGAGAGAAGATTATAAAAGTAAATACAAGATATATCCTAAACGATAATTCTTTCTCGCATATTGGCCACCGATAGAAGGCCAATTCGTTATTAATGCTCATACTGCTATGTGCCATTATGAAGACACACAGAGCAATCGCCACAATGGGAATATAGTAGGCAACACCCTCAAATCTCTTATTTGCGGCGTGATTATCAAACAACAGCATTACGATAATACCGATATTGACAAACAGTGCCACATATTCACTCTGACTTTTGTAAAATAGGCCATAAAAATCCCCCTCTACTTTCACAGCCTCGACCAGTAGAGTCGTATAAGTGAAGAACACAAGGAAACATGTCCACACAAAAGCCAAAAAGATTGCATTGGCGTTTGCATAGATATAGTTTACAATCCCTCCGATCCACCTTCTCAACTTCTCTACAGGGCTTTTTACTGATTGGATTCTTATCTGAAGTGGCTCAACCATGCCGCAAAGTTACGTAAAATTAGTGGTTTAGCAAAATTAAAGACAGCTTTTGTCAAAAAAATAGATTTATGCAAAGAGTCCGGATCCACAGACGCAGTCCGAATATTCCCTAATCAGTCTTATTCCCCCTTCCCCCTCTCAGATCTCAAAGAATTTCTTGAATGCCTTGATTGTGTATGTGTGGTCGATTGCAGCCGCGGTCTCCCTCACCGAGTGCATCGCCCAGATGGCCTCACCCATATCCACACCTCTTAATGGTATCTGTGAGGTGAGGATATTGCCCAGGGTCGACCCCCCGGCCACATCGCTGTGGTTCACGAAATATTGGCAGGGAACCCCGGCCTCCTCACAAACACGGCGGAAGACAGCCGACGAATCCGCATCGGTCATATACTTGCACCGCGCGTTTATCTTGATGACCGGCCCCCCTCCCGGCACAGGATGGTTTGTCGGGTCATACTTCTCAGGATAGTTGGGGTGGAAGGCATGCGCATTGTCGGCCGACACCATAAATGAATTCTCCACAGCGCGCAGATAATCCTCCTCACAGCCCCCCTGGCCGTTCACAACCCGGCGCAGCAGCGACTGAAGCACCGGCGACGCCGCCCCCTGCTTGGTGCCTGAGCCAGTCTCCTCGTTGTCAAATATCGCAGCCACACGCGTCTGTCCGCAGTCCTCGGCCGCCTCGCAGATAGCCGTGATGGCCGCATGCACCATGCTGAGGTCGTCCAGTCGCCCCGAAGTGACAAACTCATTGTCGAGCCCCACCAGACACGCAGGCGTAGTGTCGAAGAGCGACAGGTCAAAATCAAGGATATCCTCCGTCTCACACTCCAGAGCCTCCGCTATGAGCCGCAGCAGCCGTCCGTCAGCCTCAGCCCTCTCCTTGACAATCCCTATCACCGGGAGCATGTCCTTTTGAGGCGATATGCGGTTCCCCTCGTTGACAGCACGGTTGAAATGAATGGCGAGATGAGGTATGGTGAGCAGCGGACGGTCAAACTTCAGAAGCTCCATCCGTGGATGCAGAGGGTCATCGCTGCGGAGAGCCACACGCCCCGCCAGCGACAGCGGACGGTCAAACCAAGTGTAGAGGATGGGACCGCCATAGACCTCCACATTCAGTTTCACCACACCGCCCTCCGTAGCCATCTCAGCGTGAGGCTTGATGCGGAGCGTGGGCGAGTCTGAGTGAGCCGCTATGATGCGAAACCCCTCCGATGGAGCCCCCGTGCCCACGATAAAGGCAAAGACCGCACTCATATTCTTGGTTATATAATATCGCCCGCCCGGAGTGAGTTCCCACGCAGCGGCGGCGTCTAGATGTTTGAAGCCGGCGGCGTCAAGGAGCTCAGTAGCAGTCCTGACGGCATAGAAGTTGACTGGACTCTTGTCGAGAAACTCCATCAGGGAGCGAATGTCGGTATTTGTCATTGGTGTCTGGATTTTTTTCAGTTTGCCACAAAACTAATCAAAATTGTCCAATCCGGCAAATGTTACAATCCATCAATTGCTGTAACATTTATGCAACAAAATAATTTTACATGCAAATCGTTGCAAATCAATATCTAATCATCGCCGAATAACTCTTGCTCTCTCGATTAACATTTGTTAATAACCTCCATTTGAATGTTACAGGAATCACCCCTAACTTTGCATCGTAAGGATAAGAAGACGGCTATCCTCTCCACTGCCGTCAATTAGTTAAGACTGTTTTTTTATTATTTGTGAATTGATCTAACATACAGACACTAATGCGGAATCAAAAATCTTGAAATTATGTGCATCTATCAGAGCGGGCATCCACCACGGTGTCCGCTTTGTGATTATCGCCTGGCGCGCGAGGCCAACAGCCGATGCCCTATGCGGCAATAGAGACACTTGCGCGGCTCACAGTAGTTGCGCCTCACATGTATCAGCGCCTGAGACATAAAGGCATCCCTCACACGCACCCCCGCATGGCTGAAGCCTGTAACTATCCGGTTCGACTCCCCAGGGAGCGCCTGAAGCCAGTCGATGGCTCGGGTCAGGAGCGTGTCGTCGCCGCGCATACTGCCCACAGCCGCCAGAAGCGGCACTGCGACATTGATGACTATCCCGGCCGCCGAGGCCCGGCTAAGTGTCTCTATGGCGCGTCCCGACGAAGGTCCAAACGTGTGGCGCGTAGTCCAGTATGGTGGCAGAGGTCGCCTGAAGCGCTCTATGATATCATCCGGGCTTGCCGCATCTATCATCCCGGCCACCGGGCGGAAATCATCATGGATAATGGATGCAAGCATTGCTATGCGCCTGTGCGGGAAATTGGCCGGACGCATCCGCCCCATCTTCCACCCCAGGGTCTCAGGCCGCCTCAGGCTGAACTTATGGTTGAGAAACTGATACTCTCTCCTCAGCTGCTCCACATACGGATCCCCCCCGGGCGCCTGGTCAAGAAACCCCGCCTGCCCGAACAGAAGCGCCTCTATCGATGTCAGAGAGTCGGCATGTTTGCGCAGGAACATCAGAGGCAGCGAGAGAGCCAGGCGCTCCATCGGCTCAGCGTTTGTGCCAAACCCCAGCGCCCGCGCCAGTGTGACATATGTGGCCTCCTCCATGTCTCCTGTGAAGCGGTCGGCCAGCGCACGGAGCCTGTCAGCTTTCGAGTGGATGCGCTCAAGAGCCATCGAGGTTACCCAGTCGGTGAGATGTAGTGTCGGGAGTTCTGCTAGCTCACATGCACACGGCAGGTCAATGTCTGCTCTCTCAACCAACTGGCTATACCGATTGTGGAAATCCGGATGACACTGCATCACCATCTGTGGAATCACCTCGCCGTTCGACCGACACACCGGGACATCGTCGCGGTCAACCACATGCAGAACCACCGAGTCATAAGCCGGATTGCCGTCATGCCCATGACGGTGCCAGTCAGAGGCGCGGACATGAATCTCGACATCCCCGGCCCAAACACTGTCACCAATTCTGACCTTCGCATTGAAAAAATCCGGACCTGCATCCAGATTATGGACCCCCGGATCCAGCACACTGACGCGCCTCCCGTCCACCGTGACGAGATCTGTGTGAAGCAGCAATCGGTGCTTCCACACATATTGCATCAGGCGCTCCATGTGGCTTAGAGTTGGCTTGTTATCCTCTTGAACTGCACCATTTTGAGAGCCGTGTCAGCAGCCTCTGAGCCTTTGTTGCCCACGGCTCCGCCCGCACGGTCGAGTGCCTGTTGCTCATCCAGCACCGTGAGTACACCGAATATCACCGGAGTGTCACAGTCTGCGTTGAGCGCCGTCATTCCCTGTGTCACACTCTGGCAGACATAGTCGAAGTGAGGAGTGTCACCCTTTATGACCACCCCGATTATAATGATGGCGTCATACGCCTCACTCTCAATCAACTGCGATGCGGCAAATGTAAGCTCGACCGTCCCCGGGACCTGATAGAGGTCCACCTGGTTCTTCTTTAGCCCGCGCTCCTTGAGCGTGGCGGTCGCTCCATCGCGCAGTTTCGACGTGATGTGGCTGTTCCATTCTGCCGTCACGATGGCTATACGGATATCACTGACATCAAAATCAGCTATAGAGGTGGGTGTGAAGTTTGACATGTGGGTCTGATGGTTTTATTTTGGAAATATCTTGTGCCATATACCAAGGATATCCAGCCCCGGCGATTTGATGGTGGCAAGGACCTCCGAGATATGGTGATGATGTGCGGGTTGATTGATTTTTAGTGCCTTGTGGAGCATAGTGTTGAGGAGGTGTATAGCCTTGTCGCGCATAGAGGAGATACGGAGCATCGACTCTCCCAGCGCTATCGACACCCTCAGCTGCCGCTCTGTAAACTCCGGCTCGAGCCGCTGCAGATATTTGAGTGCACGGGTGTAATACTGGATAGCCTCACGATGGCGCCCCATCCTGGCCAGGGTGTCACCCTCGTCGGTCAGAGACTGTGCCAGGCGCTCAGTAGCCTCTGTGATTCCCTCGCTCACCATCTGAGTGTAGGCCGACGTGGCAGCCTGATATTTCGCCAGCAGCTCTGCCTGGCTCACACGGTTGTGATAGACCTTGGTGGCGGCGCCGAGAGCCGCGACCACCGCCGGAGCATAGCGGGCAGGATTAGTCTTGGCCAGTCGCTCCAGTATTTTGATGGACTTCTCCAGTTCCCGCTCAGCCTGCTTATATTCACCCGCCGACGAGTGAAGCACAGCGATATCATAGAGCGTCAGGGCCAGAATCTCCAGAAACGGTGTGTCCTTGCGCCGCGGACGCCGCGCCAGCAGATTGAGCGTCGTGGCCGCTGCTGTCGCAGCCCCCTTGTCAAGAGCCCCTGAACTCACATAAAGTGCAGTGATTATCTGCATTATCGCAGCCCTGAGGTCTGTGAGAGGCTCGCTCTCAGAGTCCGGGTGTTGTGATATGTGGAGTTCGAGTTCTGAGAGCGTGGATATAGCCCTGTCAGCCTCTCCGCGCTCAAGCCCCTCACGTGCGGCCTGACGCAGCAGGTCGTAGGCTCCGGTCAGGTCGAGCGAGCGGAGCACACGCAGCGACTCCGAAGGGTTGCGCGGACGTTTGCCCTGGGTGATGCGCAGCTCACCGTCGGCTGTGCTTACCGGGATAAACGAAGGGTCGAGCGACGAGGTGTTCATCTGAGCGATGCGGCTATTTCACTGTGGGCCGTCTCATTTGCCTTTGCCATAATCTCATCAGGGTCTTTCATCCCCTCAACGAGCGCGCGTGTCACACCGGCTATGGCGCCAACAGTCCAGTCAAACTCCGACGCATCCGTGGGGTGGCAATTGAGAGTCCACGACTCATCGCCGTCAAAATATCTCATTATCAATCCATTGCGGTCAAGCACAAGGCAGTGGGGGCAGTGAAATCTGATATGGTCCTTGAAGGCTGCATCAGGTGTCTCACCCGGAAAGAGCGTGTCGAGATCCCCCGTCGTGGCAACAATCAGGTCGGCAGCCTCAAGATTGTCGAAAATCTCGGGCATCACACGTGTGATTCTCGACACCTGGCACGGCTCGAAGTAAGGCAGATACACCACCTTCGCCTTGCGGGCGCGGGCGTGAGAGACGAGCTCTATCACACGGCTGTGGTTCCTCTCCTCAAGCGTCAGATATGAACCGAACACCACCACGTCCCCCTCATTGATGCGCGGCCACACAGGGTTGACCGGCTCCGCGGGATATGATGTGTGCAACACGGTTGACTCAGGTTTTGCCTCCGGGGTGTCAGACGTTATCCTCACCGGGCTTTTGCCCTCAGTGAAGCGGTCGATGCTCTTGGTGTCCACCTTAGCCGACGTAAGTTTCGACACCATGTGGTCTCCCACAGCGTCCGAACCGGCCTCACCGACAAAGAGCGTTTCCATACCCATCATGCCATCGAGCATGGCTGCTCCGACTGCACGGTCGCCCACGCGCGTTTGAGCCGTCCCGTCGGGCGAAAGCGAGACATTCAGTGCGAGTTCACCTATAAAGATTACCTTATTCATATCTGCTGAAGATTCATAGTCGGGTCAATACATTGGGGCATGGTCTACAAACCACCGCCCGTCAAGAGTTTAACACCCCGCAAGCCTGATGGTTCACCACAACGCCCACATCTCCCACACGCAAAGATACAATAAATTTCTTAAACCTCACGCCAAACCTGCCACAATCCTACTCAAAGAATTCCTGGCGAGATGTGATTCTCACTACACCATAATCCGCGAGCGTCGACAGCAGGAACGTTTTGCTGAATCTGTTGAAGCACAACACTGCATCCTCCCGTCTCGGGCCTGCATTATAAATGGTTATCTGATCACCCAGTTCCGTGAGACAGGCACACTCCTTGAACACCCTATAGGCCAGCGCCTTTCGGCGCGCCATCTCCGCAGGGGTGTCGTTGTGGGAATCCTCATTCAGGCTTTTCCTGACAAGTTCCTTGACCTCAAATCCCTTATCGGTGTCAGCGAAAATCTCCTGACTGCGTGGGATAAGGTATAGAGGCTGCTCATCCGATACCTCAATCGCTCTAAGACTCTGCCTTAGATACTCCCCATCATCCCTGGCCAAATACAACCACGCATCCTGTCCATCCGGCTCCGTGGTGAGAAAGTGGGGCGTTGTCCCAAATCGGGCTGAGATGTATAGATAGTCATAGTCCACTGCAGTCAGACACCCTATAGCATCCGTCAGCCAGGAGGCTATGTTCTTTATCGGTTCACTGAGCATCTCGCTCTCAGGATTATATATCCGGTCAAGCACTGCCCGATATTCACGATAGAGTTTATCCCCTTTTGGAAGCCTGTTAAAACTCCTCCATGTCATCCAGGCAGGATACATACCTGTCTCTGAGGCAAATCTGATTCCTGTGAGTTCCTCATTATCATGGTCGTCGTGGGAGAGTTCATAGTTGAGGAATACCATTTCATCCTTCCCGATACTCCCTCCTCTCAGGACTTGATAATTCCCCCTCGCTGTAACCATAGCGCAAATATCTGAAAACTCATTCTCATAGTCGCGGCGATAAAAACAAAACTCATAAGGCTGGAGATGCCACTGGGTTCCCTCCCTGCTATAACAGAATGCCATGAGTTTGTTGTCGGGGAAAATCCAGAACCTGTCTAAGCCGTCATCCCTGTCATCAACCCATATCCCGTGCATCGCATATCCGTCAGACACCACCCTGGTTTCAGCAAGTTCCTCTGCAGACTCCAGAAGCCTGATCGAATCGGCAATCTCATCTATCACCTCCCAAGCCCTCGCCACTGTAAGCCTGTTTGCCTCATCCTCCTGGTGGCGCAACACATCTATCCGGCTGAACACGGCTCCCGTAGTCTTTCGCAGAAGCTCGTCAGGAAGATCCTCCATCACGGTCTCAAGCAACCCCACTAGGCGGGTGGCCATGCTCGAGCCGCCATCATAATCATAGAAGCGCGAGGTGGAGGTGCCATAGGGGCGGACAACATCATAGGTCATCAACAAAGTCAGGGCTACATTGATTGTCTCCAAGTCATGCTCAGGCACGAAGCGGCTCAGCAATTCCAAATCCTCCTCATGCGGTTGGATTGGATATTTTGAGTAGAAATCTGTGTATTTCAGATTAGCCCTCAAGAACATCCATCGGCAAAATTTCTTACGCGATGTCTTATGCTTCCGGCCTCCCCAAAACTTTGCGTCTGTGCAAATGTCGCTAGCCCTCACATAGGCATCACGGATGAAATGCGGTCCATACCCACACTGGTTCCGACACTCCTCCTCAACCCGGCCGTAGATCTCAGACAGTTCTACACCGGGTTTATCCCTATAAACCTTCAGGAATGACTTCACATCCATCCCTATCAAAGCGCCATACTCCTCAACCGTGTTGAACAACATACGCGACTTGATAAGAAAATCAATCAGTTTAAACTCTTCGCTCATACTCTCTCATTCTGATATCGCAAAGTTACAAAAAAAAGAAAGAGACTGGTTAAGATGGACTCCAATCCACCTTAGGGGCTGTTTTCCTTAGAATCTTCATACGTACCCACAATCAAACATTGCATTTCCCATGACATAGTCAGAATTTTGTATCGAAATTATTAAATTTTCATTTATGAAACCAACAAAAAATCAATTCTTTTGTCCCGAGTGTCAGCATCCTAAAATGCTGTTTCAAACAAAGAGTGAAGCCATCAGGTTTCTCAGATACAATGCTGATGAGATTGAGCAGGAGACAGGCAAGAAACCTGTCAGAGCCTACTGCTGTCATGCCTGCGGAGGCTTTCATGTCACGTCCCGCCCTCAGTCACTGACTCGCAGAGCCCTTATATTCCACCACGGGGAAGAGCGTGGATCAGATATATATGACCAACTCAGGGACTACATCGAAAAGAAACACGGTCTGCAGGAAAGCATGTCGCGCAAGGTCAAGCAACTACGGCATGCTCTCAAGTTCCCGACCATAGACATTGAGAAGTGTGGCCTCATGATTGCCGAACTGTTGAGATGTTTCGAGACAGTCATCGAGAATAAACTCGCCGAACGGCAATTTGTAAATAGACTCCTCAGCAAATTCAACGACCTCTGTATTATTTATATAAACAAAACTCAAACTGCGACATTATGAAAAATCTCGGATTCCTTTACCGCGCTTCCAACAGCGACCTCCGACTTCTATGCGACATAATCTGCAAGGACAAGGATGGAAATTATCGAACCACTGAAACCCTTTCAACCACAGACATCTATAAAAAACATTATCCCGAGGATATAAAGTCCATGCTGCCAAACCTTATGAGAGAGTTTAGATTGTTTGGAGGAAACACCTTTGCCAATATATTTCGCGGTGACGGCCCCGATTATTCTGAAATACTCAGGGATGTCGCCAAAAGAAGCAAAGTCAATTTCAACCGCAAGAGCAGCGATGAACTGATTGAGCAATTCCTGCTCCAGAAGATATTTGTCGACTCCCTCTCAAAAGTCTCAGACAGCGAATTGAAACAAATGCTCCTTGACCTTGGGCTCCCCGTGACAAACTTCTCTCGCCAGGCCGCCACCGCAACCCTTATGGCCGCATGGAAGGCAGGTGGATTCAAGAGTTATATGCTCCTTGTCTCCGTGGTCAACGCAGTGCTGAAATTCCTCATAGGACGAGGATTGTCATTTGCCGCAAACACCGCCCTCACACGCACAGCCTCCATTCTGATGGGACCGGTGGGATGGGTTATTACCGGAATTTGGACCGCCATCGACATCGCCGGACCCGCCTATAGGGTCACTATCCCCGCCGTCATCCAAATTGCATACATCAGACAGACAGTCAACAGCCCCACACACCTTCTCAAACCTTAGTGAAAGCGGGAAGGCGTGGCAGACCGCCGAAACCTTCCCGCTGGGGGCGAGAATGCCCGGGACCCCACAATCGCAGGTAGCAAACGGCGTCCGTAGGACGCAGATTTACTCGTAACCCCGGCCATGCGAGGCTCTCCGCAGGAGGAGCCGAGAATGTCCGGGGTCTCATACCTCCATAAAGAACGGCGCCCGTAGGCCGCCGAATTACGTTGCCGCAGGCCCATTTTCGGCATTATCACACTATTGTAACCTCTTGTCATTCTTACCTTTGCAACCTAACTATTCTCGAAGCCACCCCATGAAAAAACTCATCACCACCTCCCGCAAACAAACCTACTCCCCCATCCTCGGGATACGTGGCTTCGAGACATACCTCAACCGACGCCTCACCAAAAACGAGCGCAAAGTCATCTCATACCTCGAGCGCCAGAAACGCGCACGCCCCGTCCTCGTCATCGACCCGCCCGGCCGGAACTCCGCACCCATCCTCCGTGAATACCTCAATTACCGCCTCGCCAAAGGCCCATCGCAAGCCCTCGGCGCCATCTACACACCCACACGGCTCAAAGGCAAAGAACGGCGCATAAAATACCTC
>JAMPAK010000011.1 GCA_023667285.1 Muribaculaceae bacterium
ATCAGATGCCGAACCCATACGCAGGAGATTTCATCTGGACACCTCAATACAACCGTCTGGGCTGGTCAACACTCCTCGGTAATCAGAAACTGACCGAAGACGAACTGCCATACTACTCAGCCGCCCTTGCAAAAAACGTGGACAATCTGCCTCCGACATTCATCATAGTGGGTTCGCTCGACCTCTTTTGCATGGCAAGTCTGAGGTATGCGCAAAGACTGATCTGCGCAGGCGTCAGCACCGAAATCCATGTAATTCCAGGCGTGATGCACGCTTTTGAAGGCGTAGTTCCCGACTCTCCTCAGGCCAAACTCTATCATCAGCTGCGATTTGCCGCCATCAAGCGCATGTTCGGCGAGTAAATATCAACTCATAGATACACTCTATACAAGAAAGCCCTTTCTATCACTTTAAGCTTGATAGAAAGGGCTTACGTTATGCTATGGACAAGGCTAAAAATCCCTGTCGTTCTGCGATTTTATGAAGTAGAGGCAAGAGAAAGCTACTTGTCTTGTAAGAACACTCTTATAAAAGCGTTTGGAGAGGAAGATTTAGGCAAAGTGACAACGTTAAATTATCCAAATAGAACTATAAAATCGCTAAATCACATTCCATGGGTTGCCACCATTTATACATATAGTACACTTTTAGTACGCCTTATACAGTTTTGAAGTATTATAAATCAGCATATCAACCACTATTTTACTTATTCGGTTTTGATGGGAGGTTTGGTGAGCCTTGCCTCGACCTAAATTGTTAATTAAAGAAACCGCAATAGTCGCCACTATGCAAATCCCGAGATTTCACGTCTAAAATTAGCATAGTTACCATTTACGCACATTCACGAATTTCGGCGGCACAAGCCAATACACGACGAACAATATCGGAAAGATAATCCAAAAGGCAAAACTATTGATTGGCATTATAAATCTTAGATTTCATTTAAGGAATAACCCATCTCCCATTAAGGGACGCTCCTAATATTTGGCAAATATACAATATTTTCATCAATCCCAATCAATCCATTCACAATTATTAACAATCAAAACGGAGTGTAATCGGTTGGATTACACTCCGTTTTTTGGTTTTTTTGGAGTTTCTGGGGCGATTGATAATCACCCTTCCATTACTTCACTTCTTCAAACTCTACGTCGTCGACATGGCCTTCGCCGGGATTTGAGGAAGCGGCACCGGGAGCACCGGCCTGCGGGCCCTGCTGTCCTGCTGCCTGCTGGGCGTTAAGAATCTCCTGCTGGATTGCTCCAAACGTGTTCTGAATCTGGCTGATGGCAGCGTCAATTCCGGCCAAGTCCTGAGCCTTATGTGCCTCTTTGAGTTTATTGAGGTCATTCTCGATGGCAGCCTTCTTGTCGGCAGGAATCTTATCGCCTAGTTCCTGAAGTTGCTTCTCGGTCTGGAAGATGACAGTGTCAGCGTGGTTGAGTTTGTCGATTCTTTCCTTCTCCTTGGCGTCAGCGGCAGCATTTGCCTCCGCCTCCTTCTTCATGCGCTCGATCTCAGCGTCTGTCAGGCCGCTTGATGCCTCGATGCGGATGCTCTGCTCCTTGCCTGTAGCCTTATCTTTGGCTGAGACATTGAGGATACCGTTCGCGTCAACCTCAAATGTAACCTCAATCTGAGGAATGCCACGGGGCGCGGGTGCTATACCATCGAGGTGGAACTTGCCCAGAGTCTTGTCGTCCTTTGCCATGGGGCGCTCGCCCTGAAGAACATGGATCTCAACTGATGGCTGATTGTCAGCCGCGGTCGAGAAAGTCTCGCTCTTACGTGTAGGAATGGTTGTGTTGGCCTCGATCATCTTGGTCATCACACCTCCAAGTGTCTCAATGCCGATGCTGAGGGGCACAACGTCGAGAAGAAGCACATCCTTGACATCTCCGGAGAGGACACCACCCTGAATGGCAGCGCCCACGGCCACTACCTCATCGGGGTTTACACCCTTTGAAGGAGCCTTGCCGAAGAACTTCTCAACAACTTGCTGGATGGCGGGGATACGCGTCGAGCCACCGACGAGAATCACCTCATCAATATCCTTGGCTGTCATACCGGCATCCTTGAGAGCCTGCTCACATGGCTTGATGGTAGCCTGGATGAGTTTATCGGCCAACTGCTCGAACTGAGCACGAGTGAGTGTGCGCACAAGGTGCTTAGGTCCTGTGGCTGTTGCTGTGATATAGGGAAGATTGATTTCTGTCGAAGTCGTAGACGAGAGTTCAATCTTGGCCTTCTCGGCAGCCTCCTTAAGACGTTGGAGAGCCATTGGATCCTGACGCAGATCAATGCCCTCCTCCTTCTTGAACTCATCTGCGAGCCAGTCAATGATGACATGGTCAAAGTCATCGCCGCCGAGGTGAGTATCACCATTGGTCGACTTAACCTCAAAGACGCCATCGCCCAACTCGAGGATGGAGATATCAAATGTACCACCACCGAGGTCAAAGACGGCTATCTTCTGGTCCTTACCGCTCTTGTCTAGACCATAAGCGAGGGCTGCTGCAGTGGGCTCATTCACGATACGCTTCACCGTCAGACCTGCAATCTCGCCTGCCTCCTTGGTGGCCTGGCGCTGTGAGTCATTGAAATATGCGGGGACTGTAATGACTGCCTCTGTGACAGACTGTCCCAAATAGTCCTCAGCAGTCTTCTTCATCTTCTGAAGAATCATGGCCGAGATCTCCTGAGGTGTATATTCACGGCCATCGATGTCTACACGAGGTGTGTTGTTGGTGCCACATACTACCTTATAAGGCACACGCTCTACCTCCTTCTGCACCTGGTCGCATGTCTCGCCCATGAAGCGCTTGATAGAGTTGATGGTTCGTTTCGGGTTTGTGATGGCCTGACGTTTTGCAGGGTCGCCCACCTTGCGCTCGCCGCCGTCAACAAAGGCTACGATTGAAGGTGTGGTGTTGCGGCCTTCACTGTTGGGGATCACAACAGGGTCGTTACCTTCGAGGACCGACACACATGAGTTGGTTGTGCCAAGGTCAATACCGATAATTTTTCCCATAGTCAAATATATTTATTTGTTTTTTAATTTAAAGTTCACACATCTGGGATTTTCCCAGACGCTCACTAATCAAACAAATATCATGCCAAAAAAGTTGACATCCTCACACAGATATCTGCCATAGGGCCTTAGGGCTACACTCATCTGACAGAATGGCTGACAATACTGACAAAAGTTCGGACATACTGCTGTGAGTGTATTTGTGAGATTCAGATGAAATGTGTAAATTTACACACCCTTTTGAAAAATAGTCCATGAAGATTAAGTTTACTGCGGCCTCCTTATTCCTGGCCGTTTCAAGCCTGATGGCCGCCTATGCCGGCGAGAGAATAGTCGAGAACATAAATTTCGACTGGAGATTTATGCCCGGTGACCCCGCGAACGCAGAGAGCATCCAGTATGATGACAGCGATTGGCAGACCGTCAACCTGCCCCACGACTTCCAGATAAGCCAACCATGGGTGGCCCCTGCCGCCGATGAGAAAGCAGACCTCAACAACTCTGTCGCAAACATCCAGTCGCGCCTGAGCGCCCGTGGATTCAAGGAAATGGGCACCGGGTGGTATCGCTATGACCTGAAAGCCAACCCCGACTGGAAAGGAAAGCGTGTGCTGCTCGACTTCGGAGGAATCATGCTCGTCGGAGATGTGTATTTCAACGGCAAGAGAGTCGGAGGCACCGACTATGGCTATGTTGGATTTGAGGTCGACATAACTAAACTGATCGACTATGACGGGCCAAATGTGATTGCAGTCAGAGCCGACACCGGCGGCCCCGACAATTCACGCTGGTACACCGGGGCAGGCATAAACCGCATGGTGAAAGTCGTGGTCACCGATCCTCAGACATACTTCATGCGCCATCCCCTATACATCACAACACCCGTTGTCGAGCCTGACCGAGCAATAGTGAGACTGCAGGCCGAGATTGCCGCTCTCAAACACAAAGGAGCCACCCTGCCCGTCCACACTGTGATAAACGACACTGATGGAACCACCGTATATGACAAAACCACCCATCTGCCCTTCAACCGCAAGATGAGGACATGTGAATATCTTGTGGACAGCCTCGAGATCCTGAATCCCCGACTGTGGGACCTTGACACCCCTCACCTCTACAGCATAGAGATGTCAATCCTTGACGAAAACGGAAATGTCATAGATAAGGTGGACGACACATTCGGAGTGCGCAAGATTGAATACTCTCCTGAATTCGGATTCAAACTCAACGGAAAGAAAGTACTTTTCCAGGGGCTGTCCGGCCACAACTCATATGGCGCCGTAGGCTCCGCAGCATTCCCCCGCTCCATCGAGAAGCAAATCCAATTGCTCAAAGAGAATGGATTCAACGAGATCAGATGTGCCCACAACCCCTACAGCGAGGATATGCTTGACCTATGCGACAAATACGGCATACTCGTTGTGGATGAACTCTACGACAAGTGGCTGCAACAATATGCAGGTGGCCGCCGCGACTGGATGGAGCTGTGGCCCAGGGATGTCCCCGAATGGGTGAAACGAGACCGCAACCATCCCTGCGTCGTCATGTGGAGCCTTGGCAATGAACTCCAGACCCTATGGAAAATCCCATTTGCCGACTGGGGCGTCACCCCTTACAGGCTCCAGAAGACACTCCTAAACCGTTACGACAAAACCCGCCCCATCACGGTAGCCATGCACCCCAGAGGACGCAACCTTGAGACAGACTCTCTTCCGGCCGACCTGGCCCGTGAGACCGACATAGCCGCCTATAACTTCAGATACATGTATTTCCCCGGCGACCATCGGAGATTCCCCGACATGATCTTCTTCCAGAGCGAGGCAAACCTCTCCAACATGGGGCCCAACTTCTTCGACATGGACCGCAACAGCGTCGTGGGACTCTCCTATTGGGGCATGATCGACTATATCGGCGAATCTACCGGATGGCCCGCCAAGGGATGGACGCAAGGCGTTTTCGACCTCTCGCTCGAACCCAAACCCATGTCCTACTTCCTGCGCAGTTTCTTCAAGCCCGATGAGCCGCTTGTCCACATTTCCGTCATAGAGAAAGCCGGCGAAGAGAGAATGTGGAATGATGCCAAGATTGGCCATGATGAGCAGACCGATCATTGGAACCGCCCTAAAGGGAGTAAATATGACATCTACACATACACCAACGGCGACGAGGTAGAACTTATCCTGAATGGACACAGCCTCGGACGGATGCCAAACGACACAGTCAACAGCCAGGTCCGCAACCGCATTCTCTGGAAGGACATAGCCTACGAGCCGGGTGCTCTGGAGGCTCTCGCATATCGGACAGGTGAGAAGAAACCCATCGCTCGCCATCGCATTGAGACCACCGGAAAGATGAGGAAACTTGAACTGACCGGTGACAACCCCGACTGGAAAGCAGATGGCATGGACCTTCAGCATGTCAGAATCGTCGCGCTCGACAACAAAAATCGGCATGTCGCGCCCGAGGATACCCCGCTTCACTTCGAGGTCGACGGCCCCGCTGAGATTATAGGTGTCGTCAATGGAGATATGACAAGTGAAGAATCACTTGTCGGCGACACACGCCGTCTCTACAATGGGCGCGCCTCTGTGATATTGCGCTCAAAGCGCCGGAGCGGCCCCGTAGTGCTCACAGTGACTCCCGAGGGTGGCAAACCGGTCAAATACACCATGGCTACAAAATAAGGCCCTAAGGCTATCAATCAAATGGAGATTATTAAAATCACTCACCACACCACGCCGTTTGGAGAGATGATTATAGGATCCCATGAGGATAAAATCTGCTTGTGCGACTGGGCTGTGAGGCAAGACCGGGCAGCCCAGGACCGCCGCATCCTAAGCCGTCTGAACGGGAGATATGAAAGTGGCATGTCGGAGGTAATAAATGAGACTCTGGCCCAACTCAAAGAATATTTTGAGGGCAAACGCACCGCATTCTACATCCCCCTACAACTTGTCGGGACAGAGTTTCAGCGCCTTGTGTGGTCAAGACTCATGGAAATTCCATATGGCCACACCATTTCATACGCCGACGTGGCCGCGCGGATAGGCAACCCTAAAGCCATCAGGGCCGCAGCGTCTGCCATTGCCGCCAATCCGATTTCCATCATCATCCCCTGCCACAGAGTCGTGGGCAGCGATAATCGCCTCACAGGCTATGCCGGCGGCATAGACGCAAAGAAAGCCCTCCTCGACCTTGAGACCCACACATGTGGAAAAGCACTGTCATCATATGTCAGACCTTAAAAATAAGATTACTCATTTCACCTCCGACACAGCCTTCAGCGTGTTGTTGGCCTTGAGTGCCTCACACTGCCTAAATGACCTCCTCCAGTCAGTCATCACAGCCGTCTATCCCATGCTTAAGGCTGACCTCAACCTGAATTTCGCCCAGATTGGCATCATCACCCTGGTATATCAGCTCGCCGCATCGGTATTCCAACCCATTGTCGGCTACGCATTCGACAGACGCCCGTTCAAATACAGTCTGCCTGCAGGCATGTGCTCCACCACACTGGGAATCATATTGTTTTCATTGAGCAACACATTCGTCGGTATCTTGGCCGCAGTGTTTATGGTAGGCGTTGGCTCCGCGGTGCTTCACCCCGAGGCTTCTCGCATAACATCGCTCGCAGGCCACCGTCGCAGAGGATTCGCACAATCAGTGTTTCAAGTTGGAGGAAATTTCGGCGGTTCCATCGGGCCATTGTTGGTTGCACTGATTGTGGCGCCCCACAATCGCCACTATGTGCTGTGGTTTCTCATCTTCTCTGCCCTCTGCTTTGCCGCCATGCGCCCGGCCACCCGTTGGTATGGAAAGTATCTCAACGAACTGCACAGCAAGATTGAGCGCAGCGAGTCTCATTCCCGGCTGCCACTCTCAAAGGGCATGACACTGTTCACCATCTCCATAATAGTGGTGCTGATATTCTCCAAGTATATATACATGGCGAGCATCTCGAGTTACTATACATTCTACCTGATTGATAAATTTGGGATCTCTGTGTCCTCATCTCAGATACTGCTCTTTGTCTTTGTCGTCTCGACAGCCGTGGGGACTCTTGTCGGAGGCCCTATCGGCGACCGCTACGGCCGCAAGGTTGTGATATGGATCTCAATTCTCGGCACAGCCCCCTTCAGCCTCCTCCTGCCCCACGTCGGCCTGACGCTGACTGCTTGCCTGAGTTTCTGTGCAGGCTTCATGCTCTCATCCGCATTTCCGGCCATCCTGCTCTATGCCCAGGAACTGCTCCCCACAAAACTGGGAATGGTCTCAGGCCTTTTCTTCGGATTTGCATTCGGCGTTGGTGGCATAGCAAGCGCCGTGCTTGGCGAGTTTGCTGACACATATGGAATTGAGACCATCTATCGATGGTGTGCCTACATGCCTTTGCTCGGGGTCGTTGCCATACTCCTTCCCAACCTCAAGAACCGCAAGGCGTGAATAGTCTGAATTTCCAGGCCAAACCTTGAAGCGATTATTGGTGTTATCAATTTACAAACTAAATCGTTTCATTCATGCCGACTATATACAATCGTTTCAAACATCAGGTCAATCAACACCCCCACGCGGTCGCCATCGTCGAAGATAGCCGCCAAGTCACCTACAGCGAACTGGATGAAATGGTCGACGCCATCCTGTCCCGATTCCATGACGAGGCATACGGCTTCATCGGGATTGTAATGTCTCACAGCATTGAGATGATCGCAGCCATGCTGGCCGTGCTGAAGAGCGGAGCCGCATATGTCCCGGCCGAAATATCGCTCCCGGCTGAACGTCGCCGTTACATGATGGAGACTGCCGGAGTGAAGTTGGTTATCGATGACTCGTTTTGCCAAAATCTCCCATCCCCGGCCCATCGCTATGCCGACCGTTCCACCCCCGACGGACTTGCATACGTCCTCTATACATCAGGCACAACAGGAAGGCCAAAAGGCGTGGAGGTCGAGAACCACTGCGTGGTGAATTACGCCGAGGCTTTCAAGAGTGAGTTTCATGTCGGCCCCGGCGATGTCATGCTCCAGTATTCAGTCTGCTCGTTCGACATCTTTGTAGAGGAGGTCTATACCACACTTCTCAATGGCGCCACGCTCGCCATACCCTCATCCCATGCAATGAACGGGGGCATATCAGAGTTGATGAAATTCGTGGAGCGACGGGGCGTAACAATAATCAGCGGCTTCCCCTACCTCCTTGCCGAGATGAACAGGCTTCCGTCAATCCCCACCTCACTGAGGCTATTGATAAGCGGCGGAGACGTGATTCGCGGTGCCTATATAGAACGTCTGCGCCTCATGGGGCCTGTGATATACAATACCTATGGCCCGTCCGAGACCACCGTCTGCGCCACATATTTCCGATGCGACAACGCAGAACCGCTGCCAGACGGCACATTCCCCATCGGCCATCCTGTGCAAGGTGTCGAGGTCCGCATCATGGACAGCAGTCTCCATGAACTCCCCTCGGGCGAGACCGGCGAGATATGCATCCTCGGCGAAGGGGTCTCTCGCGGTTATCTTGGCAATCCACCGGAAGCGCGCAACTTCGTGACGCTCCCAGATGGCACCCGCCTATATCGAAGCGGAGACATGGGCTACATAATGCCCGACGGAAACCTCGCCTTCCTACATCGCCGCGATGACCAGGTGATGATTCTTGGCAAACGTGTAGAGCCTGAGGAAGTTGAGAACGTCCTGAATGCCTGCCCATGTGTCGAGCGCGGCATAGTCCGATCATTCACTGACGACTCCGGACTTGCTTATCTAGTGGCATACTTCATCCCCGTCAACCGCAAGGAGTGTTCCCTCCACTACATCAAGCAATTCCTCAAATCGCGGCTCACCGACTTCATGATCCCCGAATTTTTCGTCGAGGTAAAGGATATACCCATCAACCGCCGCGGCAAGGTCGATATGGAAGCCCTCCCCATCGTCATGAAGGAAGGCAGTTATGTAGCCTGAGAATGGGCTACGCCAATATGTTAATGAAATTTAACACCCAAAACTTTCCCCACTCGCTGACATTGCTTAACTTTGCACACAAAATCGGAGAGCGCCTCTCTTGAACTATCCCTTTTGGAATCAGTAGCGCCATCCGTCTCACATAACCGTCAAGGAGTGATGCCCGAGTGGTTGAAGGGGCCCGCCTGGAAAGCTGGTATACGTCACAAGCGTATCGGGGGTTCGAATCCCCCTCACTCCGCTGAAAGCCGCTGATTCTTCAGCGGCTTTTTTTTGCTGAAAGAAGGGATGAAACCCCACAGGTTCATCATCGCGTAGCATTTTCACCCCCATATCAATAGCAACTGAGCGAACATCCAACCCCTGAAATTCATTATAACATAGAAAGCTCTCTAATCTCCAACAGAGGCAATCATAAATGAATTTCTAAAAACAATTACAGCCATGCGTAGAAAAGTCTCAATCAGACTCGCAGTTGTGGCCGTCATCACGACAACCGCAATGGCGCTCTCCGGGTGCTCCAGTTGGTGGATAGGCTCAGGGGGATGGGGAGTCTCCGAATCGCTCCCCGGCGGCTTGAACATCGGCCTCAACGGCCCATTCCCGGGTCAAGGCACACCGCTCCCGCCTCCTCCCCCACCCTCACCATATCCTTATTGATTCATATTTTTCATACAGTTTTCACTGCGTTTAAAAAAATTTGTTAATTTTGCAGGAAATAAACTCTGACTGATGAAAAATCTCTTTACTCGTGCACTTTCAGGTGCAGTATATGTCGCCCTCATCTGCACGGCAGTCATCTTGGGTGGATGGTGGTTCATAGGCTTGTTTGCCATCTTCTCCGCACTAGCCATTTCTGAGTTCTCCCGTTTGTCCAACAGTTTGACAGGGGGTGAGAACACCACAACCCTTGTCATCGACATTGCCGGTGGTCTCATTCTCACCATCGGCCTGGCGTGTGTGAATATGCAACTTTTCACCCCGCTCACTACCAAACTCATCGGCGGGACACTCTTCACCCTCTATCTGCTCTATCTCATAGTCAGGCTCGTCAGCCAGATCTACACACGCGAGGCATCACCGCTCGTCAATCTTGCCTTCTCATACATGAGCCAGATATACATTGCATTGCCCCTAGGGCTAATGTCAATGTACTACACTCTCCCCGCCGGGACACCCCTATTGCTCGCCATGTTCATAATGATCTGGCTGTCAGACACCGGAGCATATCTTGTTGGCTCGATGATAGGACGCCACAAACTCATCCCGCGCATCTCACCCGGCAAGACCTGGGAGGGATTCATCGGCGGCGTATGCTTTGCCATGGGGTCAGCATTTGTGATGAAACTCTGCTTCCCCTCGGTCTACAGCGCCATCCCCCTGCTCGGACTTGTCGGGCTTGGCTTTGTAGTGGCCATCTTCGCCACATGGGGCGACCTTGTCGAGAGCCTTATCAAGCGCACACTGGGCGTGAAGGACTCCGGAAACATCATGCCCGGCCACGGCGGCATCCTCGACCGCATCGACTCACTGCTCCTTGTGATTCCTGCCTCACTGCTCTACCTCATCACGCTCTTCATATATATTTGAATTCCATCGCCCATTAGCAATACATCATACTTACAAATTCCATCTATGAAAAAACTGTTTTTTCTTGCCGCAGGGACTCTCATTGCCCTGACAGGATGTAAGGGTTCTCAACCCACCCCCTCTGAGCCAACCGAGGACGACGTGATTCTCCACGCCTGGTCGTGGAGCTTCGACACAATAGCCGCCAACATGAAGGACATCGCCGAGGCCGGATATGCCTATGTCCAGACCTCTCCCGCCAACACCTGTTTCGTCGGTGAGGAAGGTGGCAAGGCCCTCTTCTCACAGCCCGGCGACTCTGTGAAAGGTAAGTGGTATTACTACTACCAGCCCACAGACTGGAAAATTGGCAACTATCTCCTCGGCTCGCGCGACCAGTTCAAGGCCATGATGGACTCAGCCGCCAAGTATGGTGTCAAAGTCATTGTCGATGTCCTCCCCAATCACACCGCCGTTGACCATACTGCAGTCCTCCCCGATCTCGATGCAGCCGTCGGCGGACACGATAAACTCTTCCACGCCAATGGCTTCAACGACATCATCGACTACAACGACCGCTATCAGTGCACCACCGGCAAGATGGGTGGTCTCCCCGATGTCAACACTGAGAATCCTGATTTCCAGAAATATTATCTTGCATATGTCAACGACCTGCTGAGCCTCGGCGTCAAGGGCTTCCGCTATGACACGGCCAAACATATCGGACTCCCCTCTGATCCGCTCGATTCTCTGGCAAGCCGCAACAACTTCTGGCCCGTAGTCCTCGGACAGGAGCCTGTCGGCGGTGTGAGCCTTGCCCTCCCCGCCGACTCACTTTTCATCTATGGCGAAGTGCTTCAGGACAAGAACGTAAAGGAAGATGAATATGCCGACATTATGCTCGTGACAGCCAGCTCCTATGGCCACGCGCTCCGCAATGTCCTCGAGCATGGCAACTTCTTAGCAGACTCCCTCCTGAACTGGCACCACAAAGCCACCCCTGACCGGCTTGTCACATGGGTCGAGAGCCATGACACATATGCCAACGAGCATGAATCAGCAGACCTCACAGACGAGCAGGTACGCATGGGTTGGGTCTTCCTTGCAGCACGCCAGCACGGCACTCCTCTATTCTTCAGCCGCCCCGCCGGAAGCTCCCGCGACAACTATTGGGGCAACAATCTCACCGGCGCCCGTGGCAACGATGAGTTCAAAAACCCTGAGGTTGTAGCCGTCAACAACTTCCGCAAGGCCATGCACGGACAACCCGAGAACATAGTCACTGCCAACAACGGCACCGTGGTTGGTGTGGAGCGTGGAGACGCCGGTGAGGCCATTGTCAACTTCTCGCAGGAGACACAGACCGTCGACATGCCCACATCACTCCCCTCCGGGACGTACACAGACAAAGTCAGCGGAGCCGAGTTCACCGTCAGCGGCGGCACTCTCAGCGGCTCACTCTCTCCCCTCACATCTTATATACTCTACAAGAAGTAAAACCCTCTACAATTACCTGACACTGCCCACGAGAGAAGGCCCTCGGCTCCATCTCGTGGGCATTTTCACAAGTAGGCGCCTTAACCTTTAATAACCCTATTTAACTAACAAATCCCGAACCATCCCTCATCATGACGTGTTCTTGATATAGAAAGTCTGAAAAAGACCCCACAAATAAAATTTACACAACATCAAAACTTGTCATAACATGGTCTATACACTCCCTGAACTCCCCTACTCTACCGAGGCTCTCGCACCGGCCATCTCCCGCGAGACCATAGAATATCACTACGGTAAGCACGAGCGCACATATATCGAGAACCTAAACCGTCTCATCAAGGGAACAAAATATGAGGATATGGAACTTGAGGACATAATCCGCACAGCTGACGGCCCCATCTTCAACAATGCCTCACAGGCTTGGAACCACATCTTCTATTTCTTCACCTTCTCCCCCGAGGGCAACCGCGACCCCGAAGGACGTCTGCGCCATGCCATCGACGAGCAGTTTGGCAGCCTTGACCAGTTCAAGCGCGAGTTTGAGGAGGCCGGAGTCTCAATCTTCGGTTCAGGATGGGTATGGCTCTCCAAAGATAAGGACGGTAAACTCTTCATCACGAAGACATCAAACGCCGGAAATCCCCTGACAGACGGCCTCACACCTCTGCTCACATTCGACGTCTGGGAGCACGCCTACTACCTTGACTATCGCAACCGCCGCGCCGAAGCCCTCAAAGAATGGTGGAAGATCGTCGACTGGGACATCGTCTCAAGCCGATATCTATAGACCCGGCGTACAAAATATTAAGAAAGTTTTATGGTGAACAATATAGTTTCAAAAGGTATTAAAGAAACAGCACTGATAAGCATAATGTGATGAATGGAGAGAGAGGCAGTCGTGAGACCCCCTCTCTTTTTTCATGCTCTTAAATTCGCACATCCCCTGAAATTTTCAGCACATCAATGCATATGATATGTCGGAAAATTATCTTAACTAAGGGCGATTTTAGAGGGTAAAATATTGAAATGACTGAACTTCAAGAGAGTTAGTTAGTAATCTATTC
>JAMPAK010000012.1 GCA_023667285.1 Muribaculaceae bacterium
GTAGCACGTCGGATTCTGGTTCCGCCTGTGAGGGTTCGAATCCTTCCAAGGCAACGAAGAAAGAGTTAAGTTGTTGAGGCTTAACTCTTTTTCTATTTAAAGTAAGTCTCATAAAGGATGACACTGTACTTGCTATGAGCAATATTTACTGGCAGATGTTTCTGTCGTTCTTCAAGATTGGCGCCTTCACGTTTGGAGGCGGATGGGCCATGATTTCGATTATCGAGAAGGAGATTGTCGACAAGCGCGGATGGATAGCGCGCCAGGAGTTTCTTGACCTCCTCGCCGTGGCACAGTCCCTGCCGGGCATCCTGGCGGTTAATATCTCAGTGGCTGTGGGTGACAAGCTCAGAGGGATGAAGGGGGCTGTCGCCTCTGCACTCGGCACTATTCTGCCCTCGTTCATGATAATCCTCGCCATTGCCATCTTCCTCACGCCTGACCTCATAAAAAACAACGAGACCCTCGCCGCTATCTTCAGGGGGGTGCGCCCCGCGGTAGTGGCATTGATTGTGGCGCCGGTCATCACGTCGGCCAAGGCAGCGGGGATAGGATGGAAGACCATATGGATTCCGGTTGCTGTGGCGTTGCTGATATGGTCGAGACTGCCGCTAGTGTCAAACCCCATCCTCTATATAATAATAGGAGGAGCCGGGGGATGGTGGTGGCTCTCACACCACACCAAGGTGCTACGCGAGACTGAGCGTGAGATGAAAAAGGAGGATGAAAAAGAGATAGAGCAATGATTTACCTTCGTTTGATATGGGCCTATCTTAAGATAGGGCTTTTCGGTTTTGGAGGCGGTTATGCCATGCTTGCGCTGATCGAGCGCGAGATTGTAGGGCCGGGGTGGGTGACTGAACAGATGTTCACCGATATTGTAGCCATCTCTCAGATGACCCCGGGTCCCATTGGAATCAACTCTGCCACATATATAGGATATGTGGCTCCGGGACTCTCATCACCTCAACTCTCGGGACCATTGTGGGGAATACTCGGCTCGCTGATATGTACGATTGTAGTGGTTCTGCCTTCGTTTGTGCTTGTGGCATACACGAGCCATCTCATACACCGTCACAAGGACAGCATTGTGGTCAAAGGGATTTTCGCAGGGCTGCGCCCGGTGGTGGTAGGACTCATAGCGTCGGCGGCGATGCTGCTGATGAACAGTGCCAACTTCGGTGAGGAGACCCGTCAGGTGATGTGGAGCATAGGCTTGTGCTGTGGCGCCTTCGCGCTAGTCTATTGGGCCAAATGGCACCCGATTCTCGTAATCTGCCTCGCAGGCGCAGCCGGATGGATAATATACTGACTATTATGACGTACACTGAGGCTATTAGTCTGCTCTACGCATCGCTGCCGGTCTATCAGAATATAGGCCCCGGAGCCTACAAACCGGGGCTTGGAAATGCCGAGGCTCTCGATGAGATGTTTGGTCACCCTCATCACAACTATCCCACCATACATATAGCCGGGACGAACGGCAAGGGGTCAACTGCACATACACTTGCGGCAATCCTGACGGCTGCAGGTTATCGGACAGGGCTATACACGTCGCCCCACATCTTCGATTTCCGCGAGCGCATCCGTGTGGATGGCCGGAAGATTGAACCGGAAGCCGTGTCGGAGTTTGTGGAGGAGTGGACCGACAGGAGGCCGGACGGGCTTCATCCGAGTTTCTTTGAACTGACCTCTACAATGGCCTTCAGATATTTTGCCGACAAGCAGGTGGATGTGGCTGTGATTGAGACAGGCCTGGGCGGACGCCTCGACAGCACAAACATCATCACACCCGTGCTGAGTGTCATCACAAATATCTCACTTGACCACACGGCTCTGCTCGGAGACACTCCGGCACAGATAGCCTGGGAGAAGGCAGGGATAATGAAGCCCAAAGTGCCTGTGGTGATAGGGGAATGGACAGACGAGACCCTTCCCGTCTTCACACAGAGAGCATCGGTGACATCATCGCCGCTCATAAAGGCTGACAGGCTTGATGCACGCGTGGGAGGCATTACAAACATCTATCCCGACACACCCTTCGGTCCCCTGGAAGGTGAACTGACAGGCGACCATCAGGTGCTGAACGCAGCCACTGTCCTCAAAGCCGTGGAGACGCTCAGGCAGATAGGGTTCACAATCCCTGACGATGCCGTGAGGGAAGGGTTCAGGCATGTGGTGGAGCGTACCGGCCTCTTCGGGCGATGGAGCCGCATCATGGAGTCTCCGGAGACCATTGCAGACACCGGCCACAACTGTGGCGGATGGGAGAAGATCGCCTCGACGCTCAACAAGGTCAAGTCGCAACGGAAAGCCCTGGTGGTAGGCTTTGTGGCCGACAAGAAACTGGCTCCGGTCTTCGACATCATCAAGGGGCTTGACGACCACCCTATGCTTTGGTTCTCGCAGCCCTCTGCCCCGCGTGGTCTCTCGGCCGAGAGTCTTGCCCAGGCCGCCCTTCAGTCCGGGCTTCATGGACACACGGAGCCTGATGTCAACAAATGTCTGGCTCAGGCACGGATGGCCGTGGGGCCTGATGGGTTCGTGCTGGTGGCGGGAAGCAACTTCCTGATTGCCGACCTGAAGTTACCCGAAATGCTCACTTGATGGTCATTTTTGGAAATTTAAGCCAACGCGATTGGCATATCCGGGAAATTTTCACTAATTTTGACCAATTATGAGAATAGGCGATATAGACCTGGGTGAACGCCCTGTGATGCTGGCACCGATGGAGGATGTGACAGACCGCTCGTTCCGGCTCATCTGCAAGGAGCAGGGAGCCGCTATGGTCTACACTGAATTTGTGAGTGCCGACGCCCTCATACGCGACATCCCGGCCACTGTGCGCAAACTCTCTATAGCCCCCGGCGAGCGCCCTACAGCCATACAGATCTATGGCCGAGAAGTGGGTCCTATGGTGGAGGCTGCGAGGATAGTGGAGGAGGCCCGGCCTGACATACTCGACATCAACTTCGGCTGTCCGGTCAAGAAAGTGGCCGGCAAGGGAGCCGGCGCAGGTATGCTGCGCGACATTCCTAAGATGCTCGAGATCACACGCGCGGTGGTCGACGCCGTCAAGATTCCCGTGACGGTAAAGACCCGTCTGGGATGGGACCATGAATCGAAAATCATTGTCGACCTGGCTGAGAAGCTGCAGGACTGCGGGATAGTCGCACTCACCGTCCATGGCCGCACACGCTCACAGATGTATACAGGCGAGGCCGACTGGGAGATGATAGCCCGTGTGAAGGAGAATCCTCGGCTGCACATCCCGCTCATAGGCAACGGCGACATTACCACACCCGAGAGGGCTGTCGAGGCCTTCGGCCGCTATGGAGTTGACGGCGTGATGGTGGGCCGTGCATCAATCGGCGCGCCATGGATATTCCGCGACATCTCACGAGCGCTACAGGGTCTTCCCCCCTCCCCCATCCCTCTCACCGAGAAGTTTGACCTAATCAAACGCCAGATCATCGAGAGCGTGGAGAGAATCGATGAGTACAGGGGGATACTCCATATACGCAGACATCTGGCTGCCTCCCCGCTCTTCAAAGGAATCTCACATTTCAGGGAGACGCGCATCCGTATGCTCCGCGCCGAGCATCTCGACGAACTAATGGAGATTCTCGACGATGTGAGGAAAATGATTGAGGAATGACACACATTTTATAGAAGATATACACAAGTGCAAACACAGACTTACAATCTTATGAAAAACTTCCTGACCGCATTATTGCTTATCCTCTCCACCACGGCAATGGCCGGTGGAGACCTGACCAGATATGAAGTGAAAGTTGGTGAGTTCAGCGAGCTTAAGGTGACTGACGGCATCAACGTTGACTACCGTTGCTCCGAGGATTCTGCAGGGATGGCCGTGTTCACCGCTCCACCCCGCCTTGTCTCAGCACTTCTGCTCAACTCCTCAGGCAAGAAACTCACTGTCCAGGTGGCTCCAGAGCAGGTGGGTACTCCCGGACTTCCGCGCGTCACTGTCTACTCGCGCTATCTTGTGAAGGCATCAAACTCAGGCGACTCCACCCTGAGGATTATGAAGGTGGCAGGATGTCCTGACTTTGAGGTCACAGTGGAGGGCAACGGCTCACTCGTGGTGCGCGACATCAAGGCCACAAATCTCAAGGGCACTCTCAAACTGGGACATGGGTCGCTTGTCATCAACGGCGAGTGCACTCACGCCAAACTCACCTCCATCGGGACAGGCATCATCGAAGCCGATGGCCTCAAGGCCGCCGACATCTCTGTGAAGGTCAGCGGCACAGGGTCGGTGGGCGTTTGGGCCACAGAGAAGCTGTCGGTCTATGGAATGGGGTCGACCACGGTCTACTACAAAGGGAAACCTGAAATCAAGAACCGCACCCTGGGCATCAAGGTTGTGCCTCTGAAATGATGCCCGAGCAGGGGAGTCTGAAAGGCGCAGTGGCGCGTACGCTGAAGTGGAACGTCATCGACAAAGTGGCGACCCAGATGCTCTATGCCGTCACCGGTGTTGTGCTTGCCAACCTGCTGACCGACGAGGAGTTTGGCCTTGTAGGGGCAATCATGGTCTTCCAAGCGTTCGCGCAGCTGTTTGTCGACAGCGGCTTTGCCTCCGCCCTGCTGCAACGCAAGGCTCCCACAAGGCTCGACTACTCGACCATCCTTTGGTTCAACATGGGGATGGCTGTGGCCATCTATGTGATGCTCTTTTTAGCCGCCCCCTTCATCGCGTCGCTGTTTCAGGGGGATCTCCGCATCATCCCCATGAGCAGGGTGCTGTTTGTGTCATTTATCATCAACGCCGCCGCAATAGTGCAGACCAATCTGCTTATGAAGCGGATGGATGTGCGCATGGTTGCGGTGAGCAACTCGGCCGGTCTTATTGCCGGGGCTGCGGTGGGCATTGGGTTAGCCTTGGCCGGGTTCGGTGCATGGGCCATAGTGGGCCAGACCATTGCACTCGCCTGTGTGCGCACCTCAGTGCTGTGGCTCACCTCGACATGGAGACCGCTGTGGAGTTTCTCATGGAGAGTGCTGAAGAGTTTCTTCGGAGTGGGGAGCGGAGTGTTCATCACATCGCTGCTTAACACTGTGTTTCAGAATATCTACTCCTTCCTAATAGGCAACCGTGCGAGCCTGGCCGCCCTCGGCTATTTCACTCAGGCTGACAAATGGAGCAAGATGGGTGTGATGTCCCTCTCACAGGTGCTCACCTCCTCGTTCCTGCCGTTGCTCGCACAAGTGCAGGATGAACCTGAGCGCTACCGCCGCATCTGCGGAAAGACCCACCGGTTCACGGCCTACCTGACCATCCCGGCTCTCACACTGCTGGCCGTCATGGCGGCTCCGATATTTCACACCCTTTTCGGTTCAAAATGGGATATCTCCATCCCGCTGTTCCGGATTCTATGCGTCAGGGGAATCTTCACTGTCCTAAGTCTTCTCTACAGCAACTATATCCTCTCACTGGGGAGGTCGAGACTGCTGGTTGTCAGCGAGGCCGTGCGGGACGGCGCTGCAATCATAGCCATAATACTAACCATCGGACACCTGAGCCGCGGAATCGAGGGGCTGGAGGTATTCCTGTGGGGACAGTTTGCAGCCTCAGCCATAACGTGGGCCGTGTCACTAGCGATGAGCGTCCATGTCACCGGACGTGGCATAGGGCCGTTTCTTACAGACCTCGTCCCCTACTGCGCCCTCACATTGGCAGCGATTGTCCCCTGCTGGTGGGTGAGCGGCATGGGATTGCACCCGTTTGCCGAGTGTGTCGCCATGGCCGCAGCCTTCTGTGCAGTCTATATAGGCGGCAACCTTATACTAGGTTCAACGGTTCAGCGCGAGGTGATGGGCTATCTTGTCAGACGGCGTCGGGGCTGAAGACTTTGTCGTTTCTGAGACGTCCCTGCAGCGCAGCGAAGTGCTTGCGGGCATCAGAAGTTGTGAGATAGCGGTCTATGATGTCCGCGTGGCGCGAGTTGTGGAGGTCTGTGCCAAGGAAGTCTACATAGCCCTTCTCAATCAGTTTCTCAGCCACCTTCTTTTCCTGCTTCCCATAGGCCCCGGCAAGGGAGAGGACATTAATCTGAAACAGAGTCCCTGCATGATGCAGTTCATCATATCGAGACAGATTATGGTCGTGATAATAGATGTATCTCTCCGGATGAGCCATGATGGGCCGCAGCCCCTTGATGTGGAGGTCATAGAGGAATCGGTCAAGTTCCCATGGCTCCTGGATAAATGAGTTTTCCACAAGGATGTAGCCATCAGGCATCGTGGTAATCTGTCCGGCAGCGAAGAGTTCACGGAAATAGTCGTCGATGCGGTTCTCAGACGAGCGCGAGACGTCGATATTATTGCCGCGGCGGCGTAGTTCGGCACGGAGTTCATCGAGAGCCGGGTCAAGGATGTCAGGTGTGTTCTCGAAGGAACATTCCGTGACATGAGGCGAGGCTATGATGCGGCTGATGCCCCAGGCCTGCATACGCTCCACAAGGTCTGCCGAGGTCTCTGCATCAGGGGAGCCGTCGTCAACCCCGGGGACAATGTGACAATGTATGTCTGTCGCAAACGGAAGTTTCAGGGGCTCTTTCCGACTGGAAAATATATTGAATATCGACATATATCTTGACTTGGATGATTTCAATATTATATAACGCCTAAGACGCCAAAAATATTGCACATCGGAGAAGCGCTCCCCTATCTGCGGTTGTAGAAGTTGAGGATGCGGGTGCGGAGGATGGCCTCATACTTGGCCTGGACTTGCTGGGAGAGAGTGGTGATATAGTTGGTCCGCGCCTGCTCCCACTCAGTGGCATTGGCCTTTCCATAGGTGTACTTCTCAGTCATGGCATCCAATGCCTCGAGGGCGGCTTTAGTAGCGATGTCTGATGCACGGAGTTTTCGCGAAGCGCCGTCAGCCTGGGTCCACGCCTGACGGATGGCTTTACGGAGGTCGCTCTCGCGCCGCTCCACCTCGAGTGAGGCCGACAGACGGTTCAGTCGGGCACGGCGGACAGAGTTGCGGGTAGAGAAGGCGTCGAAGATGGGTATGCGGAGACTGAAACCAACATTTTTTGAGAAGTTGTCTCTCATCTGGCGTGAGAACGGACTGTTAGAGACTCCCGACATGCGGTAATAATTGTCAGACAGCCCGGCATTGAAGTAGATTTGTGGCAGATAGCCGCTCTTTGCTACAGAGATGGCATCGTCGGCGGTCTCGAGGGCGGCTCGCGCTGCACGGATGGTTGAGTAGCCCTCAAGGGCATTTGTCATCACCTCTTTCAGAGGCATGAGGGGAGCCGTAGTTTCCGAATCATCGAGCGACTCAACATCAAACCCGTCAGGGTCAGGGAGTTCGAGTGCCTGGGCAAGGTCCAAAAGCGAGAGCGTGAGCGTGTTGGACGCATTGACGGTGTCGACTTCGGCTGCCGCCACCTGCGAACGAGCCTGAATCACGTCGACCTCAGGCACTTTTCCGGCCTCGAAGAGCGCAGCCTGGCGCACGAGTTGCGTCTCGGACAAGCGCAGTTGTTCGCGCGACACGGCCAGGAGCTCGCGGTTGTAGAGAGCCTGCAGATAATATGACATCACCATGAGTGTCACCTCATCGCGCGTGGCCTCAGCCTGGAGTCCGCTCGCCTTGAGGGCAGAGCGCGACTGGCGCAACTGGCGCACGGCGCTCAGTCCCTGAAACAACGGGAGCGACAACTGAAGGTTAAGTCCGGTGACAGCCGTATTGCGGTTGGCATAGGTGTTCTCAGAGGTGAGCGAGCGTCCGAAATCCCAGTTCTGTGATGCTGAGGCGCTGAGGGATGGCAGGAAACGGTCCTTAGCTTCAGTGACTGCAAGAGATGAGGTCATGTTGTCGAGCATGGCCGACCGCACGGTCAGATTATGTTCCATCGCATAATTGATGCAACTGTCGAGGCTCCAGAGGTTGGCGCCATGGAGAGTGAGGAAGAGTGAACTGAGACAGAGAAATGTGATGATGCGTGTTCTCATGACTTTGTTACTGCTGCTGGTTGATGGTGGCACCGCGCAGACGGGCTGACTCATCGATGCCACTTGTCACCTGGATGTTAATTCCGTCTGATGTCCCGGTGGTCACGGGAACACGGTTGAATTTCTGGGTGTCGATAGAATCTGTGAGCACATAGACATAAGTCGAGTCTCCCGCCCACTCGATCACGCGCTCAGGTATGGTGAGCACTCCATTGGCCCGGCTGAGTATCACAGAGGCATTGGCGCTATATCCGGCGCGCACATCCTTGATGCCGCTCATATCCACGGCCGCCTTGATTTCAAAGGTGTTCGCGCCATTTGTTTCTGTCCCCTTGGGGGCTATATTCTCAATCTCAGCATAGAACACCTGCTGAGGGAGAGCTCCAACCGTTATCTCCATCTTCTGGCCCACAGACAGCAGCCCCACCTCAGTCTCATCGGCTTTGCCCTTGAAAATGAGGTTGCTCATGTCGGCGACGGAGGCAATGGTGGTTCCGTCGTTGAATGTATTGGCCTGGATCACGGATGTTCCCACCTTGACAGGCACATCGAGGACAAGCCCGGTGATGGTGGCCCGGACAAGTGTGTTGCTCTCCTTGGCGTTTGATTTCGACACGCCCTCGCGCACAATAGAATAGGCATCCTCGGCGGCTTTCAATTCGGCCTCAGCCTGAGCCAGGGTTGTGGCCGAGGTGTCGAACTCCTCGCGGCTTATTACCTTCTTATTGAGCAGCAGGGTGTTTCGTTCATGACGTGTGCGGGCATCGTCAAGCGCGATCTTGGCACTCTCCACTCTGGCCAGGGCTGAAGAAAGTTGTCCTTCGTCTGGCACAATCTTGATGCGCGCCACTACGTCTCCTTCCTTGACATAATCGCCGGCCTCGATATTGATCTCAGATATGATTCCTGACACCTGAGGCTTGATTTCAATCTCATCGCGCGGCTCAATCTTGCCGGTCAGGACGGTCGAGCGGCTAATGTCGCCAACAATCGGCGAGACAATCTCATATTTCGCCTCCTTGGGTCGGGAATGGAGATAGAGATAAACGAATGTCCCCACGAAAAGCGCAGCTATAAGCACCCAAAGGAATATCTTGAAGAATTTTTTCATTGTTTATGGTAAGATGTGATGAAGTTTCTATTTGTCATTGAGAGCCTCAATGGGCTTGATGCGCATGGCCTTAACAGCGGGGATAAGACCTGCGGCGGTTCCGAGTATGAGGAATGTGGCCAGTATGGCCATTGACTGTGCAAAGGTGAGCTGGAAGTTGAGTGTGCCGCTCGGACCGGCGGTCAGTTTCTCGGCAATCGAGAGAATGATGGTGGCAAACACAATCCCACCAACGCCGCTTATGACCGTCAGCACCATACTCTCTGAGAGAATCTGGATGATGATATCTATAGGCTTGGCTCCGATGGCGCGACGGATACCTATCTCGTGAGTGCGCTCGCGCACTATGATCCACATGATGTTTCCCACACCGATGATGCCTGAGATCAGTGTGCCGGCCCCCACAAAGATAGCCAGGAGACTGATGCCCAGGAAGAGGGTGTCGACCATCTTGAACCGCTCTGAGATATTGAAATAGAAGAAAGCGGCGTTATCATCGGGCGCTATTGGGTGGTTTGAGGCTATCAGGCGCCGGAGTGTCGGCTCATAGTCGGCGGGAGAATATCCTTGCTTGAAGGTCATCATGAACATGTTGACCTTGCGCCCGAGGTTATAGGAATTGCGCATTGAATTGTAGGGGATGAAGACGGAGTTATCCATCTTTGCCCCGATGTTCACCTCCGAGGTCTGGCCTACAACTCCTACCACCTTATAATATATACCGTTCAGGTCAACATCGCGGCCAAGAGCTGACCCTGCGCCGAAAAGTTCGTGGGCTACCTCAAGCCCTAGCACACACACTTTTCGAGAGTTGGCGTCGTCGGCCTCGTTGATGAAGCGTCCCTCATAGATGACAGGCTCGAAGATGCGGCAGTACTCCGCCTCGACGCCAGTGAGCTGGGCACTGGATTTCTTCTGGCCATAAAGGGCATTGATCGACAGGAAGTTTACAGCCGATGAACTATCAATCTGAGGAATGGCACGGCGGATATTGTCCACGTCCGTGATGTTGAGTTCCAGGGGCATCCCCTTGTTGAATCCGCCATAGGGCTTGGAGGTTTTACCGGGAAAGATGGCTGCGGCGTTAGTGGCAAATCCCTCGAAGTTGCGGCTCATGAAATGTTTTAGACCGTCAGACCCGCCCATCAGAAGGGCAAGGATGGCTGTCCCCCAGAAAATCCCGAACCCGGTCATGAACGTCCGGGTCTTGTTCTGGGCGAGTGTCACACCTATCTCTTGCCAGTTGTCTATGTCGAAGATTGTGAGTTTCATGCCATCATTCGTCTCTCAACGCCTCCACGGGTTTAATTTTCAACGACTTCAACGCCGGGAATAGTCCGGCCAACGCTCCAGCCAGAATCAGCACGACGGTCACCTCGACGGCCATCGAGAGATTGATGGACGGGTCCTTCAGTATCGCAGGCTGGCTTCCTTCAGTCATCTTCCCGATGATGGTGGCCACGGCTATGCCTGCCACAATGCCGATATAGCCAAAGAACGTCGTGATGGACACACTCTCAAGAATCACCTGCTTTAGGATGCTTAGCGGACGAGCCCCGATGGCGCGACGTACCCCAATCTCATGCGTGCGTTCGCGGACGGAGACAAACATTATGTTGCTCACCCCCACGATGCCGGAGAGCATGGTGAGCAGCCCTATCACCCATACGGCCATTCTGAGCACATCCATGGCCGAGGATGTGGTGAGATACTGTGTGAAGCGGTTCCACACCCACACGGCGCTCTTGTCTGAGGCATCGAATCGGTGGCGGCGGCCCAGGGTGGCACGTATGGCCTCCTCTGCCTTCTGTCCGTCCTCGAGGGTACGCAGTCCCTTGAGGCCGACTATCAGCCCACCCAGGGTGTCGCTTCCGCCTGCCAATGCACGGGCGGTGGTGAACGGGATGAGACCCTTGCGGTTCCACTCATGGCTATAGACCCCCACCACTGTGAATGTAAGGTCGTTCATGGTCACACGCTCCCCTATCGGGTCTGCCCCCTGTCCAAAGAGTATGTCAGCGTTGTCCTTGTGTATCACCATCACACGGCGTCGCTCCTTCATGTCGACCTCATTTATGAATCGGCCACTCTCGAGCGTCAGTCCGTCGGTGCGCATCCCGGATGGGTAGACCCCGTCATAGCCTTGTGTCACATAGTCCCTGGGGGTTGAGACCACAGTGCCGCCCGATGAGATCTCGGCTGCGACATGTGAGACAAAATCTCCGTTCTGGCTTTCCACCACCGGGATGTCTGCTCCCATGATGGCTACCTGGCGGCTGTCCTTGAGCCCCTGATATGGCTTCTGAGCCCATCCGCCATAAACTTCCATCGACTCATAGTCAAACTGACCGAACATGCTCTCCATACCGTTGACCAGGCCCTGGCTGACACTGAGAAGAACAATCAGCAGAAAGATGCCCCACGACACTGCAAAACCCGTCAGGGCTGTGCGCAGTTTGTTGTGGCGCATCGTGGCCAATATTTCGTTGACAAGATCGTACATCAGGGTGTCACTATTCGGCCGTCTGCAATACGGATTATACGGTTAGTCTGCTCACCCACGGCGGGGTCGTGAGTGACAATGACGATTGTACGTCCCTCGGCATTGAGATTGCGGAACACCTGCATCACCTCCTTGGATGTCTTGGAGTCGAGGGCGCCGGTGGGCTCGTCGGCAAGGATGATGGATGGATTTGTGATGAGGGCGCGTGCTATGGCCACACGCTGTTTCTGACCGCCGGAGAGTTCGGAGGGGAGATGCGTGGCACGGTCTGCCATCCCCATGCGCTCAAGCTGCTCCATGGCCATGGCGTTGCGCTTGCGGCGTGATATGCCCCGATAGAAGAGTGGAAGCGCCACATTCTCAAGAGCATTCTTATAGTTTATGAGGTTGAACGACTGGAACACAAACCCTATCATATAATTTCGCAGGTCTGCCGCACGGTTTTCCGTCAGGTTCTTGATGAGAACCCCGTCAAGATGATACTCGCCGGAATCATAATTGTCTAAGATTCCCAGTATATTGAGCAGGGTCGACTTTCCCGAACCTGATGCCCCCATGATGGCCACCAGCTCCCCCTTGTCAATCGAGAGGCTGACATCCTTCAAAACATGGAGCGGCACAGCGCCCGGATAAGACTTGTTTATATCTTTAAGTTCAATAATCATAGTTGATTGAGACACACTCCTAGTTCTTAGACGCAAATAAGAAGCAAAAATTACACATCCTCACATAATTTTTTTTTGAAGGCGTAACTACTCAGGTCTCGTTGCGGGTAAACCTTGAGTTCGTGAGAATGGCATCAA
>JAMPAK010000013.1 GCA_023667285.1 Muribaculaceae bacterium
TGGTTTGCTCCGAAACCAAGTATCCTTGAAATCTGAGAATAGTTCAGACCATACCCTGTGCGAATTGCCTTTATCTCATCGGGAAACGGAATACCATACTTGATTCGATACTGTGTGTATAAATCATTAAACAGTAGGGTGTCCTGTTCGGTTGTGGTAAACTGCTCACCGGTATCTTCACATATATAATAGCGCACATGGACGCGAAACCTTTCCTTGCGGAAAATCTTTTCTTCCGTAGTGCTGACCTCTTTCACCCTGTCACCGGTCAAAGGACTTTTCATGATTTCCTGTTCATTTTTTGTCGTTATCATAATCAGTGTTGGTTTTACGATGCGAAGATACACTATAAAATTGAACATTGCAAATAAATAACACTAAAAAGTGTAGTACGGTTTAACTATTACTCCATAAAGTGAATGTGCCGTCACTGGATTGAGACCAATGACGGCACAAATGACATCGTTTTGTTGATGTTTTACTTCAAAGAGATTGTGTTGGCGGCTGTACGCTTGTCAGGGTCAGTCACCTCTGCATACTTCTGGGTGTTCTTGACGCTGCGATGGGTCATCATCTTTGATATGGTGTAGATGGGGACTCCATTATGCGACAGCAACGTCGCATAGGTGTGACGGAAGCAGTGGAACGTGATACGACGGGTTATCCCGGCCTCGCGAATCCATGCTTTCAGAGGGTAGTTGATCATGTGGCGTTGAAGCCCTTTGAACACGAGACCCTCCTCACGCTTTCCGCAAAATTCGAGAGCCTCAGTAGTGAGAGGCAGGGTTGCTTCCTCTTCCGTTTTCTCAGTTCGGAGTCGCATCACGTAACCATCTTCGGCTTTTACGATGTGGTCCCAGCGCAACTGAAGAATGTCGCTGATGCGAAGCCCGGTAAGGCATGAGAACAACGATGCTCTTTTCAGCACCTCATATTTACAAGGCGTGGCAGCGAGCTTCTTTACCTCATCGAGTGAGAGGAACTCAATCTTGGTATCCTTCCACTCGATTTTTTCGAGGTAGTCATTGATGTTCTCGCGGAGTAGTTTCTCCTGATAGGCCTCTTTGAGCAGGGTACGGAACGTTGACCAATACCCGGCGATAGAGTTGTGAGAGAGTTTGCTCTTGCGACCGTCACGACGGCCACCTTCAAGAAGGTAGTTCATGAAGCGTTTGCAGAAGTCTTCGGTGATTTCTCCGAGGAGACACTTGCCCCCGCAGAAGTCATAGAAGTGTTCATAGACGATTTTCCACTTCTGATACTTCTTCAGACACTTCTTGCGGAAGTATTCGAGGAAGTCCATACGCAGCTTCTCCTTGTCGAGGAAGCCGAACTGCTCATTGAGCAGTTGCTCGAAGCGGCGGCAGCGGATAGCCTCCGCTTTTTCCTCCATTGTGGCATTGAACTCACGTTCACGCACATTCTGAGGATTGGCGTAGAGGTAGATGCCCAACCCCTCGCGACGGCTCATACGGTTGGTATGAGGGTTGCGGATTGGTGGGTAGAAGTCGAGATAGAGGGAGATGCGACCTCCCGAGATTTCCTTACGACGAAGGAACACTCTTGTGCAAGTTTCCATTGTTGTATTTTTATGGGGTTAATAAACTGTTGCAAAGTTATTTGGTGTCTTTATGGTGGAAACAGCCACCAAAGTGCCACAATCGGCAAAACCGACTAAATTGACGGCGGAGCCATTAAATTGTCGAACTCCTTTCGGGAAAAGTAAGTGAATTTTCCCTTCTTAACTCTCGTTATATCATAAGCTTTTAGATAATGATGTATTTGATCTCTTGTCATGTTATATTTCTCCATTGCTTCTTGGTAAGTGTAGTAGAGGGGACCATCATCTACTTCAATGCCCTTGGCCTTGTCAAAGTGAATTTTCGAGTAGAAGGTCTGATTGTTCTCCTTTTTCTTAGGAACACGCTCTCTGGACACTATACAGTATATCGCAGACAATGTCATACCAAATTTTTCTTGAATTTCGGTTGTAGTGTGCCATTCAGTAATATCGGCCTGTGGTTCTTTCTTTGCAAAAAGAAGGTCTATATGCTTTTTGCTCCACAGGGTTTTACCTCGTTGAACTATCTTGGGGATATTCTTATCCTGAGTAGCCTTGAATAACCAAGAGTTGCTGATATTGAATTTCACCAAGATCTCCTTCGTTGTATAAAATTCAGTTATCGGTTCTTTTTCTCTAATCTTTTCAAGCTTGGCTTCATATTTGTGAGAGCCATCAAAAAGTGCATTCAGGCTCTCTCGCCTTATAAGTGTCTTGCCCTTGAACTGGAAACACGGGATAGCATTTTCTGCAAGATAGTTGTATATTGAGGCTCTGCATACACCAATCAAGTCTGCACACTGAGCCGGAGTGATGAAAGGACTCTCATCAACTTTTTTTGGCATTTTAGCCTTTCTTTGCTCACGCTCCACATGCTCTTTACGTTTGCCATCTTTATAAGCTCGCTCGGCACATCGCTTGCAGCAATATTTTGTCGAACATTTTCGTGCTATGAAGACCGAGTGACACCACTCACAGGTCTTCTGGATTTCGATTGTACTGCTCATATTTTTGAGGTTATTTCTGTTAAAATTCTGTTAAAACTGTCTAACTGCGTCTAACCGTGTCTAACAGCGTCTAAATCGTCCACAGCCTTTCGTGACGCTTCGGGCGAGTTGGCTGACGCGATACAAATACGGTACAAATACAAGCGAAAATATCGTCAGAAACCATCAGAAACGAGCAGTACGGCTATGAAAAAAGCGCCCTGAAAAGGACGCTTTACTAATGGTTTCTAATGGTTTGTGATGGTTAGTGACTATTTTGTCATTTGCCGATGCAGAATTTAGCGAAAATCGTTTGGAGGATCTCCGGGGTGGATATGGCGCCAGTGATAGATGATAGGTGGTTGATGATTTCTCTGAGGTGCTGCGCGATAAACTCGGGCGGAAGGTGGTTGTCAAGGCCCGCCAATATGGCAGACGCCTCTTTTCGAGCCTCGCCGAGCGATGACGCATGCCTGGCATTTGTGATTATCACACCCTCCATCTCTGATTCCTCCGGACACATCTTGACCACCTCCTCCTTGAGCGCCTCAAGCAGTCGATCCATCCCATGCCCCGTGCGTGCCGCTCCCCTGATGACATAGGCCCGTGTAGAGGGGACAGCCAGATCTCCATCCCAAACATCACATTTATTAATCATCACGATGTGAGCCACATCCTCCGGAACGACCATTCTGGCGAGTGAATCAAATGGAGCCTCCGAGGTCGGATCCACGACCGTGATCACAATCCGCGCCCGGTCTATAGCCTCCCTCGACCGTTCTATGCCGAGTTTCTCTATAGGATCATCAGTGTCACGCAAACCCGCAGTGTCTATAAACCTGAACAGATAGTCGCCAACCTCCAGAGTCTCCTCGATGGTGTCGCGCGTAGTGCCGTGAATATCGCTCACGATAGCCCTATCCTCCGAAAGCAGCCTATTGAGAAGCGACGACTTACCAGCGTTTGTCGCACCGGTTATAGCAACCGGAATTCCATCTTTTATAACCAATCCCGAGGCATACGAGTCATGCAGACGGCCTATCTCCGTCTCCACATTTTCAGCCAAACTCCTGAGGCGTGACCGGTCCGCAAACTCCACATCCTCCTCCGAAAAATCCAACTCCAGTTCCAGCAGCGACGCGAGCTCAAGCAAGTTCTCACGCAACATCCCCAATCGCTTTGAAAACTGTCCCTTCAATTGCGACGCAGCCAGTCGATGTGAAGCCCTTGACGACGAAGCGATAACATCTGCTACCGCCTCAGCCTGAACCAAGTCAAGTTTTCCATTGACCAGAGCACGCCGGGTATACTCCCCAGCCAGAGCCGGACGGCATCCCTGCCTCACAAGCAGCGCCACCAGCTCCCTCTGAATCCAGAGCGACCCATGGACCGAAATCTCAACCGTATCCTCCCCCGTAAACGAACGCGGCCCCTTAAACACCGTCGCCACACACTCATCCAGGACCTCCTCCGGTCTCTCCGGATCAACGATGGCTCCGAAGTGAGCAGTGTGACTGTCAGCCTTCTCAAGCTGTTTCCCCCGCCATATCCCCTCCACAATCTTCAGCGAATCCGGCCCGCTCACCCTCACCACAGCAATACCGCCGGCCCCGTGCGGAGTAGATACCGCACAGATTGTAGAGCCACTGTCAAAAATCTCCTCTGAAATCATTTCTCACTCCTTATCGTAGCCCAACGGTTGAAATTACACTGACTCTCCACATCATCCTCCACATCATCAGGCAATTCATAGAAGAGATCGTGGCCAGTCACTGACTCTATAGAGTCGATTGTCACCACGCATGCCTGCATACCCCCCTTGACCTTCGAGTTAGGCATGATGAACCCTATCCCCATCCGCTCCTTAGGAGCCACGATAGCCTTGAAAAAACTCGATGGCACATACACCCTTGAGTCCCCTATATATTCCGTAGCCTCACCCTTAATCACTGGGCCACACACTATGTAAATCTCCCCCAGACTGCGGGCCCACGCCCTACACTTCTCCTCCAGAGTCCTCCATGCGCCCGTGTTCAGAGCCTTCGCCTGCGGACAAATATTTGTCATCAGAAATGTCTCAGCCATAGCCTCAGAGTCCCACTTCATATCCCCGGCCGGAGCCATATGCCCGCGGTCGTAGCCCGAATATGAATAGTCCCATGTCTCAGCCGAACCCTCCACACTCTCGTCAGCCTTAAAATTATTTGTCCTCGGCTCACTCCCATGCGTCTCCTCATCCGTGAGTCCCCATGACACCCAGTTAGGGATATGCTCCTTGGGATTGAACGACATCCACATCCCCTTATACTCCTTTCTCACCTCAGGCACTCCCGCGGCCGTCCTCACCTCCATGAGATTGCCATACTCTCCACTCGCCTCCCCCACCCCGCGGCCAGCATCCACCTGCTTTATGTCATTAGCCATCACCACACACCCGGCGATGAGAATCAGCATCACTATCAACTTCCAGCCAACCAGCCGCATTTTCTTCTTTCTTGCCATAATCTTGTGTCAGAGGTCAATATCATTTATAATCTCGGCTATCTCTGCCGCATCCTCCAGCGAGGTACCCGTCGCTATCGGCAGGCTCAACACCTCTCCGGCTAGCCGCTCCGTCACCGTAAGCGGTCCATGAGCCAGACTCTTGTAGCACGGCTGCATATGGGGAGGCACGGCATAATGTATATCTGTCTCCACACCCCGCATCCTCAGAGCCTCCATCATACAGTCGCGCTTCCCGTCCGCCACACGCACCACATACTGGTGCCACACACAATCCGTCACAGCCCGGCTCATCAGCGGCTTCACCAAATCCTCTCGGTCTATGGTTCTGTCATAGACCAGAGCGCGTGCAAACCGGTCGGCATTCTCAAGTTCGACGTGCGAAAGTTTCACCCTCAGAAGCGCCCCCTGCATGGGATCCATCCTGCAGTTGAACCCCTGATAAATATTGTGATACCTGCGGTCTGCACCATAGTTGGCCAAAGCCCTGACAGTCCCCGCCAGCTCCTCATCGTGAGTCACCACCGCTCCGGCGTCCCCAAGCGCCCCCGTATTCTTGGTCGGATAGAAACTCAACGCTCCTGCATGGCCCAGCCCTCCAGCCTTAAAAGTCCCATAGAGTCCCGGAGCCGTTGACCTTGCCCCGATAGCCTGAGCGCAATCTTCAAGCACAATCAGACCCTCATCCTCAACGAGCCCTCTCATCTCATCATCCCAGGCCACCCGGCCATAGAGATGCACAGGCATAACAGCCTTCCCGCCCTGTGCCAGCCCTCTGCGCATCCCCTCAGCGTCCAGGTTCATAGTCTCCAAGCTAGGGTCAACGAGCACCGGCCTCAGCCCCGCGTCCGTTATCGCAAGCACAGAGGCTATATATGTGTTGGCTGGGACAATCACTCCGTCGCCGGCAGCCAGACGTCCCAATTCCACGAATCCCCTCAGAGTCAGTCGCAGCGCGTCCAGCCCATTGCTCACGCCCACCACATAGCGCACATCAAGGAGCTCCCCAAGCGAACGCTCAAACTCCTCGACCTCATGCCCACCGATATACCGGCCTGACTCTATCACACGGGTGGCGGCCTCAACAAGGCGCTCCTTATATGGAGCATTCACCTTAGCAAGATCAAGAAATCTATAGTGCTTCATCCTCTTCAGATTATAGGCCCGTTCTCCCGAGCCCGTTTCAAAAACTCATCATATTCCCTTATATAGTCCTCCTCGTAGTAAGGCAGGTTCACCAGCGACAGACACACCGAGCCCGATGCGAAATTGGTTATAGTCCTCCAGATTCCCGGCGGGATATACAGCCCCTCAAAGGGACGGTTCAGGGTGAAAGTCCTCTCCGAGAATCCATCCGTGACGTTGACATCAAAACTCCCGCCCGTGGCTATCAGCAACTGATGCATGTCTATATGCGAGTGTCCGCCCCGCTCCTCTCCCGCAGGGACGTCGTATATCCAGTAAGCCCTCATGATGTCAAAGGGAATATGACTGCCACCCTCGACAAATGTAAGGCTCCCCCGTGGATCAAATATCCTCGGGAGGGTTATTATATAGGGTCCTTTCTTTTCCATGATGCAAGATGCAAATTTAGTCATTTTTCCCTCCCGCGTCAATATCAATACTGATTTTTTTTGAAAATTTTTCTTAAAATCCCGTTTTATGTTTTATAACACATAGTTTAAACCCCATTTTTCAAAAAATAATCACTACTTTGCAGCCGCTTTCGGATGCCAAAGTGCACTCCGAGGCTCTTCTTACTTTAAAACACCATCCACAAACCTTGTAGACCCCAGTTCATAAAATGAAAGTCTATCAAACGAACGAGATCAAAAACATTGCCCTGCTTGGAAGCAAGGGCTCCGGGAAAACCACACTCGCTGAAGCAATGCTCTTCGAGTGTGGAGTGATAAAACGCCGTGGCACCATCGAGGGGCGAAACACCGTCTCAGACTCTTTCCCCGTCGAGAAGGAATATGGCTACTCCGTCTTCTCTACCGTCTTCTACGCAGAGTTCCTTGGACGCAAACTCAATGTGATAGACTGCCCTGGCGCTGACGACTTCGTGGGAAACGCTATCACCGCCCTCAACGTCACAGACACCGGACTCATCCTCATCAACTCCCAGTATGGCGTCGAAGTGGGCACCCAGAACATCTTCCGCACCACCCAGCGCCTCAAAAAGCCCGTCATATTCGCCCTCAACCAGCTCGACGGCGACAAGGCCGACTATGACAACGTCATGGAGCAGATGAGAGAACACTTCGGCAACAAGATTGTCGCCATCCAGTATCCACTCCAGTGCGGCGCCGGCTTCAACGCCATGATCGACGTACTCCTCATGAAGAAATACTCCTGGGGGCCTGACGGCGGCGTCCCCACCATCGAGGAAATCCCCGAGTCAGAGATGCCAAAGGCTCTCGAACTCCACCAGAAACTCGTCGAGGCTGCAGCCGAGAACGACGAGACCCTCATGGACAAGTTCTTCGAGGAAGGACACCTCACTGAGGACGAGATGCGCGAGGGAATCCGAAAGGGTCTCGTAGACCGCTCCATCTACCCCGTCTTCTGCGTCAGCGCAGCCAAAGACATGGGCGTACGCCGCATGATGGAGTTCCTCGGCAACGTCGTCCCCTTCGTCGAGGAGATGCCAGCACCCGTCGCCACTGACGGAACCGAGGTTCGCCCTGACAGCAACGGCCCCCTCTCTCTCTACTTCTTCAAGACAACCGTCGAGCCACATATCGGCGAGGTCAGTTATTTCAAGGTGATGTCAGGCACACTCACCCCCGGTATCGACCTCGACAATGTCACCAGAGGCACCAAGGAGCGCATCGCTCAGGTCTATTGCGTCTGCGGCTCCATCAAGACACAGGTCGACAAACTCTGCGCAGGAGACATAGGCGCCACCGTCAAACTCAAGGACGTCCGCACCGGCAACACCCTCGACGCCAAGGATTGTGAATGGCAATTCGACTTCATCCGCTTCCCCGAGCCAAAATATCGCCGTGCAGTGCGTCCCGTCACCGAGAGCGACGCCGAGAAACTCATGACCATCCTCACCCGCATGCATGAGGAGGATCCCACATGGGTTGTAGAGCAGTCAAAGGAACTCAAGCAGACCATTCTATCAGGCCAGGGCGAATTCCACCTCCGCACACTCAAATGGCGCGTCGAGAACAACGACAAACTCCCCATCATCTTCGAGGAACCCCGCATCCCCTATCGCGAGACAATCACAAAAGCAGCCCGCGCCGACTACCGTCACAAAAAACAGAGTGGCGGCGCCGGACAGTTTGGTGAAGTCCACCTCATCATCGAGCCCTACACCGAAGGCTCACCCGTGCCTGATACCTACCGCTTCGGCAACCAGGAATACAAGATGAGCGTCCGCGACACCCAGGAGATACCCCTCTCATGGGGCGGCAAGCTAGTCGTTCACAACTGCATCGTCGGCGGCGCCATTGACGCCCGCTTCATCCCCGCCATCGTCAAGGGCCTCATGGACCGGATGGAGCAAGGACCCCTCACAGGCTCATATGCCCGCGACGTCCGCGTCTGCATATACGACGGCAAGATGCACCCCGTAGACTCAAACGAAATCTCCTTCCGCCTCGCAGGCCGCAACGCTTTCTCCGAGGCCTTCCGCAACGCCGCCCCCAAGGTTCTTGAGCCCGTCTACGACGTTGAGGTCATGGTGCCATCCGACGTCATGGGCGACGTCATGAGCGACCTCCAGGGACGCCGCGCCATCATCATGGGCATGGAGAGCGACAACGGATTCGAGAAAATCATAGCCAAGGTGCCCCTCAAGGAAATGGGTTCATACTCAACAGCCCTATCATCCATCACTGGCGGCCGCTCAGCCTTCACCATGAAGTTCTCATCTTACGAGCTCACACCCTCCGACGTTCAGGATCGCCTCCTCAAGGAATACGCCGAGAAGGCTCAGGCCGACGAATAACGACTCCCCCACCCTCTCCCACAGAGACAACCATCCATTTGACCCCGGCAAACACCTCTAGTGAATGCCGGGGTCAACCTTTTCATTAGACCACCAGCCCACCACTTTAACCCATATAATTCATGATATATAAGTCACCGCATCAAAATAATAACCGCCTCTGGGAAACTATCCCTCACGCCTTAGCCCTAAAAGGTATCCGTAGGATGCCGAAATTTACGTTTCCGCAGGCTCCTCAACCCACAAAACCTTTGTCTAACGCCATTATCCCTCTTCGATTTAACGTGCAAACGAAACCCCGTACGACAACCGCCTCTCGCCCTCAATAAAAAGGTGTTATTGTACACTTCATCTGCACAATAACACCCTATTTTCAGAAGAATATAATTCTCGATTACCTTACGACTATCTTCGAAGCCTTGCCGTTGGTTATAACAATATACAATCCCGGAGTCAACCGCTCAGCCTCAACACGTTTTCCATCTATCGTATAAAAACGCGAACCCTCACGATTATCAAAATATACATTTTCAATGCCGGAGGCATCGGTTACCAACAATTGACCATCGACCAATGTATACTCATAGTTATTGTCATATCCACCTGACAACACAACAGGATATACACCCGGATCAGAGAATATCTCAGCCTCACAGGATATAGATGGCAACTCATCTAAATCGTTTGCAGTGTCATTATTCTTGAACCCCTCATATGTGAGAGTAAGAGGTTGTTTAAAATGATTGTTAACAGAAGTCAGTTTTCGAAGCGAGATGACGACAGCGGAAACCATGAGCATCTCATTAGCCGATGTCGTGGATTCTTCGTAGTTTCTACAGAGCCGTCGGAAGTTGTCAAGCCACGCAAAGGTGCGTTCTACAACCCACCTTTTCTTGGCAGGGACGAACTTGCCCCTATAATTGGAATGTGTTATTTCCACATCTATTCCGAAATCATGCTTGGCAGCCTCTACAAAATTTCCTCTGTATCCACGGTCGGCATAAATACGCTTAATCCATGGAAAAGCAACTACAAGCAGAGCGACCAAAGCGTAGGCGGATTTGGAGTCATGTACGTTAGCTGGAGTGGTTGTGGCCTCCAATATATCTCCATCTTTGTCGGTTATTATATTGCGTTTCACACCTTTAACTTTCTTATTGCCATCAATGCCTTTTTGAGAGCGTGGAAGTGCAGAACGAGAACTCTCACTATCAATTGCTCCAATGGTTGGCGTTGCAGACTCTCCCCGTTTGAGCCTTACCTTCTGTACGAGTTCATCCTCAAGTGCGGCAAAAGCATCCATAGCGCCCCATCGTCGAAAATAGTAATATACTATCTGCCACTTTGGGTACTCTTTTGGGGAGAAGACGCCAGTGACACCCACTGACTTCAATAAAAAATTATGGCATTGAGTATGAGGGAAAAGTCATATTTGCTACGCCAATTGCCCATCAAAATTGTTCATCTTATATACTCTTTTTGAGCATCGGTCAAATCGGTCAGATATATATCGCTTTACTTTTGTTTGTCAAACAGTGACCAAATAGTGTCTATGCGGAGACAAAAGTAGATAAAATTAAAGAGGGTGTATCATAAATCAAAATATGGTACACCCTCTTTCCATATAGGTCGGTGAGGATTGGATATTCTAGAGCAGTCTTCAAAAACTTAATTTTCTAGATATTTCGATTCTCACTGACTTAGTAATCGTTAAAAAATAACTTGGGACAGTTTTTCCATCACTTTGACAATTG
>JAMPAK010000014.1 GCA_023667285.1 Muribaculaceae bacterium
TTCTGAACCATAAACTGCTATGTTTTTAAGGGTTGTTGTGTCTGTGGGGACGGAGGTGTATGCCCAGGTGATGTGGATGGCGTCCATGACTCGGATGTCGACGTGGGAGCTCCTGGTGCGCGGTGAGCTTCGGCATGATGCGAGGAGGAGGGCTGCTGCCAGCATGGCGGCTATTGCTGCTGTCATTGCGGATTTCTGGGCTGCTGACCTCATGGCCGGAGGGGTGGGGTTGTGGCGGCGTCGATGAAGCCGGCGTCGAAGTCGAAGGGGGTCTTGGAGAGGCCAGTGTCCACTCTTTTGTTGCGGAGGAAGGTCCGCATCTTTGCTGTGCATCTTATTTTCGCCAGTGACGAGCAGTTCTTGAATGCGTTTGACCATGACGTGATTGTCGCGGGGTCAATGAGTCCGAAGTCCACTTCCGCAAGGGATGTGCAGCCGCTGAACAGGCTCTCGATTCTTGTCAGGCTGCAGTCCTCGAGGAATGTCAGAGAGACTGCCCTGAGCGACGCGCATGTCGTGAACATGTTGTATATCTCCTTGACTTCGGGTGATTTTGTCTTTGGAGGAAGGAGAGACTCCAGACTATCTAATCCTGAGAACATGCCGTCGTATCGCTGTATGGCCGATGCATCGAAGCCTGTCATGTCGATGGAGGTTGTAGATGAGCCTGTGCCAAGATACAGCCTTGTGCGGCCAGGGCCGAGGATTGCCGGCACTCCTCCGGTGACCGGGACATCGGCTTTTCCGGAGCCTCCGTAGCAAGTTATCTTTGCTCCGATGACGTTGGCGTTGAAGCTGACGGTGATATAGCTTGCGGACCAGACCTGGACCGATCCTCTGTATATGGCGAGTATGCCGGAGCCTTTGTGCATCACAGCGTCTGGGGCGGCGGCGAGTCTTGTTTCTTCCATGTCAGAGCGCGGTTATGAGGTAGAGTGTGTCGGGGTCCGGTGTGAGCGCGTCGTACTGTGCCTTTGTCATTTCCCTGACTTTGAGCATTGGCTGGCTGTCGAGCTTTTCGTCTATGCGCCGCTCGATGGCGGCGAGGTCTTCCTCGGAGACTCCGCCGGAGCCGAGGGTCATTTTGTTGGCGGCTGAGTCGTAGAGGGGGCACTCGGCCCAGTCACCGGCGACGCCGGGCTCTGTCTCCTCGCCGATTGTCATTGGCATCTGGAGGGTGCGTGTGTAGGCTGCGATGTCGGACATTCCTTCTGGGGGCGAGTCTATCTCGAAGAAGATTACGAATTCGTTGTCTTTGAGGCAGCATGAGCCGATGAGGAGCTGTGTCACCATGTATTGTGACCAGCCGACCCCTATGAGGATTCCGGCGAAGTCTGATGAGTATACGTCTTTGTATGTCTCGTATGTGGGGTTCTCGCGGATCATTTCTTCGGTGATGCCCATTTTCTCGATGACTCTTGTTCCGGCGATGTCGCGTGGGTATGAGACGGCCCAGATGCCTATGGCCCCGTCCTTGAAGGTCTCGAGGGCTTTGTCTTTGGAGAGTTCGGTGTAGGGGATGACTCCTTTGAAGATGGAGGGGGAGGAGGGGCTTGCCCCGGTGGTCTTGATTGCGCCGAAGACGGCCTCGAGGATGGGGCGGAGTGTGGAGGTGCTGATGTAGTTGGACATGGGCGGTGGGTTTTTATGCCCGGCTGACGCCGGGGGCTTCCTCAAGATGGTTTTGTCAGGTGGGGAATAGATCTGCTTTTGTCAGGGGGAATAGATCTGCTTTTGTCAGAGGGAACGAGCGCAGCGCGTCACGCGCTGCGCTACTTTCCCCGCTGCTTCGGGTCAGTCGGCGGAGACGGCGAAGATGTCGAGGATGTCCTTGACTTCTGTCTCTGTGGCTTCCTTGGGGATCTCGAGGGCGTCGAGCTGGTCCTGGATGGCTTTGTCGCCGTCGGCTACGCTTTTGGCGAGGTCTGTGCGGATTGCTGACTCGCGGGCGTCGGTGTAGTCTTTCTGCTCACCGGCCTTGCCGTCGGTGTAGGTTTTCTGCTCGGCGTCCTTGGCGTCGATGTAGGTCTTCTGGGCGGCGGCCACCTGTGAGAGCTGGCCTACGGTCACTACTGTTGATGTTGCCATAATCTGTTGGGTTTAATTGGTTTATAATTGGGGTTGCTGTTTTGGTGATTTTGTCTGTGTTCACTGCGTTCACACCGCTGTCAGGATTTGGGGCGCTTCGGGGTGTGCTTCCGGGGTGTGCTTCGGGGTGCTTCCGGGGCGCTTCGGGCGGTGCTTCGGTGGGGCGCAGCGCGGGACGCGCTGCGCTACTTTTCCGGCCTCGCCGCCGTCCTTATGTTGTGAAGAGGGCTGTGAGGGCGGCGATGTCTTGGTCTGTGGCGACTGTCATCTCGCATGGTGCGACGGCCTCTATCTTCTCTGTGAGTTCGGCGATGCGCCGGTCTGACGCGCTCTGGAGCTGCATGATGGCGTCGTCGAGCTCGCTTTTTGTTATGTGGCGGCTGAGGACGGGGCGGGAGAATGGGATCTTGACGTTGACGAGGATTGGGGCTGCCCCTCCCCAGCCTTCCCCTCCGGGTGAGGGCGCGGCTGCCCGGGGTCTGTGGCATGTGCCGGGGAGTGTTCCTTCTGTGAGCTCGACGGGGATTACGGGCCTTACGCGGATGTCCCGCTTTCCGTCGGGCATGTTTTCGTCGTCTGAGTGGATGGCGATGTCGCAGGCGAGCTGGCCGGGCGGGAGGTGGTGGTCGTCGAATCGGACGAGGACGCTGCCGTCTGTGAGTATCTCGCAGCCGGTGCATATTCCGAGCCTTTGTGCGGCCATGAATACTCCTGCGCCTGGCTTTGTCATGAACCACATCTCGAAGTCTACGGCTTTCATTGAGACGGGCAGTGAGTCTGCGTCGGAGAATGCGAAGCGGATTGTGAAGTCTGACCTGTGGGGGATTCGGTTCATGTCTGAGGTTCTGGGTTTTGGGTCTTAGGTTTTAGGTCTCAGGCTTGGGACCTAAAGCCTAAAGCCTTTGTTATTCGGTTATCATGTAGATTGTCTCGGGGTCTATGGTGGTGAGGGCGGCGTATTGGTCGGCTGTCCCGAACCAGTGTTTCTGTCCTCCTTCGGCTGCTTGGTCTGCGGCTGTCTTGGCTGCCTCGGCGGTTGTCTTTGCTGCGTTGGCTGTTGTCTTGGCTGCTTCGGCGGCTGTCTTTGCTGCGTTGGCTGTTGTCTGTGCTGTCTCGGCGGTGGTCTGGACTGTGCCCAGGTTTGTCTGGAGGGATGTGAGGCGTTGTTCGAATTCGGCGTTGAGCTCGGCTCCTGAGCCTCCGGCTGCCATGGCTTGCTCTGCCTTGGTCTTGGCGGCTTCGGCTGTGGTCTGTGCAGATGTGGCTGCTGTCTTGGCGGCTTCGGCTGTGGTCTGTGCAGATGTGGCTGCTGTCATGGCGGCGGCGACGGAGGCCTGTATGGCGTCGAGCCGCTGGCTTAGGTCGGCGGGGATTTCGGCTGAGGAGGATCCGCCTTCGGCGAGGACTGCCTCGAGGATTTCTGCGAGACGTGCCGGGGTGACGGAGCCTTCGCGGGTCTCTGTCTTGAGGGTCTGTATGAGTGATGTCGCTGTCGCCATTTGGTTTGTCGTTTTTTCGTTGTTGTTTTTTGGTTGTTGGCCTGATGCCTGAAACCTAAGACCTGGTGCCTTTTTGCGGTGCAAAGTTAGGATGGGTGCGCGTGGGTGAAAAAGAAGCTGTGGAAGGTTAGATTTGCTTTTGTCAGAGGGTAGGGCGCAGCGCGGGGACGCGCTGCGCTACAGGACGGAGGCGGGGATGAAGAGGCGCGTGGGGGTCCGGGGGAAGCGCTCGCAGCCGATGTAGAGTGTGTCGAAGGCGTCTGTGCCGTCTGTGCGGTGCTCGAGGAGGTTCTCTTCGGATTCGGGCAGCTTCTCGCCGGCTTTGTCTTTTCGGAATCCGAGCCTGCCCCGCTCTACTCCGGCGCATTCCATGGCGAGTATGAGGTCGTCGTTGTTCTGGCGGTTGAAGTATGGGGTGAGGTTGCCATGGCCGGTGAAGCCGTAGTTGATGAGGCGGTATTTCTCGTCGTGGCGCATGGGGGAGCCGATGTATACGTCTGTGACTGTCCAGCCTCTTTTCTGGAATTCTGTTATGACTACGGCGCGGATGTCGCGGTCGTTGACGAAGTAGTTCTGTCCGAGGGCTGTGGAGTCGTAGTAGAATATGACGTGACGGCGGCGCTGCCTTTGGTAGTAGGTGCAGAATTTGGCCACGAGCTCGGGGATCTTGTCTTGGAATTTGACGTAGAAGGATTTGAGGACGTTGAGCCGCCGTCCGGTCGGCTGTCCGGCTACGATCCAGTTGATGTTGGCGTTGTAGTCCATTCCGATGCAGATGGGTGAGTCGGGGTCGAGGTCGGCGTCGATTCCTGAGGAGCAAACGCTCTGCGTTTGAACTGAACAGCTCCGCGCTTCGGGCGGTTCTGTTTCAGTGAAGCCTCCTTGCTGAGACTGTTCGGTGAATATTTTGTCGAGGAGGGGGAGGTCTGAGGCGTTGTATTTGTGGGCTTCGGTGAAGCAGTTGTAGAAGCCGTCGACGGCCTGTCCGAGTCTCTCGCACATGATGGAGGTGCGGAAGGTCAGTGGGGTGAGGTCACGCTTCATCTGTCGGATGTATTTCTCGCCGATGAGCTCGATGTTCTCTATGGAGGAGCATTCCTTGTAGTAGACGGCGACGCTCCGGAGTTGGTTGAGCTCTCGGTCGAGTCGGCGGATCTGTCGGAGGAGCCGCGCGGCCTTTGTACCTGAGGGCGGAGTGTTTTTGCCGGAGGGTACGGCGCAGTCCCGGAGGTCCTGCGCTGCTGTCGCCGGTACGGCGCAGTCCCGGAGGTCCTGCGCTACTGTCGTGGGCGCCGGCGCAGTGCGTGGACGCGCTGCGCCGCTTTCTTCCATGAGTCTTTTTCTGAGGCGGGTGAGTTCGTTGACCTGGCCTTTGATGGCCTCGATGAGGCGTGGGTCCATCTTCTCGCGGTAATGGAGGAACCAGGAGCCTTTCTTTGTCTGGGGCATGTCGGAGAGGATGAGGACGGCGTGGTTGCAGCTCCGCCGGCCGAAGTGTGACTTGATGCCTCCGTTGGCCGGGAAGGTCTGGTCCTTGAGCTTCTGGAAGTCTATGAACTTGGCTTCGTCGATGATGAGGAATGAGAGTGTGAGTGAGTTGGCTGAGTAGCTCCGGTCTTGGGAGAGGAGGATTACGGTTGTGCCGTTGTAGAAGGAGATGGCGTGTTGGTATGTGGCCGGCTTTATTATCGGCTTGGCGAAGAATGACGGCGGCTGGCGTCCTATGACGTAGTGGATGCCTTCGACGAGGCCCATCTCGCCCAGGGCGGTGAGCATTCCGGGGATTGTGTTGGTGAGTCCGTGGAGGAATGTGGGGACTACGATGCCTCCTGTGCAGCCGGGCATTCGCTGGACGCAGCGGAGGAGGAAGGGTGCGGCGATGCCGTGTGTCTTGCCGGTTCGTCGGCCGCATACTGCGACCATTGTGTGGGCGGCTATCCATTGGAACTGGAGCTGTATGGGGTTGAAGTAGATCTGTTTCATCTGGGGTTAGGAGCTGGTGGGGTTGGGACGTCCGGCTGAAGCCGGGGCACTGCCTCAAAATAGACTAAGACTTTGTGGGTTTGAATTTGATTTTGATGGTGTTGAGGTCTGTGGGGGAGTCTGTGACGGGTCCGGTGACCTCTGTTATGATGATGTCTGTCTTTTGCTGTCCGTCTGTGACGGGGTCGTGGGTGAGGAGGAGCTGCACGTCGTGGGAGTCGAGCAGCTGCGCCGCCCTCAGGGCCTGTCCTTTGGTCAGGCCGTGGGCGGTGAGGGTGTATTCGGTCTCTGTCCGTAGGTCTACCTTGCGGAGGGTCCCGGCGATGGCTATGGTCTGTGAGGTTGAGGTTGGGGTGGTCTCGAGGGTTCCGTGGAGCCATATGTAGTCCGGGCAGTTGAACAGGTTACGGAAGCGGAAGAGGAGTGACCGGCCTTTCCCGGTTCTTTGTGGGGTCCATTCGTCTGTGGGGGCCCCTATTATGTAGTGTGCCTCCCTTTGTCCGCATTGGGTGTGTATGACCTTGGGCATGCCGGCCCGAAGGGGCGCGTCCGCCGGGCCTTCCCCGGCGGTGCTGCCTGTGGAGGACTGTGTGTAGAGGTATTCTCCCTGCCAGCCTTGTGGGAGGAACTCGGTGTATGTCTCGCTGTCTGCGGTGGTTGTGCTGTCTGCGGTGTTTGTGCTGTCTGCGGTGTAGGTTGTGGCGGTGAAGTATTCGGCTTCTGTGAGGTGTGCTATGACTTCTATGGGCCAGCTGAAGCCTTCTGGGAGTTCTATGGGGGTCTGTGCGGCCGGGTCTGTGATGTCCGGGCATGGGGGTATGAGGAAGTTTTCCCTGAGGAATTTTTCGGCTGTCATTGGCATGGCCTTTGGGCAGTGGATTATTGTGAGGGTCCGGCTTAGGTCTTTGCCTCCGGCGGTGAGTCTTATTGTGTAGTCGGAGTATGAGAGCCTCCGTCTGCGCAGGTCTGCCTCTATGACCTTGGATAGTCCGGCGACGGTTAT
>JAMPAK010000015.1 GCA_023667285.1 Muribaculaceae bacterium
GGGCCGCCGCCACAACCATCACCATAGAAGGCGACAACAGACTCCCATTCCCCGAATACCGAGGAAAAATCATCACCGAAGAAGGAGAGATCGACTACTCAAAAAACTTCTGAGCCGCTTCACGCGGCACTTCAGCCCGGAGTTCATCTGACATAAAATGCTCTTCGACATCCACAGCTTCCTCGACGGCTTCTCCGCGCCCACACCAAAGAGTGCGGACGCGGAGAACCTCTTTTCAGACCGACGGCGCGCCTGGCACGAGCTAAAGACCGCCGAAGCCCGATGCGACTTCGCCCCGGACCGGTTCCGGCTCAACGCACGCGGCATAATGTTCATCTCCCTCTGGCGGCGCTCAATCTACGGGCGCACCCTCACAGAGATAAAGAATGATGATTCAATGGTGCCATACTTCGCCGACAGCATGGCCCCGTTCATCACCAGAATACTCGGGGAAAGCCTCGCGCACAGTGGCTGGGCGGTGGGGACTCCACCGCCGCGTCGCCACATCGAAAACAATTTCGCCGCACGCGTGGCCAGTCTCCTCGCCGACCGCCTCGCCATACCATACCGAGGCGGGATAGCACGCGCAAAGAACCGCCAGAGAGTAAACGCCGAATTCGAGCTCCTCTATGACCCCCCGGAGAAAAACCTCATAATCTTCGACGACATAGTCACAACCGGCTCCACATTCATCGCCATGGACAAAATACTCAGGCCCCTCTCAAAGACAATCCTATACGTCACCGCCATCAACAACAAATAAAAATTTTACATTTTTACATTCCCGATACATTTTACATTGAATATGAAACACCTAAAGCAAGAATTCGACAAGCTCACAATCCGAGAGCTCCTCACATACTTCATCGCCATGCTGCTCATGGCATCCGCCATAGTCGCGGTATTCCTCGGCATGTACATACCGCCCGAAGGCGAGGTCCACGACTCAATCCTCGTCTACTACGGCATCTCCTCAGCCTCAGCCTCATCACTGCTCGGCATCTCCATGCACTATCAGAACAAACTCGAAGACTTCAAAGCCCAGGTCCGCGACTGGCTCACGGCAAACCTACCCCCTAAAACCTAAAACCTAAAACCTAAACAAAATGACCCACTTCGAAAAATTCATACTCGCCTTCGAGACCGGAATCCGATACAAAAAGACCGAAGACGAGCCAATAGAGACATCATACGCCCGCGCACAGAAGACCGGATGGAGCGACGACCCCAAAGACGCCGGAGGCGCCACCATGTGCGGAGTCACACTCTCAACCTACCGCACATGGTGCAAAGGCAGAGGCTACCCGTCACCCACAAAAGACGACCTCCGAAAAATCCCATACGCCCACTGGCACCTCATACTCAAGAAAAACTTCTGGGACCTCGCAAAGGCAGACCTAATAGTCACCAAGGCAATCGCCTACATAATCGTAGACTGGATATGGGGATCAGGCCCGAAAGTCATAAGACGGGTGCAGAAAATCCTTGGAGTCAAACAGGACGGCATCATCGGACCCAAGACCCTCAAAGCCATCAACACCGCCCCACAGCAAAGCCTGTTCGGCCAAATCAAGGCAGACCGGTTCCGATACCTCGACGAGATATGCAAGGCCCGCCCCGCCAACATACGCTTCCTCCGAGGCTGGGAAAACCGCCTGAACGCAATCCAATACACCGCCCTCCAAATCTACTCCTGACCCAAACGTAAAATGAAGAATGTAAAATGTAAAACGAAGAATGAAAAATCCATTCACATTCTACATTTTAAATTTTAAATTTTACATTGCAGATACATTCTACATTTTAAATTTTAAATTTTCAATTCAACTTAAATGCTCACCGAAAACATAAGACAATTCCTCCAGCAGGAAGATTCACAGAAAGACTGGGCCCAAGGCGCAGACCTACTGCAGCGCATCACCGGCAATGCCATCCTATACAGAGAAATGATGCGCAAAGGCCCCGGAAAATACGCCCCGTTTATCAACAAGCGGCTGACAGAGATCCTCGAATTCCGCCTCGCCAAGCTGACCCACACACAGGTAAGCATAATGAAAGCCAAGGCAGACAAAGTGGTGGAACAGTCAAAGACGGCGGAAGAAAAAATCCGGAGCGGCAGACGCCAAGACCACGACCGGCTCCCCGACGAAATCAAGGCAGCATACGCAGAAGCCCTCGACTGCCTCAACAAAGAACGGGAGCTCCACATGCAGATAAGGAGACTCGCCCTCCACACAGCGACCTGCCCCGACTCCGAGCTGTACCCATTCGTCAAAGAAATCCTGAAAGTAGACGACCGCCGCCTCGCCCTCTGGCAGAAATACGACTCCTACGAAATTCCCAACGTTTTACGGCATGAAGCACAACGCCAAGATATCAGACATACTTAAGCCCCTCAGTGAACGCCCGACACAGGCATACATCTCCAACTCCCTCCAGGTCGCCGACATCACCGAATGGCTCCTCACACAGCACGGACAGACCGGACAGACCGGACAGCCGCCGACTCCCCAACCCTCCCCGCCGGGGAGGGTTGGGGAGGGTTCCCCCTCCCCACACCCCACCTACAACGAAAAACAACAGACGAAAGACGAAAAACCGACAGTAAGGCAGACAACATTCTCCATCTCCGAGGAATTCCTCCGAAGGATATACTTCATCAAGAAGCGACATCCCGCACGGTTCATCGTCATAATAGACCGCAAGGCCCTGCAGAAGACCGTACAGCTGTGGCGCTTCATATCGGCAGTCTACGACGAAGTATGGATCTCAGACAACCACTCCAAGATCCTGCTCATCGAACACCCAGACGGCCGCAAAGCCTCACTCGTCACATCACAGAACCTGACGCGAGGCAACCGCGCCGAGTCAGCCGTCATAAGCTCCGACCCCGCGATATACGCACAGCTCCATGCAGACTTTGAAGACCTCCGACAAAACAACTCAGCCCCAATGCACGAACTCATGAACATACCCGCCGGGCAACCCCCGACACAGGCAGACCCGGCTTCCGAAAGCAGCGCAGCGCGTCCCCACGCCGCGCATATCCAGGCAGACCCGACTTCAACACCCGAAGCAGACCCAACAATCTCCGGCATCGAACGCCTCGCCGGATACTTCGTCACAATCACCGAGATCGCAACAGTCCTCGGCCTGGACCCGACAGAACTGAGAGACAGAATCGCCGACCCCGACACAGCCGAATCCCTCGCATACCGGCGCGGCAAAGCCAAGGCAAAAATCGAACTGAAGGCAAAAGAGATGGAACTCGCAGCCGTCGGCTCACCGCTCGCCATGCAGTCAGTCCGCGAAAACCTCCTAATCATGGAAGCCGACGAAGACTGATATGAACCCATCCGCACTCGAGGCCTGCCACAAAGACCTCTTCACAGACATAGAAGAACTCCGGCAAAGGTACCCCAAGGACACAGTCGACAAAATCCTCCGTGTCCGCGACATGTACCTGCACATGCTCAAGACCCCATCGCTGACAGACTCCGAGATCATACGCACCTTCACCGCGCGCTACAAAGTCTCCAGGCCCACAGCATACTCAGACCTCGCCGTAGTCAAAGGGCTCCTCCCGATGCTCACAAACGAGGCAAGGGAATTCCACCGATGGCGGACCCTCGAGATGCTCCTCGAGACATACCGCATAGCAAAGGCAAAGATGGACGTAAGGACAATGGAGCGCGTCAGCTCCACATACGGAAGGGTCACCAACGCAGACCGCCCCGAGGAACAGACAATAGACCTCAGCAAAATAGTGCCGGTCCAATGGGTGCCCACCGACGACCCCACAGTCCTCGGACTCCCGCGACTCCCCAACCGAGAGCAGAAAATAAAGGAGCTGCTCAAGGAATTCTCCGCCGCAACCCCGGAGATCCTCGACGTCACCTACGACGAAGAAGACCTCCAGCTCATACAATAACCAACAAATGGACAACAAAATACACATCACAACCGCCCGCCACATGCTCCAGAGCCCGGAGCCCGTAGACCTCACAGTCCTCACCACAAAAGGCGAGAAAAGGGAATACAAAAAAGTAATAGGGCTCAAGCCACAGCACCGCGCCGGCTCACGCAACATAAAATTCCCCGACTCCGGAGAAATCCGGAAAATCCGCGACTGCCTGATCCTTGCAGTCAACGGCCTCGAAGTATTCTACTGATTAATAAACCCCAACCGCCATGCTCCTTATCCCCGACGACGCGACCCTACGCCGCTTCATACCAAACACATTCGCCAAGACATTCCCCGAGCAAGAGTCACTCTACGACAAAATGCTCCCCAGGCTCACCGCAGCCGAACTCTGGCTCACAGAAAACATCATACCGCACGAAATCCTCCACCGCCTTGTGGACGAAGCCCTCAGCACCGAAGACCCACTCTACTTCGTGCCCCGCAGCATCGTGGCCCTCAAGGCCTGGGCGGACGCAATCCCGTCACTCGACGTCGTGGTGTCAGACAGCGGCATCTCAACCGTAGAGACAAACACCCTCCGCCCGGCGTCAAAGGCAAAGATAGACCGCCTCATCGAGTCGTCCCAAAGACAGCTCGACGCAGCCATCGCCATGCTCCCCAAGCTCCTGATGGAAGTCCCCGGCTGGTGGCAGACCCCGCAGGCAGAGCCATTCCGGCGCACACTCTTCCACGACTACACAATCCTCACCCAAATAAAAGACAGCCCCAAAGGTCCCGTCTCAGAGCCCCCGGGCGAGACATGCCGGACAGTCCATGACCGCTTCCTCTCAATCCTCCCGCGCATCGAGGCCATAGAAGACGAGCTCGCCCAATATTGGGTGTCAGCCCCCATCATGCGCCGCCTCAGAGAGACAAAAGGGCAGACCCACGCCGAGACAAAGCTCAGGGAACTCGTCAGGACAGCCATCATCGCGACAGCCAACGGAGCCGGGCCGCAGGAAAAGAAACAGATGTGCAGACGGCTCACAGACCACATACTCACACACGCCGGAGACTTCCCCCAGTGGCGCGGCACATCCACGGCAGCACTCTTCAGCGTCCCGGCCTACCGCAACCGCCCCGGCTCCACCGCCCACTGGCTCTGACCCCCCAACCCACAAACCCACAAACCCACAAACCCCCGACCATGAACATCCTCTCAGTAGAGACCCTCCCCGGCATGAACGCATCGGCAGCATTCATACCCTCCGACATAGTATTCCGCGAAGACCGCGACATAACCCCCGTGCCCATAGGAGACAGCTCCGTAAGCTACATGCCATGGGGAGCCAACAACATGCTCCCCTTCGACCTCATCGAGAAATTCGAGCAAGACGAGACCCTCTCCGTATGCCGGGACTTCCAGGCGGAGACCCTCTACGCCGCCGGCCTCCAGTACCGCCAAAGAGACACAGCCTCCACACCTTCCAGCCTCATCGCCTCCGAAATCGAAGCCTTCACCCTCGACAACGACCTCCCCGCCTACTTCCTCGGCATCTGCCGGGACCTCCGCATGTTCGAATTCGCCGTCACCGTCCTCATCCTGTCAGAAGACGGCACCCGCATCACCAACATCCACCGCAAGGAGGCAGCCTACTGCCGCTTCCAGAAAGCAGACCCCGACGGGACAATCCCCGCCGTCCTCTACGCCAACTGGAGGCTCCCCGTCACAGACCTATCACAGGTCGAGATGCTCCCCCTCATCGACCCACGCCGCCCGCGCACCCACCTCCGCCGGCTCGCCGCGGCAGGGGTAAGGAAAATGGCAGCCGTCACAAGACTCCCGCAGACCGACTCCCTCTACTACCCCATACCCACCTACGGCGCCCTCTTCCGGGGCAAATGGTACAACATCAAACGCTACATAGCCATCGCCAAGGAAGCCAAGATAAAAAACTCAGCCCCCATAAAATACCTCATCGAGATCTCCCAGCGTTACTGGGACACCCTCTTCATGGCCGAGCACATCGTGGACCCCGCCAGACAGCTCATGAAAGTCAACGAAGTCAAGCAAGAGATGATAGACTTCCTCACCGGGGCACGCAACTCAGGCAAAGCCATCTTCGCCGGCTACCTCTCCACCCCCGACGGCAAAGAGTCGCACGACATCAAGATCACCAAAATCGAATCCGACGTCGAAGGCGGCGACTGGGCCTCAGACCACGCCGAGGCCATCAACATGCTCTGCTTCGCCATGCGCGTCCACTCCAACCTCGTAGGCTCCGTCCCCGGCAAGGCACAGTCCAACAACTCCGGCTCCGACAAGAGGGAGCTCTACACCATCGCCCAGGCCATGCAGAAATCCTACCGCGAATGCGCCCTGCGTCTGCACCGGCTCATAATCGACCACAACGGCTGGGCCGGCGTCGAGCCAGTCTGCCCCATCATCCAGCTCACCACCCTCGACGCCCACGCCGACTCCCGCGAAATCCCGGCATAGATTTAAGGACGCGCGTATCGACAGCCCCGGCGCCAAAGGGCGGTGCTTCCGTTGGCGGGGCGGGCATAAAGCCACGCCCCGCCGCACCCACGCGCCCCCAAGCCTCCCCTGACGGGGAGAACCGCCCGGCCCTCCGCCCCGTTCCTGATAGCGGTGCGAAC
>JAMPAK010000016.1 GCA_023667285.1 Muribaculaceae bacterium
TGCTCCGCGACCCAAAGTCAAACCGCACGGCAAGCGCACTTTGACATTTTGGAAATCTCCTGACTTCCCTTAGATACTCACCATCTGCACTTCATCATGGCAATTTTATCAGGCGGGGTGTTGGTAATGTCGGGATGATGTGCTATTTTTGCAAGTCTTTGGAAAAAGCAGAATCAGTAACACCGCAGATTATGAAGATAACAGTGATAGGAGGTGGTGCCATGGGTGGAGCCGTAGCCCGCGGGCTTGCAGAGTCTGAAACTGTCACCCTCTCCACTCCCCACCCTTCAGTGATTGATATAGAGGAGATATGTCTCACCTCAGACAACTGTGAGGCCATCAGAGATGCCGACCTTGTGGTGATAGCCGTGAAGCCCTGGGTGTTGCCTACGGTGGCAGAGGAGATTGCCCCTCACCTGAGCAAGGACACCGAGGTGACCGCCATAGTGGCCGGCGTAAGCGGACACGACCTCTCGATGATGTTTGGGCCACACTGCCCCTCAGTTCTCTCCATAGCGATGCCAAACACCGCCATGAGCGTAGGGGAGTCTATGACTTTCATTGTGGACGTTGCAGGCACTGCTGACCGGGCCGTGAAGATATTCAGCCGGCTGGGCTCAGTCGAGATAATCGAGGAGCGACTTCTCCGCGGAGCCACGGCTCTGGCCTCATGTGGCATAGCATATGCCATGCGATATGTCCGCGCAGCCACCGAGGGTGGTGTCGAACTAGGATTCAAGGCTGCGGCAGCCCAGCGGATTGTGGCTCAGACACTGCGCGGAGCCGTCGCCCTTCTGGACCGCGAGGGCTCGCACCCCGAGACAGAGATTGACAAAGTGACAACCCCCGGCGGACTCACTATCCGCGGTCTCAACGCCATGGAGAGAGCCGGATTCACCACTGCCGTCATCGAAGGACTTAAGAGCAGCATATGAGCAGGATAGTAGTCAAGGTGGGCAGCAATGTGCTCACACGCAGCGACGGCATGCCGAATGTCACAAACATGTCAGCTCTGGTCGACCAGATAGCGGCCCTGCGTCATCTGGGTCATGAGGTGGTGCTGGTGTCGAGCGGTGCGGTGGCATGCGGACGAGGTGCGGTCACACCCACACGTCAGCTTGATGCGGTGGCCTCTAGGCAACTCTACTCATCCATTGGGCAAATCAAACTCATCAACCTCTATAACCAACTTTTCGGCGCCTATGGCATAGTGATAGGCCAGGTGCTGACACAGAAGGAGAACTTCGCCTCGCGGACTTCCTATCTGAACCAGCGCGCCTGTATGATCACCATGATTGAGAACGGAGTCATCCCCATCGTCAACGAGAATGACACAGCCAGCCTCACAGAACTGATGTTCACGGACAACGACGAGCTCTCCGGTCTCATAGCCACCATGACAGACGCCGACACGCTCATAATCCTCTCAAATGTCGACGGCATCTATACCGGAGCCCCTTCCGACCCCACGTCGGCCCTGATAGAGCGCGTGGAGCCCGGCAAGGATGTCAGCGAATATGTCGTGGCAGCCAAGAGCGGTTTTGGACGCGGCGGGATGGGAACAAAGTGTGGCATAGCCTCCAAGGTTGCCTCAGAGGGTGTGGCCGTCATCATAGCGCGCGGAGACCGCCCCGAGGTGCTTGTGGACCTCATAGAGCGTCCCGGCTCCGTCCCTCACACGCTGTTTGAGCCATCCTCGGCGCCTCTCAGCACCATCAAGCGATGGATAGCCCATAGCGGATCATTCGCCAAGGGGATTGTGAGAGTCAACGCCCGCGCAGCGGCCGCGCTCCTCTCTGATAAGGCTGTCTCTCTCCTCCCCGTCGGGGTCACCTCCATAGAGGGCGACTGGGAAGAGGGTGACATCGTCAGCATCTTGGGACCCGAGGGGGAAACCCTCGGCATGGGGCGCGCATCGCTCTCTAGCATCGAGGCCATACCTCTGACAGGAACACGCGGACACCGCCCCCTGATTCATTACGATTACCTTTACATCGAAAATTGATGAACCCTATATTCTCACAAGTGCGACAGGCATCGCACCTGCTCGCCAATATCCCTGACACCCGGAGGTCAGACGCCATTCGGCTTCTGGCCGACCTCGTTGAGGCAAACACGGAGTCTCTCCTCGAGGCTAATGCCTCTGACCTGGAGCGCATGGACCCCGCCAACCCCCTGTATGACCGTCTGCAACTGACTCCGGCTCGCATTGCCGCCATTGCGTCAGACCTCCGCAGCGTGGCCTCACTGCCATGTCCCGTGGGGGAGGAGACTGAACATCGCACACTTCCCAACGGCATAGACCTCAGGCAGGTGCGTGTCCCCTTCGGGGTCATAGGTGTCATCTATGAGGCAAGACCCAATGTGACCTTCGATGTCTTCTCTCTCTGCGTCAAGAGCGGAAACGCCTGCATCCTGAAGGGCGGGCGCGACGCCGACGACTCAAACCGCGCGGCCATATCGCTGATTCGCCGTGCGCTGCGTGAGAGTGGGCTGCCTGAGGACTCTGCTGTGCTTCTGCCATCTACCCATGAGGCCACGGCCGAGCTCCTGAACGCCGTGGGCAATGTGGATGTCTGCATTCCCCGTGGCGGACGCCGGCTCATCGACTTCGTGCGCGACAACGCCCGAGTCCCGGTCATCGAGACGGGCGCCGGAGTTGTGCATGCATATTTCGACGCCTCCGGCCTCCTGAGCATGGGACGCGACATCGTCAACAACGCAAAGACACGCCGCGTGAGCGTCTGCAATGCGCTCGACACCCTTCTGGTCAACTCATCGCGCCTTGAGGACCTCCCGACACTCGTAGGCCCCCTGGGGGAGAAAGGGGTGGAGATTTATGCCGACTCACGCGCCCTCTCAGCCCTGCGCGGCGCATACCCCTCTGATCTGTTAAGGGAGATAACGCCTGAGGACCTTGACCGCGAGTGGATGGACATGAAGATGGGGGTGGTCACCGTCGATAGCCTCGATGAGGCCATAGCCCATATAGACCGCCACGGCTCAGGACACAGCGAGACAATAATAACGGAGGACGACAAGGCCGCCGGAGAGTTCACAGCGCGCGTTGACGCCGCCTGTGTCTATGTCAATCTCCCGACATCGTTCACCGACGGAGGGCAGTTCGGTCTGGGCGCCGAGATAGGCATATCGACTCAGAAACTGGGGCCACGCGGCCCGATGGGGCTGCGCGAGATAACCACCACGCGCTATATCCTCACAGGCCGTGGCCAGACCCGCAAACCGTAATCTCTAGCACGCTCCCATAGGAGGGCTGGAGGCTGAAGACATTCTCAGGTGTGGCCAGTCCGGTCAGAATCATAGCCTGCATCATCACACCCCCATGCGCAAAGGCCAGCAGATGGCTCCCGGAGGGGTAGGAGTGCAAGGATTGGAGAAAGTCGGCCACGCGGCGCCGCTGGTCGAGGAAGGACTCGCCACCGGTAGGAGCGACATGCTCCCAGTCGGCATACCAGAGGGGAAGACGCGGGTCTGTGATGTCGTCCCAACGGATCATCTCCCATTCTCCGAAATCCATCTCCATGAGCCGTGGGTCAGGGATGGCTTCGGGGTATCCACACTCCTCAGCGAGCCTCACGCAGCGCGAAAGGGGGGATGTGAATATGCCGTCAAAGCGCCGCCCTTCGATTTTCTGCCTGACCGCAGCGGCCTCTATAGGGAATGAGGGTGCGAGGGAGACATCCGTGCGGCCGTAGCACACGCCTGCGGGGACGTCGACAGATGTGTGGCGGACGAGCGTCAGATGTATCACAGTTTATTGCAGTTATTTTTGTCGCCGGCGAGCATGCCGCAGGCGGCCTCGATGTCCTCGCCGCGCGATGCGCGGATGGTTGCTGTGACTCCAAGGGAGTTGAGCCTGTCGCGGAAGGCTGTCATGGCCTCGGGTGTGGCGGGGCGCCCTTCGAATCCGGGTATGGCATGGAAGCGGATGAGATTGACCCGGCAGGATGTCCCACGGAGGATGCGGGCGAGAGCGTCGGCATGGCGGAGGTCATCGTTGACACCGCGCCACATTATGTATTCGGCCGACAGACGTCGCTGATGGGCGAAGTCATAGCCTCTGAGCAGAGTGATGACATCGGTGAGGGGAAATGCCTTCTCGACGGGCATCAGGCTCTCGCGCTCTGCCTGATATGGTGAGTGGACACTGATGGCAATATGGACAGAAGTCTCGTCTAGCAGACGTCTGAGTCCTGGGATATGGCCGATGGTGGAGACCGTGATGCGCTTAGGACTCCAGGCCAATCCCCATGGGGCTGTCAGGCAGTCGATGGCGCGGATGACAGAGTCGATGTTGTCCATAGGCTCGCCCATCCCCATGAAAACGATGTTAGAGAGGGTCTCTGAGGCCGGGATGGAGAAAATCTGATTGAGGATTCCGGCAGGGGTCAGCGAACCGTGAAACCCCTGTGCTCCTGTCATGCAGAAGCGGCATCCCATGCGGCATCCGGCCTGGGAGGAGACACAGAGCGTGGCTCTGTCCCGGTCAGGGATATAGACGGCCTCGACATCCATCCCTCGGCCAGAGCCGGGGATGATATAGTCAGCCTCAGATGAACGGGTGGGGAAGAGATACTTGACCGTGCCGTCGGCGGAGCGCGATTCCCTAGATGGGGGTGTGAGGCCAATGCTGTAGCGGCTGGAGATCCACTCCCTGGCCTTGAGCGGGAGCTCGGTCATCTCGTCAACCGTATGAACGCGGCTCTGATATATCCTATGTGCCATCTGCCCGGCGGCAAACGGACGCAGGCCGGCCTCGGCGGCGACAATCTTGAGGTCGGCAGGTGTCATCCCCAGGAGGGGTGTCTTGGAATCGGTATTCATAATCTGCTGCAAAGTTAAGCAAAAAACATACCCCGACGCGCGAAAAAACGAGAAAAGTCGCCACAATGCTTGCATGGCTCAAAAAAACTCATTACCTTTGCAACGCAAAAGAACCCATGGGGTATTAGCTCATCTGGCTAGAGCGCGACACTGGCAGTGTCGAGGTGAGCGGT
>JAMPAK010000017.1 GCA_023667285.1 Muribaculaceae bacterium
GATGAGAAAAAGAGGGAGACTGCACAAATGATGAAGGTGACGATACCTCCGAAGAATCCAAGTTTGCGCAATGTGACATTGTCGAGAAACAAATAGGTCAATAGGCCTGCTATTGTCAGGGCAAATGCTGCGAATGCAATCCACGCCCAGGCATCTGAGCGCATGGCCATAGCCGCAGAGTCGAGAGCATTTCCCAGAAATGTGCCTCTCTCTCCGGGGCGGTCGGTGATTTTACCGTTGACGAATGCAAGATTTTCGCGTGTATCGGCATCCGTAGGATCGATGCGCAGCGACCTTTCGAAGGAGAGAATGGCATTGCCCATCTCTCCGAGACGATAATAGGTGTTTCCAAGATTGTAGTACAACTTGGCTGAGGGGCCTTCTTCACTTATGGCTTTCCGATATAACTGCACGGCGTTTTCATATTCTTCAGCCATATATGCGGAGTCGGCCCGAAGTATAACGGGGCTGTCGGCTTTGGAGTTGCCGGCTATCAAGCTTATCAGGAATAATATGATGGTGAGTCGTCTCATTTTCCGTTGTTCTTTTCAAGGTTGTTGATTGCTTCTTCGCCACGTCTGAACACCTCGTCCATCCGCGATGAACTGTCGGGAGTGTATCTTGCCATCTCGCACTCGTCGAGCACGTCGACAACTGATTTGATATCCTCTTCACCGAATCCCTTGGCTTCGAGTCGGGCGGCGATGTTGTCTCTCGAAAGTTGAGAGACAGGGATGTTGAGCTTGTCTGACAGATAGCCCCACAGTGCCTTGAGCATCTCTTCGTAGAAGTGGTCCGAGTCGGATGCCTGGAGATATTTGCCGGCTTGTTTCAAACGTTTTCTTGCCACCTTGTTGGCCTTGGCTATGCGTACACCTACAATATCGGAATTTCTGCGTGCATTTTTGCGGTTGATAAATATCACGATGGCGGTGATGAGTATAATTGCCGCGTAAAGATACCAGTAGAACGGCTTCGTGATGACCGGGGTATGATTGAATGAAGTCTCCTTGTCGCCGAGATAGATATGTCGGATGTCGGAGTTCTTGTTCTCGATATCCTTACGGTCGGAATCCGAAGACGGCGCGCCCACCCCTTTGGCAACCTTGATAGGATAAGCCTTTGTGGTGAGAGTCTGATAGGACTTTGTGGCGGGATCGAAGTAGACAAACTTGTCGGCCCCAATGGTGAAATCGCCCGTGGCCTGGGGAACGAATGTGTATTCAATCTCCATAGTTCCGCTGACCTCGTTGCCACTTACAGTGGTGTGGATATCACTCTTGGGTGTATATTGTTCGAATTCAGAAGGAAAGTCAATCTGTGGCTCTTTGAGATATTTTATGTTGCCGGTTCCCTTGATTGTATAGATCAATGTCGCCGGGTCGTTGGTGCGGAAGGTGTTGCCGATGATCCTGGAGTCTATAGTGAACTTGCCCACTGCGCCATTGAATCCGTCGGGACGAGGCGAGGGGAGGGGATTGATATCGATTGTCCCGGTATTGGAGCTGACTTTGATTTTCGATTCTTTGGGCTGACGTACCTGGAACATGCCCATGTTCACATTGTCATACTGAATCACGGATATGTCATAGTTGCCCGAGTTGATGGTGAGTCTGCCGCTCTTCTGGGGGAAGATGATACATTTCTTCAGCACAGCGGTCATATAGTCCTGTCCGCGATAAGTCTCTACTTCGTTGAGCGATGGCTGCACATCGATTTCCTGAATGAGGAATCCGTCGAAGGATGGCTGGCGAGTTGGCATGAAGGATGATATCGAATATTTTGTGTAGAGCTTGATGGTACATCCGATAGCCTCCTGTTCATAGGCCGATGACTTGGAGAGAATGATTCTGACAAACACATCGTCGGCATTGACATGCCGGCCGGCAGCTTGAGTGTCGGGGTCGTCAACTGCAACGGGTCTTTGTGACGCGGGTTTGTCACGGTCGGCACGCGGTTGGATGGTGAATTCTGTGGCTTTTGAGGAATATCTCTTCCCGTCGGCTGTGATTGTGGCTGAGGGGATAGTGAAACGGCCGGACTTGTCAGCCCTATAATAATATGTGTACTCAACGGATGAGGATGAGACTGCTCGGCCGTTGGTCACGGAGTAGCTCTGTGAGGTGGATGTGCTCGGACCGTAGAGAAGGGTGCAACCATCGATAGCGGCAACACGCAAGTCGGATCCGCTGGCATTGGTGAGCCTGAACGTCACCGGGAAACGGTCTCCCTCGCACACTCTGCCGGGAGTCTTTACGGAAAATGTCACATCCGCTCCCTCAGCTCCTATGGCAACAAGTATCGAAAGGAATATTAATAACAGATTTCTTTTCATCATCGGGGCGATTCTTTACCATGGGTTAACTACAGTGCGTCGTGCAGGCGCGCCATTCTTCTTTCTCTCAGCCTCAATGCGCTGACGGGTAGCGTTCTCCTCGTTCTCCATAGCCTTGAGAATCTTGTCAGCGTTCTCCTGGCTTATCCCTCCTTGCTGCTGGGGCTGTTGCTGAGGCTTCTGATCCTGCTTGTCCTGCTGTTGTTTGTCCTTGTCCTGGTCTTGGTTTTGGTCTTGATTCTGATCCTTGTTCTTGTCCTGGTTTTTGTTTTGATCCTGATTTTGATTTTGCTCTTGATTTTGGTCCTGGTCTTGATTCTGGTCTTGATTCTCATTATTTTGATTCTCAAGCATCTTCTGTGCAAGACGCAGATTCTCGCGAGCCTTGTCATTGTCGGGGTTGCGTCGTAGCGCGTTCTTGTAAAGCTCTATGCTCTTGGCATAGTCCTTGGAGTTGAACGCGATATTGCCGAGGTTGTAGAACGATTTTTCAGCGATGGAGATATCCTCCGCGTTTTTGATGAGACCGTTGAGAATAGATGTGGCTTCTTTCTCGGTGTCTCCGGTAGCCGAACCCTGCCGCAGAAGTGAGGCGGCAAGATTGAACTGGGCTATCTCGTTCATGGCGTTTTCCTCAAGGGCTTTCCTGTAAGCGACCTCGGCATCGGCATAGCGTTCCTCGCGGTAAAGCTTGTTGCCCTCCACTATATAGTTGCGCTCATGGCGAGTGCTGTTGTCTTTCTTTTGGGCGAAAGCGGCAGTCGACAGTATGCAGACGAGTGCCGATATGAGAATACGATTCATTTCTTCCCTCCTTCCTCTTCTTTGCTGAAGAATCTATATTGCTTGAGCCAGGATATCTTGCGGGTCACGGTGATTGAGTCGATGACAAGGAGTATCAAGGCAATCCATGCGAAGATGGGGAATTGCTCGCTCTGTGGCGAGAATGAGCGGCGGGAGAATTCTCCCTGCTCGAGTTCGTCCATCTTTTCATCGATTTCATTGACAACTGATTTGGAAGCGCCATTGACATAGATTCCCTTTCCGGCCTTGGCAATCTCGGATGCTGTAGCCTCGTCGAGCTTGGTAAGCACCTCTTCACCGGTGGCAGGGTTGATCATATAACTGTTACGTCCCACAGGGATACGGACACCACGTCCAGAACCGAGACCTATCACATCTACCTGTATCCCGGCATTGGATGCTCTCTTGGCTTCGTCGATGGCATTGTCCTCGAAGTTCTCGCCATCCGTGATGAGGATGATGGCCTTCCCCATCTTCTCGTCGGGAGTAAAAGAGTTCATGGCCATATCCAATGCTGCTCCGATAGCCGTTCCTTGGGTCGGAACCATGTCGGTCGAAATGTTGTTGATGAACATTTTTGCCGAAATGAAGTCGGATGTTATGGGGAGCTGGGTATATGCATCTCCAGCAAAGACAATAAGTCCCACCTTGTCGTTGTGCATCTTGTCGATGAGTTTCTCGAGGATGAATTTGGCCCTCTGCAGACGGCTGATGCCTGCCTCGTCGTCGGTTGACGATGCGAGCATCGAATTGGATACGTCAAGACACACCATCACTTCGATGCCTCGCTGTGTCTCCGTTTCTGCCGAGTCTTCGTCAAGTCCACCGGTGGCTCTTGGGCGAGCAAGAATCACCACAAGAGCGGCGACAATGAAGAGAGAGATTACGACCTTAACCCAAGGCATGTAGCTCGACACCTCCGGCATGAGGGGTTGGAGTATCTCCGGATTTCCAAACCGACGCAATTTCCTGCGGCGCGAAATCCTCGCCAGGACAAACAGCCCCAATATCACCGGGATAAGGAGCAGCAGATATAGCAGATGTGGATATGCAAAGGTGATCATAACAATAAAGTCTTAGGGAGTGGTGCGTAGGAGGGTGTATCGCAATATCACGATAG
>JAMPAK010000018.1 GCA_023667285.1 Muribaculaceae bacterium
CATCTTTCTGCGCGACACTATGTCGTCGTAGGCCCTCGCATAATCGCGCAGATATTCGTAGAGGTTATACTTGTTGCCGGCGGGGCAGATGTCAACGAGATGTACCGGAACGTCGCCATACTCCTCCATGTCCTTCCCGGTTCCGATGTCCATGCCGCGGTAGACCTGGCGGGAGTCCGCGCTGATTATCTCCCCCCCGATTCTGCGGGCGAGGCTCACTGCGCGTGCCGTCTTGCCCGAGGCTGTTGGGCCGGTGATGACGATGAGGGAGGGGGAGCCCGCCCGCTCCGCTGAAGGATTATTCTTCATCCTTGTCCGTGTTGTTGCGGCGGAAGAGTCGGCGCAGGCGGAAGAAGGGCTTGTCCTCATTGAAGTGTGACACCTTGATCCAGTGGGAGGAGTTGAAGTCCACATCCCAGTCGCAGATATCCTTCAGACGGAAGATGGGACGGTAGTTCTTCACCTTGTAAAGGCGGCGACCATCGTAGTCGTAGGTCTTCCAGGCCATGGTGATGGTGTAGAGGCGGTGTATCTCGGCGGCAAGTATCGGGGTGAGGTCACGGTTGTGGAGCATGCGGTCGAGCCGCGAGAGATTGTACCACTTGCCATGGCTGAAGGCCGACTGACCGAGTATCTCCTTGTCCTTGGGTGAGCATATGAAGTGGAAGATGTTGCGGTTGCCGGCGGCCTCGTAGGAGACATACATGAACCGGAAGTCGAAATCGCCGGGTGACAGGCGCGAGATATCATCGAAGAACTTTTTGGCCTCCTTGAGTGTCACGTTGTCGCGATAGTTCACAGTGAGCGAAGCCGGGGTGTCATACTTGTTGCTGTCGGGAATCTGGTTGTATTCCTCTCCACGGGCCAGATAGATATTATCGCCCGAGATGATTAGGAATCTCACCGATGTGGAGGCACCCTTACGGAGGTCACTTCCCTCGATATCCTGCGAATAGTAAGCCCAGACAGTGAAATACCTGGCACCGAGATAGATGATGGATATGATATATAGAATCACCGGAATCCATCCGAAGAAGAACTGGTCCGGCTGATTGATGTTGACATTTATATAATAGAAGGTGTAGTATCCCCAGCTGGTGATGAAGATGATGGTGAAGAGCACAATGAGCAGGTCGCGCTGATATTTGCTCTCCTGGGAGAAAAGCTCGCCAAGGAATCCACGCTCCGACTTGGAACCGAGTGAGATGAGGCAGTTGCGACACGCACCGTATCTCAGGCCAACGAGCTTGGACCACAAAGCCATGGCCAAGGTGACTGGGCTGATGACGAGCACCGTGAGATAGGGAATGTTGTCGTTGATCAGCATCGTATCATACATGTAGCCGATGAGACCCTTGGAGTAGATGACCCTGATGATGAGCATGATAACTCCCGAGATGAAGAGTGACCGCATGGCTATCGAGGGGATGAGCGGACACACGGCCCATCGGCCGTTGAGCGACACACGGTCGTAGATGAGCAGTCCCAGCGCACAGATGAAAGTGATGATGGGGATATACATCACCGGTATATATGCGTGCAGGATGATTGGGAGCACCAGCGCCCCTATAGAAATGATCCAATTGAGCCAAAGACTCACTATTGCATCCTCGTGGTTTACTATTCTGTCAGACATGATATCCTTCCAAATCTGATTTATAGGTTTTTGTTGAAATAGTCAAGCATCTTGGAGTAGACGTTCAGACGGGCATCGCAGCCAAAGATGGAGTGGTTCATATTGGGATAGAGGAGCATATCGCAGAACCTGCCCGCTGATTGCATAACAGATACATATTGCATTGTGTTCATGAGATGGACATTATCGTCGGCGGTGCCGTGCATGATGAGCAGGGGTATGCCGAGCTTTCCGGCATATGTGAGGGGTGCCGACGACGAGTAGCCATCGGGGTTCTCCTTGGGTGTGAGCATGTATCGCTCGGCATAGATGGTGTCGTAGAACCGCCAGTCGGTGACCGGAGCTATTGCCACGGCACAAGAGAAGACCGAGGGACGGCTTCCGGAAGTGACAGCCATGAGTGTCTCATATCCGCCATAGCTCCATCCGGTGATGCCGATGCGCGAGGAGTCGATGAAAGGTAGCGAGGCGGCCTTTTCGGCAGCTCCCTGCAGGTCGATGGTCTCATAATGGCCGAGGTCTTTGTAGACGACGGTCTCCCATGCGCGGCCCCGACCGCCGGTGCCCCGGGGATCCACACACATCACCACATATCCGTTCATAGCGGCATAGTGTGTCCAGTCGGGTTTCCAACGGTTGAGCACTTCCTGTGAACCAGGGCCGCTGTACTGGTTGATGATGAGGGGATAGCGGCGGGAGGAATCAAAGTCGCGGGGCTTGATAAAGTATGCGTTCATCTCCACACCCTCGGCGGTAGTGATGGTGGTGAACTCCGTGGAAGGCATCGAAGCATATGTCGATTTCATAGAGGCATTGTCCTCAAGCACACGCAGCTTCTTGCTTCCCTCATAGAGGGTCACGACAGGGGGTGTGGAAGTGTTGCTGTAGGTGATTCCACAGAAGTTGAGGGTAGGCGAAAACCATGCTGAGGCAGTGCCGTCCGCCTCAGAGAGATGCTTCACCACACCTTTGATATCTTTCACGGACACCACGCGGTTGATGGCACCGGTGGCGGTGGACTGATAGTAGTGGCCCCCCTTGGCATCCTTTCCATAATAGGCCGTCACATCATAATCGCCCGAGGTGATTGTGGAGGTCAGCGATCCGGTGTAGTTATACTTGTAGGCATGCGTGAAGCCTGTGCGTGCAGAGAGGAGCACAAATCCGTCGGCCTCAAAGCGGATATCCTCGTAGGTGCAGGGGGGAAGCCATGCGCGGTCCTCCTCGGTGAGGATGGACTTGCTCACACCCGAGCGGGGATTGATGGAGTAGATCTCCATGCGTGTCTGCGAGCGATCGAGGGTCACGGCGAGGAGACGGTCGGCCGACGCACCTCCATAGGCTATGCGCGGGATATATTCGATGCGGCCGTCCGGCAGGTCGAGATTCTTGACCTTGCGGTTGTCCACATCGTAGCTGTGTAGCGACACCCGGGAATTAGGCTCCCCGGCCACGGGATATTTATAGGTGAACTGACCGGGATAGAGCGCGTACCGGCCCATGGGGTCGCAAGTCCCCTCGTAGAGCGTGAACGAGTAGGCGGGCACGTCGGCCTCGGTGTACTTGATGTAGCAGAGGGTGAGGTTGTCCGGAGCCCAGGCCATAGAGCAGGTAGTAGAGAACTCCTCCTCATACACCCAGTCGGGCACACCATTTATCACCTTGTCCAAGGCACCATCGGTGGTCACAGCCACTTCGGTGTTGTAGTCGGTCTTCTTGATGTATATATTGTTGTCGCTCCCTACGAAAGCCACCATACGGCCATCGGGAGAAAAGAGGGGCGCACGCTGGGTCTTGAACTGCTCGGAAAGCGGACGGAGCAGGCGTGAACGCAGCTCATACACATAGTAGGCAGCCTTGGTGGAGCGGCGATAGACCGGCTCCTCGGCAGTGGTGACGAGAATCTTCGAGCCGTCGGGGCTGAGAGTGAACCCTTCGATGGCATCAATCTTGTTCTCGCGGGTTGTGGTCACGTCCATAACGGTCTCAGCCTCGGCTCCGGTGCGGGTCACATATTTCACGATTCTTTTGCCGTCGGGCGAAAGTGCGAGGAAATGCAGACCGTCGGCGGTGAAAGGGGGGCAGCTCACGGTGTTAGGTCGGTTGGCCGGATAGACATATTCACGCAGTCCGCTCATCACGCTCGCATTTCCTGCTCCATAGGAGGTGGCGGAAGAAAGGAGCGCGGTGAGGATGAGTGCAGGTATCGACGGGATTTTATTCATTGCAGG
>JAMPAK010000019.1 GCA_023667285.1 Muribaculaceae bacterium
CCTGCCCCTACGAATGCTCCCCGACAATCAGAGTCGAAATCCCTTCCGGTGAACTGTTCGCACGTTGTCCATCATGCGGAAGCACATACGAGGTGTTCACCAACGGCGGCATGCCGCGCTCAGGCCCCGCCGCCGAGAAAGGATATGCCCTCCAACGCTATTCCATCACCTCCGGAGGCACTCTCAGCTACCGTGTGGTCACCCGCTGAAAATAAACTTTTGAAGGCCTGCAAGTGTTAGACTATTGACTGAATAACCTGAAAACTTCAAAAGTTATGGATACTAAATTACTTGAGAAACTTCGCGACGAAAAAGGTGTCGCACTCGTTGAGATGTATGCTTCATGGTGTCCTCATTGCAGGAGAATGATGCCCGTGGTCGAGGATGTCAAAGCCCTGCTCGAGGGTAAGGTGAACGTCTATCAGTTCGATATCGACGAGTATCCCGACCTCGCGGATGCCCTCGGTGCAAGCTCCGTCCCCTCGTTCTACATCTTCGACAATGGCGAACAGAAGTGGAAATATACCGGCGAGATCGACGGCAACGTCCTCGTTGAGAAATTGCAGCAATATCTCTGACCGATTGCCGTGATGGAAGGAACCACTATATTCTCCGACTTTCTCAAATCGCTCGGTGTGCCTCACACAGGTGAATACAGCGACGACAGATTTCACCAGATGCCATTCAAATCCTTGTTTGGCTTCTCTCGTCTGCTCACAGAGTATGGAATCCCCAACGAGGCTCTCAACATCAACGATAAGAATTGCGTCGCAGACATACAGGTTCCTTTCATTGCATATCGGCCCGACGGATTCGTGATTGTGGACGATATACGTCGCGACGCTGACGGAAAACCGGCCGAAGTCACCTACAATTTCTATCACACCCTCCACACCTGCGGCTACGACGAGTTCATCGACTCCATCACCGGCACAGTTCTCCGTGCCTACCCCGGCGAATCATCCTCCGAGCCAGACTACTGCAAGAATCATCTCAAGGACCTCATAAGTCAGGCAAAGAGATGGCTCCTCGCCCTGCTGACACTCATACTCGCAGTCGCCGGATTTATCCATGCCGACATCGGCCGACACAACTCGCTCATCCTCCTTCTCGCCACCGACATCGCCGGTCTCTATGTCACCTTCCTGCTCATGCAGAAGACCGTGAAAGTGAGCAGTCATACAGCCGACAAGGTATGCGGCATCCTCCAGGTCCACGGATGCGACACGGTGCTCGCCCAGAAGGCCTCCACTTTCTTCGGCATAGTCAGTTGGAGCGAAGTGGGCATGGCCTACTTTGCCATGAGCACAATCATCCTCTTCGCCTTTCCCGACTGTATACACTACCTCGCCCTCATCAACGGTTGCTGTCTCCCCTTCACCGTGTGGAGCATCTGGTATCAACGCTTCCGCATACATGCTTGGTGCACACTCTGCGTGGTCACACAGACACTGCTCTGGCTCCAGTTCTTCTGCTTCTTCCTCGGCGACTGGTGGAGCCACATATTCCCCCTGCGCATAGAACTCTTTGTCATGATCACCGCCTACGGTGCCCTCCTGCTCCTGCTCAACGGCCTCAACAATTTCATCAAGAGCCGCTCACGAATCCCTCTTAACTGACACGTAAAGATGAAAGTAAAAAAAATAATCCGGACAGAGATCAGGGGAGCCGAAAAGCTCTCCCCCATCGAGATGAACAAAATCCCCTTCGATACCGGACACAACTCCCCCTTAGCTGACACAAAGAATTTCAATCCACAAAAACAGACAAAATGAAAAGACTTCTCACATTCCTCAGCCTGTTCATCGTCATCGCAACGATGGCCATGGCCGACGAATTCTACACCACAACCGACAAACTCCCCAACACCGCAAAGGAGTTGCTGAAAACATACTTCCCCAAGGAGAAAGTAGCCCTCGTGGAAGTAGAACACAACCTCTTCAAGAAATCCGAATACGACGTGAAACTCATCAGCGGCACATCCATCGAGTTCAATCACGAAGGCGAATGGACCGATATCGACTGCAAGGCCGGAGCCGTCCCCGCCGCCCTGGTGCCATCAGCCATCAAGACCTATGTCGACAAGAATTTCAGCGGAGTCAAAATCAAAGAAATCAAACGCAAGCACAAAGGCTACGAAGTAGACCTTGCCGACGGTATCGAACTCGAGTTCGATACTGCATTCCGACTGAAAAAAATCGATATGGACTGACCCCTCGTCACAATGACACATCAAAGGCCGGAAGCAATCGCGCTTCCGGCCTTTGATATGTCATTCTATCCAATCGGACTATCGGCCCGACTCCTTCACCATGTTGCGGATATGGTTGTTGAACTCTGTCTCAGAGCAGAGCTGCTCCAAAGTGAGATGCATGCGGTAGCGCCAATAGTGACGAGGATTGGCCGGGATATTGATAAGCTCTTCGCGCGGATCCCTGCGGCGGAGCACTCCGTCCACCGACAGCCAGTCCTGCAACGGAAGGATGCACAGCATCGAGGGCGACTTCAGGTTAAGCCCGAGAATCCTCTCGCATATCCACGGCTCGGCATATTGCGGAGCTTCTCCGGGTTCGTGCAGCACTTCGTTGAAATATCTCTGTGTCACTCCCCTGTCGGCCTCCCACCAACGGCGGATTCCGTCCATATCGTGAGTGGAGGTGGTGCACACCGAATAGTACGGATAGGTCCACGTGTTGCCAAACTCGGCCTGCGGATCCTTGGGCATCCTCTGGATTTCCAGCACAAGTATCTCAAGAGCATCCATCACGGCAGGGACACAAGCCGGAATCATGCCGAGGTCCTCGGCACACACCAGCATCTCGGTGGCATCGATGAGCGGCGGCATCTTCCACATCGCCTTCCCATACCAGAAGTCATTGTTGCGGCGATAGAAGAAGTCGTTGTAGAGACGGTTGAAGCACCACTTCTCATAGTCGGTGAGCGAGCGGTAGATATAGGTGAAGTGGGCCGAGATGCGGGGGTGGTACTTGCCCTTTTCGTAGGGGTCCTCGATGAAGAGCACCTCGTCGATGAGGCCAAGGAGAGCGTTGCAGAGCTTGACGTTCTTGTCATCCTTGGGCTGGGTCTCGAAGTAGTCAGCCACTTTCTTCTGGGTGTTAAACTCCTCCTTGAGGCGATAGCGGCCATAGCCGGCGTCGTTGAGGAAGCGGCCACGGGCCTCGTCGGTGTACTCGCCGAAGAAGTCGCCCAGGAAGTAGTCCATTATATAAGGTGTGGTCTGGAGGTCTACGTCAAGCCAGAAGTCATAGTTATACTTCAGCTCGTCGGGGGTGAAGGGGAGGGCGGGGTTGAAGTAACCGAGCA
>JAMPAK010000001.1:0-47131 GCA_023667285.1 Muribaculaceae bacterium
GACACACACTCGCCTACATCCTTCTGCTCAACACCCAGGACGCCAAAACCTTCTCCCCACTGCAGGCCCGGCCCGACGGCTTCCTCCGACTCTGGAACGCCCTGCTCCCCGCCCTCTCCGGCTGCGGATTCTTCATCGTCCACATCACCGCACCGCGCACCCGCGGCCACGCCGACAAGCTCGCCCGGCTCTTCGGACGACGCATGCACCGCATCCTCATACCCGACACTAACAAGGCGTCCGACGAACCGCCACCCACCATCGTCATCACCCTCCCCGTCAGATTGCCCCCCTTATCACCCCCATCACCCCCGTCGACCTCCACAACCTACACCACCCCTCCACACCCACTCTAGCGGTACGCCGTGCTCCGCGACCCAAAGTCAAACCGCACGGCAAGCGCACTTTGACATTTTGGAAAAGTCATTCGGCAACGTAAAACGGTGGCCTACGGGCGCCCTTTGTGATGCCCCGGACACCCCGGGCATCCTCGCCCCCTGCGGGAGGCTCGCATGTCCGGGGTGACGGATGCCCAATCCAAAAAGGCGCCCATCGGCCGCCGAAATTACGTTGCCGCAGGCTCCATATTCTCTAATTCACCCCCCCCCGCCAATTCTAAAAAAGCGCCCCGCCATCTTCGAAAAAAGATAACGGGACGCTATTATTGACTCCTTAGAGAATCAGATCACTTATAGACCGGCCGAACAGGGTATGTTGCACTGTCGTAATAAATATTTATAATTTCGTTAGATTCAAGGTCAATGTGATAATAATACCACATATTGCTTCTGAGTATTGTTTGGACACCATAGCAATTATTTATAAGAAAAATTGAGTTCCCATTTGGCCCATGAACTCTATAGCCTGTAATGCCGTTTTCATTTGTCTTTTCAATGGTACATTTATTAAGTAGTTCCTCCCATTCACTTTTTGTTGGACTAGACCAATTCCCTCCCCATGAATTATCATAGTCGAAGTTAGTAATATCCTCTATTTGATATGTATGTCCTTTTTCATATGGATTAGATGCTCCATAATCATAGCTAGACCATTTGACTGAAAGGCCAAGATCGATAGGTTCTGCAGGTGTCGTAGAGAGATTATGATTAGGATTGCTCTCGGAACTGTCCCAATCAACTACAACGGTGGATATTGAAATTGTATTAATATCAATAGACAGATTAATTGTATAGTTGTAAATTTTATTTACCACCCATTCGTTCGTTAAAAATATTTCTTTAGTTATAGTGATTTCTCCTCCTTCAGCAGATGGATATGAATAACAGAGAGTTAAGTAAGAATTCTTATTCTTTGTCCCAGTGATTGAATACATCGTTTGGGGAATCAGAATCGTTTCCGCTATGGTAGATGGAATCTGTGTGACTACTAAATTTTCACCTGTCTCAAAGAGCGTATAGTCCTTCATATGTGATGAGGCCCAGGTGCCTGTGGAGAGGTCGTTGGCGATGGTGAACGTACCCTGGCTGTTGACATTGTGGAGAGTCAAAGAGTTGAGTTTCACCTCTGTGCCGGGATAGTCAGCGTCGAGCTTGATGTAGAAGTTGACCTTGCTGAGCATGTGGCGGAACTTGAGGGTCATGGCTCCCGACGCAGGCTCAAATGCCGCGTCATCAGCATTTCCGCAGATGTATTTGCCGTTTCGGTCGCTGATGCTGGCATCTCGCACCGTGCACCACAGCGGGTCTGTCTGCTCATCGGCATTGTCAGCAACCGTAAATTTGTAGGTCAGCGGAGTGGCTTCGGTGCTCGAGGGGTAGAAAGCCGTGAATGAGATATGCTCATTGTTGTCAGTGGGCCATGCCATGAGCGGAGAGTATGTCCATGAGCCATCGCTATATGTCACCTGCACCTTATCCATGAAGTTTGGGGTGAAGGCATCAGCATACTCGCCTGTAGTGCGACAAGCATTGAGCATCATCACATCGCCATTGGCGAATGTGGTTTTGTCGATGGCTCGCGATGCCTGGATGTAAGTGCTGACCTCGATGGCGGTGCCGTCTGCCGGAGCATCCGCAAATTTATCGTCAGCATTACATCCAAACAGAGCGATGAGGGGGATGAGAATGAGTTTTTTCATAGTTCAGATTACTCTACTGTGAGCGTATTGTTTGTGGAATCATCCCACGATGATACGGAAGCATCGAAGGTGATCATGTCCAGTGTGAGATTGAATGTGTAGTTGTAGACACGGTCCTGCTCCCACGATTTGACCCCATTCAATGAGAAGGTGCGCTCCTCCTCAACAACCTTGGCAGGGTTATCGTATGAGACAGTGTATTTAATTGTGACAGTCGATGTGTCGTAAAGAGACTGAGGAATCATGAGAAGCGCCTCACCGCACTGACGGGTATAGTTGTGCTCGACATTGACAGCGCCTTTCTCAAGGACAGTGAATGATTGGTCTCTCGGGTAACTTTTAGTGGACCAACTGCCTTTTTTAAGAGTGTAATATAAATAATACTGAGCCTCTCCACAGAGATTGTTGACAACCAGATCAGTAACCTTAATTGTGGCACCATTATAGTAGGTTGCGGCTGTGACATAGAACGCCACCTTTGAGAGAGCATGGCGGAAATTGAACCTTACATCGTTGAGAGGAGTGGTGTTGGGTTCCTCGAGTGTGCCGTTCTGATATGTGCCGTTGCGGTCAAGTCGATGGGCATTCATGATGGTGCTCCAGAGGAAATCCTTCTGCTCAGAGACATTGGGATTGACAGAGAATAGAAAGTCATACTCTTTACTATTCTGAGTGATTGGAGTCATGGGCGGATAGATTGCCAAGAAGTTGATGCGCGAATCCTGGTTCATGGGCCAGAACTTGGTGTTCTCATATGTCCATCCCGTTGCGGTCTTGGTCAGAATCTCATTGTCCATGAAGTTGGCGGTGAAATAGTCGTTTGTGGCCTCACCCTCTTTCTCAGTGGCCCAGATTGCAATCTGGTCATCCTCCTGGAAGGAGCTTTTTTCAAGTGCGCGAGACATGCCGACATATGTCCCGAATGAGACAGCCTCCCCATCGAGGGTGGGATTCATCATGCTATCCTCGTCTGAGGAACATCCTGCGAGCAGCGGAAGCGCGCCGAGGATGAGAAATGAGAACTTTTTCATTGTTGTTTAGTAGTGATTATGATTGGTGAATTATATCAGTTCAATATCCTCGGAGTCACCCCATCCGTCAATTCCGGCGCTGAAGCCGCCACCCGAGACCTCATCGACCTCGACTCCGTCGATGAGCACACGGATCCCCTCAGGAGGGATTGCTCCATTGCTCTTCTTCAGAAGGCTGACAATCTGGTCAGTTACATCGTAGGTGAATTTTCCGAATGAGACGGAATTATCCCTGAGTAGAAACGCGAGTTCGACCATATAGCGAGATGACAGAGGCGAGTCGCTGAGAAACATCGTTGTCGACACATCTAGCCCCGAGGAGGAGACTGAGAATGAGAATATGCGCTTGCACTCATCCCCATATGCCATCCCCGTCGCCAGTCTTACGCCACGCGACGCTCCCGTGATGCTGCCGTCGGCCTGGCTGACATTGCGGATGCCGTCGACATTGACGTGGAGAAGGAGTTTGAGTGTGTGGAGGATGGGACGGACTGTTATGACTTTTCCCTCGTCTGAGGCAGTCACGGTGAGATTGATGAGGCGGGCGGAGTAGAGGATATCCGGAGCATCGACACTCTCCATTGCCGGGGCACGCCCGGCCAGGGGTGCGCGGTTATAGTCTCCCACGGTGGCTGTGGCTCCATTGAAATCCGTGAGGCCGTTGAAGTTGATGTTGCGTGTGTAATCGTTGTAGAAGATGACATTATAGCGCCCAACAGGCAGTGAGACCTTCCCGCCGTCAAACTGTAACTGATAAGGGATGGGAGAGCCCGCGTAGTCACCCTCATGCGTAAGATTGTCAACAATGGGATAGAACACCATGTTCATGCCCGGAGGGATATCGGTGTACCCCTCCCAGTCGAAGAGGATGTGGAGGGTAGCATAAGAGGAAGGAGCAACCGACGGATGGGGAAGGTTGTGGCGGTCACACCCCGTAGTGGCAGTGAGCAGCAGTGACAGCATCAATATGCTGAGAATGTGCCTCATCATAGCCGCCACACTTCTCTTTAGTCCATACACCGGCTGGGCGACCATTATCATGATTGCCGTTAGCCATGGGGCGGGATGTGAGAGACCGGGAAGTCTACGGATGAATGGGGTGACCGTCATGCAGTTCGATATACTGCTGTCGTGCAGTGTGTTTTCGAGTGTGTTACGGCTGCAAAGTTAGGTAAAGAATATGAAATTACCCCCCCCAATTATTAAATTATGTTAAAAGCCTGCAAGATGGTTCTTAATCTATCTTGCAGGCTGTAGATGGTGGAGCCGGAGTCAGCGTGATTACTCAGGCACGTAAATGATGTCTCCGTTCTCGAGCTGGTAGGCGGTGCCGACACGCTTACCTTTATTGGAAGATGGGTCAGAGTCCTCAGAAGGGGTGTAGCGGTTGATTTTCTCCCCCTCTTTTGTGATGATCTCCATATCCTCCTTGCCGGGGTTCTTCACCATGGTGAAGTCTTCCTGAGAGAACATCTCTGTCATGTTGTAGCGGCTCACGAGGGCCACCATGAGAGCCACGGCAAAGACCATGGCCACGTCAAAAAGATTGCTGACCACGCTCATGGGGTCAATCTCCTCGTTGCGGCGGAGCAACGAACGGCGGCGGCGTCTCATCAGCGGTCAGTCTTTGAGTCGGTTAGTATGTTGGCGATATACTCGAGCGCGGTGAGGTCTTTCATGGCCCAACGCTCCTTGGCCTGCTGGGTGAGAAAGCCGATGGCGCTGACCACCAGGCCGACAACGGTTGTGGCGAAGGCCACCTGCATGTTGTAGGCCATGGATGAGATGTCGCCGGTGGCGAGACCCACGAGAGCCGGGCCCATGGGGATGAGTGTGCCCATAAGGCCGAGGATAGGCCCCATCTTGGTAAGCACTTTCGAGGTTGCTATATTCTTGTCGGCCTCCATCTCAAACTCTGAGAGCAGCAGGTCTATCTTGGCGTCATTGCCCTTGGCCTCGATGATTTTCTTGGCATAGGAGACGGCTAGTGAGCCTGACTTCTCAGGGAGTTCAGCGGCAAATGAGTCGACCGACTCTGCTGAGAGGGTGTTGAGATTGGCATAGAGGCGCTCTGAGTTCTTGCGTTCCTGAATGAACTGGCCGAAGAAGGTGCCTATGAGAATGATGGCACGCACAAAGAAAATGATGAGGAGAACAATCACCGGCACAAGCAGACCGGTTGAGATCCAGTAGAGGATGTTGGAGATGACGTTCATTTTATTCTTGATGATTTGTATTTGAAAATTAAGAGCCCGGCGATAGTGCCAGCGATGAGGATGGCTATGACGCCGGCGAGGGCATCCCACTCGACATGCCCGGAGCCGGCAGCGGCAGTGCGTCCATTGACGGTGGCGATGATGCCGAGAGCGGCTGTGAGAAGTGAGAGGAGGAAGATGAGCTCGAGGCGGAGGTCGGTCTCAGGGAGGAGGTAGCGCAGTCCCAGCGCAAGGAGAGGGAAGAGTATCATGACCCCTGCGGCCATCATCCAGCCTATCATGTTGAAGTCTGTGCCGGGCATGGCGAAGATGACCTCGACAAGAAACGAGAACAGCACCGGAAATATCAGGATGCCTGGAAACCACAGCGTGAAGGCATGCCAGATTTTCTCCTTGCGTGTCAGGCCGCCGGTGAGACGGCGCCCCTCGAGGACACAGAAGGCTATGAGAAGGGCCACGTCGATGGTGAGCCACACCGAGGTGTCGAGCATGAGGTCAGGCTGTGAGAGCCACGAGGCTATCTGGGTCTTTGACTGCTCCGTGGCATAGCCTACGGTCATCACGGAGAATATCGCGGCCAGTGCGCAGAGCGCCATGACTCCTATGGGATGGTGGAAGGTGAGTTTCAGAAGAAACATCACCACCACCAGCAGCATTATTATCAGTACGACAGTCTCCATATTCTCACTCGTTGTTCTTGCGGCGACGGCGCAGCAGAAGGAGTATGATAACGATGGCCACCACGACACCCACTCCCACGAGCAGGCCGCTGATGCGGTTGACCACGGAGTCTGTCTGATTGAGTTGCTCTTTCTTCATCACCATGCCGTCATCGCCCGCGATGGCTTCGGCTCTTACCTGAGCCACAGCGTTGTTGTAGGCAGATGCGTTCTCCGGACGTGCTTTCTCGGAGATGAAGTCGCGGAGCTTGGCATTGTCGCAGACAAAGCCTGAGCATGCAGCCCCAAACTCATTGACCATCTCTGTGTGGAGGTCGGCCATGGCTGATATTTGCTCAGGGGTGGCATCCCACATCCCCTTGCGGACGGTCTCGAGCATGACGGCGGTCATCTCCTGGATGGCAGCAGGGTTGACGGACTTGAAATATTCCTTGACGCCGAGGTTGTTCTTGTCGGCAACATAGGTGTCATAGATGTCGTCCCAGAGCTCATCGTCGATAGCCTGGGGCTTCATGACGTTCCAGCCGTAGGTGTTGCGGATCACATCGGCGAGACCTGAGGCATCTCCGGCGCCCCCCTTCATCTTCTCCTTGATATATGTGGGGTTGAGGATAGTGGTGCGGCTCTCCACGCCAATGGCTTCCTTGACTTCCTGCATGCGGACGTTGTTGCGGTTGCGGTAGTCGCTCAGATAAGCCTCGGGGTCCTTGCCGGTCACATTGCGGACAGCCAGATTCATGCCGCCCATGAACTCATAGACATGGTCGAGGCTCAGTGCGCCCCAGGTGTTGCTCTGACGTGGCTGGACAACGACATCGGTGCGGGTGAGGGCTGCCTCGAAGGCATGTTCGCGCATCTTCTCCCAGTCTTCCTCGCTGCCATATATGGCGCCCATGTTGTTGATGTAAGTGGATGCGACTTCGCTCTCATCCTCCCAGCGGTCTCCGGCCTCGACCATCCCTTGGATTCCGCTGCCATAGTTGCCGTTGATGCCGCCGAAGACACGGGCTGTGGAGAGTTCGCGGGCCTCCTTGGGCGAGACTCCGTTGTCGACTAGGTGACGCTCAGACTCAACTACACCCTCGGCCACATAGTTGGGATACTCCTTGTCGTCAGCCTCGGCGGCCATCTTGACGGCACGAGAGATGAGGAAGAGGCGCGAGGCTGCAAGGTCGCGCAGCTGGCCTGAGGTCTGGACAACGACATCGATGCGAGGACGTCCCAGTTCGGCCGACGGGATGAGGCGCAGGTCTGTGACACGGCCAAAGGGATCGCGGACAGGCTCAACGCCAAGCATGTAGAGAACCTGGGCAATCGTGGCACCCTCGGTCTCGATGAATTCACTGCTCCAGAGGGTGTAGCTGACCTTGCGGGGGACGGAGTCGCCGTGTGTCTTGCGATACATGGCTATGGTGTTGTCGGCAAGGTCCTTGCCTTTCTCCCATGCCACTACTGAGGGAGTCTCCTCGGCGTTGACGGCATACATGTTGCGTCCGGTGGGGAGAATCTCGGGATTCAGCACGGGGTCACCTCCGGATGTCGGAGGAATATATCCGCCGTTGAGGGCGTTGATCACGGAGTTGAGCTCGGCCTGAGGACTAGAGATGAGTGCCTCGCGGTAAGCGCTGATATTGTTGAGGGCTCTCTCAACCTCGCCTATGGACTGGGCGAAGTCAATCTCAGCGGCTGTCAGTTCTTTCTTAGAGTGACCCATGGCGCCGGGATGACCACCAGCTGGGGAAGTCACGTTCTTGCGCTTCATGGCTTCTTCCATCTTCTTGATGGCCTCCTCAGAGGCTCCCATCTTCCTGGCCATGGCGAGAGCCTTCTCCGGAGTCATGCCAGGCATCATCTTGTGTCCCTTCCCGGCAGTAGCGGGGCGCTCAGAGATTTTGGACGGTTCATTCTGGGGACGTGATGACATCATGGACCCCATCACCATCATGCGGGAGAGCATGTCGTGAGAGCCTTCAATCACATCGTTGATGTGGCGGGCGCTGTCGAGCTCAGCCTGGGTGATGGAAGCAATGCGGCAGATGGCGGCATCATCGACGGGCTGTCCTGAGACTACGAGCTGACGGGCTTTGTCGCGCAACTGGCGGATGTCACCTCCGTGGAGTTTCTGCAGGCTGTAGGCTATGGGGTCGATGGTCATGGCCTGGACTGTGGAGCGGATGTGGTCCGAAGAGTAGGGAACCCCCATCACATAGAGCGCACCGGTGATTTTCTCGTTGGCGAGTTCTTCGGCAAATCCGTCGACGCGGGCAATGTCGTCGGCGGTGAAGGGCTTCGTGCTGTCTATGCGGAGCTCGCGGTGGATGCCAAGTTCAAGTGTAAAGTTCTTGACAAGGGCTGAGGCTCGCATGGAATCAGCCGGAGTCTTGGCTCGGTTATAGTCGATGATGGCGTCAGAGAGGTTCTTGTAGATGCCGCGGACGTTGCTCTCCATGAACGGGGGGGTGAGATAGTTGATGATTCCGGCATAGGAGCGGCGCTTGGCTGTCATAGCCTCGCCGACGTTTGAGGTGGCATAGAGATAGAAGTGAGGAATGGTGCCGACGATGCGGTCAGGCCAGTCGGTGCTACCGAGTGCCGCCTGTTTGCGCGGCGTGAACTCAAGTGAGCCGTGGGCGCCGAAGTGCATAAGGGCGTCTGCACCAAATCCGTGACGGGCCCAGAGATAGGGAGCCACATAGGCGTGGGGAGGAGCAGCCTCAGTGCCATGGACCATCTTGAAGTCATCGTCTCCCAGGCCTGCGGCGGTCTGAGGAATCAGCACGACATTCCCAAACTGCAGACGGGCTATGGTGAGGTTGCCCTCACCGTCGTTCATGCCGTGGCCGGGAAATTCGCCGTCGAGGGCGTCGATGTCTGCGCGCATCTCAGGTGAGAATGATTCAGCAGCCCATTTGTCGTAGTCGGCGCGTGAGATGAGGAGCGGAGAGGTGGTCTTGACGAAATCGTCCATGGCTCCGACAGCATAGCCGTTGAAGACGCGGCCACGCTCGTTGATCATGCGCTCGAGTTCGGCGGCTGATGAGGGGAGTGAGCCAACGTTATAGCCCTCGGCCTTAAGTTTAGTGAGAAGATTGTAAAGAGAGGGAGCTACCTCCATTCCTTCAGCGACGAGGGCGTTCTGCCCCGGCCCCTTGAAGTAGAAAATAGCTATTTTCTTCTCGCTGTTGGGCTTGGTGCGCAGGGAGATGTAGTTGTCGACGGTTGACACGAACTCCTCAAGGCGTCCGGGGATGGCCTGGACATAGGGAAGGCCGTCAGGTCCGTCGAAGTGTGCGAAGAGGGAGAATGGACGCACGGCGCCGTCAATCTCAGGGGTGACGACGCTCTGCGACAGGAATCCACCATTCATGCCCATCTTGTCTGCCATCCATTCATCGTAGCCTCGGTTGACATTGAGAGGTGAGAAGAGTGGGATGTTGTTGGTGTCGAGATATCTGACCACATCGTCGCCCATGCGTCCGTGGGCCATGTTGATCAGGGCGCTGGGGGCTACTGAGTCGGCATGGCCCCGGGCTATGAACTGCTGGATGATGTTGACGGGGTAGACCACATATCCCTTGCGCTCGAGCTGGGCCACAAGGCTGTCTGCCACACCCATCTGGCCCGTGAGGATGATGCGTGGGACCTTCTCATCGAGTTTGCCCTTGTCTCGCAGAAACTGCTCGTAGGCCGAGACTGAGGGGAAGTCGAGCTCATCGTCGGATGAGGGGTAGTAGATGAGCGATGAGGTGGAGAGACGCGGGTCGCCCGGCAGTTCAGCGAAGAGTTTCTTGCCGTCGATGAAGCGGCGCACATAGCGCAGAAGGTTGCGATAGTTAGCGGTTCCGCCTGCCAGATATTGCTTCAGATACTCACCGTCGATGGAGTCGACAGAGACTATGAGGTTCTGAGGGTTTGTGGCTGAGGCTGTGAGGACGGGTGTGCCGCTTTCAGCGGCCTTGGTCAGAGCCTGGCGCTGCTCCTCGATGAGGCGCAATCCCATGCCGTTGACAAATACCATGTCGTAGTCAGAGGCTTTGTCGAGCTCATCGACGGGGAGGTCGTAGATTTTCACGAACGGGATGGCATTGCCTTTGGCTTTGGAGATTTGTCCGAGGGTGATGGCCTGATAGTTGACGAATGCTATTCGTGTAGGTGAGGCCAGGATATTCCAGACCACGAGTGCCACACCCAGTAAAAGGATGCAGCACAGAGTGATGATTACAATTTTTCGAGAGGGTCGTTTCATATTATCTCATTGATGTCGAGAGAGAGACCAATTGAAAATGTGGTGCCGTTTGTTGTGGGCGAGTTGTTGTAATAGTATTTGGGTACGTAATTGAAGAGATTGTCCACTGCCATGGTGACATCTAAGCCCCGGAGGAATGTGTGGGTCATGTTGAGTTTCCACATGGTGTAGCCGGGATAGTGGACCTCCTCCGTCTCAGAATATTCTGTCATTGAGGTGTATTCATCGACTGTCACTCCTGAGAGGAGCCGGCCGTTGAGGGCCACCATCAATCCATAGTTCTTCCAGTTTTTGGCGTAGTCGAGACGAATAGTTGCGGTGTGCGGACGGGTCGACGATGTGTAAGGCTCGCCGTGGCGCACATGCTCATGGGTGTAGATATAGGAGATTCGAGTACCGGCTCCACAGGTGTGCCGCCATGAGAGGTTTGCGTCGATGCCGGCAATGTTTACTCGCCCGATGTTTGTGTAGAGCTGGCCTTTGAGGGCTTGGCTCCAGGCGGTGGTGATTCGGTTGTCGACAAGGTTGCAGAAGCCGCCGATGTTGAAGTTGAGGAGCCTGCGGGTGTATTCGGCTGACAACTGGAAGTTATGGCTTGTCTCAGGCTTGAGGTCGGGATTTCCATAGATCATGAATATTCCGGCCATGTCGAAGTCCATATACATCTCCTTGAGCGTGGGAGCGCGAAATCCGCCTGAGTATGAGCCTCGGAGGCTGACGCGGTCAAGCTTATACATGACGTTGGCTCGAGAAGAGAAGTGTTTCATCTTGGCCTCAGAGAAGTAGTCATATCTTGCGCCGGCGATGATGTTGAGGTTCTCGGTGAAGTTGAGGTCTATCTGGGCCATGCCGTCGGCGGTGACCTGGGTCTTGTGTCCGCCGTTGGTGAACTGATATGACTTGAGATAGTCTCTCATGACATCGCCGCCGAGGGTGAGGATGTGGCGTCCGGAGAAAGTGTGGTTCCAGAGAGCACGTCCGCTGTTCTGGACATTGCTGTATTTTCTGACATCTTTCTTTGTGACGGTGAGGAAGTCGCTTTTGTCATACTGGTCGAAGTTGTAGCTTACCTCTAGGTTGTCACCGCCGGAGAAGTCATAGATGCCGCGCAGGCCGGCTGAGAAGTCGCGATAGCGGTCGCGGGAGGTCTCTTGGGCATTGCGCTGGCGATAGTAGTAGCCGAGGCGTCCGATGAGTTTCAGGTTGTCGATGGGGCGGACTGTGACGCGCTCCTTGAGATTCCAGTTGTGACCGCCGAAGAAGCGGCTGTAGTCACCCTCGTTCTTCATGTTGTAAGAATCGATGCGGTTATACTGGAGAGTGGTGGCGCTGGTGACGATGCCCTGCTTGAAACTGCCGGTAAGGCCATAGCGCTGCTCGTTGTGGGCAGAGAGGCGTCCGTTGATATTGACAGCCCAAGGCTCAGTCTCCTCGCGGCTGATAATGTTTACGACGCCTCCCACGGCGTTTGAGCCATAGAGCGACGAGGCTCCACCCTTGACAATCTCAATGCGGCCCACATTGTTCATGTTGAGACGGTTGTAGTCGACGTTGTCGAGGGTCTCACCTGCCAGGCGCTCGCCGTCTACAAGGAAGAGAATGGAGTTACCTCCGAACCCCTGCATGTTGAGGCTGACCTGCTGGTTCATTGAGTAGCTGAACTCAATGCCGGGAATCTCGCTCTGGAGGAGGTCGCTGATGTTGGTGGCATCGGTGCGCTTGATGTCGAGCTCGGAGATGACACGTGTGAGGACGGGGGAGTCCTTGAGGAGTTTGGGCGTGCGGGTTCCGGTGACCACGACTGTGTTGAGCTGCTCGGTCCAGGCAGCTTCAATGGAGTCGAGTTTCTCATCAGAGACAGAAACTTGAGCCGCAGCGTAGAGAGTGAAGGCGGCAGTCAGTGAAAGGATTGTCGCTCTCATTTCCGTCAGATGTTGTAGGGATAGATGTAACTGATTGTCATGTAGCCTTTCACGCCTGATGGATCCATGTAGTTGTCGAGGCGCAGGGCGGCATAGGTGCCGTCAGCGAGCCTGACGAGATAGACCTTGTTTGAAGGGGTGTAGATAGGGGGCATGGTGCTTTTGTCGACGTTTAGCCATTTGGAGAGTTCGGCGTTATAGTCGGATTCCACGTAGCTCAGATAGCCGTCCATCATGGTTGACATGTCTGTGATGATGGTCTCGGTGGTCCATGTGTCTGCCACGAATTCGCCTAGGGTGATGGCCGGTGAGTTGAAACCGGTTGCGCCGGTCTCGAGTGCGGCTCCACCGTTTGTCTTGGCATCGTAGCGATGGATTGCTATATCCCATGCTGCAGGCTCAGGATCGTCGACATCGAGTGTGTCGATGCTGAGGGTGTGGAGGTCAATGTAGGTCCACCGACGGTAGTCAGTGGCATTTATATATATTGTGCCGGGCTCTGTGGCTGTTGAATTGAGGATAAACCCATACTCACTGACGGCGGCCTGGTCAGGGTCGTCATAGATGTCTGAGAATATCCCATTGCAAGCCGGGAGCAGCAAGGCTGCTGCTCCCGGGAGCATGAACTTTAAAATCTTTTCTACCATTTCTTATCGGTTAGTTGGCGGTTGAGGGCATCTCACCGGTCTTAAATAGGATGGTGAGACCACCCATCACGGCAGGAACATCAAACTGGAATGCCGGGTTGTTCTTCTCAACATCTACCTTGCCTGAGAATGTGCAGGCATAGTTGTTGACATTTCCATTCATGCCCATTGTGCATGTTCCATTGCCTGAGAGGTTGAAGTTGTTGCCTTCGAGTGTGGCGGTGACACCGCTGACGGTGAACTCGCCCCACGTGTCGGAGGTATATTTTACTGTGAATGTGCCGTCAGCATCGGCGGTGACTGTGAGTTTCTGGCCTTCTGCATACATGTCCTTGAAATACTGGCAGTCTGCCTTGGTCCAGCCTGAATATGTGCCGGCAACCACGATGTCAGCGGGAATCTCGCCCTGGAGGAAGTTGATGGTGAGACCGCCCATCACAGCGGGACAGGAGAATGAGAGATCGGCCATGCCGCTGATGATTTTGCCTGTGAATGTGCAGTCATATTCCTTTGACTGGCCGGCTTGCCCCATGACGGATGTGCCATTGCCGGTGAGGAGATATTCATTTCCAGACTTTGAGACTGTAGCACCCTTGACTGAGATCTGGCCCCATGTGTCGGATGTGAAATCTACGTCGATGGTTCCGGTGGCGGTTGCGGTGAGTGTCACCTTCTGGTCGGGGGCGACCATTGATGAGAAATACTGGCTTTTGGCTACGGTATAGCCCTGATATGTTCCCGCAACCTCAGTGGCGGGATTGGTTGAGTTGTTGTCGTCGTCATCGCTGCAGGCGGTAGTCATTATGGCCGCCAAAGCAAGGAAAAGGAGTTTGAAACGGTTCATTGATGATGTAGTTTTGCGTTAGTGTTTTCGATTGATTTTACGAATGCAAAATTACTGCTAGTTCCTCTCCCGGCCAATACCTAAAAAAGTTGAATTTATCCCACCGGAAAAGGGAGGCTCTTAATCATATTTGAGTATTTGGTTGTATGGAAACCGGTGCAAAGGGGGGCTGAGATGAATTTTGTGAGGTGTGGTTTCAACTTTTTTAAGAGTTGGGGCGTTGTATTGTTATATAATGTTTAAAGCCTAATTATATGACACATTCATCACGTTTGGCAGGCCTGGTGGCTGCTTTGTGCATCTCGGCTGTTGGGGCGGCTCAGTCTACTGCCTATCAGGCGGCAAGGGATTCGATGGCAAGTGACCAGCGTATTTTCTTTATAGGGCGAGGCGATCAGGAGACTCCCTCTCAAGAGGCTCAGCGTAAGTTGATTGAGCAGTTCTATATCAATCAGTTTGAGAATACTCGATATCCGGATGCCCCGTATTTCCTGTTCATGAGCCGGGATGCTGACCTCGCGATGGGTATAGGTGGAAATGTGAAACTGCGCACGTATTTCGATCCGGGAAACTCACTCCCGGGGTCGTCGTTTGCACCTTATGATATCCCGATGACGCGCGACGAGTTGAACCGCAATCATATGGCGTGGACCCCTGACGGGACGGCGCTTTATTTCCGCGTTATTGGCCAGAGCAAGAAGGTGGGCACTTATCAGGTGTACATCAAGGCTAAGTTTAATGGTGGCGGCAGCACTAACTTCAAACTCAACAAGGCATATGCCACGCTGAATGACTGGACTATCGGCTATGCGACATCAACGTTCTCAGACGGGGCTGCGGAGCCACCGACAGTCGATGCGACGGGTACCACGCTGAGTATGGACTATACGACGATGCTCGTGCGCTATCTGCATAGTTTCAGGAATACGGGTTTCTCTGTTGCGGCGTCGATTGAGAATCCGTCCATGAGTTTTGAGACGGTGAATCTTGCTGACGGCGACCCGTCGGCCAAGCCGCGGGCTCAGAGTGTGCCTGACATTCTTGCCATGGGCCAGTACCAGTGGGCGCCGGGGCAGCATGTCCGTGTCTCAGGCATAGTGAGATGGCTTCCCTACCGCAATCTGGTCAACAATACGAACCATAGCCTGAAGGGTTGGGGATTTCAGTTGTCGACTGTGTTCAATCCGGTGAGACCCGTGACGGTCTATGGGACATTGAACTTTGGACGGTCATATACGAACAATACGGGTGACTTCCTTCTCAGTGAGTATGACCTCGTCGGTGTGAAGGGCCATGAGGGCCGCATGAACACTATTCCATCTTGGAGCTATCTGGTGGGTGTGTCATATTACTTCAGCCATAAACTTTTCACCACTGTCTCTGTGGGACAGTCGAGAGTGACTGACAGCAAGTTGTCTGATCCGTTCAAGTATGGCCTGTTTGGGGCGGCCAACCTCTTCTACAATCTCACACCGCGTGTGCAGTTTGGTGCTGAACTGTCGCTGGGCAAGCGCAAGGAGTTTACCGGCAGGCAGGCATATGCACGCCGCATCAGCGCGATGGCTCAGTTCACATTCTGAGACTGTCCGAAATTATATAGTATAAAACACAACCCTGCCTGAGAAATCGGGCAGGGTTGTGTTGTGTAGTTGATTTGAAGAATGGACGTTATTTGAGGTCTTCCATCTCAAGAGAGGCGAGGATGAAGGGGCCAACACCCTTGGCGTCGTTGGGGCGCTTGGGCTCTGAAATGTAATATTCAAATGATCCGTTGCGGCGCTCTGAAGAACCTCCGCCGAGTCCGGCCACTGCACAGCAGTCGGTGAGGGTGAGTGTGCCGTCGGTGTTTGTGGTGATGAAGTTGTTGAGGATGCCGTTGTAGGCCTTCACGCCGGCCTCACGATAGGAGTCGGGAAGGAACCCGAGACGGACGGCGCGGAGGAGATTGTAGCAGAACATGGCTGAGGCTGTCGACTCGCGGTAGTTCTTGCTGCGTCCGCTCTCGTCGACCACCTGATACCACACGCCGGTCTGGGGATCCTGATATTTCACGATGCCGTCAGCGATGGATCCGAGGAGTTTGATGAGCTCAGGGCGCTGCGGGTGGTCAGTGGGAAATTTCTCCAGAACGTCTGTCAGAGCCCAGAAGAACCATCCCTGGGCGCGTCCCCAGCAGTGGCTTGACTGTCCGTTGTCTTTGTCGGCCCAGAACATGTCCTTTGTCTCGTTCCAGGCATGGCGATAGAGGCCTGTAGCAGGGTCGTAGGTGTGTTTCGCTACGGTGAGGAACTGTCTGGCCACCTCGTCGTAGGCTTCTTCCTGGGCCTTCCCTTCAAGATGCTTTCCGGCATAGGATGTGAGGAATGGCTGAGCCATGTAAAGGCCGTCGAGCCACATCTGGTTGGGGTAGATGCGTTTGTGCCAATAGCCGCCGTCCTTTGTCTTGGGCTGAGTGGTGAGCTGGTTGTAGAGGCTTGCGGCAGCGGTGAGCAGACGGGGGTCTTTGTTGATGTCGTGGGCCTCGAGGAGAAGGGTGCCGTTCTTGATGTCGTCGAGTTTATAGTCAGAAGCCTTGTAAGTGAGGATCTCACCTTCGGGAGTGACGAGGGTGTCGAGATATGAGATGGCATAGTCGCGGATGGCTGAGTGGTCATACTTTCGGGCCACGGCCATGAGAGCCTCCATGTCGACTCCGACAGAGTAGCTCCACTTGGGGCGCTTGCTGTGGTCAGCCTGCCATGAGAGTGGCCAGCGCTTGAGTTCGGAGAGGCTCATGCGCAGTGAGAGGGGCTGGCTCTCGAGACATGGACGTCCATTGATGGTAAGGTTGTCGAATATGATGTCGCGGGTGAGTCCCTTGATGGAGTTTCCATCGGTCTTGACGCCAGAGAAGTCGCAGTCCTTCACCTCGATGTTGTATATGTTGCAGATGTCGTCGAAGCCTTCCATCATGACACCATATTTTGATTCCTTGCAGGTGACGTTCTCGAGGATGACGTTGCGGACGGTGGGGGGATATGCTCTCTCACACTGCTCTTTCTTCTCATATACCAGGTTGATTTTCAGGACAGCCTCCTTGCAGCGGCCCACCTGAACGTTTCTCACGAAGATGTCCTCAATGATGCCGCCACGACAAGAGTTGGTCTTGATGCGGATGACGCGCTCAAGTTCAGGGGAGTCCATGACGCAGTTCTCTACGAAGAGGTTTTTGAATCCGCCGGAAATCTCGGAGCCTACCACGACACCGCCGTGCCCGTTCTTCATCTGGCAGTTGCGGACGATGACATTCTCAGTGGGGGTTGCAGCGAGACGGCCGTCGCGGTTGCGTCCGCTCTTGATGGCGATGCAGTCATCGCCGGTGTCGAAGAAGCATCCCTCGATGAGGACGTTCTTGCATGACTCAGGGTCGCAGCCATCGCCGTTGGGGCCATCATTCTGGATGTGGACATTCTTGACGGTGAGGTTCTCGCAGAAGAGGGGATGGATCACCCAGAAGGGTGAGCGAAGCAGTGTGACACCCTCGATGAGGACGTTCTTGCACTTGACGGGGTTGACCAGTTGGACGCGCATGCCGTAGCCGTCGCCCATCTTGCGGTCCTCGAGGGGCACGCCCTTCTCGTTCCATTCCATGAGGATGGGACGTCCGATGCGCTGAGACACAATCCCTTTATTGAACTCGTAGCCGTAGTGTGTCGCTCCACACATGCGCCACCAGTTGTCGTTAGAGGCTCCGCCGTCGATGACACCCTTGCCGGTTATGGCTATGTTTTCCTGTTCGATGGCATAGAGCATGGGCTGATAGTTGTAGCAATCCATGCCTTCCCAGCGAGTGTAGACAAGAGGATATTCCTTGAGGTCGGAGGTAAAGAGGAGTGTGGCGCCCTCCTCAAGGTGGAGGTTGACGTTGCTTTTCAGGGTGATGGGGCCTGTGAACCATGTCCCCTTGGGGATGATGACACGGCCGCCACCCTCAGATGAGCAGCGGTCTATGACCTTGTTTATAAGTTCGGTGTAGAGATAGCCGGGTGTCTTTGACACTTTGCCGTAGTCGAGGAGCCGATAGTCCTTGTCGCGAAACTCAGGGGCTTTGATCTGGCTCTCCACGGCGGGATAGATTGAGTCCCAGGCCACTTTGGGTGAGATCATTCCCTGGGCATAGGATGCAAGCCCGAGGAGACAAGCCACAATCAGCAGTGCTGTTTTTTTCATGGAATAATAGTTTGAGGTTACACTTTGGGGGCAAAGATACGAAAAATGGATGGAAAAACCTTGAGGCAGACATATAAAAACCCGGAGCCGTCTTCATCGCGAGGGCGGCTCCGGAGTCTTGAATCTAACGTTTGTGAAAACTTTCTCTAATCTGTCTATCTATAAAAACCTAAATTCTTTTTACCCCAACGTGTGTACCTGTTTGTATCTGTAAGTGATATAATCCATGTTTGACGGTGCAAAATTAGGGCTTGCGCCACAAAGGAGCAAGCCCATATACCGGATATATAAACAATCTAAAAGAAATATAAATCTCAATCTACAGAGCCACAGATATTTGCCAATCTGAAATCTTAGGGTTTATCTAAGTCTCAAATTAGATTTTCTGCCTCGAAAATCAGCTCATGTAGGACTTACATTGCCTATCTTGTGGAGGTCTTCCTCGAAGGTGGCGCGGTTGATGGCGCGTGTGCGCAGTTTGTTGCGGTAAGTGTATATGGTGTTAGTTGTGATTCCGAGGAAACGTGCTATGACGGATGCGTCCTCGATGCCCAGGCGGCTCATGGCAGCCACGCGCAGTTCGGTTGTGAGGACTCCCGGCTCAGTGACAATCTGCTTGTCGGGCTGAAGGAGACCGTTGACCTGAGAGACAAAGTCAGGGAAGAGCTGGAGGAGGGCCTCGTCGAATACGTCATAGAATTTCTTGCGAGCGTCCTCAAAGACCTTGCCTGACTTAAGAAATGTCATGAGGTCTTCGGCCTGTCCGGCTGTGAGTTTGCGGCGGCAGGTCTTGTTGTAATCCTCGAGTATCTCAATGTAACTTGAACTGAGGTTCATGAACTCGGAGATGTAGGTCTCCTTGGCCATGTTGGCGCGGGCGAGCTGCTCCTCAGTCTTCTTGAGGTCGGCCACCTGACGGCGTTTGTCGAGGGTCATCCTGATTACGAAGATGAGGAGGATGACAAGGATCAGCACACCGAAGCCCAGGAAGTAGAACTTCTGGTCTTTACGGCTGTCCACCACTTTGCTGACCTCCATGTAGGCATCGTTGATGCGCATGAGGTTGAAGTTCTCACCACCCTGAACCGCTTTCTCAAGTGCGAGCGCTAGATACCGGTGGGCGCGGCTGCTCTGCCCGAGACGGTACAGAAGTTCGCCGAGCCTAAGGAGAGCAACCCCCTCCATGTTGGTGCGGTAGACGTTTGAGAGAGATGCGAGGGCATAGTTGTAGATGGCCTCATCGTTGTTGCCGGTGAAACGGTAGTATTCACCGAGGGTCACGGCCGCACGGTTGAACTCATAGTCATATATGCTGGCTTTGTTGAGGCAGTCGTGGAATGTGGCGGCCATAAGCTGGGACTTCCCTTCGCATAGGTATGTGATTCCCTGGGCGAAATAATAGTCTGGCGACTCCGGCTCGGCCAGCTCAGCCCAGCGCCGGGCATATTTGAGTCCGGTTGTCATGTTCTCGTCTGTCACAGGTGAATACTCGTAGAAGGCACCCATTGTGACGCAGATAATGGCGAAATTGCGGTTGAACATCAGCTCAGTCTCCGGCCTGACCCCTACATCCTCAATGTGTTGCAGGGCAAGGAGCGCCTCGTGGACGGCGCCACCGTTGAAGTAGGCTCTGGCACGGTTGATGAGAAACTTCTGTGCCATGACTGAGTCTTTTGTCTCGATGCAGAGCTCGAAGCCGCGGTTGCATGCGACAATGGTGGAGTCGACGGAAAACTCGCTGTATACCTCAGAGAGGTCAAAGTAGTGATCGGCGAGTTGGGCGGGGTCTTCGGTGTGGCGGATGAGAGAACGGATTGAGTCAGCCTTCGCACGACGTTTAGAAGCATAAATATGCCTCTCCCCCAATGCTTTATCGAGGAGATGTATGATTCCTTCCTTTGAGGTGGGAATTTTGTCGGGCGGTTGTGCGCATAGACTGAAGACGAAGCACTGTGCAAGCACAAGCAGCAGGATATGTCGTTTCATGTGTTTGAAGAGGAGGGGGCTTGTAAGCGGGGCTTGGTAAGTATCTGTGTACTAGGGTAGAGAGATGGTGTGTAGAGAGACGAGAAGAGGTCGCCGGGGAACTGACGTAGAGAGACGCCGAGCCGCTGACGGGTGGTCAGAAGGACAGGCGCGATTAAGGGTATTGCAAAGTTAGGGAATTATTTCTGCAATATGGGAGGGAAAGATGTTAAAAAGTCGTAAATGATTCACTTATACCAAGCCGCGCTATTACTGCTGAGGGAAGCGTCCTGTGCGGAGTCCGGAGCGGAGGGCCTCCATGCGCTGAGCGGATGTGCCGTGCGTGAATGAGTCTGGGACGGCATAGCCGCGGGCTTTCTTCTGTAGATAGTCGTCGCCGATTTTCTGTGCGGCGTCGATTGCCTCCTCGAGGTCTCCATCCTCGAGCGAGCCGAACATCAGGTTGTCGTGATGAGCCCACACCCCTGCATAATAATCGGCCTGGAGCTCGATGGCCACACTGAGTCTGTTTGCGTCAGCCTCGCTCATGCGGCTCATGCGGGCGTGTGCATCTCCCAGGGTGCCAAGAAGATGCTGCACATGATGACCCACCTCGTGAGCAATGACGTAGGCGTAAGCAAAGTCTCCGTCGGCGCCAAGGTCGCGTCTCATGTTGGCAAAGAAGGAGAGGTCGATGTAGAGTTTCTCATCGGCCGAGCAATAGAAGGGGCCTGTGGACGACGATGCGTTGCCGCAGCCGGAGCGGACGGCGTCTGTGAACAGCACTAGCGTTGGTGGCTCATACTCAAGTCCCTGCTCGGCAAAGAGTTTTGTCCAGACATCTTCCGTTCCTGCAAGAATCTTGCGCGAGAACTCGGCCAGTTCCTCCTCCTGCTCAGAGGGGGTGTAGTCAGAGGCCATCTCGGTCGAAGTGTCGCCGCCCATCAGCTGACCGCCGGCCGATGACAGTATGTCGAGCGGGCTTCCTCCTGATATCCATGCTATTATCGCTGCGATGATGACGGCCCCTATGCCGCCGCCTATCTTCAGTCCGGGACCTCCACCGCGACGCCCACGCTGGTCGCTGACGTTGGAACTCTCACGTCGTCCGTTCAGATTCATTGCCTTATGAGTTTTTTGTTGAGTGTATGTATGTCGAATCGCGTTGGTGACAAAGGTAGTGAAAAGATGTGAAATCTTCAAGAATCTGCAAAAAAATCGCTATTTTTGCAACATATATCAGTAAACAGCAGATGAAATTAGCAACTACACTAACGGCTCTGGCCATGGCCGTCCCCTCGTGGGTGATGGCCTGCACAAGTCTGGTGGCAGGAAAGAACGCCACCCCTGATGGCTCGGTGCTTGTCACCTATGCCGCTGACTCCCATACCCTCTATGGCGAACTCTACAACACTCCCGGAGGCAAGCATCAGCCCGGTGAGATGAGAAAAGTCGTCGAGTGGGACACGGGTAAGTATCTTGGTGAGATTCCACAGGCTGAGGTGACATATACGACCCTCGGCAATATGAACGAACATGGACTCACGATTGTGGAGAGCACATGGGGCGGCCGCGAGGAACTGGCTGATACAACAGGGCTTATAGACTATGGCTCGCTTATCTACATCACTCTCGAGCGCGCCAAGACGGCACCTGAGGCTCTCAAGATAATGACCGATCTTGTCAACGAGTATGGCTACTGCTCCGAGGGAGAGTCGTTTACCATCGCTGACCCCAACGAGGTGTGGATCATGGAGATGATAGGCAAGGGTGGAAAGGAGAAGGGTGCTGTTTGGGTGGCCCGCAGGGTGCCTGACGACTGCATCTCAGGCCATGCCAACTTCCCACGCATCCATCGCTTCCCGCTTAAGGATAAGGAGAACTGCATCTATTCGCCGGATGTGATAGACTTTGCACGCAAGATGGGTTATTATGACGGGAAAGACGAGGATTTCTCATTCTCGACGGCCTATGGAGTCATCGACGGCACAGCAACCCGTGGATGTGACGGGCGTGTGTGGAGCTATTTCAACCGATTTGCCGACGGAATGGACAAGTATCTGCCCTGGATTCTTGAGTCGGAGGGGGAGGTGATGCCCTTCTGTGTAAAGCCTGACCGCAAGGTGAGCGTCAACGATATGAAGTGGGCCATGCGCGACCACTTTGAGGACACACCCATGGATATGACCAAGGATGTGGGAGCCGGCCCCTATAAAGTGCCTTACCGCTGGAGGCCCATGACATTCAAGGTGGATGGCGTGGAGTATCTCAACGAGCGCGCCACCGCCACACAGCAGACTGGTTTCTCGCTTGTCTCTCAGATGAATGCCTCTCATCCTGAGGGGATGAAGGGGATCCTCTGGTTTGGGGTTGACGACACCAATACATGTGTCTATGTCCCGGTCTACAGTGCTGTGACAAAGGTGCCCCGGGAGTTTGCCGTGGGCAACGGGGATATCCTGACCCTCTCGTGGGATGCAGCCTTCTGGGTGAACAACTATGTGGCCAATCAGGCTTACAACCGTTATTCTCAGATGATTCCTGACATCAGGCGTGTCCAGAAGGCCGAAGAGAGCCGTCTGGAGGCTGAGGTCGACTCGCTCAAGACTGTCCTTGCCTCTGTTAGTCCCGCTGAGGCGGCTGAGGCTCTGCAGGCTCACACGGAGATGGCATCCGCGCGCTATCTGAAGAACTATAAGGCGCTGGGCGACTATCTGTTTGTGAAATATCTCGATGGTAATGTGAAACGCGAGAAGGATGGGGAATTTGAGCGCACCCCTGAGGGGATGTGTCCGTCGCCAATGTTCCCCGGATATGATGAGCGTTACTATCGCGCCATTGTCAACGATACCGGCGACCATCTGAAGGTCAAGGAATTCAAGGATTGATGAAACTTACTGACGAAAATTATCTCAGTCAACTCAATGATCAGCAACGGGCGGCTGTCGAGTATCTCGATGGCCCTCAGCTCGTCATAGCCGGGGCGGGGTCGGGGAAGACCCGTGTGATCACCTATAAGATAATCCATCTGCTCAACATGGAGACACCTCCGTGGCGCATACTCGCCCTGACCTTCACCAACAAGGCGGCCAGGGAGATGCGAGAGCGCATAGAGAAACTTGTGGGTGAGGAGATTGCTTCAAAACTATGGATGGGCACTTTCCACTCCATCTTCTCCAAGATTCTCCACGCTCATGCGCCTCTGCTGGGGTTCAAGAACAACTTTACCATTTACGACACCACCGACTCGCGCAATCTCATCAAGAGCATTGTGAAGGAACTTGAGCTCGACGATAAGATATATAAGCCGGCCACTGTCCTTGGAGAGATCTCAAACGCCAAGAACGCTCTGGTCTCGCCGGAGGCATATGCCGAGTCCCGCTCGATGATGGCGGCCGATGCTAAGGCCGGGCGTCCGAAGATTGCGATGATCTATCGCATATATCGCGACCGCTGCAAGGCGTCAGGAGCCATGGATTTTGATGACCTGCTCTATTACACCAATGTCCTCTTCGATGAGCATCCTGAGGTCCTGGAGCAGTATCAGGAGCGGTTCATGTATGTCCTTGTTGATGAGTATCAGGATACTAATGCCTGCCAGCACCGCATAGTCGAGAAACTGGTGAGAAGCCGCGGGAATCTCTGTGTGGTGGGCGATGATGCGCAGAGCATCTACTCATTCCGCGGAGCCAATATAGGCAATATCCTGAATCTGCATGAGGAATTTCCCACGCTCGAGACCTTCAAACTGGAGCGCAACTATCGCTCCACACAGTATATAGTCAACGCTGCGGGGAGCCTCATAGCCCGAAACCGCAACCAGTTGCCCAAGAAGGTGTATTCAGAGAACGCCAGGGGCGAGAGAATAGAGGTGGTGAAATGCTACACGGACATGGAGGAGGCATTCAAGGTGGCAGCGCGCGTCTCGCAGCGGCGCACTACCTCGGGCGACCCATTCAGTGAGTTTGCAATACTCTATCGCACGAATGCCCAGAGCCGTGTGCTCGAGGAGTCGCTGCGCAAACGCAGCATCCCCTACAGGATTTACGGAGGGCTGTCGTTCTACCAGCGCAAGGAGGTGAAGGATGCGTTGGCATATTTCCGCCTGGCAGTGAATCCCGATGATGATGAGGCAATGCGCAGGGTGATCAACTATCCCATCCGCGGAATAGGGGAGACTACTGTCGACCGACTGACGCGAGCGGCTTTCCGCCATGGGTGCTCACTGTGGTATCTCATCACCACTCCAGAACTCATACCTGCTGAGGTCAAGGGGGCGGCACGAAAAAAACTCTCAGCCTTTGCAGGTCTGATAGAGGAGTTTCTGAACATGGATGACGAGAAGGTGCCTGCAGATGTGCTTGCCTTCAATATTCTGAAAAGGACAGGGATTCTCAATATGTATGACTCGGACTCGACCCCTGAGAATGTGGCGAAGAAGGAGAACATCAACGAGCTTATCAGCAGTGTCAGAGAGTTCGTGGAGACCACTCGTGAGTCAGGTGAGGATAATCTCGGCATGTCAGGCTATCTCACCACAGTCTCTCTTGCCACAGACCAGGACTCAGACGACTCAGGCTCAGAGGACAGGGTGACGCTGATGACGGCTCACTCGGCCAAGGGACTGGAGTTTAACAATGTCTTCATTGTAGGCGTAGAGGATGGGCTCTTTCCATCGTCGATGGCTCAGGAATCTGTCTCTGAGATCGAGGAGGAGAGAAGGCTGCTCTATGTCGCCATGACCAGAGCGAGAAACTTCTGCATGATGAGTTATGCCACCCAGCGTTTCCGCAACGGGATGTATATGAACACAACCATTTCCCCTTTCCTCAAGGAGATAGACAGAAACTGCCTGAAGGGTGCCGGGACAGACCTGACGGCTCCAAAGCCGGTTCCAAAGCCTGATTTCTCACGTATCTCCCGCTCAATGATGGGGTCGGCCCGTCCTATTGAGGAGGTGCGCCGTCCTAAGTCACCACAGGGATCAGGAGCGGTAGACTCACACACTATCAGTGAATTGAGAGAGCAGATGCACATCAGGCATCCGCGATTCGGCGAAGGGGTCATCACAGCCCTCCTCCCAGAGGGATCTGTGGGGGCACGCATAGCCGTCAACTTTGAGAACGACGGAGAGAAAGTGCTTCTTCTCAAATTTGCCAAATTCGAGATATTATGAGAATCAACGATATTCCGACACCGTTCTATGTGGTGTATGAGGAACGCATCCGCCGCAATCTCTCGCTCATCAACCTAGTTGAGCGCGAGGCGGGGGTAAACATCATAATGGCCTTCAAGGCCAATGCCCTGTGGCGCACATTTCCCATTGTCAGGGAGTATAACCGTGACTTCACGGCAAGTTCGCTCAACGAGCTCCGGCTTGGGAATGAAGAACTAGGTGGAGAGGCTCATGTCTATTGTCCGGTCTATACGGAAGCGACTATAGATGAGTTCCTATCACGGGCCTCACATATCACCTTCAACTCTCTGTCTCAGTTCTCCAGATATGGCATGAGGGCACTTGGAGCCGGGGTGTCGCCCGGGCTAAGGGTGAATCCCCAGTGTTCGGTCATCGAGACGGAAATCTATAACCCGGCGCTTCCGGGATCGCGTTTCGGGGTAACAGCCGATGACCTTGACAGGACAGGTCTGCCTGATGGTCTGGAGGGGCTGCACTTCCATGCGCTCTGTGAGAGCAATTCTTATGACCTGGTCAAGGTGCTTGAGGCTTTTGAGGCTCAGTTCGGCAAATGGTTAAAGCGCTTGAAATGGGTCAACTTCGGAGGCGGACATCTGATGACACGCGAAGGATATGACATCCCACATCTCATCAGTGTTCTCCGGGATTTCCGTGGCCGTTATCCGTGGCTCAAGGTGGTGCTTGAACCCGGAAGCGCGTTCATGTGGCGCACGGGCGACCTTATCACCACTGTGCTGGATGTAGTAGAGAATCAGGGGGTGAGTACGGCTATCATTGATGCCTCGTTTGCATGCCATATGCCTGATTGTCTGGAGATGCCTTACAAGCCGGCCATCACTGAGAGCGTCGATGAGGCGCCCGGTCTCCCGGTCTATCGCCTGGGGGGCAACTCATGTCTGAGCGGTGACTATGTGGGTGACTGGACATTCCCTCATGAACTCCAAGAAGGTGAGCGCCTCACGCTGGAGGATATGAACCACTACACCTCGGTGAAGACCACCATGTTCAACGGCATACAACACCCTGCCATAGTGTTATGTAAGAGTGACGGCGAGTGCGAGTATCTGCGCCAATTTGATTATCAGGATTATAAGAACCGAATGAGTTGATGACTCACCGATGGCTATGGATAAGAACCCTCGATTTTCAGTGATAGTGCCCGTCTACAACCGTATTGACGAGATGACCGACCTCATAGAGAGCCTAAATGCTCAGACCATGAAGGACTTCGAACTGGTGGTTGTGGAGGATGGGTCGACAGATCCTTGTAAGGAAATAGTGAGCGCTTATCCTGAAATGAGGATACAGTATTACTATAAGTCCAACGAGGGGCGCTCCATAGCGCGAAACTATGGCATGGAGCGCGCCACGGGAGACTGGTTTATATTCTTTGACAGCGACTGTGTCATCCCTCCTGACTATTTCGAGGTATTGTCGCGCGAGTTGGATAAGACACCGCTCGACTGCTTCGGGGGGCCCGATGCCGCCCACGACTCATTCACCACGACTCAAAAGGCAATAAACTATGCCATGACCTCCTTCCTGACAACCGGAGGAATCCGTGGAGGGAAGCGAAGCATGGAGAAGTTTACACCCCGCACATTCAACATGGGATTCACACGCGAAGTCTATGAGAGTGTGGGTGGGTTCCGAGAGATGTTCTCGGAGGATATCGACATGAGCAAACGCATTCTTCAGGCCGGATTTGAGGTCGGGCTGATCCGTCCGGCCAAAGTCTATCACAAGCGCAGGGTTGACTTTAAGAAGTTCTTTCGCCAGGTGCATGTTTTCGGCATGTCGCGCATCACGCTCAAACTCCTCTATCCGGGATCAATGAAATTGGTCCACACCCTGCCGGCCCTTGCCGTCATAATCGGGCTGACGCTACTCCTGTTAGGGATATTTGTCACTCCCTGGTGTCTGCTTCCGCTGGGAGTCTACCTTCTGGCCATCTTCATCACGGCCTGGATCTCCACACGCTCCCCGCTCATTGCCCTCAAGGCTGTCCCCGCCAGTGTCATCCAGATAGTGGGATATGGGACAGGCTTTATCAAAGCATATGTCAGCAAGATACTTCTGGGCCGCGGCCGCGACATCAATGAGGAAATACTAATCCGAAAAGGCAAATAACACACTTGCATACTCTCAACGTCATGGATTTCAGTTCGATACCTGTCCGTCAACTTTGCGACGACGATAAGCCTCGCGAGAAGGCGCTCACTCAAGGCATTCGCTCACTGAGCGACGCCGAACTTATCGCCATCATATTTGGTGGTGGACTTCCTGGAATGTCTGTCATAGACATGGCCCGTGCCATCCTCAATGATTGCGACAAGCGCGTTGACAAACTGTCCCGTCTGTCGATGGACGAGATGATGAGGAAATATAAAGGTGTGGGGCCTGCCAAGGCTGTGAGCCTCGCAGCCGCCTTTGAGTTGGGGCGTCGCAACAGGGAGCAAGCGTCGCTCAACGAGGATCCGGCAATACGCTCGAGCGCCGATGTCGTGAGGATAATGCAGCCGTTGCTCGAACATCTGGAATATGAGGAGTTCTGGGTGCTGACACTCTCGCGCTCAAACCGTGTGACCTACAGGCGTTGCGTGTCGCAGGGTGGGACGGCCGCCACGGTGGTCGATGTGAAACTCCTGTTGAAACGCGCGCTCGACTGTCTGGCGGAGGGCATAATCCTTGTGCACAATCACCCTTCGGGAAATCCGAGGCCATCGGGCCAGGACGACACTCTGACTCGCCGGATCAAGGAGGGGGCTGCGCTGCTTGACATCAGGGTGCTCGACCATGTCATCATAGCCCGCGACAAGTCCTATTCCTATTCAGATGAAGGCAGGCTCTGAGGAGTACTCACCATTCCCACTCGAAGCGCTCGATGTCTTCCTCAATCAGGTTGGAGCCTGATTGCACCTCAATGAATGTGAGGCTTGTTGTGGCCCGGAGAGCATGCATCACACCCTTGGGAATCGCCACGGTCTCACCACGCCTCACATTGCGGCGCTTGCCATCGATGACAATCTCCCCCTCGCCGTCTATGAAGGTCCACACCTCATTGCGGCATGAGTGGCGCTGATAACTGATGGAACAGCCGGGGTTGAGAGTGAGTTGCTTGGTGAGAGCGCAATAACCGTCGGGAAACTCGATGGAATCAATAACCTTGTATGTACCCCAGCGCCGCTCCTCATACATGGGGCGGTTCCGGAGGCGGTCGGCATACAGTTTTATGTTCTCGCTCTTGCTCTTCTCAGTCACGATTATGCCGTCGGGCGAGGCTGCGACAACAAGGTCTCTGGTGCCAATGCAGACCACGGGTATGCCCAGTTCATTGAACACATGGGTGTTCATGCCTGTGCCGTCTGTGATGACGTTGCCATACTCCCGGCAGGTCAGCTCGTCGGTCAGTGTGATCCAGGTGCCCAGGTCCTTCCATTCGCCGTGATACTCGACCATGCCGACATTCTTGATTTTCTCTGCCACCTCATGGTCGAAACTTATCTTGGGGAAGTCGGCATAATGTTCTCTAAGTTCCTTGAGTGAGCCGGCTTTGACATATCGGGCAGCTATCTTCCTGACAAAACCGAGACGGAAGGCAAACACACCTGCATTCCACTTGCCCCCCTCCTCTATGAGATGGCGGGCTGTGGCGGCGTCGGGTTTCTCTGTGAATCGCCTTACGGGGAAAATCCCCCCTCTCAGAGGAATTGGCTCTGGCACAACGTAGCCATATTTCTCCGATGGATATGTGGGTCTGATGCCCATCACCATCATGTCTGCGATGCCGTCCTCGACCCCGCGGGCCATCTGTTTGATGCTCTCAAAGTAGCCTTGGCCGGTGAAGGGGTCGCACGGAAGCACCACGACAACATCGCTGTCATCACACCCGCGCTCGGCCGACAGGTATTCGCAGGCCAGGCATATGGCCGGGAAGGTCTTACGGCGCTCCGGCTCGGTGATGATGTCGACCCCGGAGCCTAACTGTGACACTACGGAGTCGCGCTGGGAGGCGCTGGTGGCCACAGTGATGTCATCGCCTATGCCGGCTGAGCGCAGCTGTCTGACAACTCTCTGCACCATTGACTCGCGCTCGCCGGGGTTCTCGCCGTCGAGAAGACGCAGGAATTGCTTGGAACGGGCATCGTTTGAGAGTGGCCAAAGGCGTGTGCCTGAACCACCTGAGAGTATGATTATATGCATTTTTTGCTATTTAGGTTAGTAGGTTCACTCCGTGAGATTTGTGGTGTCGATGGGAGTGGGTGTGGGGGAGAGGGTGGTCTGAGCGGGACTGATATAGTCCTTGGATGAATCTATGGCAATAAGGACACCGTCGCGGTCATCGGAAGGAGTGTGGCGGGCATCCTTTGTGGCGGTTCCAAGATATGTGAGGGTGCCTGAAGCCGCATCCATCCACCACAGATTCTTGGTTTTTCCTGAGATTGAGGACAGGTCGATGTCCATGGGTCGTCCGGTGTGGTTGTAGACCAGCGCGTAGTCGTTGCCACGGGTGGCCAGGAGGCGTTCATAGCGCTCGCCATTGTCGCGCACCAGGCTTTGGTCTGCCACACGGTCAAAGTAAGGCAGTGTGAGCATGAGCCGCTTCAGGTGGATCATCTGGTTGTAGCCGGGATCTTTCAGCGCCTTGTACCAGGGCTTCTTCTCGCCGTCGGCAAAGTATGCGCCGCCGACGCCGGGACGGGCGAACTGCATGATGGCATTGTGGCCGTAGGTGTGACCGCATGAGCCTGCGAAAACGCTCCAGTATGCATAGCGGCGCACATCCTTGTCTGTCCAGCGTGGCTCATCATTGGAATGGAGTCCCTGAGGGATATCCTCATAACTTGGCTCGCCATCGAGCACCGGTTTGACGGGATGATAAGAGCGGACAGAGTCTACATACATCCATGAATCCTCCTCGGTGCCATCGGGGATGGGATATTCCTTGTTGCCCATGCGCTGTCCATAGCGGCGGTGGCCACTCTGAAACATGTTGAAGTCGAGCCAGGGGCGAGTATTGAACCAACGGGCCGATGTGGTGCGCCCGCGTGGGTGGAAGGTCATGAGGTGGTCGGGGTCTATGGCGCGTATGGTCTCAGCCAGTGCGTCCCACACCTCGGTCTTTGTGTCGCCGGGGATATCTCCTCCGATAATCCACACTATGTTTGGACGGTTCTTATAGCGCTCGGCAAGAAATTTGCCATATTCCCTGGCCTGCTCCACATCCATAAGTCCGGCTTTGACCAGTCCGCCCCAGATGCAAACCATACCTATGTAGACCCCCTTGCGCTCGGCGGCCGATATGATGAAGTCCATATGGTCCCAATAGCCATATTCGCCGGGCTTATCGATGTTTGAGAAGTCCCATCCATCGGGGTGGGAGAGGCGTCCGTAGGCATTGATGGAGGGAATCCCGTTGATGGTCTGCACCTGAACCACATTGAAGCCGGCGGCGGCAGCGCGGTCCAGATAGTAGCCTGCCTCATCGCGGTCGAGCCTCTCTGGGAGGAGCCAGCCGGTGTCGCCAAGCCAGAAGAATGGGGTGCCGTCAGTGTGCTGCAGGTAGAGGCCGTTGTCGCTCACGCGGAGTGGGCCGTGCTGCCAGGGCTTAGTGTCGGCTTGGAGAGCCATAGCCATCGTGGCTATGATTATGGCGATGATGAGGGAAAGTCTTTTCATGGAGGGTTATGGTTTCGGGGGGATATAGATTAGGGGGACGCGGCTTTACCGCATCCCCCGGGTATATCTTTTATTTCTCCTCGGAGAGCCGTTTGAGTTCTTTCTTGTTTAGTTTGACCTTATATTTCTTGCGGAGGGACTTCACCCACTCTTCCTCAAGAGCCTGCTGAAGGTCGGCAGAGACAGCAGCCTTGGCGTCGGAGGCCTCGACGGGCTGCTCGATGATGCGGTAGTCGTAGGGGAACCATGCAGCCCACTTGCCCACGGGGTCTGCTTTCTCGCCCTGGAATGCAATCTCATCGACAATCTTGTTGTCACCCTTGGCGGTGACAACGCGCTCAACCTTGACATCGGTGCCAAACACATCGTGGAGAGTCTTCACGAGCGAGTCGCGCTCCACCTTGTGGGTGGCCAGATACCCCTTGGCGGCTGAAGCAATGGAGTCGGTGGTGGCGAGGACTACATAGCCCTTGAAGCGGGGGCGGTCCCATGTGGCATACTTGGCGCGGTTAGCGTTGAAGTAGTCTTCAATAGCCTTTGTATCTTTGTTTGCGCGGTCCCACACCTTACGGTTTGAGATTTCAAAGAGCAGTATGCCGTCGCGATATTCGTTGACAAGATTGCGGTATGCTGCATCCTCCTTGGCAAACTCCTTGCGGCCGTAGCGGACTGTGGCGAGCTCTAACTGGGCCTTGGCCTGACGCTCGAAAGTGGCAAACGGGTCACGGTCGCGTTCGCGGGTGCTTTCAGGAATCTCAGCCAGGACCTGTGAGGCCTTGATGGTGCCGTCAGGTGTGATGCCTACGACTGTTGAGGGGTCTACGGCATTGAATGCCTCAGCATCGGTTTTGTCTGCCATGGCTAGGCGCACCTTGCCGAGACCTTCGTTGTCCATAGAGAATCCCCATTTGGCCTGAAGTTCGGCTATGCGGGCCTGTCGGGGCATCTCCTTGCGGTTGTCGCGCATGATTGAAGATAGAATCTTGCTGCGGTTATCCTGAAGAGTGCCAAGGGGTTTGTGTTCCTCGACCATGACGATGTGATATCCGAATGGTGAGAGGAAGGGCTCTGAGAAGGAGCCGGCCGGAGTGGCGAAGGCTGCGTTCTCAAAATCGGGAACCATGACACCGACGCCGAATGTCCCAAGGTCGCCCCCATTGGCCGCAGAGCCTGGATCCTCGCTCTCGGCAGTGGCGAGGGCTGCGAAGTCAGCGCCGTTCTTGAGCAGAGTGTAGATGGAGTCGATGGCTGCTTTCTGAGCCGCTATCTCCTCGGGAGATTTCTCCTGAGTGATCTTGAGGATGTGGCGGGCGTGGACGAGACCGGGATTGGGCTTCTCATCGACAACCTGGATAATATGCCAGCCGTAGGGGGCGTCGTCAATCACATCTGAGACCTGGCCGACGGGGGTGTCATATGATGCCTTCTCAAAGGGGTAGGGGAAGCGTCCGGCGGTGAAATAGCCCATGCTGCCTCCGTTCTGGACGGCGGAGCGGTCATAGGAATATTTCTTGGCCATCTCGGCGAAGTCTGCGCCGGCTATGATGGCGTTCCTGATGGAGTCGAGCTTGAGGCGGTTGGCGTCGCGCTCGGCCTGAGTGGTGCCTACTGGAAGCATGATGTGGCTCACCTTGCGGAGGGTCTGCATGCGGTTCCAGGCGTCGCTGATGAGTTTCTCGCGGACAATGGTGTCAGTCAGGAATGGTGTGGAGATGTCGGCACAGTAGCCGTCGAGTTCCTTGACGAAACTTGCGGTGGTGTCGATTCCTGCGGCCTCAGCATCGGCTACCTTGAGTTTATATACCACAAACATGTCGAGATACTCGTCTATGCTCTGTGGCTTCTCCTGCTGGAGATTGTTTTTGTTATACAGGTATTCAAATTCACTCCGGCTGATGTCTCGGCCGTTGATTGTCATCACTGTGGGGTCGTTCTGAGGCGCGGCCGCAGTGGCTCCTGAGATGGCAGCGGCAATCAGGGCCGCCGGGAGGAAACATTTTTTCATGATTTTTTAACTTGTCTACGATATATAGAACGTTGGATTGCTCTATTTATTGCGAAATGCACAATCCACTTGTGATGAATTGTGCATTTATATAGGGAATCAGAGTGTGTCTGAGGGTCAGCGGCTCGAGGCGCTGTAGTTTGGAGCCTCGCTTGTGATGGCTACATCGTGGGGATGGCTCTCTGCCACACCTGCATTGGTGATACGGGTGAACTTGGCGTCGTGGAGCGCGTCGATGTCCTTGGCTCCGCAGTAGCCCATGCCTGAACGGAGACCACCCAGCATCTGATAGACCACCTCGTAGAGGTTCCCCTTGTAGGGGACGCGGGCTGCTATGCCCTCCGGCACGAGTTTCTTGGTGTCTGTCTCGCCTGCCTGGAAGTAGCGGTCTTTCGAGCCTTTCTCCATAGCCTCGAGAGAGCCCATGCCGCGATATGACTTGTATTTTCTGCCGTTGTAGATGATTGTGTCGCCGGGGCTCTCCTCGACTCCGGCCAGCATGCCGCCGAGCATCACGGAGTATGCTCCGGCTGCGAGAGCCTTGACGATATCGCCTGAGTAGCGGATGCCGCCGTCGGCAATCAGGGGTACGCCTGTTCCCTTCAAGGCCTTGGCCACATCATAAACGGCTGAGAGCTGGGGGACGCCAACACCTGCAATGATGCGTGTGGTGCAGATTGAGCCGGGGCCTATGCCTACCTTGACGCCGTCGGCGCCGTTGTCGACGAGATAGCGGGCGGCCTCACCTGTGGCGATATTGCCTACGACTACGTCGATGTCAGGATATTTTGCCTTGATGGCCTTCAGAGTGCCTATGACACCCTTGGAGTGGCCGTGGGCAGTGTCGATGACAATGGCGTCAACGCCGGCCTCAACCAGGGCGTCGACACGCTCCATGGAGTCGTTGGTGACACCCACGCCGGCTGCCACGCGCAGGCGCCCCAGACGGTCCTTGCATGCGAAAGGTTTATCCTTAGCCTTAGTGATGTCCTTGTATGTGACAAGCCCTACGAGCCGCCCTTCAGAGTCGACTACAGGGAGTTTCTCTATCTTGTGTTGCTGAAGAATCTGGGCTGCCTCCTCGAGGTTTGTTGACTGATTTGTCGTGATGAGGTTCTCAGAGGTCATCACCTCATCGACGGGACGTGTGAGATCCTTCTCAAACCGGAGGTCTCGGTTGGTGACAATGCCGACAAGTTTTCTGTCATCGTCGACCACGGGGATACCTCCGATATGGTATTCCTTCATCATATTGAGGGCATCGGACACGGTTGAGCCACGTCTAATTGTGACGGGGTCATATATCATGCCATTCTCCGCACGTTTAACGGCGTGGACCTGACGGGCCTGCTCGGCTATAGGCATGTTTTTGTGTATCACACCGATTCCACCCTCGCGCGCAATGGCGATGGCTAGAGCCGACTCAGTCACGGTGTCCATGGCGGCAGACACGATGGGGACGTTAAGCGTGATGTTGCGGGAAAAACGTGTGGAAAGATTGACTTCGCGGGGGAGGACTTCCGAATAAGCCGGAATCAGAAGGACGTCATCGAATGTCAGTCCGTCCATTTTTACTCTATCAGCAATAAATGACATACAGGAATTGGATTTATTGCGTGCAAAGATACATATTTTTCTGCAAAGTCACGGCATGGTTATTGAAAAATGTGTAAATTCGCATCATGAAACGCTCTCCCAAAATATATAGCGAGAACCCTTTCAGGCGCTTCTATGCCTTGATGGTCACTCTGATGGTGTCTGCGGCAGCCTCGGCTGAGACAGATTCCGGCTTCAGCCATGCTGTCGAGGAGATGCTGTGTGGCTATGAGAGGACTCTCACCCCCCGCCTTCCTGATCCTGATGGATGGGAACTCATAGATTCTCCGGTGTCGGCTGCGCCGGGGCGCATGAGGATTCCCAAGAATGTAGTTGTCGACAAGCCTAATACGCGCCTGTATGTCATCAATGTTTTTGGCGACACGCTCAGCCGCTATCGGGTGTGTGCGTCATTGAAGCGTGGCCAGAAACGCAAGGCTGACGACTGGCGTACACCTGAGGGGACTTTCCGCATCCACGGGGTATATAATTCCACCGATTGGAAATATAAGGGCACGAACGACAAGTGTTACGGTCCATTCTTCATATCGCTCATCACTCCGGGGTTCTGGGGCATAGGGATCCATGGGACGAATTCGCCATCATCTGTCCCAGGGCGGAGGAGCCACGGGTGTATGCGTATGCACAATGAGGACATAGTGCGTGTCCGCCGGATGGTCGACAAGGATTCGCGTGTCACTGTTCTCCCGGACCCTGTGGATGAGCAAGATGGTCGATGAGTTCATCGATGGAGATGCCCAGGAGTGACATCTCTTTGCGGAGAGCGGGGAGGGTGGTGGTGAAAAATTCCTCCCGACGGGCGGCGTTGACCTTCACCAGTGCGTCGTTGGAGAGGTAGAATCCCATGCCGCGGCGAGGTGTGATGATGTCATGGTCCTGCAGATATTCGTAGGCTTTAAGGACTGTGTGTGAGTTGACAGCCACTGTCACGGCCATCTCCCTGACGGAAGGGACCCTCTCTCCAGGAGTCCACTGGCCGGTGAGGATGCAGCCGAAACAGTAGTCGATAATCTGTCGATATATGGGGCGGTCTTGATTGAACTCCATGCTCACGCCATTTTGAATTTGCGATAGATGGAACGAATGAGGATCGTGGCCACCACTAGCCATGTGATATTGATGGCAATCATCGTGGGATAAAGCCATGTGCTGAACTCCTCTGCCATCCTCTCGGGGTCGTTGCTCATTTCATAGAATCCATCGTGGAAACCGATGCAGAACCCTATGATGCCTGACAGTAGCCCTATGCAGAAATACAGGCCGAAAAAGATTAGGATTAGTCGCATTGTGCGTCTGGCCCGCCGTGTGTGGAACACTATCCATAGGCTGAGAATCACGGAGAACGCTGTCTGTATGATTCCGTTGATGTAAACCAATGCCTTCGGATAGGGGGAGTAGACCGGGCCCGCCATCTCGATGAGCACGTCAAATGACCAGAATGACAGATTGCCTACAGGCAGGAAACATCCTCCCACAAAGCAGATAAGATACCATTCGGAGGTGAAGAGCAGGGGGAAGGAGATAAGAGTAAGGCCCATATAGAAGGCCATCTTCTCCATGGGCGTCACCGGCACCTGAGCCATAAGTGTGTCGTCTCTGTGGTTGAAGACGAGAGGTGAGAGGGACACGAAAAGTCCGCAGACAACTGACATGATGGCATAGAGCATCATGAAAAACTTGCTCAAGCCGGCAGAAAGGGCGCATGATATATAGCAAGCCACGACTATGACAGAGCCATACCCAATCCATCTGACTATGGAGTGGCGGTAGAAACTGCAGAGCGACAGCGAGCGCCGCAGTGAGAATCCTTCAGTCTGCATGGCTGTTCGGTTGGTTAATAAGTGAGACAATCTCATCGCTGCGCTCTGAGAGGAGGGCTGAATAGAGGAGGGCGAAGTCTACATCGCCACCCTGGGCACCGCTAACCTCCGCTGCCACTATCGAGTTGAAGCGTCCCGTCTCCTGTTCGGTGAACAGGGCGGCGCGAGATGGCACGGGAGTGGATATGAAGCTGAGGCGTGAGGCTATTTCCCATGTGGGAGCACACACTTTCATGTGTCCGCGGCTCACCATGATGACTCCGTCGTATAGAGCCTTGAGATCGGCCACACTGTGGGTGGAGATAATCACGGTCTGATCATCGCGGAGATGGCGGGCCATCATGGAGCGCATCTGTTTGCGAGAGGTGATGTCGAGTCCATTTGCCGGCTCGTCGAGCAGCAGGAGGTCTACACCCAGGGCAAGCACATAGGCCAGTTTGGCTTTGCCGGCCATGCCGAGCGACATCCCTTTCAGTGGCTCCATCCCGGTCAACCCGTACTCAAGGAGATTATCGTCAAAAATCTCAGCAGAGAAGTTTGGGTAATAACATGAATGAAATGAGGCGAACTCCCTGATGGTATGTGCCGGAATCTCCAGGCTGTCGGGTAGGAAGAATATGCGTCGTCTCAGAGCCGGGGATTGGCTGAGGGTGTTTTCTCCGTCGAGCAGACAGCGGCCCGCGTCAGGTTTCAGCAGCCCGGCCATCACCCGCAGGAGGGTGCTTTTCCCGGCTCCGTTCTCACCCATGAGCAGATGTATGCCGGGGCTTAGTGTGCCGCTGATACTGTCGATAGCGTTGACAGGGCTTTTGGCGTAATGATATGTGAGATTGTCGAGGGTTATCATTTCACAGGTTCGACGGTGAAACCTTCGTTGCGCAGAAGGGAGATGAGACCCTTGTCGCCCGGAAGATGTCCGGCCCCGACGGCTATAAGCACCGAGGCTGTGGGGAGAAGCCCGGCCATGACCTTGACCCAGTTGAGGTTGCGTGTGCTGATGAGCCGCTCTGATGTTTCACCCATACCCATCACCGGATCCTCCATGAGGCTGAGCATGGCGTCGAGGTCTCCGGAGAGATATGCCTTGGCGAGGCGACGGCTGAAATCGAGGGCAAACTCATCCTGGCGCACTGCCTCCATGAGCTGCTCGGCTTGTTGGGCTATGGGCATTCCGAAGAGTATTGATGCCTGCTGCTCGACGGTCTCGAGACCTCCTACTTTCTTTCCGGCGGCAATGGCGCGTGTCTGTATCTCGGCGTCGAGCTGACGGGCCGGGTTGAAGTCGGGAAATTGTTGCTGTGCCTGTATCATGGCGAGCATTGTCGACACCATGGCCGGCTTGAGGGGCGCCATCTGGTTGATGTCAGCCATAGGACCCATATATTTCTTGATGACGGCGTTGGCTGAGTCTAACTGTGCGGGTGTCAGCACCATTGTGAGCAGAGAGTCAGAGGGTGCCATCGCGGCGCTCATTATTATTTGCTGTGACTGAGGAGCCTGGGCCTGAGCCATATCCATCTCACCATACACCATGTCGACTGAGGCAATTGCATCTGCAAGTCCCGGGACACTGTCGAGTACGGAGATGGGCGCTACATGGTGAGTGCCGAAGAGATAGGACGGGCGGCCGCTCTCTGTCGGAGGTGTGACTTTCCATAGCAGTTGGGCTGATGCCCCTGAGGCCATCCCTATCAGAATGGCAAGCGAGATGAGGATACGTTTCATAGTCTGTGTGATGATTCTGTAAGTTGAAAATTTACGGTGTGGAAGTGTTGTAGTTATCTAACACACCGCAAAGGTAAGATGAAAAAACGAATCCACAAAATAAATCTCATGGAAATGCGATGAAAAATCACCGGCCAGCCATAACGAAGACTGACCGGGTATGAGATTCCGCTAATATCAAGATTGTTTCTTGCGGTAAATGGTGCGCTCGTCGCAAACCATTCCCTCAAAGATGCCATGGAGTTTATTGACAGGCATATATCCGTCAAAAATAAGTTCTTGAGATGCTTGAGGAAATTTTGACTCAATATCGTTGAATAATCTGATTAGCGACCTGCCCAAAGCCCAAGCTAGATTAACCGGCACAGCATTTCCAATCTGTTTGTATTTAGCGGAAAGGGAGCCGCAGAATTCCCAGTTGTCCGGGAATGTTTGAATCCTGGCATACTCCCTTACGGTCAGAGGCCGTGTCTCAATGGGATGGCATCGCTCTGTCTGTTTTTGAGCAGGAGCACATGTTAAAGTGAGACTGGCCTCATCCATTGACAGTCGCCGAGCCATTCCTGTTTTACCACCTCCAAGATGATAGCTGCCTTTCATGTATTCCTCTGCAACTTGAGGAGGAAGATTACGCCAGTCTCCTCCTTCAGGAACAAGCCTCATGACTCGCTCCTTGGATTGTGGATATTTTTGTCCTTCGCTTTCAGGAACATCAGAGTCATAAAGGCTTCCGGCAAAAAAAGCATCGCGGAGTGTGCGGAAGTCACCGCATACAGAGGGCCATGAAAAAGAGACATGGGGAGCTATATCATTTCTAATCGCTATGAGAATGAGGCGCTCGCGCTTTTGTGGAACGTTATACAAGACGGCTCGCATGACACGCGGCTCCAGCAAAGTATAGCCGATTTCGGCAATAACTGCTTTAATTGTGTCAATAGTCCTTCCATTGTCATGTTCTAATAGACCCTTTACGTTCTCAGCCATAAACACTTTAGGTTGAATCTCCTTGACGGCACGGGCAAGTTCAAAGAAAAGTGTGCCTCTGGTTTCTTCAAACCCAAGACGTTTGCCTGCATAAGAGAACGCTTGGCATGGGAATCCCCCGGAGAGAAAATCTACATGACCGTGATATGGCGTAAAGTCGATGTTGTGTATATCTCCTTGAACCACGTTCCAATGAGGCATATTTTTCAACAGAGTTGCACATGCATCTTTATCAAACTCATTTAGAAGAAGATGCTTGAATCCTGCTTTGTGGATTCCCAGAGCTAAACCTCCGCCCCCTGCAAAAAGTTCAACGGATGTATATTCGCGCAGTGGCGTGACAATGCATTCTTCTTCCCACGAAGAGTTGAGCATTTCGCTAATTTCCGGAAAAGAAGAGAGTTCAGACGCTAATAGATATTTATGCCCGGTTTCACTAATATGAACGTAACACTTACCGTTGGCAATCCATTTGTCGACGGTGGCACGGGAAACTCCGCATATGTCAGCGAAGTTGTTCAGAGATATTTTTGTGTCCTTATTCATTTGACTTTGAGATTGTCAAAACCTTCATATGTAGAGAAGGCAAGGATATATAGACTTGTAAGTATATCAGCGTGGTTCTTGGTGAGTTCTTTATACACTGTGTTGTTCAAAGCCAGTGATGGATTGTCACTGACAACATCTTCGATTATCTGAGGCAGTGAGGAGCAAAGTTTGAAGAATGCGTCCTCAACACCAAACACAAGCGAATAGAATTTGTCCATAGACATTCTGCGAATCTTCTTATGTTCACAAGGTTTGCCGTCAAGAGATATGCGCCATGCGTCATCGCGGGAGTGCTTGGAGATAACTTCAACAAGATAACATGTCGCTTCATCGTCATCAAGAAGTTTGCTCTGCATCTTCATATATGTTTTTTGAGATGAGGAGGAGTTCATGGTATTATGCTTGTTCTTTATCTCAACGTATATATGGAGGCTATCATTTTCCACATCGAAACCGACTGAGCGAACCACCCAGCCGTTGCCCGCATAACGGAATAGATTCTGATGGAAGTATCCAATTTTGTTGGTGTTTGACTTATCAATCTGGCGGAAACACTCATCCTCAACAGCCTGCTGTATAGTTTTTCCGTATACTTTGGCGTCGAATGTCAGTTTTATCGGGTCTATGATATTGTCATTGAACTGCTCAAGGGTTATCTCACGTCGATAGGCCTCAACAGTATTCTTGACGTGTTGATATATGTCATTATCTGAGATGAATCCAAGATTGTATTTATGCATATTCATGACTGGATTTGGGTAAAGTCCGGACTATTGGTTGGCTGATATGAATTGGAGTATTTCTGTCAAGACTGCGGGGGAGATGGTTTGCTCGATGCTATGATATTCTTCGATGTCGCCTGTTTCTGCCTCCTGCATGAGATGGTTGAGGCCGGTGAAGCATTTGACAATGGCGTTTGGGGCCAATTGACGGGCTTTGTCAAGATTCAGCGATGCAGGGACTTGCTTGTCTTTACCACCATATATTATTAATGCCGGTGCCTGCAGGTCTTGCAGGTCTTTGGCAGGATCATATTGCAGGAAATAATGCAGCCATTTCTGTGTGGGGTCGCTTTCAATTTTTCTGCGCGCGTTGACAGCATATTCCTCAGCCATAGATTCCGGCATGCCATTCCTCATGAGGGCAGATTTATTCTGATAATCAATAATCTCAGCACCGTTGATGGCGGGTCCGGCTATGGATATGATAAAGTCGGGGATATTCTTGCGGGCGCCAAGCATGTAGGCGATTAATCCACCCTCGCTATGGCCGATAAGTCCGATTTTGCCGAATCTGTTTTGCTTTCGGACCCATTCGATGACGCTCTGGGCGTCAGACGCAAAATTCTCAGTGGTGGCTTCTGTGGGATCGCCCGTCGATTCGCCGAACCCCCTGTCGTCATATCTCAGAGAGGCAACACCGTTTCTGGCGAGGAAATCGGCAATGACTGCGAAAGGCTTATGCTCAAAAAGTTCCTCATCCCTGTTCTGCAGGCCACTTCCCGTCACCATGACCACTATTGGTGTAGTTGGGGTGTAGTCCTCAGGAATGGTGAGTGTTCCGGCGAGAACTGCGCTTTCAGGTGCATTCTCAATCTTGACGCTCTCTTCCTTGTAGGGAAATGGTGCGACGGGTGTCTGCGGACGATTGACTTTTGTCGAGCCGCGCTCAAATGACAGGGGTAATTTGAATCCTCCCTGCCGGAATGTTCCCACCAGAAGATTGTTGTCCAATCGGCCTGAGTAGCTCATCATCAGAGAGGGGATCTCGAGGCTCACGGAATCTCTGTCCAAATGTCGGACATTGCAGTCCAATCCGAACGCTCCCTGGTCAGGCGAGTCCATAGTGATTGTGGCGGGTGAATCAGAGATGTGGAGGACAAGCTTTAAATCCCGTCCACCCCCGATTTCCAGTTTCCCGGTCCAGTCTCCGATAAGCGATTGTGCGCACATAGAGCCGATATAACTAAATAAGGTCAGAATTACTGCAAGATACTTGCGATTCATAGAGTGACTGTTGTTTTTACCGCTGACTGAATATTGGAATATGTGTCTTTGTCGCATCCGGATAGTTGAACAAAGTACCTCGGAGGGGAATCGAACCCCTATCTGAAAATTAGGAATTTCCCATTCTATCCATTGAACTACCAAGGCTGGTTTGCGTGTGCAAATTTACGGATTAATCTGCAAACTACAAAATCAAAATCATAACACGATGCGAGGGAATGAATCAGGAATGATTCGTTAGAATTATGTCCGGCGCATCTGTTTGCCGGCCACAGAGGTGACAAGGAGACCGGTGTCGAAAAATGACGCTGCGGTGGCAGCTATGCTCTCAGGGGTGATTGAGGTGTCTGCTTCGTAGCGGCGGGCAAAATAGTCGGACGGTGTGCCTGATATGACGGTGGATTGCAGGAAGTCCATGCGTTGGAATGGGGTGTCGAGGACCGCGGCGAGCGATGAGAGCAGATGGCTCGTGAGTCGCTCAATCTCGTCAGCCGAGAATGTCGATGGGTCCTTCAGCCGTTCTATCTCGCTGACGCACTCCGAGATAATGGCCTCGACATTGTCACAGGCGGTCTCGGTCGATATGATGAGGAAACCATTGTCCGGATATCCATAGATGGCAGCGTTGATGCCGTAGGTGAGACCCTTGTCCTCTCGTATATTGGCCATAAGGCGGCTCCCGAAATAGCCTCCGAGCGCACATGCCGCTATCCTCATTTTCAGAAAATCAGGGTGGCTTCTGCCTGGCATCGGGATGGCGAGTCTGACGGCGCTCTGAAGAGAGTCCGGCATATCGACATAGACCTCACCCCCTTGAGGCTGAGCTGGAAACTCGAGTGTGGTGAGCGGAAAACGTGTCCCGTTGGAGATGGAGCCGAACTCACGCTCCACAGCATCGACCATCTCGGCTGAGACCTTTCCGGCAAGGAAAATGTGTGTGCCAGTGAAGTCTAGGCGGCGCATATGGGCCTCCCGCAACTGTGGTGGTGTGAACGAGAGTACCTCATCGGGTTGAATGGAGGCTGAGAGTGGATTCTCTGGCCCATATATGAGTGGTGCTATCGCTTTGGCGGCGCGATAGTTGACCTTGCATTGCTGCACGGCAGTCCTCGAACTGAGCATGCGGAGGGTTCTGGCCACAGCATCATCCTCCATAGCCGGTTCAAAGGCCATCTCGCGGGCCAGTGGAAGAATAGTCGGGAGGACTGAGCAGAGCGAGAAGATGTTGATGAGCGTGTGATGCGTGCTGACAGTGGGGACAACCCAAGCCCCGTTTGTCTCAAGAGTCTCTGCCATCCCTGTCCCGGGTGTGTGCAGGCTCCCCTCCGGTAGAAGACTCGAGACGGCGTCATATACTCCCGGGATGGGAGACTCGGCCTGCCCGCCAGGCAGGGCAATTCCCAGGCGGCATACCTCATTGGGCCCGTTGTCTACAATGTGGAGTGTGACGCCGTTTGGAAGAACACGGATGATGTCCGGAGCGAGAGAGAGGGGGCCTATGCGGTGGACGGCAGGGCGTATGGAGCGATTAGGCGATGGTGTCATCTTATCTCTTTTTCAATAATTGAGTTGAGGACGGCGGCCCTTGCATCGCTGACTGATGGCTCGGCCGTGTTTGCAGTCTCTGTGGACGTCACTGTCCCAATGATCGGCGCGCTTGCTGTGGCTGTTGCCGCTTGCGTGGCCGGGATTTCAACTGTGGCTGTCGCAGAGGCTGTTGCAAGTGCTGTCGGCTCAGTGGGCGTGGCCGACGGCATTTCAGGTGAGACCTCCACAGACGCTGTCTCTACATCCTTGACGGGGGAGGGAAGTATCTTCTCCCCCCTCGGCGCGACGGGACCGAGCATGGCATGGTAGCGCTCTATGTATCCTGCGCCTGCGAAGTTGCGGACATAATAGTCCTGGTTAATGTCGCTTACAATCACCCCTTTTGAGGCTGAGGCGTGAATCATCTTTCCTTCTCCTATAAAAATGCCAACGTGTGAGACAGATTTTTTCTCCTTGTCTGTGGCAAAAAAGATGAGATCTCCCGGGATAAGGGCGCTTTTGCTGACGGAGGCGCAGTAGTCATGCTGTTCAGCCGACGAGCGTGGCACATTGATGTCCAAGGCGCTCTGATACACTTTCATCACAAGTGCCGAGCAGTCGACCCCAGTGTGGTCCTCGCCACCATATTTATAAGGTGTTCCCAGCCAACTACGGGCCTCGCTTACCAGCGACTTTGAGTGAGGATGCAGCCCGTCGGTGTAGGGAGGGATGGATGTGGAAAGATCACGGCCGGGCGTGGCATCGCCCACGGCCACAGGGATGGCGCGACGCGAGGAGGAACATGACGCCAGAAGCGCCATGACTGACAGTATTGCAGAGATGAGAGGTAGATGTCGTGACATGGTATTGCAAAATTAAGAAATTTTTATCAAAAAGGAGGGCTGCCCTTCTAAATATTCCTTAAAATGAAAATGACGCTATTAAAATAGTTTAAACTTCTGGCCGGCGATGTAACAATGCACACTTTTTGCAGTCTATTATGTAGAAGGTTGTTTATTAATCGTTACAAAAAAACATCACAATTGAACCAATTATGAAAACAACAGCAAAGATAATAGCACTCGCAGCAGGGACTGCCATATTGAGCTCTACAGTCACAGCCCTCGCAGTGAGCAGCCTCACAGCCACCGGGGCTGAATCGCGCACTGCAGAGCAGATGGCTGATGCCGGCCGCCTTTATACTGTAGCAAACTCTGTGACCCCTCATACTGATTTCACCAAGGCGGCTGAGAGCACCATCAATGGCGTGGTGTCTATCAAAAGTTTCTCGACCCCTCAAGGCTATGGCAGGCAGGGATATTTTAACGATCCGTTCCTTGAATATTTCTTCGGATCTCCGCGCCAACAGCAGCAGGCTCCCCCTAAGGAGCAGCAGCGTGGCCTTGGTTCAGGCGTCATCATCAGCGCCGACGGCTATATTGTCACCAACAATCACGTCATCGACGAAGCGGAGCGCCTTGAGATTACCCTCAACGACAACCGTACGTTTGACGCTACGGTGGTTGGCACAGACCCCACCACTGACCTTGCACTGATAAAGATCGACGCTAAAGACCTCCCCGTGATACCCATGGGAGACAGTGAGCAGCTCAAGGTAGGAGAATGGGTGCTCGCCGTAGGTAACCCCTTCGGGTTCACATCGACTGTCACCACAGGCATTGTCTCGGCCAAGTCGCGCAGCATTTCCTCGGCCTCTCACTCACGCCCCATGGGGATTGAGTCTTATATACAGACGGACGCCGCCGTCAATCCCGGCAACTCTGGTGGCGCGCTTGTCACCCTCAATGGCGAGCTCATCGGCATAAACACCGCCATCTATTCCCAGACCGGCAACTATGCGGGATATTCGTTTGCCATCCCCACCTCGATTGTCAAGAAGGTGGTGAGCGACATCCGCCAGTATGGCTCCGTGCAGCGCGCAGTGCTTGGTGTCTCAATCATTGACCTCACGGCCGAGACCGCCAAGGAACATGACATCACGGCAGTCACCAAGGGTGTCTATGTAGCCGCAGTCTCAGAACGCTCTTCAGCGCGTGAGGCAGGCATCAAGGAGGGCGACGTCATCACCGCCGTTAATGGAGTCCCAACAAACAACACGGCCCAACTCCAGGAGCAGGTGGCCAAATATCGTCCCGGCGACAAGATCTCCGTCACCTATATCCGCGACAACAAGAGCCACACCATTGAGATCAAGCTCCTCAACTCGCAGGGCAACACCACTGTGACAAAGGCTGGCGATTTCGCCGACCTCGGATGTGCATTCTCCAAGCCTGACGCTTCTACCCTCAAGCAGCTAGGCATTGACAACGGAGTGCGTGTGGCCGAGGTGAAGGATGGAGTGTTTGCCGACGCAGGCGTGCGCAAGGGATTCATCATTGTCTCAATCAACGACACACGTGTCTCAACTCCTGAGGATGTGGAGAAGATCTACCGTTCCATCATGCGTGGCAATGGCGATGAGAAACTCATGATTATCAGAGGACTCTATCCTACAGGTAAGCGCGGTGTCTATGCCGTTGATCTCGCAGGGCAGTGATGGACGCCGACATAGTTCAGACATAGATGAAAAAGCATCAGACATAGATAAAAGTATTTGTTTCTGTTTTTCAAACTGACCTAAACCGAAACGTTGACACACGAGGTGCCCGGCTCTTCTCGAGAGGAGAGCCGGGCACCAATGTTTTTTCCTTTTGACGTACTAGTAGTAAATTTCGCTGATGAGGGCCTGGGCCTGGGGACGGTTCACGATTTGGGTCTTTTTGTTTTCATAGACCTGCCAGTCACCTACAAACATGTGCTTGTTGATGGTCTTCTTGATGCTGGAGCATACATTGCTGACAATGTGCGAGTAAGGGAAGTATTTATGCATAATGGTTGGATGGGTTTTCCTTTATAACACCCCGGCTGCATGATTGTTCATGCCAAGTAGGTTTTTTTCAAAAAAAAAACACCTCCGTCACCCATGAGAGGGACGGAGGTGTGGATTTTTATTGAGTGGAGTTAACGTGGCGGATTACTCACGTGGCCCGCGGTCGCGACGGGGACGGTCGCCACCCTCACGGCGAGGACGGTCTCCCCTGTCACGGCGGTCGCCGCCCTCGCGGCGGGGACGGTCGCCACGCTCGGGGCGCTGACGCTCCACATAGCCCTCAGGCTTCGGGAGCAGTGCGCGCATTGACAGACGGTATTTTCCTGTCTTCTTGTCAATCTCGATGAGCTTCACCTGAACCTCATCACCCTCCTTCAGGCCGGATGCCTCCATGTTCTCAAGGCGATCCCATGAGATCTCTGAGATGTGGAGAAGGCCGTCGCGGTTGGGCATGAATTCCACAAAGGCACCGAACTCAAGAATCGAGCGCACCTTGCCGGAGTAGACCTTGCCCTCTTCAGGCAGTTCCACGATGGCGTTGATCATCTCGAGAGCCTTGTCGATAGAAGCCTTGTTTGATGCGGCCACCTCGATGTATCCACCCTCGGGAATCTCGTCTATGCTGACAGTAGCGCCTGATGCCTCCTGAATTCCCTGGATGACCTTTCCGCCCGGGCCAATGACCGCTCCGATGAGCTCCTTGGGAATGAGCATTGTGACGATGCGGGGCACGTGGGGCTTGTAGTCCTCACGAGGAGCGGGGATGGTCTCCTCGATTTTATTGAGGATGTGGAGACGTCCCTCGCGGGCCTGATTGAGAGCCTTCTCGAGAATCTCATAGCTGAGGCCGTCACACTTGATGTCCATCTGTGTGGCTGTGATGCCTGAGCGTGTGCCTGTCACCTTGAAGTCCATATCGCCAAGGTGGTCCTCATCGCCGAGGATGTCAGAGAGGATGGCATACTTGCCAGTCTCGCTGTCAGAGATAAGCCCCATAGCTATACCCGAGACGGGGCGCTTCATCTTCACGCCGGCGTCGAGCAGTGAGAGCGTGCCTGCGCAGACGGTGGCCATTGATGATGAGCCGTTGCTCTCCAGAATGTCGCTGACAATGCGGCAAACATAGGGGAAATCATCAGGGAACATGCGCTTCAGTGCACGGTGTGCAAGGTTGCCGTGCCCCACCTCACGACGTCCGACGCCACGAGGTGCGCGGGCCTCGCCGGTCGAGAAGGGAGGGAAGTTGTAGTGGAGCAGGAAGCGCTCGCGGCCCT
>JAMPAK010000001.1:47231-70563 GCA_023667285.1 Muribaculaceae bacterium
CAGTGTCGAGGTGAGCGGTTCGAGTCCGCTATACTCCACCAACGGCAGATTTGGAGGCAATTCCAAGTCTGCTTCTTTTATCTTTGGGATATAACGGCACAAGCCGCTTTCATCGGGATGAGCGGACATGAATAGCAACCTCCGGTCTGATGTGACCGGAGGCTGTTTTTTTAACTTTGTGGCTGTGGTTCACTCTATGGTCCAGGTGGAGCCGGCGAGAACCATGTCGCGCAGGGATGTGAAGTTCTTTCGCGCCCTTACGTCGGCTATCTGCTGTTCGATGGCTTCATTGTAGACGGGTGCGTCGACGTCGCGGATGACTCCGAGTGCCAATGGGAGGCTTTCGCCATCCATCATCGCTAGTTGCTGATGAAGAAAGTTGGAGGGTGTGTGGGCGTCGTGGACGAGGACGTCGTCGATGGTGTAGCCATCCTGACCTATGGTGACGGCCTTGAGGAGGAATCCGTCGCGAACGAGACCCTTGTCCATGTCCTTGCCGAAGAGCATCTTCTGGCCGTGGCGCAGGAGGATGGTGCGGTCGGCTCTGACCTCGCGGTCAGTGATGGGGTTGTGTATGCCGTTGTTGAAGATGACGCAGTTCTGCAGGACTTCGGTGACGGTTGTGCCGTGATGGCGTCCGGCGGCAGTCAGCACCTCTTCAGTCACTTTGAGTTCGACGTCGATGGAGCGGGCAAAGAAGTTGCCTCGGGCGCCAAACACGAGCTCGGCGGGGATGAATGGGTCTTCGGTTGTCCCGTAGGGGGATGATTTCGAGACGAATCCGCGGGCTGAGGTGGGGGAGTATTGTCCCTTGGTGAGTCCGTAGATTTTGTTGTTGAAGAGGATTATGTTGATGTCGACGTTGCGGCGGACGGCATGGATGAAGTGGTTACCGCCGATGGCGAGGCCGTCGCCGTCGCCCGAGATCTGCCACACGGTCATGTCCGGGCGTGCCACCTTGAAGCCGGTGGCGATGGCGGCTGCACGTCCGTGGATGGTGTGGAATCCGTAGGTATCCATGTAGTAGGGGAGACGCGAACTGCAGCCTATGCCTGAGATGACGGCTGTCATGTGGGGTGGCACTCCGATATTTGCCATGGCCTTGTGGAGCGATGAGAGGATGGCATGGTCGCCGCAGCCGGGACACCAGCGCACCGGGTTGGCGTTCTTGAAGTCTGACGCCTTGAAGGTATTGTTGTTGTTCTCCATCTTATTTTTCCTCCATGATTTCGTTGACACGGGTCTTCACCTCGCCGACAAGGAATGGCTGACCCTGGATTTTGTTGATGCGGCGGATGTCGAGGTCGGGATATTTGCACTGGAGCCAGTCGGCAAACATGCCTGTGTTGAGCTCGGCCACGATGATGCGCTTGAATCGGCGGAGCACCTCGGCGGTGTTGGCCGGGAGTGGATTGATGTAGTTGAAGTGTGCGAATGCCACGGGTGTGCCTGCGGCGGTGAGCTCGGCGGCGGCTGTGCGGAGGTGGCCATATGTGCCCCCCCATCCGACGAGAAGTGTGTCAGTTCCATCGGCCTCCATGACCTCGAGGAGGGGTATCTCGTTGGCTATGCGGGCCACTTTCTCGCGGCGCGCATTGACCATGCGCTCGTGGTTGATGGGGTCAGTGGAGATGACGCCGGTGTCATAGTCTTTCTCCAGGCCTCCAAGACGATGTGCTGCGCCGGGTGTGCCGGGGATGGCCCAGCGGCGCACGAGGGTCTCGCTGTCGCGGTCGTAGGCCTTATAGTCTTCTCCGCCCTCAAAGAGCGGCGGGTGGATTTCGGGAAGTTCATTGGCCTGGGGTATGCGCCATGCGCTCGAGCCGTTGCCGATGAAGGCGTCGCTCAGGAGAATCACGGGTGTCATATGCTCGAGTGCGATTCTCGAGGCCTCGAAGGCCATGGTGAAGCAGTCTGTGGGGGTGGAGGCAGCCACTACGACCACGGGGCTCTCGCCGTTGCGGCCATATAGGGCCTGCATGAGGTCTGTCTGCTCGGTCTTGGTGGGGAGTCCTGTTGAGGGGCCACCGCGCTGCACGTCGACAACCACGAGGGGGAGCTCGGCGATGACGGCGAGGCCGATGCCCTCGCTCTTGAGCGCCAGGCCTGGACCAGAGGTGGAGGTCACAGCCAGTGAGCCGGCAAACGAGGCTCCGATGGCAGAGCAGACGCCGGCTATCTCATCCTCCATTTGGAGGGCTTTGACGCCGAGGTCTTTGCGCTTGGCAAGTTCCTGGAGGATGTCTGTGGCGGGGGTGATGGGATAACTGCCGAGGAACAGTGGCCTTCCTGAGCGCTCAGAGGCGGCTATGAAGCCCCATGCGGTGGCTGTGTTGCCGTTGATGTCGGTGTATATGCCCGGCTCCGTGTGTCCTGACTCGATGCGGCATGTGGAGACTGTGGCGTGGATGTTGTGGCCATAGTCATATCCGGCTCTGATGACCTTGGTGTTAGCCTCGAGTATGGCGGGTTTCTTGCCAAACTTACCGGCGAGCATCCTGATGGCGGCCTCAAGTGGGCGGTCGAAGAGCCAGCAGACGAGGCCGAGGGCAAAGATGTTGCGGCATTTGAGGATGCTCTTGTTGTCCATTCCGGAGTCTGCCAGTGCGGCCTTTGTGAGGCTTGTGACGGGCACCTCGACGATCTGAGCCTTGATGTCGAGTTCTTTGAAAGGGTCGAGGGTCTGGAAGAGTGCCTTCTTGAGGTCTGACTCCTTGAAGGAGTCGATATCGACGATGATGACGCCGCCGGATTTCACGAAGCGGTAGTTCTGCTTGAGGGCTGCTGGATTCATGGCCACAAGCACGTCACACTCGTCGCCGGGTGTGTGGACGTCGGCGCCCACACTCACCTGAAATCCTGATACACCGCTGAGTGAGCCCTGCGGGGCGCGGACCTCGGCAGGATAGTCGGGGAAAGTCGAGACTTTGTCGCCCATCCCGGCTGACACGTTTGTGAAGATATTTCCTGCAAGCTGCATTCCGTCTCCAGAGTCGCCTGAGAAACGGACTACAACCTTGTCGAGGGTCTTCACGTTGGTCTGTTCAATCATATTGTTGATATATTGTTTTCTAGTTATTCATGGTTGTTTAGGTTGCCCCGGAACACAAGAGGCATGGCGGTGTGGGAGAGGGTGGTGGCTTTCCATCCCAGCACCCTTCCGGCCAGTGGGGTCCATCCGCAGAGGCTCATAGTGTCGGCGTCGGTCACCTTGTGGCCGGGGAGGGGAAGCCTCTCTGCCAGCACAAGGTCGGCATAGTAGCCGGGACGCAGGAATCCACGCCGCTCTATTCCGAAGATGCGGGCCGGGGCGTGGCACATCAGTTCGACAATCTGAGCCGGCGAGACCATCTCCTCGGCCTCAGGGTCTGTGGAGATGAGGTCGAGCATGGCCGGGAGCGAGAATTGCACCATCGGCATCCCTGAGGCTGCTGTCAAGGCGTCGCCCTCCTTCTGAGAGAGGAGGTGTGGGGCATGGTCAGTGGCTATGGTGTCGATGGCTCCTCCGGGGCGCAATGCGCGCAGGAGGGCTATGCGGTCAGATGCATCCTTGATGGCAGGATTGCATTTAACCCTTGATCCGAGTGTGAGGAAGTCTGTGCGGTCGAAAATAAGATACTGTGGGCATGTCTCGGCTGTCACCTTGACTCCGCGGGCCTTGGCTTCGGCGATAAGCCGGAGCTCATCGGCAGTGGAGATGTGGCAGATGTGCACACGTTTGTCCCACTTTTCGGCCAGTTCGATAGCCAGGCGGGTGGCGGCTATGCAAGCCTCGCGAGGACGCACATCGGTGTGTATCTCAACGGGGATTCCGTCGGGATATTCGGCCTTGAGCCTCTCACGGGCGGCTGTGATGATGGCCTCGTCCTCAGCATGGACGGCTATGATGGCCGGAGCCTGGGCGAAGATGTGTGAGAGAGTGTCTTTGTCGTCGACAAGCATGCCTCCGGTCGATGAGCCAAGGAAGAGTTTTATCCCCGCGGTGTGGGTATAGTCAGCGTCCAGAAGCTCGAGGAGATTGGTGTCAGTCGCCCCGATGAAGAAGGCATAGTTTATGGTGGAGTCTCGGGAGGCTCGCTCCATCTTGTCAGCCAGGGCCTCGCGGCTCACTGTGGGGGGCTTGGTGTTGGGCATGTCGATGAACGAGGTCACGCCACCAGAGAGCGCAGCGCGGCTCTCGGACCGGATGGAGGCTTTGTCTGTCATCCCCGGCTCGCGGAAGTGGACATGGGTGTCGATGACTCCTGGCATGAGCAGGCCTCCTCGGCAGTCGATGGCCTCAATGTCTGCATCGTTTAGGAATTCAGAGGGGGCCTCACCCGCTCCAACTGACTCGATGATGTCGCCGAGAGCCACCAGGTAGCCCCGGGACATTCTCCCCTCATTGACCAGGACGGCGTTGTGATAGAGGCGTCTCATCAGTCTTTGTTGGAGTGGTCAGGATATTTTGTGAAAAGACTGCTCCATTTCAGGCGCATCACTCCGAAGAACCCTTCGCTGAAGATGCCTGAGCTCATCTTGGATGTGCCAAGCACGCGGTTGACAAAGATGATGGGGACCTCGACAATCTTGAATCCGTAGTTGTGGGCCAGGAACTTCATCTCAATCTGGAAGGCATAGCCCTTGAAGCGGATTTTGTCGAGTGGCAGTGCCTCGAGGACGCGGCGGCGATAGCATACAAACCCGGCGGTGGAGTCGTGGACAGGCATGCCGGTGACGATGCGCACATAGCGTGAGGCATAGTATGACATAAGCACTCTCCCCATGGGCCAGTTCACCACGTTGACGCCAGTGAGATAGCGTGAGCCGATGGCTACGTCGGCGCCGTCGACACAGGCGCTGCGCAGTTTCATGAGGTCGTTGGGGTTGTGTGAGAAGTCAGCGTCCATCTCGCAGATGTAGTCATAGCCCTTCTCGATGGCCCATTTGAAGCCTGCGATATATGCTGTCCCGAGCCCCAGTTTGCCTGAGCGCTCTATGAGGTTGACGCGCTCGGGAGTCTTGGCCATCAGCGATTTGACAATGGCGGCGGTGCCGTCTGGGGAGTTGTCGTCAATGATGAGCACGTCGAAGCGCTGCTCGAGCCCGAGGACGGCCCCGATGATGGCCTCGACATTCTCTTTCTCGTTGTATGTAGGGATGATTACCAGGCTGTCTGCGCGGCCCGTCGCTGTGGTAGTCTCCATCTGAACTGTCAGGGGTTTTAAGGTAAATGCAACTGCAAAATTACACAATTAAAACGTATCCCCGAAAGGTTTGGATATAAAAAAACTAAATGTGGATTCTGTGATGCACTCTCTGAGAGCCAGGGCTGGGTCATTTAAGTTTTCTCGCTGCGGAGTAGGCGAGGTATTCGCTTCGGTATGACTCGGCTGCAATCTCGCGGCCGGCGTTTCCCTCTAGGATTCCTCCCTCAGAGATGAATGTGTGCCACCATGCCTTTAGACCATGCAGCCATGGTGCGAACGCGGGGATGCTCTCGTTTGTGGCAGCCAGGACACGGGCCTTTATGGTGGCGTGTGAGCGTGTGACGGCCTGAAACTGCTCGCGTGTCTCGCATCGGTAGTGGAGTATGTCTCCGTCAATCGGCTGTGGGGTTACTGAGTCGCGGAATATCACTTTCTCGCCCACATCGTGGAGGTTCCAGTTGGCATAACGCTTGTCGAAGAGCCTGATGTGATAGTCGGGATACCATCCGCAGTGTCTCACGGGGTATCCGCAATAGAAGTTGAGGCGGGAGATAGAGTAGATTCTGTGGGCGAACCCTTCCTCCTTCAGTTTGATGATTGATGAGCGCAGGGCGGGAGACAGCACCTCGTCGGCGTCGATGGAGAGTATGAAGCGGTGAGTGGCAAGGGAGGTGGCATACTGGCGTTGTGTGCCAAAGCCGTCAAACCGTCGCTGTGTGATGCGGCATCCATATTCGCGGCAGATGTCGAGGGTGCGGTCTGTAGAGAATGAGTCGACCACGATTACCTCGTCGGCCACGCCGCGGAGCGACTCGAGGCATGCTCCGAGTCTCCGCTCTTCGTTTAGGGCTATGATTGTAGCTGTGAGTTGATCCATGGTCTGTGTTGAGAGATAATGGTGGCAAATTTAACCCTTTTTTGCGGTAATTGGAACCTCAAAATGTCAAAATGTCATGTTGATAAGGGCTATTAACCTATTTTAACCAAAAAATAAAGTGTAGTTTTTACGATTATCATTACCTTTGCACTACGAAACGACGTCAGCGGATAATCACTATCAAATTGAATTGTAAAGTCAACAAAAAGTTAGGTTAAAGCTAGGAGGGCAGTTGTGAAACTCCCCTCTTTTTTTATTGCCGTGTCAGCCAAACAAATGCAGGGCCATGTGTCTGACGATGTCCACGTTCACAGCATTGCCGAACTGCTTGTAGGCCTGGAGGGTTTTGGGGTCGGGGCTGAAGGAGTCAGGGAAACTCTGGAGGCGCGCGCACTCGCGCGGAGTGAGAAAACGGCGGCGCGGGCCTATGATGGAGGTCTGCACAATGGCCACAAGTGCGGGGAAGTAGGAGTTTGTCTTAACCCTGATGCCCGAGGGCCGGAACTGGAATATCTGTTTCCAGATGTCAGGGGAGTCTGTCTGGCCGGCCTGCCATTCGAGTTTTGCTTTCGCACCGAAGAAAAGTGGATTTCTGCGCGCGCGCTCGAGCCAGATGTCGATGAACTGTCTGTTGTCTGTGTAGAGGCGGTTGTTCTTCAGGATGAAGTCGCGCTTCCATTTTGGATATAGGCTTAGGTCCTCATCGGGATCGAGGTTGCAGAGGCGGTCAGACCACACGGGGAATCCCGGGAGTCTCTCAACACGGATGTTCTGCAGGAATTCGTTCCAGAGGTCTATCAGTCCTTCCATCTCCGGCTGGATGCGGTATTGGCTGATGTCCGAAATCTCGCTGTCGTCCTGGAGGATACTGTCGATGGTGCACTCTGCAATGGTGTCCTTGTCGAAGTTGAAGGGGCGTATCTGCCCGATATCCTTTCGGACACACATTATATATACTCTCTCCCTGTGTTGAGGAATCCCAATGTAGTGTGGGCTGAATATCACTGGCGAGGGGAGGAGGTTGTAGCCGAGACTCTCGAGCCTGTCGTGTATGACGCACCATGTGTTGCCGTGGTCGTGTGAGGCGAGGTTGCGGACGTTCTCCAGGAGGGCGTAGCGCGGATGATGATGCTCAAGGATGCGGCATATGTCGAAGAAGAGTGTCCCCTTGGTGTCGTCGTCAAATCCGAGCCTTTTCCCGGCCTTTGAGAAGGCTTGACAGGGGAATCCGGCGCAGAGTACATCGTGGGCCGGAATCTCAGATGCTTCAATCTTTGTGATGTCGCCTTCGGGCGTGAGTCCATAGTTGGCGGCATAGGTCTTGCGGCAGTCCGGGTCGATGTCAGATGCGAAGACACACTCGCCCCCAAGCGATGTCATCGCCTGGTGGAATCCGCCTATCCCGCAGAAGAGGTCTATGAACTTGAATTTATCCATCAGAGGTGCAAAATTAGTAATTTTTATTCGAGTATGCCGAAAAATCAGATGGAAAAACAGACCCCGTGCAGGCTTGTGGGAGCGATGCGCGGGGTCTGAGATATTTCAGGATGTTACTGTCGGTCAGATGCCGAGGTCCTTTTTGAGGGCTTCGATCTTGGCTGCAGCGGCGGTCTGGCAGGCGTCATAGTCTTCGATCTTAGCCATGGGGATGTGAACCTCCATGTAGAACTTGATCTTAGGCTCTGTTCCTGAGGGGCGCACTGAGATCTTCGAGTTGTCCTCGGTGAAGTACTGCAGCACGTTTGATGTGGTGGGGAAGTCGAGTTTCTCCACTGTTCCGTCGGCTTTCGTGCAGTCAAGTGTGGCATAGTCCTTGACTGTGACGACGGGGCTGCCTGCAAGAGTCTTGGGGGGATTCTCGCGGAAGCACTTCATCATGGCCTGGATTTCCTCTGCGCCGGTCTTGCCGGGACGTACCACGCTGACACCCACCTCGTGGCTGTAGCCATACTGGCGATAGATGTCGGCGAGCATTGCCTGGAAGTCCATCCCCTTGTCCTTGGCCCATGCGCAGGCCTCAGCCATTAGAGAGATTGCCGAGACTGCGTCCTTGTCGCGCACGAATGTCTCGGCCAGGAAGCCGTAGCTCTCCTCGCCGCCACCAAGGTAGCGGAGCACATCCTCGTTGTCGCGCATCACGGCGGCAATCCACTTGAAGCCGGTATAGCAGTCGAACATCTTCACCTTGTTGGCGTCGCAGATGCTCTTGATGGTCTCGGTGGTAACGATTGTCTTCACGGCAAACTCGTTGCCTTTGAGGAGGCCAAGTTCCTGATTGCGTGTGATGATGTAGTTGAGGAGGATCATCACAATCTGGTTGCCGTTGAGGAGGACATACTCGCCCTTGTTGTCGCGGATGACGCAGCCGATGCGGTCAGCGTCAGGGTCAGAAGCCATGACGATGTCTGCGCCCACTTCCTTGGCCTTAGCGATGGCCATTGCCATGGCTGAGGGAACCTCGGGGTTGGGAGACTCGACGGTGGGGAACTCGCCAGAGGGAACATCCTGCTCGGGAACATGGATGATGTTCTGGAAGCCGAAGTTCTTGAGCGAGCGCGGGATGAGCTCTACGCCTGTGCCATGGATGGGAGTGTAGACAATCTTGAGGTCCTTGTGGCGCTCGATGACGTCGGGGCTGAGTGAGAGACCCTTGATCTTGTCGAGATAGACTGAGTCGACATCCTCGCCGATGATCTGGATCTTCGACTTGTCGCCTTCAAACTTGATCTCCTTGACATCCTTGATGCGGTTGACATGGTCGATGATGTTTACATCGTGGGGGGCGATGATCTGTGCGCCGTCCTCCCAGTATGCCTTATAGCCGTTGTAGATCTTGGGGTTGTGAGAGGCTGTTATGTTGACGCCGCTCTGGCACCCGAAGTAGCGGATGGCGAATGAGAGCTCAGGGGTGGGGCGGAAGCTGTCGAAGAGATATACCTTGATGCCGTTGGCTGAGAAGATGTCGGCAACGATTTCGGCAAACTTACGAGAGTTGTTGCGGACGTCGTGGCCCACGGCAACCTTGATTTCGGGCAGATCCTTGAAGGCCTCCTTGAGGTAGTTGGCGAGGCCCTGAGTGGCAGCGCCGACGGTGTAGATGTTCATGCGGTTTGTACCGGCACCCATGATGCCGCGAAGGCCGCCTGTTCCGAATTCGAGATCGCGGTAGAATGATTCGATAAGTTCGGTCTTGTCATCGGCCTCGAGCATTCTCTTGACCTCAGCGCGGGTCTCGGCGTCATAGCTGTCGCTGAGCCATTTCTCGGCTCGTGCGGTGACTTCCTTCAACAACTGGTCGTTTTCCATAAGATGGTATTTTGAAATTAGAATTGATTGCGTTTTGCAGTCTGTAGACTCACTTAGGCAAAGTTAATGCCTTTTGGACTAAAAACAAAATAAACGGGCTTAAAATAAAATCATTCTTTATAAATAAGGTTAACGAGTGTCGGCATTATCGCACTTTCTTGCCCTATTTCGGGGCGTAACTTTGCAATGTCAACCAAAAATCACAATCATTATGGAAGAAGAAACGATAACCAACACCATTCGGCCGGCCGACTCTCCGGCCGCTCCGCAGCCTGAGCCGTCCACCCCGGATGTCCCCGGCCCTGAACTGGGCTTCATGGAACTCTTCAGGGCTCCTGCTGACGGCGCTGACACTGATCCTGACCCTACGGAGCGTGTGCTGTCTCGCCACCGTCCCAGCGCATGGGATTTCTAATCAACCCAATCAACCTAATCAACCCAATCAATTTATATGTCAACACATCTGAATTCTGAGCCGCTCACCGCGGCAATCACCGCCGCTGCAGAGCCCGGTCTGCTCCGCAGCCATGTCGATGAGCGCATCTGTCGCATCCGTCCTTCCTCAACCCCTCTCGACCAAATCTCGCGTATGGTGGGAGCCCGTCGTGCGGGGTCGATGAAAGTCGAATATTATAGCGTCGACTCCAAGCCCGGAGAGGCACGTGTGAAGACTGCCATCTCGGCCCAGACCATCAGCCCCGGCGAGACCTTCGACATCAAGGTCAAGGTGCCTGGCATCATCGCTCCCTCAGAGACACTGCTCCTTCCCTCGGTTGTGGTGACAAAGCCTAACGGTCAGAAGACTCCTCTGGTATGCTATGTAAACGAGGTTGACAAGGACACTGTCAGCGTCACTCCGGTCATCCCCGACGGGGAGGACAGCGTTGATATCTCGGCCATCTCCGTGGACGCTCCTCTTGTCAGGATGGGCCGCGCGGCCGGCGAGCTCGACGTGCAGACTGACCAGTATGCTGTCATTCCCTCAAAGGACTATAACTTCTGCCAGATTTTCAAGGCACAGGTGGAAGAGTCGCTGCTGCAGCGCCTGTCTGACAAGGAGGTGGGCTGGAGCTTCTCTGACCAGGAGGAAAGCGCCATCGTCGACATGCGCCTCGGCATGGAGAAGTCGTTCCTCTTCGGCGAGCGCTCGCGTCTCACCCTTCAGTCAGGCTCAGACGTGCTTCTCACCGGAGGCATCTGGCGCCAGGCGGGCAAGGAGTTCACCTATGGCGTGGGATCGCTCGATGAGGATAAGCTCAACGATATGCTTCGCATGGCCTTCACGCTCGGTTCAGGCTCTGACCGCAAGGTGCTTCTGGCCGGTTCGGGTCTCATCAGCGCCCTCAGCCGTCTCGACAAGGTGCGAGTTGTCACTGACGGCGACAAGAAGGTTGTCTGGGGCATTGACTTTGACAGAATTGTCTCGAAGTTCGGCACACTGTATGTGAAACTCTCTGAGATCTTTGACCTCTGCGGGATGCCTGACAACGGCATCATCATCGACCCTGACTATATATCAAAGTATTCTCACATCCCGTTTGCGGCTGAGCGCATCAGCTTCCGCAAGCAGGGTGTGAGAAATACAGAGGGTGTTGTCCTCACAGAGGCTTCATGTCTGGTGCTCCGTTATCCCGGCGCGCATGTGCGTGTGGTGGGTGAGGAGTGACTCATCGGCACACCTTGAGTGTCACCGGAGTCAGCCCGTGTCCTGAGACACGCACCAGCTGAAGTCCCTGGACAAGACGCAGGTGTGTGGCTGTCGAGGTGATGCGGCGAGAGTCGAGGAGGATTCCGGCGGTCGAGTAGATTTCTACGATGGCTCCGACGGCCTCGTTGCCCACGGTGAGCATATCTCCATGGAGAGTTATGGCCGGCCTTGCATTGATGACCTCAAGCGATGTCGCTCCGAACTCCATTGACTCCTGCTCACCCATGAGTGAGTTCAGGTAGACCTCGAGGGCAGTGCGTCCCTCGGGGTTTGTCTTGTTCTGGTCTGGGGTGTTGGGGTCAAGGCCCTTGGCAGTCTTCTCCCATTCGTCGGGCATTCCGTCGCCATCGGTATCAGTGAGGACAGTGTAGTCCGTCGAGTAAGTGAAGAATCCCTCAGCGTCAGTCTCTTTGTCGAGGATGCCCTGGCCGAGGGTGGAACCTCCAAAGGTGGCAGTCCCGGCAATGGCATCGGCAATGATGCGGCGCTCCACCTTGTCGCGGTTGATGGTGCCGGCATGGGCGGTGACATGGGCGAAGGCATCGTCGGCTGAGGAGATGCCGGTGAGCATATATTTCGAGGGTGTGTAGTTGCCCACGGTCGCTGCAACGGTATATTTCCAGTAAGGATTTGCGGGTGTAATCCTGGAGTCTGCCTTTATCTGTGAGAGTGAGTATGTCTCGGCGGTGACGGCTGTCCAGTTGTCGGCGGTGGCTCCGGCAATCCCGGCGGCGGCATTGCCATCGATAAACCATTTTGACGGTGCCCATGATGTGGCATTCTCACGGGCATATGAGGCGTTCACAAAGATGACTTTGTCCTTGTTTGAGGCGGGGCCTGGCTTGTAGAAGTTAGACATGAAGTTGCACTCATGGGCAGAATTCAGACCATTGTATTGGGCTATGTCTGCCGTGTTCTCGCCGCCATAGCAACCGCCCTCCTTGGAGTAATTGTAGTTGACGTTGTTGGCATACTCGATGAACACCACATAGTCATCACCGCGGGCGCCGTTGAGACGTGGGGAGCGGGAGTTGTTGCCGGTGAGCAGGTTGTGGTGATATGTGGCCGGAGAGCCGCCCCACTGGCATCCATAGCCGCGGTTGCCCTTGGAGTGTCCGGCGTTATAGAGACCTTCGTGGACGATGGAGTGCTGTACGGTCAGGAAGTGGGAGTCGGCGGTGTTCATGTTCTCCTCGACAGACCACCCGAAGGAGCAGTGGTCAAATATGAAGTTCGAGCAGTTCTCTGCGCCGAGGGCATTCTCAGTGAGGAGATTGCCCGACACATCGAGGCGTCCGATGCGGAAGCGCATGTTGCGCACGATGAAGTTCTCGGAGCCGCCGAGATTAACCTTGTTGCGTGTCACAACGATTCCTTCGCCTGGGGCTGTCTGTCCGGCCAGGGTCCAGTCTGCGCGGTTCACACGCAGCTCGGATCTCAGGGCGATGTCGCCGCTCACCTCAAAGACGATGGTGATGGGCTCACCTTTGTGCTGATCGAAGGCCCAGCGCAGTGTGCCGGGTGTGCCATCATCAGCCAGCGATGTGACTTTCACTACTTTGCCGCCGCGTCCGCCTGTTGCATATCGTCCAAAGCCCTCGGCTGAGGGAAATGCTGTGAGAATAGCGTCGGCCGGCTCGGCAGTCTGGGGCTCGTCGCCTCCGCCCACACCATACTGGCTCAGGTCTGAGATCTCGCCCGGGTCGCTCACCAAGTTCTCGCGCGCATATTTGGCCTGGTCAGCGGTGATGGGGGTGCCGAAAATGCGCAATTTATGAACGCGCGGAGCCTGACGCTCGGCCATGGGGTCGATTCCCTGGGTGAAGACTGCGTCCTGGACTGGATTGGCAAGGTTCTCGCCGTCCCATACACGCCAGCGCAGCGAGACGTCGGAGGCGTTGATGATGTTCTCCATAAAATAGCCCTGGTCAGAGAAGACGGTCCAGCCCTGTTTCTGCTTCTCGGACCCCATCCACACCAGCGGCTGCCAGTCAGCGGAGCCTATCTTGATGTCGCATTTTATGCCGCGTCCCCATGATGTCGATGACCATGACCACTGGATGCGGTCCACATAAGGGATGTGGTCAATCTCCATCCATCCGTGTGAGCTCACGCCATCTACTGCCGCGTCGCGACACATCTGCACGAATCCGGCCTCTCCATGGGTGGGCGTCCCTTTGCTGTCATATGTGATATTGTCCTCGAGATATGAGGTGTGTCCGGCTACGGTCCAATTATTATAAGTGGTGTTGGAGTTGCCGGATGGTTTCTCGTTGAGGTAATACTGACGGCAGAAGGCAGCGGTAGCCCCTGCGTAACCGTTGTAAGACTCCTTGGTGGCAAAGGTGCAGTTGTGGAACACCACAGGATAGTTCACAGCGCTCTCGCCTCCGAGTGTAGGAACGGTGAGGATGGCGTTGACATATCCTCCATCCTTGAGCGACGGGCAGTCGCGCCCGGTCTCGCCGGCCCATGTGGAGGGCCAGGTGGCGTCAGAGAAGTTGATGTCGATGATTTTGGGCGATGCGGAGTTGTCGCTCCATTTCTCGACCACACAGTCAGGGTCGGTGCCTGCCCCAAGAAGGGTGGCGGGGATAATCGCGAGGATTGAGAGGAGGTATAAAGTCTTCATGGATATAGATATGGGGTTGAAAAAACGGGCATGCCATGTGTGTGAATGACATGCCCGCGTTGGTTCGGTTAGTTAGGGATTCGGCCTGACATCAATTGGCGGCGCTCATGGCATTGGCGCGCTCAAGATATTTGTCATACTCGATATTGGTCTCCTGGCCAAATCGGGGATAGTCCTTCTTGAGGGTCTCATAGATGGCTGCCTCGGCCTTATAGTCCTTCATCTCGTGGAGCACGGTGGCCTCCTTGAGCATGAAGAAGGGAGTGTAGTGAGGATTGTTGTCTGAGATTGAGATGGCTTTCTTGTAGCACTCGATGGCCTCGGGATACTTCTTGAGGTTGACGTAGCAGTCGCCCTCGAGGCTCTTGGCGCCGGCGCCGATGATGGCGTCAGAGGTAGAGTAGCCCTTTAGGGCTTCGAGAGCCTCGTCATACTTCTTGTCCTGATAGAGGAGGATGGCGGCGTTGAGGCTTGCGAGCTCGCCGGCCTTGTAGCCATGGTCGCGTGCAACCTGCTGATACATCTGGAGTGCGGTAGAGTCATTGCCCATGATGAGCTCCATGTCTGCCTGTCCCAGAGCCTCGTTTGCGGCGTTGATGCCCGGCTGGCGGATGGCATATACCCAAATAAGGATAAGGGCAACCACGAGAGCGACGCCTACGCAGCAGTATACAATCAGTTTGGAGTTCTTCTCCATCTTTGTGGAGAGGTCGGTCAGGGTGTCGTTCACCTCATCGAGCGAGGTGCGGGTTTCTTCAGTTTGTTTGTTATTTGCCATTGTGTTTGTGATTTCTGTTTGGGAGGGTATCATTACCAATGTGCAAAATTAGTATTTATTTGGCTAACAACGAAATTTTCCTGCTTTTTTTCTGAAATTTCGCATCGCAATCAAGAGTCTGAGTGAAAATTAGGGGCTGAAATTTATGAATGGGTTCTGACTTCGGGATTTTTTCTTCGGTTTTTTGTGCTATTTCAGAGAAAGTTGATAACTTTGCGCCCGATTTTCAGTAAAATCAACATTATCATGTCGACATATACAGTACAGGACCCCCGCAAGGTGACCACACGCCGCCTGGCCGAGATGAAGGCTAAGGGTGAGAAGATTGCAATGCTTACCGCCTATGATTACTCCATGGCCCGCCTCATCGATGGCGCCGGGATGGACGTGATTCTCGTGGGCGACTCTGCGGCCAATGTGATGGCCGGATATACCACCACGCTTCCCATCACTCTCGATGAGATGATATATCATGCCGCGAGTGTGGTGCGCGGCTCTGAACGTGCTCTTGTGGTGTGCGACCTGCCGTTCGGCTCATATCAGGGCAATCCTGACATCGCTCTGGCCTCGGCTATCCGTGTGATGAAGGAGAGCTCTGCGGAGGCTGTGAAACTCGAGGGGGGCCGTGAGGTGATCGATTCTGTCCGCAAGATTATCTCTGCAGGTATCCCCGTGATGGGCCATCTGGGTCTCACACCACAGTCAATCAACCAGTTCGGGACATATAATGTGCGGGCCAAAGAGGAGGCTGAGGCTTCCAAACTCATCGCTGACGCCAAACTGCTCGAGGAGGCCGGCTGCTTTGCCCTTGTTCTTGAGAAGATTCCGGCTGCACTGGCAGAGAAAGTGACTGCCGAACTTCGCATACCAACCATCGGCATCGGTGCAGGGGCCGGTTGTGACGGGCAGGTGCTTGTGATGCAGGATATGCTCGGCATCAACAAGGGTTTTTCACCTAAGTTCCTGCGCCGCTATGCCGACCTGGGGACAGTGATTGAGGATGCCGTGGGCAACTATATCAAGGACGTGAAGAACTCAGACTTCCCCAATGCCAATGAGGCTTATTGATATGGCTCTCTAACAGGTAATCTTTAAGCCGGAGAGAGTCACCCTGCCGTCGTCAGCCATGTGGCGGAGGGTGTCGATGATAACCTCGCGGGGTCCGGAGAGATGTGACAGCAGTGTCTGCAGGTCAGTCCCTCCGGGCCTCGCTGCATGATAGAGTATGGACTTCTCGATCTCTCCAGGGTCAGTGGGGAGGACGGCACGTTTTTTTGAGCGGCACACGTCGCAGGTGCCACACTCATGTGTGGGTGTCTCGCCGAAATATCTGAGCAGGGTGTTGGCCCGGCATTCTGTGGAGTTGAAAGCAAACTCCTTGACGGCTTCTATGCGTCTCTCCATGCGCTCGCGCTGCCGCTCGTAGACTTCGATGGGTATTATAAGGTGGCGAGGCTCCTCGCGCGATGTTGTGTAGTGGATATAGGGCGTGGTCTTCTGGGGGATGTAGTGGATGGCGTGGAGACGCGATAGATATAGGAGCGCCTCATAGATGGTCTGGGTGGAGAGCGTGAGGTCGCGGCTGAGGGTCACCTCGCTGATGTTGACATAGTCGGCGAAAAGACCCGTGTAGCGGCGCAGGACACCCTGAAACACCTCCTCGGTCACTGGGTCGAGGTCAAGGGAATAGAGCGCCTCCTTGTTCATTATCACCATGAGACGTGAGCGCGAGGTGGTCTCGGCTATATACTCGAGATAGCCTGAGCGTGTGAGGAGTCTGAGGGCGCTCTCCGTTGGAGAGGGTGGAAGATTGAACGTGGTGCAGAATTTGGCTAGGTCAAACTCATAGACTTTGTCGAAGCCATCACCAACGGCCACGTCGAGAAAGTTGCCCACCATCTCATAGACATGGGCGATAAACTCCTTGTCAGGGAAACTTTCTGATATTCTTCTTGTCAGCACTCCCTTGTCTGGTTTGCCTACGATGGCGACGGCATAGGAGTGCTTTCCGTCGCGGCCCCCGCGGCCGGCCTCCTGATAGTATTCCTCAAGCGAGGATGGGAGGTCAAAGTGGACCACTACCCTCACATCGGGCTTGTCTATGCCCATGCCGAAGGCATTTGTGGCCACCATGACGCGGATGCGGTCCTCTTTCCATAGATTTTGCCGCTCGTTTTTCTCCTCCGGAGCCAGTCCGGCGTGATATGCTGAGGCGCTTATCCCCTCGCGGTTCAGGAATTCAGCCAGTTCGCGAGTGCGCCGGCGTGAGCGCACATATACTATAGAGCACCCTGAGGTGCCTTTCAGAATCTTGAGCAGCATTGCATCCTTGAAGTCGGCATAGCGCACGATGTAACTGAGATTCTGGCGTGCGAAACTCAGGGAGAACATCCGCGGCTCTCTGAAACGGAGTGAACGCATTATGTCGTCGCGCACTTCAGCGGTGGCAGAGGCCGTGAGGGCTAGCACCGGGACATCAGGGCCTAATATGCGGCGCAGAGGGGCTATATGCAGATATGACGGACGGAAGTCATAGCCCCACTGGGAGATGCAATGAGCCTCATCGACTACCAGAAGGCTCACGGTAAGTCCTCTGAGCTCGGCGATGAACTCTTCGTTGTGCAGACGCTCCGGGGAGATATATGCGATTTTTGCCTCCCCGAGGCGGCAGCGTGTCATGGCGAGGTTCTTCTCCCTCCGTGTGAGTCCTGAGTGGAAAAGCACTGCTCTCACCCCACGGGCGGTGAGGTTGTCGACCTGGTCCTTCATCAGCGATATCAGGGGGGTCACAACAAGTGTCAGTCCGGGGAGCATGAGCGCCGGCACCTGAAATGTGATGCTCTTGCCGCCGCCGGTGGGGAGGAGGCCGAGTGTGTCGTGGCCGGACAGCACGGAGGAGATAATCTCCTCTTGCATAGGGCGGAACGAGTCATAGCCCCAATATCGCTTCAGGATGTCCTTCAATATCTTATCCCTTTGATCATGAGTTGGACTGAGCGCGAGCCTTTGCGGCGGCTTTCCTCTATGGTGTAGCAGATGTCGAAGGGGCGTCCTGACCGGATATGCTCAAAATGCTCCACGGCATTGAAGGCGATGCCGCTGTAGACTTTTCCGGAGGTGTCGTCGACAATATCGAGTTTGATGTGCTCGCCGGCCTTCCCGACGAGTTTGCTCGACCCGAAGTCGCGCACGCCGCGTGTGCAGAACAGTGGCTTGCTGTTGCCGGGCCCGAAGGGGTTGAACTTGTATAGAAGTTGAAGGAACTCGGCGGTAATCTCGGCAAAACTCAGGTAGGCATCGATGTGTATCTCAGGTTCCAGTTGGTCAGGGCGGATATGTGTCGCCACATATTCCTCGAACCGGCGTGTGAACTCGGGAATGTTCTCCTCCTTGAGGCTCAGACCGACGGCATATGTGTGGCCGCCGAAGTTCTCGAGCAGGTCGCGCGAGGCTCCCACGGCTGAGTAGACATCAAATCCTTGCACAGAGCGTGAAGAGCCTGTGGCCACCCCGTTGGCAAACGTAAGTACCACGGTGGGCTTATAGTGGAGCTCAGTGAGGCGCGAGGCCACGATGCCGATGATTCCCTTGTGCCACCCCTTGTTGTAGATGACAATCGACTTTTTCCCCTTGATGTCATGGCGTGCGTCGAGGATGGCGGTGGCCTCCTCGGTTATCTGTCTGTCAAGTTCCTTGCGTTCCTGATTGTGGTGGTCTATCTCGCGGGCGCGTTCCATGGCCTCGTTCATGTCGCGGCTCACCAGGATGTCGACCGCTTCCATGCCGCTCTGCATGCGTCCGGCCGCATTGATGCGCGGCCCTATCTTGAAGATGAGGTCGCTGACGGTGATTTCCTTGCCGGTGAGGCCGCAGACGCGGATGATGGCACGGAGTCCTATGTTGGGATTGACGTTTATGCGCTTCAGCCCGAAGTGGGTCAGCACACGGTTCTCGCCCACCATCGGGACTATGTCTGCCGCTATCGACACGGCCACAAGGTCGAGTAACCCTTCCAGGTCGGCCGTAGAGAGGCCGTTGGAGAGGGCGAATCCCTGCATGAGTTTATATCCCACGCCACATCCTGAGAGGTGGGGACACGGATATGTTGACCCCTTCAGTTTGGGGTTGAGGATGGCGGCTGCCGGTGGCAGCTCGTCGTCGGCCACATGGTGGTCGCAGATGATGAAGTCTATCCCTCGTTCACGGGCATATGCCACTTCGTCCGTGGCCTTGATGCCACAGTCGAGTATGATGAAGAGACTGATGCCCTTCTCGGCTGCCATGTCGATGGTGGCTCGCGAGATGCCATAGCCGTCTTCGGCGCGCGTGGGGATGTAATAGTCGATGTTGGAATAGTAGTTCCTGAGATACTTGTAGACGAGGGCGACGGCTGTCGTTCCGTCTACGTCATAGTCTCCATAGACCATTATCTTCTCCTTTGCCCCCATGGCTCTGTTGAGTCTGGCGACGGCGCGGTCCATATCGGGCATAAGAAACGGGTCGTGGAGATCGCGCAGGGAGGGGTGGAAGAAGTGTTCGGCCTCTCTGACGGTCTCTATGCCACGTGCGGCCAGCAGTTCGCTAACCGGCGGCACTCCGGCATAGCGCTCGGCCAGCCGGGACTCCGCTTCTTGCTGTGAGGATGTGAGGGGACAGTAATTCCATTTACTTGTCATTTATGTTGTTTTTTCTTTTCTGCAAAGAAAGTGAGGCCCGTTGGGCCTGGAGGAGAGAGGTTCCTGTCAGGAGGGGTGGAGAGAGTGTCAGTGGAGTGATGCACTGTTTCCGCAAAGTTAGCGAATTTCCACGGCTTAAATAGGTTAATGTTTGTTAAATGGAATCACTGCCGTGACTATTTGTCAAGATGGACGTCCATCTGTGGGAACGGGAAAGAGATACCGGCTCTTTCGGGGAGCTCGTTGTAGAAGCGCTCGTTGTAGCCGAAGAAAACATCCCAAAAATCACCGCTGGCCACCCACGCCCTGATGCTGAGGGTGACGGCTGAGTCGTCGAGCGACGCCACAAACACCTGAGGTGCAGAAGGCTGGGAGAGTATGCGCGGGTCCTGGCTGAACATTTCCAGGATGACATTGCGAGCCTGCTCGGGAGAGTTGCCATATGAGATTCCTATCTTCCACTCCACTCTGCGATGTGTCTGGGTGGTGGAGTTGTTTATGGTTCCTGTGGAGAGTCCGCCGTTGGGGATTATGATGGTCTTGTTGTCAGGCGTAGTGATGATGGTGTTGAATATCTCAATCTTCTTCACCGTCCCGGCATATCCCTGGGCTTCGATGGTGTCGCCCACCTTGAAGGGTTTGAGGAGGAGTATCAGCACTCCACCGGCAAAGTTCTGGAGCGTGCCGCTGAGGGCCATGCCTATCGCTACGCCTGCAGAGGCGAAGATGGCCAGGAACGAGCTGGTCTCGATGCCGACGATTCCGATGACTGTGACAAGCAGTATGAAGTATAGCACAATCCTCACCAGCGACAGCACGAAGGTGGTGAGCGAGGGGTCGACTTTGCGTCGCAGCATGATGCGCTCCACAAGGTTGTAGAGCTTGGTGATGATGAACTTGCCTATGTAGAAGACTATGGCCGCTACGGCCAGTGAGATGGCAAAATGAATGAGTTTGCTCACCATTGTGGTGACAAACTCATCGAAGGTCATGTCCTTGAGATGGGACAGTTCTGTAGAGGGTGCGACTATGGTGTCGGCAAGTTCTATGGGAGTCATTGCTTATTCGTAGAGTGCTTTATACCATTCCAGGTCGTTGTATCCGCGCCATGTCAGGTCTGCCTCGGTGCGGGGCGCCGCTGAGCCGAGGCCGCAGTATTTTTCCATGTTCAGGTAGTTGACGCTGCCGGGTGTGGTGGCTTTCCAGACTACGACATCCTTCAGGGCGTCGTGCCAGGCAGAGGATGCTCCTAGCAGGGTGTAGTAGTCTTCCATGTCGAAACTGTAGCATTTGGTGGCGTTGGCATAGGGCTGCAGCAGGCTGACCTCGCCCTGGGTGGGTGTGCGCAGCTGCTGTGCCTTGCGCGATTCCTGAGCCAGACGGTCGAGGGCGGTTGTGTCGTAGACCGCCAGCTGACACCATGGCCATGTGCTGCTGGACGAGTACCACTCGAAGGTTGCCTTAGCGGCCCCGACAACATCGGGAGTAGGGGAGAAGAAGTGGTGCACGCTGATGTCATAGGCCATCCCCGGATTGGGGAGTTCCGTCGGTGATGCGGCTATGACCGGAGCCAGGTTGCGGAACTCATAGATGGTCTCGACATTTCCCATCTCGCAGCAGTCAAAGTAGATGAAACTGAAATTGTTCCCCTCAAGGGCCTTGCGTAGGGAGGGGAGGGTGATGTGATAGCCGCGGTCCTCTCCGAAGGCTCTGTATTTGTCGGCGTTGCCATAAGGGTCAGTGCCGAGCCATCCGTTGGCGTGGCTCCACATGATCAGGCCGTAGTCGTCGGCAGGGGCATATGCCTTCATGTCTGCCATCACTTCCGAGACACGGCCGGGATCTACGGAGTAGATGGTCACATCGTCGGGATATGTCTTCAGCACCTCGGCGCCCTCGGGCTTGATTTCGAGCAGGCGGGGAGGAATCTCATTGTCGGTCTGAATGCAGTTCCAGTAGACGAGCAGGCGGCCGCCGTTGAATCCCTCGGTCCCTGCCGCTGTTATCATCTCCTTCAGGTCGTCGACATCATAACCTTTGTTGCCCAGCGAGTTGTCGGCCACCATGTAGACCAGCACCGTGCGGTTCACCGGTGTAGGTGGCACGGGTTCAGGTGTGGGCTCGTCCTTGTCGTCGCAGGATGTGGCGACGGCCATGAGCATTGTCAATATAATTGTGTGGAGATATTTGATGGAGAGAAATTTCGTGTGGTTCATGGTGAGATAACGTATTGACAATCGCATTTATTGTGATAGCGCGCGGATTATACCATTGCTTGTGGTCTGATTTACATAGCGCGGCAAACTGATATTTGTTTTAATAAAAATTAACACCTAAACCTCATCTTCTAATGTGCGTTTAAGTGTTGTAGTGAGTAAATTTGCATTTGAAGACAAGTGCCATGACACAAATTCATTGATTATGGAGATATTCATCACAAATATAGGGGAGAATGTAGAGATAAACGGAGGCGACAAGCTGAGCGACCTTCTTGAGAAGGTGGGCGGAAGAATTCCGTTCACCCCGGTATGCGCGCGTGTCAACAACAAGAATGAAGACCTCTCATTCCCGCTTTTCGCGCCTAAGCAGGTCGAGTTCTTGTCTGTCACGTCGGCCGAGGGTGCGCGCTGTTATGTCCGCTCACTCTGCATGGTTCTCTACAGGGCTGTCACCCGTCTCTGGCCTGAGGCCAGACTGAGAGTGAGGAACGCAGTCTCGCGCGGCTACTACTGCACTGTGGCGGGAGTGGAGCTGCCATCTGACGCGGCCTCTCGGATCAAGGATGAGATGATGAGGATTGTCAAGGCCGATATGCCTATCGTGCGCGACGAGCGCCCCACAGAGGAGGTGGCCCGTATGTTCTCGTCACAGGGGCTCGACGAGAAGGTGAGGCTTCTCGAGGGTCTGGGTGAACTCTATACTGTCTTCTATGCTCTCGACGGGCTGGCCGACACTTGCATAGGCCCGATGGCTCCCTCCACCGGGATGCTCGGGGTGTTTGACTTCGTCGATTATGAGGATGGCTTCCTCTTGCTGCCTCCGTCGTCGGCCGATCCCTCGAAGCCTGAGACCGTTCTCGAGCAGCCGAAACTCTTCAAGGCTTTCAGGGACTACCAACGCTTCAACCATATCGTGGGGATAGCCGGAGTGGCCGATGTGCGCTCCATGGTGGCGCGCAAGGAAAGCGCTATGATGGTGAATGTGGCTGAGGCTCTGTCCTCAAAGTATATACGCGGCATCGCCGACAGTGTCACAGAGCGGTTTCGCGAGGGCGGGGCTAAGGTGGTGCTGATAGCCGGGCCATCATCGTCGGGAAAGACGACGTTCACAAAGCGTCTTGCCATCGAACTGCTCACAAACCTCATAAGGCCGGTGATGATCTCGCTCGACGACTATTTTGTCGACCGGCACCACACTCCCGTCGATGCCGACGGTGAGTATGACTATGAGTCGCTCTATGCACTCGACCTCGAGCTGTTCAACTCTCACCTTGTGGCGCTCACCCGGGGCGAGGAGATTGACCTACCCACATATAATTTCGAGAAGGGGACGCGCGAGTATAAGGGACGCCGCATCCGCCTGGCCCCTGACTCAATTCTGCTCATCGAAGGAATACATGGTTTGAACCCCGAACTGACTTCCGGCCTGGAAGAGAAGATGAAGTATCGCATATATGTCTCGGCTCTCACCACAATCTCCATTGACGAGCACAACTGGGTGTCGACCACAGACACCCGTCTCCTCAGGCGTATAATCAGGGACTATAAATATCGCGGCACATCCCCGCTGTCCACCATCAAGCGTTGGCCCAGTGTGCGCCGAGGCGAGGAAAAGTGGATATTCCCATATCAGGAGAATGCCGACTCGATGTTCAATTCATCGCTCCTGTTTGAATTGAGTGTTATCCGCGATGAGGCGGAGAGGGTATTGCGCAGTGTTCCGCGCTCCTGCCCCGAATATGCCCAGTCTCATCGTCTGCGGAGGCTCCTGGGGCTTTTTCCACCGCTGTCGGCTCACCTCATTCCGCCCACCTCTCTGCTGCGTGAATTCCTCGGCGGCTCATCTTTCCATTATTAATAGGTGAAAGGAGGCTAAGGCTGATGAACCATTGTGTTAAAATTGTGTTAAATACAATAAAGGATTTGGTGGTGAAGGGAAAAGTGTCT
>JAMPAK010000001.1:70663-83973 GCA_023667285.1 Muribaculaceae bacterium
CATCAGCCTTCCAAGCTGAGGGTCGCGAGTTTGAGCCTCGTCTTCCGCTCTAATTATTTATGAGGATTGCCAATGTAGCTCAGGGGTAGAGCACTTCCTTGGTAAGGAAGAGGTCGCGGGTTCAAATCCCGCCATCGGCTCAAACCAATCGGAAGAAAGAGGCCCCGGTGGTGCGTATGCGCTATCGTGGCGTCTTAATGAAAGAAACAAACTAATCTATACATAAACAGCAAAGTTATGGCTAAAGAGAAATTCGAAAGAACCAAACCGCATGTCAACATAGGCACCATCGGCCACGTTGACCACGGCAAGACCACTCTTACCGCTGCAATCACCACCGTGCTTGCTAAGAAGGGTCTCTCAGAGGTTAAGTCGTTCGACCAGATTGACAACGCCCCCGAGGAGAAAGAGCGTGGTATCACCATCAACACCGCCCACGTAGAGTATGAGACAGCTAACCGTCACTATGCTCACGTAGACTGCCCTGGACACGCCGACTATGTGAAGAACATGGTAACAGGTGCTGCTCAGATGGACGGCGCTATCATCGTAGTAGCCGCTACTGACGGTCCCATGCCCCAGACCCGCGAGCACATCCTTCTCGCTCGTCAGGTGAACGTTCCCCGTCTTGTTGTCTTCCTGAACAAGTGTGACATGGTCGACGATGAGGAGATGTTCGAGCTCGTTGAGATGGAGATGCGTGATCTTCTTTCGAGCTATGAATATGACGGCGACAACACCCCCATCATCCGCGGCTCAGCCCTCGGCGCACTCAACGGTGAGCCCGAGTGGGAGGCTAAGGTTATGGAGCTCATGGATGCAGTGGACACATGGATTCCCCTGCCTCCCCGCGACATCGACAAGCCCTTCCTTATGCCTGTCGAGGACGTGTTCTCAATCACAGGCCGTGGCACCGTTGCTACAGGCCGTATCGAGACCGGTATCGTGAAGGTCGGCGATGAGGTTCAGATCATGGGTCTCGGCGCAGACATGAAGTCAGTCGTAACCGGCGTTGAGATGTTCCGCAAGCTCCTCGATCAGGGTGAGGCCGGTGACAACGTAGGTCTTCTCCTCCGTGGCATCGACAAGAAGGACATCAAGCGCGGTATGGTAATCTGCCATCCGGGTGTTGTTAAGCCCCACAGCAAGTTCAAGGCTTCCGTATATATCCTGAAGAAGGAAGAGGGTGGCCGCCACACACCTTTCCACAACCACTACCGTCCCCAGTTCTACATCCGTACACTTGACGTGACAGGTGAGATCACCCTCCCCGAGGGCGTTGAGATGGTAATGCCCGGCGACCACGTAGAGATCATCGTTGACCTCATCAACCCCGTAGCATGCGACGCAGGTCTGCGTTTCGCTATCCGCGAGGGTGGCCGTACAGTAGGTTCAGGTCAGATTACCGAGATCCTCGAGTAATACCGCTCTTAAACAGCCATCGACGGCGCGAGGGCTACACGGCCTGATCGCCATATAACCTCCAAAGAGAATCTGCGGCGCCTGAGTCCGCAAGATGGAGGCTGACGCAGGTTCTCTTTTCCCATACGGGACTAGCTCAGTTGGTAGAGCACCGGTCTCCAAAACCGGGTGTCGGGAGTTCGAGTCTCTCGTCCCGTGCTTATAACAGACGCAAATGAGTAAACTTAAACTACTTACGGATATTGAGGAGTCTTATACCGAGCTTCGATATAAGACTTCTTGGCCATCAAGAGCCCAATTGGTCAAGAGCGCGGTAATCGTGCTGATCGCTTCCATCATCATAGCAGCGATTATCTTCGTGATGGACCAGGTGGTCGACACCATCATGCACTTCATCTACTCGCTGGGCCGCTGATGCAGGCTGTAAACCTCAGAGACATTTAAACGAACATCCTCACTAACCACCACTACACTCAGAGAAGGAAATGGCTGAAGGAACGAAGGAACCCGAACTGAAGAAAGCCTGGTATGTGCTCCGTGCCATATCGGGCAAAGAGGCTAAGGTCAAGGAACTCCTTGACGGTGCCATCCGCAACACGGATTTAGGCAATTATGTCTTTCAGGTGCTGATTCCGACTGAGAAGGTGATGACTGTGAAGAACGGCAAGAAGGTCATCAAGGAGAGAAATCTTTATGGTGGCTATGTCTTTGTGGAGTGCATCCTGACAGGCGAGGTCCACTATGAGCTTCGCAACACCACCAATGTGATTGACTTCCTGAAGGGGCGCGGCAAGGATGCCAAGCCTGAGCCGGTCAGTGAAAACGATGTGCGCCGTATGCTCGGCGCTGCAGACGCTCTCGTTGACGCGACGATGGAGGGCAACGACTACATTGTGGGTGAGAATGTGAAGGTCACGTTCGGCCCCTTCACGGGATTCTCCGGAGTCATCGAGGAGGTTGACCGTGCGAGGAAGAAACTGAAGGTAATGGTCAAGATTTTCGGGCGCAAGACGCCGCTCGAGCTCGAGAACTCGCAAGTAGAGCGTGAATAATCAACGCGCGGCTCATGAAGCCCGGATGGCCCTGAAAGGGGTGGTCCGGGAATGATTGTGCCACGGGAGATGCTCCGGGGAGAGGCCCCGCAGAGAGTCGGACTGGTTACGCATTCCGGCTGGCATGCAGGCGACATCGTGAGGGCATCGTTTAAACCGAATCATTAACAAAAGAATTTAGATTTATCATGGCTAAAGAAATTGCTGGACAGATCAAATTGCAAATCAAGGGAGGGGCAGCAAACCCCTCGCCTCCTGTTGGTCCCGCTCTCGGTTCGAAGGGTATCAACATCATGGAGTTTTGCAAGCAATTCAATGCCCGTACTCAGGACAAGGCTGGCAAGGTTCTTCCGGTTGTAATCACTTACTACACCGACAAGAGTTTTGACTTCGTTGTAAAGACTCCTCCTGTGGCAATCCAGCTCCTCGAGGCTACCAAGCTGAAGAGTGGCTCTGCACAGCCCAACCGCAACAAGGTTGGCGAGGTGACCTGGGATCAGGTTAAGGCTATTGCTGAGGACAAGATGCCCGATTTGAACTGTTTCAACGTAGCGTCGGCTATGCGTATGGTGGCCGGCACAGCCAGAAGTATGGGTATCACCGTAAAAGGAACTTTCCCCGAAAACATTTAATCTTCTAAAGACATGAGTAAACTGACCAAAAATCAAAAGATTGCCCAGGAGAAGGTTGAAGCAGGGAAAGCCTACACACTGGCCGAGGCTGTAGACCTCGTCAAGGAGATAACCTTCACCAAGTTTGACGCTTCGCTCGACGTTGACGTACGTTTGGGTGTAGACCCCCGTAAGGCCAATCAGATGGTGCGCGGCGTCGTGACACTCCCCAACGGCACAGGCAAGCAGGTGCGCGTGCTGGTTCTCTGCTCGGCAGACGCTGAGGCAGCAGCCAAAGCCGCCGGCGCTGACTATGTCGGCCTGGACGAGTATATCGACAAGATCAAGGGTGGCTGGACAGACGTTGACGTCATCATCACCCAGCCCGCCATCATGGGTAAGATTGGTGCCCTGGGCCGTATCCTCGGTCCGCGCGGCCTGATGCCTAACCCTAAAAGCGGCACAGTGACTGTCGATGTCGCCAAGGCTGTCGAGGAGGTGAAGAAAGGTAAGATTGACTTCAAGGTTGACAAGAACGGTATCGTTCACTCATCTGTAGGCAAGGTGTCGTTCGACCCCAAGGCTGCCCGTGAGAATGTCAAGGAGTTCATCAATACCCTTATCAAGCTCAAGCCCGCCACCGCCAAGGGTACCTATATCAAGAGCATTTATCTTTCAAGCACCATGAGTCCCGGCATCAAGGTGGATCCCAAATCCGTGGATGAGTAATCACCAAAAGTCGACAGAACAAAATGAAAAAGGAAGATAAAATCATTGCTATCGAGAATATCGCCAAGGTGATCGGTGAGTATGGCTGTTTCTACCTCGTGGAGACCGCCGGACTCAACGCCGAGAAGACCACAGCCCTGCGCCGTGCCTGCAACAAGGCCGACATCAAGCTGATGGTTGTCAAGAACACCTTGCTTCACAAAGCTCTCGAATCGCTCGAGGGTGACTACAGCGAACTCTATGGTGCGCTTCACGGCTCGACATCGCTCATGCTCAGCAACACGGGCAACGCTCCCGCCAAACTGATCAAGGAGGTGCTCAAGGCCGAGAAGGACGCCAAGCTCCCTGCCCTCAAGGCAGCCTATGTAGAGGAAACAGTCTATGTCGGTGCAGACCAGCTCGACGCACTCTGTGCAATCAAGAGCAAGAACGAGCTCATCGCCGACGTTGTGGCACTTCTCCAGTCTCCGGCCAAGAATGTGGTGTCCGCACTCACATCAGGAGGCACGAAGCTCCACGGCATCCTCGAAACACTCTCGAAGAAGGAGGCCTAAGAGCCTGACCTCTCGTTCGGGAACCTCAACCAATCAATCAAAATCAAAACAACAATCACACCCAACACCAATACAACCATGGCAGATCTTAATGCATTTGCAGAACAACTCGTGAACCTCACCGTTAAGGAAGTAAACGAACTCGCTCAGATCCTCAAAGAGACCTACGGCATCGAGCCCGCAGCCGCAGCTGTAGCTGTAGCAGCCGGTCCCGCAGCTGGCGCACCCGCTGAGGAGGAGAAGACATCATTCGATGTAGTCCTCAAGTCAGCCGGCGCTTCAAAGCTCGCCGTTGTGAAGCTCGTTAAGGAGCTCACAGGTCTTGGCCTCAAGGAGGCTAAGGAGATGGTCGACGGCGCTCCCAGCGTCCTCAAGGAGGGCGTGGCTAAGGCAGACGCCGAGGGTCTCAAGAAGCAGCTCGAGGAGGCAGGTGCCGAGGTAGAGCTCAAATAAGAGCCGTCCACACGGACACTGATCGAGTCGAGGCGCGCGAGCCGCGCCTGTAAGAATCCGCTCGAATATACCAACCACTAATGGGTTAAGATTCCCTTCGGGGAGTCTTAACCTGTTTGTGTTAAAAAGGAGAAGGGAATATTAAAAAAATATAAAGATTTATATTTATTTGTAAATCTCTCAGTAAAATAAATGTCAGACACCACAGCAATCAAGCCCCGCAAGAACTTTGCGTCGGTCAAAAATCCGCTTCCTTATCCGGATTTTCTGGAAATCCAGCTGAAGTCCTTCCAGGAGTTCCTGCAGTTGGACACTCCGCCGGAAAAGCGTAAGAACGAGGGCCTCTTCAAAGTTTTTGCAGAGAACTTCCCCATTGCGGACACTCGCAACAACTTTGTCCTCGAGTTCCTGGACTATTACATCGATCCGCCCCGCTACACCATTGACGAATGTCTGGAGCGCGGCCTGACATACAGTGTGCCTCTCAAAGCAAAACTGAAACTCTACTGCACCGACCCAGACCATGAGGACTTCGACACCGTGATCCAGGATGTCTACCTCGGCCCCATCCCTTACATGACAGACAAGGGCACATTCGTCATCAACGGTGCAGAACGTGTGGTGGTGTCACAGCTCCACAGGTCGCCCGGTGTGTTCTTCGGCCAGAGCACGCATGCCAATGGCACCAAACTCTACAGCGCCCGCATCATCCCCTTCCGCGGCAGTTGGATTGAGTTTGCCACGGACATCAACAACGTGATGCATGCCTACATAGACCGCAAGAAGAAACTCCCTGTCACCACACTACTCCGTGCCATCGGCATAGAAACAGACAAGGACATCATCGAGATCTTCGGTCTGGCTGAGGAAATCAAGGTCAACAAGACCAACCTCAAGAAGGCTGTGGGCCGCAAGCTTGCAGCGAGAGTGCTCAAGTCGTGGGCCGAGGACTTCGTAGACGAGGACACCGGCGAGATCACCACCATCGAGCGCAACGACGTCATCCTCGAGCGCGAGACCATCATTGAGGAGGACAACATCGAAGATATCCTGAACTCAGGTGTGCAGACCATCCTTGTCCACAAGGAGAATGTCAACACACAGGAGTATTCCATCATATTCAACACCCTGCAGAAGGACCCCACCAACTCCGAGCGTGAGGCCGTGCAGTATATCTACAGGCAGCTGCGCAACGCCGAGCCACCGGACGACGCATCTGCCCGCGAGGTCATCACAAACCTCTTCTTCTCAGAGAAGCGATATGACCTCGGCGAGGTGGGCCGCTACAGAATCAACAAGAAACTGGGCCTCACCACCCCCATGGAGGTCAAGGTGCTCACCAAGGAGGATATCATCGCCATCATCCGCTATCTCATCGAGCTCATCAACTCGAAGGCAGATGTCGATGATATTGACCACCTGAGCAACCGCCGTGTCCGCACCGTGGGCGAGCAGCTCTACAACCAGTTTGCCGTAGGTCTCTCGCGCATGAGCCGCACCATCCGTGAGCGCATGAATGTGCGCGACAACGAGGTGTTCACCCCGATTGACCTCATCAACGCCAAGACTATCTCGAGCGTCATCAACTCCTTCTTCGGCACAAACGCACTCTCACAGTTCATGGACCAGACCAACCCTCTGGCCGAGATTACCCACAAGCGCCGTATGTCGGCCCTTGGCCCCGGCGGTCTGTCGAGAGAGCGCGCAGGCTTCGAGGTGCGTGACGTTCACTACACCCACTATGGCCGTCTCTGCCCCATCGAGACTCCTGAAGGCCCCAACATCGGCCTTATCTCCTCGCTCTGTGTCTATGCCAAGATCAACGACCTTGGCTTCATCGAGACACCTTATCGCGAAGTGAAGGATGGTGTGGCAAATCTCAACAACGACGAGGTTGTCTACCTGACCGCCGAGGTCGAGGAGGGCAAGATCATCGCTCAGGGCAACGCCCCCGTCGATGACTCAGGCAAGTTTGAGAGCGACCGCATCAAGGCTCGTCTGGATGCCGACTTCCCCATCGTGGCTCCTGAGCAGATCGAGCTCATGGACGTGTCGCCGACACAGATTGCCTCCATCGCGGCATCGCTCATCCCCTTCCTGGAGCATGACGACGCCAACCGCGCCCTCATGGGCTCGAACATGATGCGCCAGGCCGTGCCTCTGCTGCGCTCAGAGAGCCCGATCGTGGGCACAGGCATCGAGGGTCAGCTAATCCGCGACTCACGTACCCAGATTATGGCAGAGGGCGAGGGCACAATTGAGTTTGTAGACGCTACAGTGATCCGCATCCGCTATGACCGCACCGAGGAGGAGGAGTTTGTCTCCTTCGAGGACAGCGTCAAGGAATATCATCTCCCCAAGTTCCGCAAGACCAACCAGAGCACCACTATCGACCTGCGCCCCATCTGCAACAAGGGGCAGCGCGTCAAGAAGGGTGACATCCTCACCGAGGGCTACTCGACCGAGAACGGCGAGCTCGCCCTAGGCCGCAACCTCAAGGTGGCCTTCATGCCCTGGAAGGGTTACAACTATGAGGACGCCATCGTGCTCAACGAGCGTGTGGTGCGTGAGGACATCCTCACATCAGTCCATGTGGACGAGTATACCCTCGAGGTGCGCGAGACCAAGCGCGGCATGGAGGAACTTACATCAGATATCCCCAATGTGAGCGAGGACGCCACCAAGGACCTCGACGAAAGGGGCATTATCCGTGTGGGCGCCCACATCGTGCCCGGCGACATCATGATCGGCAAGATCACCCCTAAGGGGGAGAGCGATCCTACACCTGAGGAGAAACTCCTCCGTGCTATCTTCGGTGACAAGGCCGGCGATGTCAAGGACGCCTCACTCAAGGCATCTCCCTCGCTGAAGGGTGTCATCATAGGCACACACCTCTTCCAGAAGGCAGAGAAGAAAAAGACCAAGAAGAGCGCCAACGCCGTGCTGCCCATGCTCGACGAGGAGTATGAGGAGAAACTCGACGGCCTCAAGGAACTGCTTGTGAGCAAGCTCATGACTCTCACTGACGGCAAGGCATCGGCTGGCGTGCGCGACTTCCTCGGATCAGCCATCATCCCCAAGGGAAGCCACTTTACAGCCGGCACCCTCAAGGGAATCGACTATGACACCATCAACCTGTCAGGCTGGACCAACGACGAACACACCAACGACCTCGTCCGCGCCACCATCGTCAACTACCTGCGCAAGAGCAAGGAGATTGATGCAGAGCTCCGCCGCAAGAAGTTTGACATCTCCATAGGCGATGAGCTTCCCTCAGGCATCATGAAGCTTGCCAAGGTCTATGTGGCCAAGAAGCGCAAGATCTCTGTGGGCGACAAGATGGCCGGCCGTCACGGCAACAAGGGTATCGTGTCGAGAATCGTAAGGCAGGAGGATATGCCCTTCCTCGCAGACGGTACTCCTGTCGACATCGTGCTGAACCCTCTGGGTGTGCCTTCGCGTATGAACCTCGGTCAGATCTTCGAGACCGTTCTCGGATGGGCCGGCAGGGAGCTCGGCGAGAAGTTTGCCACCCCCATCTTCGACGGTGCCACCCTCGAGGACCTCAACGAGTGGACAGACAAGGCCGGCCTGCCCCGCTATGGCAAGACCTTCCTCTATGACGGCGGCACGGGCGAGCAGTTCGACCAGCCGGCCACAGTGGGAGTCATCTACATGCTCAAGCTGGGTCACATGGTCGAGGACAAGATGCACGCACGTTCCATCGGTCCGTACTCACTCATCACCCAGCAGCCTCTCGGCGGTAAGGCCCAGTTCGGTGGCCAGCGCTTCGGAGAGATGGAGGTGTGGGCGCTCGAGGCATTCGGCGCATCGCACATCCTGCAGGAGATCATCACCGTGAAGTCAGACGACGTGACAGGGCGCTCAAAGACTTATGAGGCCATCGTCAAGGGAGAGGCCATGCCCCCGGCCGGCATCCCCGAGTCGCTCAACGTGCTTCTCCATGAGCTCCGCGGTCTGGGGCTGAGCATCAACCTGGAGGCTTAATTTCAAGAATCTAAAAATCACACCATACCATATAATGGCTTTTAGAAAAGACAATAAACAAAAGACCTCGTTCTCGAAGATTTCCATCGGGCTCGCTTCGCCCGAGGAGATTCTCGAGAAGTCGAGCGGCGAAGTGCTGAAGCCGGAGACCATCAACTACCGCACTTACAAGCCTGAGCGCGACGGCCTCTTCTGTGAGAGGATCTTCGGCCCTGTGAAGGACTATGAGTGCCACTGCGGCAAGTACAAGCGTATCCGCTACAAGGGAATCGTCTGCGACCGATGCGGCGTAGAGGTGACCGAGAAGAAAGTTCGCCGCGAGAGGATGGGCCACATCAAGCTTGTTGTGCCCGTGGCCCACATCTGGTATTTCCGTTCCCTCCCCAACAAGATTGGCTATCTGCTGGGTCTCCCCTCGAAGAAACTTGACGCCGTCGTCTACTACGAGCGCTATGTCGTGGTGCGCCCCGGTGCAGCCGCTGAGCTGGGCGGCGATAAGCCTGTTCAGAAACTCGACCTCCTCAGCGAGGAAGAGTACTTCGAGATACTCGACAAACTTCCCGCTGAGAACCAGAGCCTGCCTGACGACGATCCCGCCAAGTTCGTGGCCAAGATGGGCGCCGAGGCTCTCTATGAGCTCCTCAAAGACCTCGACCTCGACGACCTCAGCTATGCCCTGCGCGCACAGGCCAACGAGGAGGGCTCACAACAGCGCAAGACAGAGGCACTGAAGAGACTTCAGGTCGTAGAGTCGTTCCGCGCGTCAAAGGACAGGAACCGTCCGGAGTGGATGATTCTGCAGGCTGTGCCTGTAATCCCCCCGGAGCTCCGTCCTCTCGTGCCCCTCGACGGTGGCCGCTTCGCCACCTCAGACCTCAATGACCTTTACCGTCGTGTCATCATCCGAAACAACCGTCTGAAACGACTCATAGAGATCAAGGCTCCTGACGTGATTCTGCGCAACGAGAAGCGCATGCTCCAGGAGGCCGTGGACTCACTGCTCGACAACTCACGCAAGTCATCGGCCGTCAAGACCGAGGCCAACCGTCCTCTCAAGTCGCTCTCTGACTCGCTAAAGGGCAAGCAGGGCCGCTTCCGTCAGAACCTTCTCGGTAAGCGTGTCGACTACTCGGCCCGTTCAGTCATCGTCGTAGGCCCTGAGTTGAAGATGCACGAGTGTGGCATCCCCAAGAACATGGCCGCCGAGCTCTACAAGCCCTTCGTGATCCGCAAGCTCATCGAGCGCGGCATCGTCAAGACCGTCAAGTCGGCCAAGAAGATTGTGGACCGCAAGGAGCCTGTAGTCTGGGACATCCTCGAGTATGTCATGAAGGGTCATCCCGTGCTGCTCAACCGAGCCCCGACACTTCACCGCCTCGGCATCCAGGCATTCCAGCCCAAGATGATCGAAGGCAAAGCCATCCAGCTACACCCGCTCGCATGTACGGCATTCAATGCCGACTTCGATGGCGACCAGATGGCCGTCCATCTTCCCCTCGGAAATGAGGCCGTGCTTGAGGCACAGCTGCTCATGCTCGGCTCACACAATATCCTCAACCCCGCCAACGGCGCCCCCATCACCGTCCCCTCTCAGGACATGGTGCTCGGTCTCTACTACATCACCAAGCTCCGCAAGGGCGACAAGGGCGAGGGCCTCAAGTTCTACGGACCCGAGGAGGCAGAGATTGCCTACAATGAGGGCCGCGTGACTCTCCACGCCCCCGTCTCGGTTGTCGTAGACGACATCGACGAGCAGGGCAATCCCGTGAAGCGTCTCGTTGAGAACACCTCAGTGGGCCGAGTGCTGGTGAACCAGTATGTCCCCAACGAGATTGGCTATGTCAACGAGATTCTCTCCAAGAAATCTCTGCGCACCATCATCTCGAAGGTCATCAAATATTGCGGCATCCCCCGTTCAGCCCAGTTCCTTGACGACATCAAGAACCTTGGCTACTACATGGCCTTCAAGGGTGGCCTCTCGTTCAACCTTGGCGACGTGCTTATCCCCGCAGAGAAGGAAGAGTATGTCCGCGAGGGCTACGAGCAGGTTCAGGAGGTGCTCAACAACTACTCGATGGGCTTCATCACCAACACCGAGCGCTACAACCAGATCATCGACATCTGGACACACGTCAACTCACGTCTGGCAGACACGCTTATGAAGCAGATCTCAGCCGACAAGCAGGGCTTCAACCCTGTCTATATGATGCTTGACTCAGGTGCCCGTGGTTCAAAAGACCAGATCCGTCAGCTCTCCGGCATGCGCGGCCTTATGGCCAAGCCTCAGAAGAGTGGCGCCGAGGGTGGCCAGATTATCGAGAACCCCATTCTTGCCAACTTCAAGGAGGGTCTGAGCGTGCTCGAGTACTTCATCTCGACCCACGGTGCCCGTAAGGGTCTTGCCGACACCGCCCTGAAGACCGCCGACGCCGGTTATCTGACCCGTCGTCTGGTGGATGTGGCTCACGACGTCATCATCAACGAGACAGACTGTGGCACACTCCGCGGACTTGTCTGCACCGAGATAAAAAACAACGACGAGGTCGTGGCTTCGCTGGGCGAGCGCATCCTGGGCCGCGTGTCGGTCCACGACGTGGTCGATCCCAGTACTGGCGAGCTCATCGTGGCTGCCGGCGAGGAAATCAACGATGCCGCTGCTGACAGAATCAACGAGTCTCCCATCGAGAGCGTTGAGATCCGCTCAGTGCTCACCTGTGAGAGCCGCAAGGGTGTCTGCGCCAAGTGTTATGGCCGCAACCTTGCCACACACCGTATGGTGCAGATGGGCGAGGCCGTCGGCGTGATAGCCGCGCAGTCCATCGGTGAGCCCGGTACACAGCTGACACTGCGTACATTCCACGTGGGTGGTGTCGCTTCAAACATCGCTGCTGTCAACTCGCTCACCTCGCGCTATGACGGTATCCTCGAGATTGAGGAGCTCCGCACAGTGAAGACTGACGAGGTCGACTCGAAGGGCCGCAACGTCGATGTGGTCATAGGCCGTCTGGCCGAGATGCGCATCATCGACCCCAAGACCAAGATGATGCTCACATCGGCCAACATCCCTTATGGCGCCAAGCTCTACTTCGACAACGACACCGAGGTCAAGAAGGGTGACGTCATCTGCGAATGGGACCCCTTCAACGCTGTGATCGTCAGCGAGGTGGGCGGTCAGGTCAAGTATGAGAACCTCGTTGAGAACGGCACATATCGCGTCGACGCCGACGAGCAGACCGGCATCCGTGAGAAGATTATCATCGAGAGCAAGGAGCGCGGCAAGGTGCCTGAAGCCCACATCGTCGGCCCTGACGGCGAGGTGCTCAAGACATATGCTCTCCCCGTGGGCGCACACCTCATGGTGGAGGATGGCGACAGCGTGAAGGCCGGTGAGATCTTTGTCAAGATTCCGCGCGCCACAGGCGGCGCCGGCGACATCACCGGTGGTCTTCCCCGTGTCACCGAGCTCTTCGAGGCCCGCAACCCCTCGAACCCAGCCATCGTCTCTGAAATCGACGGTGAGGTGCGTTTCGGCAAAGTGAAGCGTGGCAACCGCGAGATTCTCGTCACCTCCAAGATCGGAGAGACCAAGAAGTATCTCGTGCCCACCTCAAAGCAGATCCTCGTGCAGGAGAACGACTACGTACGTGCAGGCACACCCCTCTCAGACGGCGCCATCACACCCAGCGATATCCTCAACATCATGGGCCCGACAGCCGTGCAGGAGTATATCGTCAACGAGGTGCAGGATGTCTACCGCATGCAGGGTGTGAAGATTAACGACAAGCACTTCGAGGTAATCGTGCGCCAGATGATGAGGAAGGTCAACATCCTCGATCCGGGCGACACCAACTTCCTTGAGCAGCAGGTTGTCGACAAGCGCGACTTCATGGAGGAGAACGACCGCATCTGGGGCAAGAAGGTTGTCCTCGACGCCGGCGACAGCGAGAACGTGAAGAAGGGCCAGATCATCACCGCACGCAAGCTCCGCGACGAGAACTCTCAACTCAAGCGCAAGGACCTCAAGCTCATCGTGGTCCGCGACGCCCAGCCCGCTACCTCCGAACAGATTCTCCAGGGCATCACCCGTGCGGCCCTCCAGACCTCCTCGTTCATGTCGGCCGCCTCATTCCAGGAGACCACCAAGGTACTCAACGAGGCCGCCATCAACGGCAAGGTCGACTATCTGCAGGGCATGAAGGAGAATGTCATCTGTGGCCACCTCATCCCGGCCGGCACAGGTCTCAGAGCCTACGACCGTCTCGTGGTGAGCGGCAAGGATGACTATGATGCTTATGCCACCGTTGACGACGACCTCACCGCAGCCCCTGAGGTTGAGGAAGTCGCCCACACTGAACTCTGATCCAATAGGAATCGATAGATAAGAGATGAGGGTGTATCATAAATCAAAATATGGTACACCCTCTTTCCATATCAAACCATAATCTCGTGGTACTTGGGATTTCGATATGTATGAGTCATAA
>JAMPAK010000001.1:84073-91990 GCA_023667285.1 Muribaculaceae bacterium
GCCGGCGCTTGTAAGGTTGCGCAGCTTGGTGATTTCTGCCATTGTTACTGCCATATCGGGTAGTTTTTAGAGTTTTTGGAAATAAGGGTTTTGGTTACTCTGCCTCGGCGGGTGCCTCTGCGGGAGCCTCAGCTGCGGGAGCAGCCTCGCGGCGTGAAACACGACGACGCTCGCCGCCACGACGGGGTGCGGCTGACTCTCCGTTCTCAGGAGCAGCCTTCTCATCAGCCTTCTCAACCTTGCGCTCCTGCAGACCCTCGTTGATGGCGTCGCAGACAGTGGTGAGAATAAGGTCGATGCTCTTTGAAGCGTCATCGTTTGCGGGGATAACGTAGTCTACGTTGTTGGGGTCAGAGTTGGTGTCGACAATAGCAAACACGGGGATACCCAGACGGTTTGCCTCTGCCACTGCGATGTGCTCCTTGGCAACATCCACTACAAACAGAGCTGAGGGCAGACGGTTCAGGTCAGCGATAGAACCGAGGTTCTTCTCAAGTTTAGCGCGCTGACGTGTAATCTGAAGTTTCTCACGCTTCGAGAGGTTGTCAAATGTGCCGTCCTTAGCCATCTTGTCAATCGAGGCCATCTTCTTCACGGCCTTGCGGATAGTGGGGAAGTTGGTGAGCATGCCGCCGGGCCAGCGCTCGATAACGTAGGGCATTCCTACGCTCTCTGCCTTCTGGGCCAGAATCTCCTTAGCCTGCTTCTTGGTGGCTACGAAGAGGATTTTCTTGCCTCCCTTGGCAAAGCCGCGAAGCACATTGGCTGCGTCCTCAAGCTTGGCTGCTGTCTTGTAGAGGTCTATGATGTGGATACCGTTGCGCTCCATGAAGATATAGGGCGCCATTGCAGGATTCCATTTTCTTTTCATGTGGCCAAAATGGCAGCCTGCTTCGAGAAGTTGGTCAAATGTAGGTGTTGACATTTGTGTCTTGGTGTTGTTTACGTTCTTTTTGAATTAACAATCCGGGAGTAGGGAACGTGTCCATCTCAGGGATTTAGATACTAAACACTATATTCAAGCCGAGAGCGCTAGAGCGCTGGAGATCTTTGCTCCACTTTCGCCCCTATGCTCTGAGCAGAAATTCTTTAACGCTTGGAGAACTGGAAGCGCTTGCGAGCCTTGGGACGACCGGGCTTCTTACGTTCAACAACGCGGGGATCGCGGGTCATGAAGCCATGTGCACGGAGTGCAGCCTTGTCATCGGGATTGATCTTGACGAGTGCGCGGGCGATGGCGAGACGCAGAGCCTCTGCCTGTCCCTTGTAGCCGCCGCCGTCGAGATTGACATGGATGTCATACTTCTCTGCCACATCAAGTGTGAGAAGAGGCTGCTTCACAATGTACTGGAGAATCGAAGAGGGGAAGTATACGTCGAGGGGACGCTTGTTGATGGTGATTTGCCCGTTGCCTTCCTTGACGATCACGCGGGCTACGGCGGCCTTGCGGCGGCCTACTGCATTAACTGATTCCATTCTTCAGATTATTTTACTTTGTTGATATCGATGACTTCAGGATTCTGACCTTCATGGGGATGTGTGGGCCCGTTGTAGACGTGAAGGTTCTCGATGAGCGTGCGGCCAAGACGGTTCTTGGGGAGCATGCCCTTCACCACCTTGATGAAGAGGGGGTGATAGCCGGGTTTAACATGCTTGTTGAGCGACTTCTTCATCAGAATCTCAGGGGTGGCAGTGCGCTGGCCGCCGGGATAGCCGGTGTATGAGAGATACTCACGGTCTGTCCATTTCTTGCCTGTCAGACGGACCTTGTCGGCATTGATGACGATTACATTGTCGCCACACTCTACGTTGGGAGAGTAGCAGGGCTTGTTCTTGCCTCGCAGGATGAGGGCAATGACTGCACACAGACGACCCAGAACCTGGTCGGTGGCATCGATTACTACCCACTTGTGGTCAACGCTCTGAGCGTTGGGAGTGAGGGTCTTATAACTTAAAGTATCCACGTTGAATGTTTAATTAATAGATAGTTACTTTGGGGCATTCTGTCCGCTGGCCCGGCCAAAGACCGGCGGGCTTCAAGGCCTGAGGTTTATTAATTGGACATAATCGGAGTGCAAAATTAGTCATTTTCAACGATAAAACAAAGCGTAGTTAAGAATTATTAACATATACATCCCCTTTCCTTCTTCATCCTTATTTTTGTTGGTCCATTGTGTTGGGCGTGTTTCTGTTTTTACTACCTTTGCAGTGCTAATCATCAATCATGTCTATGCTGATCAATGGTAAGAAACTCTGGATGACAACAAAGGACTATGTCATCATCACATTGGCCATCTGTTGTTATGGCCTCGGCTTCTCAGCCTTCATTCTCCCGGAGAAGGTCGTGATAGGTGGTGTGACCGGTTTGGGCACAATCGTCTATTTCCTCACGGGCAAGACTTGGGCCATCGGTGCGACGCAGTATGTGATAAACCTGGGGCTGCTGGCGGCCGCATGGTTCATTGTCGGAAAGCAGTTTGTGGCTAAGACAATATTCGGCGCAACTGTGGTCTCAGTGGTGGTGACGGTGTTCCCGCCCCTGTTCCCTGAGCCGCTTGTGGCCGGGCAGTCGTTCATGAACGTCTGCATCGGGTCTATAATATGTGGCATCTCGCTGGGCCTGGTGTTCACTCACAATGGCTCGACAGGTGGCACGGATGTAGTGGCTGCGATGGTTGCCAAGAAAACCAACGTAACTATAGGCCGAACCATGCTCTATGTGGATTTCTGCATCATTTCCTCCTCTTATTTTATCTTCCATCAGTTTGACACTGTCGTCTACGGCTTCATGGTGCTCATCATATCATCATATGTGGTTGACCTGATCATCAACACTAACCGCCAGGCCGTGCAGTTCATCATCATCTCGCAGAAGTGGGAGCCCATAGCCACTGCGGTCAACCACCATGCCCGCCGAGGCGTCACCGTGATGGACGGGATGGGGTGGTATACAAAGCAGCCCATCAAGATTCTTCTCATTGTCTGCCGGAAGATAGAGTCAGTCACCATCTTCCGTATCATCAAGAGCATCGATCCGGGAGCCTTTATCACACAGGCCAATGTCAATGGCGTGTATGGCCAAGGCTTCGATGAACTGAAGTTCAAGCAGGACCTCAAGCTCCGTGAGGAACTTGAGCATGAGGCTGAGGAGGTGATGGAGGAGCGTGGCCGCTCCTGAGTCTTAAGACAATCCGCGTTCTTAAACATAAGGCGCGAGCCGGAAGTCAATCCTTCCGGCTCGCGCAATTATATGGGTTATATGCCCTTCTGGTTTATTTCAGGATGCCATGCTTTTTGAATATTCGTGTGATTGTCTCGATGGCACGGTCCACCTGCTCCAAGGTGTGTGTGGCCATGAGGCTGAAGCGGATAAGAGTGTCGGTCGGGGCGACTGCAGGTGACACTACGGGGTTGACGAAGATTCCCTCCTCGAGCAGGTCGCGAGTGATGGCGAATGTCTTGAAGTCGTCGCGGATGAATAGGGGTATGATGGGTGTGGAGGTGTTGCCAATCTCAAATCCGGCTGAGCGGAATCCGTCGAGCGCATGGTTGGTGAGCTTCCATAGGTTCTCCTGACGCTCGGGCTCGGTCTGCATAATCTCAAGAGCCTTCAGGGCAGCGGCTGTAGAGGCCGGAGTGATGGAGGCTGTGAAGATGTATGAGCGTGAGTGGTGACGCAGATAGTTGGTGACATCCTTGTTTGTGGCGATGAAGCCGCCGAGCGATGCAAACGACTTTGAGAATGTTCCCATGATGAGGTCGACATCATCGGCGACGCCATAGTGGTGACACACGCCGCGGCCGCCGGGGCCGAAGACGCCGATGCCGTGGGCCTCGTCTATCATCACGCTGGCGTTGTATTGCTTGGCCAGACGCACCATGTTCTTGACATCGGCCACGTCTCCTTCCATGGAGAACACTGAGTCTGAGACAATGAGCTTTACCTTGTCGGGGTCGCACTTGCGGAGCTGCTTCTCGAGCGACTCCATGTCGTTGTGCTTGTATTTGAGCTGCTGGCTGAACGAGAGGCGGCGTCCCTCAATGATTGATGCGTGGTCCTGCTCATCCCAGAGAATGTAGTCCTCGCGGCCGGTGAGGGTGGAGACAACTCCAAGATTCACCTCGAAGCCGGTGGAGTAGATCATCACATCCTCCTTGCCCATGTATTCAGCCAGTTTGGCCTCAAGCTCCTTGTGGATATCCAGAGTGCCGTTGAGGAAGGGTGAGCCTGCGCAGCCTGTCCCATACTTGCGGGTGGCCTCGATGGCGGCCTCCTTGATGCGAGGGTCGTTGACAAGGCCGGAGTAGCAGTTGGAGCCGAACATGAGCACTCGCTTGCCGTTCATGATCACCTCAGGATCCTGCTCGCTCGAGATGGCGCGGAAGTAAGGGTACACTCCTGCAGCCTTAGCCTCCTGCGGAGCGGTGTATTTGCTGAGTTTCTCTTGAAGTAAGTTCATTGCTTTTTCCATTGAGACGTTGAAGGGGCTTGAGGCGTGGGATGTGTCTCAGCCATCTATCCCCTGGTCGGATTGTCCTTATTTTCAAAGTGCAAAGGTAAGTAAATTTTCACGTTTGTAAACATATTGTGCCAAATTTTAAATGTTAATTAATTGAAATTGGGCTGTTTTGATGTCTTAATGTGCCACGATGCTCCCCTTTTTGGCTCAGGATGCGCTCCTTTAATGCTATTTTTAGTAACTTTGCACACCTAAAACTCAACGATTATGGAATCAACGACCACACAGAGTCAGACGGTGAAGCGCACCGTGCTCGATTATGAGGACATATCTCAGATGGCTCCTTTCTTCAAAGGAAAGCCGGGCCTTGTCAATTGGCTTATGAGGGCTCTCGACGTCGACAAGGTCAACCGGATCCACGACCATAATTTCGACACTCCGGGGCCGGCCTTTTGCAGAGGCCTCCTCAGCGACCTTGACATAAAACTCCGCATAGACAATGAGGAACTTCTGGACAATCTGCCTGAGGGGCCGTTTGTCACCATCAGCAACCATCCTTTCGGCGCGCTTGACGGGATCACGCTCATTGACCTCATTGGCTCGCGCAGGCCGGACTATAAGGTGATGGTCAACATGATTCTAAACCATATCACTGCCATGCGGCCCAACTTTATCGCCGTCGACCAGACTGCCAGTGACGACCCTGCCAAGAAGGCGGTGTCGATGAAGGGGATAAAGGAGGCCATCATGCAGATACGTCGCGGACAGCCAGTGGGGTTCTTCCCGGCGGGGGCAGTTGGAAACTACAACCGTCATCTTAAGTTTGAGGACCGTGAGTGGCAGCCGGTGGTCATCAGGCTCATCCGCCAGTTTGGAGTGCCTGTCATCCCCATATATTTTCATGGCTTGAACAGTGTGTGGTTCCGCATATTGGGCGTTATCAGCTGGCAGCTGCGCACTCTCAGGCTTCCGGCCGAGGTGTTTCGCCGCAAGGGTGACACCATACATGTCTCTGTGGGAAATCTGATTACACCAGAGGAACTTAAGGCTCATTCAGCCACCGAGGAGGAACTCGGCCTTTGGCTGCGTGAACAGACTTATAAACTGTCATCCCTGAAATGATGGATATCTCACTGACTCCGGACTATCCCGCCGAGACCCTTCAGGCGCGCCGGCGTTATGGCATCGTGGGCAATTCACCTGAACTTAACGAGGCCATAATGAGGGCTGTGCGCGTGGCTCCAATCGACCTATCAGTACTGGTGACCGGCGAGAGCGGCACAGGCAAGGAGTTTTTCCCTAAAATCATCCACGGCTTCTCGTCAAGGAAGCATGCCGGCTACATCGCTGTCAACTGCGGAGCCATCCCGGAGGGTACAATCGACTCTGAGCTCTTCGGCCATGAGAAGGGGGCATTCACCGGAGCCGTAAGCACACGCAAAGGTTATTTCGAGGAGGCCGATGGAGGTACGATATTCCTTGATGAGGTGGCAGAGCTCCCCCTCACCACTCAGGCCCGTCTGCTCAGAGTATTGGAGTCCGGCGAGTTTATCAAGGTTGGATCGTCGACAGTCCAGAAAGCCAATGTCAGAATTGTCGCGGCAACAAACGTCAACATGGCTAAGGCTGTGGCTGAGGGACGCTTCCGCGAGGACCTGTATTACCGTCTCTCCACGGTCACTATCAATGTTCCGCCGCTGCGCGACCGCGGGACGGACGTGGTGCTCCTTGCGCGCAAGTTTGCATCAGATTTTGCTGAGCGCTACACCATGCCTTCTGTGACCTTCGATGACTCAGCCCGCGCGATGCTCATGGCCTACAGATGGCCGGGCAATGTGCGCCAACTCAAAAATGTGGTCGAGCAGGCCGCGCTTTTTCATGCAGGCGAGGTCGTCACCTCGTCTGAACTCAGGGGCTATCTTCCAGATGCGGGGATGGGGCTTGCCACAATACCATCATCGTCTGGGTCGCATCATGACTATGAGTCGGAGCGTGATATGCTGCTCGGGATGATATTCCGCCTCCAGCAGCAGATTGACTCCCTCCGCGACTCAGTGGGAGGATCAGTCTCTGATCCGGCGCCTCACCATGATTTTGTGGAGACCCCGGGACGGGAGTCGCATCTGCCTGTCAAGTTCGAACCGTTCTGCTCTCCCCTCCCTGAGGTTCCTTCATCCCAGATGACACGGTCTGTGGTCGATGTCACTCCGGCCGCTCCGGCCACACTCGAGGAGACTGAGCGCGACACCATACTCCGCGCCCTCGAACGCAACGGCGGCCGTCGCAAAGCGACAGCCGCAGAACTCAATATCTCTGAGCGCACCCTGTATCGCAAGATAAAGGAATACGGGATGGAGTAGGGGAGGTCATCTTGCTCCGGGGCGGAGGATTCTTGCCCCCGTTATGCCTGGATTCTTCTTGAGATACTCCGAGAGGGTTCTTGTCTCCTCAATCACTTTGCCTGCTCTCGATGAGGCGTGGAGCAGATGGGGACCGTCGTTTTTCATTACGATTATGCCGATATGGCTCACGTCCAGGCCTTTGGTTTTGGTGGTGAAGGCAATGATGTCGCCGTCCATAAGGTTATGCTGTGCCCATTTGCCCATCAGTGTCGAACTTCTGAGATAAGGAAATCGATGCGACCTATAGCCCACTTCAAAGTTTTTCAACCTCTCAAACTCGACCGAGTCCGCAAGCGCGGGAAATTTGTCGCGGTTTGAAGTCATGAAATCAAGGGTTTTCACCATATATGTCGAGTTGGGGAGCCGTCCGGTCATCTCCGTGATGTTGCCGCGGTGGCTGTTGTCCACAATCCAGTCGCTGATATAGTGTAGCCTTGAGCTGTAGCCATCCAAGCGCCCCTGGCGGTAGCGTATATTGCCGAGGTTGTAGACAAGATCTTGCCAAGCTGTCCTGCCCTCCTTCACGGTGAGGGTCATTGCAAGTATGGTTTCCACGAATGTGGTGCAGTCTACGCTATCGAGGTTGATGGTGAGCCTCTCCGGCTGCGATTCGAGTGTGCCGGCTCCATAAGGAGTGTCGATGAACTCGCGGGCTAAGAACACCACGAGGTCACCTCTGGATTTTATATCTGCTTTCGATGCTTTGACGAGCATCTGTGTGATTCGGGTTGTGTCAGACTCTTCATTGTGCCATCTCACGTCTCCGGGAAGAACCGCCATGGCTCTTAAAGGGCTCAGAAATGCTGCAACAATGATGCTTATATATAATAAGGTGTGGATTACTTTCATGAATGGGGCGTTTTTCAATCCCAAAGTTACAAAAATTAAGCCATAATGCAAAATGTTATTTGGGTTTATTCTTGCTCGAATTAGTTTTATAAGGGCGATATAGAGGGGAATTTTCTAATCAAAGTGTTAATTAAATGTTAAATCCTTTCAGAAATTTGGTGGTGGGGCGGGAAGTGTGTACCTTTGCACTCGCTTTCGGGAACGAC
>JAMPAK010000001.1:92090-222407 GCA_023667285.1 Muribaculaceae bacterium
AGGACGCCAAAACCTTCTCCCCACTGCAGGCCCGGCCCGACGGCTTCCTCCGCCTATGGAACGCACTCCTCCCCGCCCTCTCCGGCTGCGGATTCTTCATCGTCCACATCACCGCGCCGCGCACCCGCGGCCACGCCGACAAACTCGCCCGGCTCTTCGGACGGCGCATGCACCGCATCCTCATACCCGACACTAGCAAGACGCCCGATGACCCGCCACCCACCATCGTCATCACTCTCCCCGTCAAACTGCCCCCCTTATCACCCCTCTCAACCTCATCAACCTCCTCAACCTCCTCAACCTACACCTCCCCTCCCCACCCACTCTAGCGGTACGCCGTGCTCCGCGACCCAAAGTCAAACCGCACGGCAAGCGCACTTTGACATTTTGGGAAAACTCAACCACCATCCCGGCTTTACAAGGAAGTTATTCCTCCTTAATGTCGTTTAGGTCGTAGTTGTTGAAGTAGTCCCAGTGGATGGCACGTTTTGTGCCGCTGGCGCGGCCGCGGTTTTGCTTTTCCACAAATTCTTCACGGGAACGGACGGCGTAGTGGTTTATGCGGATGATGTCTTGCTGTGGTTCGCGCTCGCGAAAATTGCGAGTAATAGGGTTACCGTGTGAGTCTTGAGCGAGTCCGGAGATTCGCGATGCTTCGTGACATCCTGTCATTGTGAAGACTTTGCGAGGGTTGACAATGCTTTTGACGTGACGGTTGAGCGGATGAGACGGAAGGGAGTGATATTTGAAGCGCTCCATGACGGGAAGGGGGGATTTTTTGTCCATCCCTCCGCTCCCATAGATAAGCCAGTTGATCTCGACGGCGGGCGCGTTGTCAAAGTGTGAGAGGAACTGGGGAATATCCTTGTCCTTGACCGGAACGATGAACTCATCGAGATCAATGAAGGCTATCCAGCGGCAGTCGAAGCGGTGACGGGCGAGGCAGTCATCGTAGGCCGCAAGCTGCATGCGGTAGCCGGGAAAATCGATGTATTCTACAAGACCGGACTCTATGTATGGAGTAAGGATCTTCTTTGTCCCGTCAGTGCTTCCATTATCATAGATAAAGAATTTGTCAACTCCCATGGAATGGTGCCACTCAATCCATTCCTTGAAGTATGGGCCTTCATCCTTGGCGATGGCACAGACTGCTAGGTTATATTCCGGGGTGGAGTGATTTTGGCGCAGCTCCTGCAAGAGCCGCAAGGCATTGACGGGGCCAAAGCGGAGGATTCCCCTCCAACGGTTTCGCTCCATCTTGAAGGGTATCAGCCCGGCTATAATCTCGGCAGCGGCTTTGTTCATAGCTCAAAACTTGATTTGTCGGGGAGGATACTCTGAAATGCAGCCCCAATCCTGCTCATCACGACATCGTAGTTGCGAATGTGGACATTGTCATTGAGGCATATGAGAGAGTATTTCTGTTCTTGGATGGCTTTGATGGCCTGACGGGATTTGATCATGAGTGGAAACATCTTGGTGTCAGCATAAGTGTTGTATGGCTCGAAATTTCCACTGCATATCTGCCATGTGCGGAAGAGCTCGGGTGTGTAGTCGTTGAGGGCCCGGAATCGGTTGACAGATGTCTCGGTGAGTTCCTTGGAGGCCACAGCCCATACTTGCTCAAAGGTGGATTTGAGATAGGGTTGGGCATTGTGAGGTGTATGGAGGGTTATGAATTTGTCGTAGGGCTTGAGGAGATAGTTCCACAGAAGGCGAGAGCCGTAGGAAGGGTCAAACCATTTGTCGTGGTCACGCTTCATCACCTCCCGTTTGTCGAAATGGCGGTTGATGATGTTGAGATTGTTTTTGATGCGGACATACCACTGGGACCATGAGGGATTGTAGAGGAAGGCGGCGATGTCGCGTGGAAGTCCGTTTTTGAAAAATCTGTCTGGCGAGATGTTGTTGATGATATAGAAGTCGTCGTTGAAGTATACAAAATGGTCGGATAGTCCGGGAATCCGATGGATGTAACGCTCGATGACGACGGAGTTGTAGGTGGGGAGGAACTCGGAGGGGATATAGTCGCGGTGGCTGACTAGATTGAGTTTGGGGTTAGATGTGTCGAGCCACTCAGGACGCTGTCCGCTCGTGACGAAATGGATTTTTCTAACCCATGGAGCGAACTTCTCAACACCGCGAAACCAGTATTTCAGGAAGCCATAGTCGCGGAACCGAGCCTTGGAGACGCCATTGCGAGTATTCTCTTTGGATTGGGAATACTTGGAAAATTCTTCTTGCCAGGCCGGGTCGTTCATGTCGACCCATGTCACTATGAAGTCTATGTCCATTTTGAGATTGTGGGGGATGATTGGTTCAACTGACGTCTTTGGTATCGGACTCAATAACGCTGGCGTGTTTGAAGCGCTTGTGGCTCCACAGGTAGAGTTCGGGCTGGCGGCGGATCTCGCTTTCAAGCATACGGTAATATATATCAGTCAGTTCGTAGTCAGGAAGTGTGCGTGGGTCTGGACACATCTTGACAAACTCTGCATCGTAATGTCCGCGCCTCACACGGGTCACCCTGAGGAACCATGACTCGAAGCCAAAATGCTTGATGATTTTTTCGGTTCCGGTCAAAACGGGTGTCTGATGGTTGAGAAAGGGAAGATAGTCTCTGACCTCTTTCTTCTTGGGTGACTGGTCAGCAATGAAGCCGATGATACACTCTTTGCCATCGTTATTGAGAGAATTGATATAGCGAGCGGTCTGATACATCTCAACGTTGACAGCACCGAAGTGGCTGCGCAGGCGGAGCATCAGACGGTCGAAGTCCTTGTTGCGGAGGCGATGGTAGATCTGGGCGGCAATGGCTCCTTGATACAGCCCTATCGGCATGGATGATATCCACTCCCAGTTGCCGAAGTGGCCAAGGTAGATGCCGATAGATTTGCCTTGACGGAGGACATTGTTGACCTCGCTGATATTGGTGAAATTCATGCGTCGGGACATCTCTGACGGGGAGAGTGAGATTATCTTGCATGTCTCCAGGATGTTGTCGGTGAAAAACCGGTAGAAGCGTTTCTCAATGCACTGTATCTCCTCTATGGATTTCTCTGGGAATGACTCGGTGAGATTGCTGCGCACCACCCGCCGACGGTATCTGACTATGTGATAGAGCAAAAACCCCAATCCGTCTGACAAAATGTAGAGTACAGGAAAGGGGAGAAGGGAGAGAAGACGGATAGAGAAATTAAGAAGATGGTACATCATCAGGATTTGCTCTGGCGGTTTTCAGGCAATAAAGTTAAGCATTATGCTTCATGTAGAGGATTGATTTAAAATCTTTTTTATTGAGTGGGCAAAGATATTGCACATCATTGTGGGTAAATTTGCAATGTAAATAAACAATGATATAACTATGGCAACTTCAATCCATCCCACAGATATTATCTCAGTGGCTCTCCAGGAGGGTGGGCGCCGTCTGGCCAATCTGACATTGAGCGGGGCTGCAGACCTTGGGGACTTGCTGAGGATGGTGCGCTCGCGGGCGGAGGGCGAATCGGGAGTCATCAAGGTGATTGTCCGCAACAATACCCGAGGGTGGGTGCAGCAGCACACACTTGTGTTCCGCAAATCGACGGCTCCCAAGCCGGAGCGGCCAAAGTTTCTCGACTATCCGACACTTTTTTGATTATCAATGTAAAAGGCTCCGCTATCTATCGCAGACGGCGGAGCCTTGATAACCTTGTTTAGGTTATTCAGTAACTTATTTAATCCTTTATAAACTTATATGTTTCCATTTTTTCGCCGGGAATCTCTATGACGAGGACATAGATGCCGGCGGAGATGCCGTTTGTGATGGTCGAGGCATCGCCACCCTTAGCTCTGCGCACCATGATGCCGCTCATTGCATCGACGATGGTGTATGTGGCGTCGTCGCGAGTGGCGATAACCTCGGTGATTGAGCTTGAGAGGTTGGTGTATGACTGCTTGATTTCATCGGCAGTGAGGGCCTTGGGGTGGATAATGAGCTCATCGATCATGCCCTCGTAGGGACGTGCAGTCTCATCGCTGCAGCCGATGAGGAGAGGCTCGTTGTTGTCAGCAATGGCACCGGTGCTGACACCAGTGGTGGTGTTTTTCAACTCTCCGTCGAGATAAATCTCGAGAGTCTTCTCAGCAAAGTTGCGGACGCCGGCAAAGTGGTGCCACTGACCGTCGAAGTAAGCGTTGGCGTCTGAGACGCGAACCTCCTTCTTGTTGACGTCATCGTCAATGATGAAGCCCATTGAGCCGTTGGAGTGGCGCTCGATGCCAACCCAGTGACCTGTGGTGCCGTTGGCAGCGTTAGCTGAGTGAGAGCCTTTGAAGAAAAGGTAGCCATCGTTGTCAGTTGACTTGAACCAAAGCTCAACTGTAAAGTCTTTCTCGCCAAACTGGATGGCATCGTAGGCAGGCTGGCTGTAGTACGAGCCGGTGAAGTTGACGGCGCCGTCTTTCTTGCCGGCAGCGGCTTCAGGAGCGGCTCCTACGGCTGTGGCCTCGCCATAGACAAGGTTTGGAGTGGTTTCGCCAACTACATCGAAGGGAAAGTAAGCGAGTTGGGCTCCGGTTGTGGCATATCGCTCGGATACTTTCTCGGGTTCCATGGCTCCCTCATAGATGGTGAACTCATCGAGCGCACCGGCAAACATGTTGTCAAAGTTTACGTTTACGTTGCCTAAGACGAGTGTCTCCTTGTTATCGGCAATGGCGGCTGTGGCGTCAGCGCCCTCAGCTACCTGAACACCGTCGACATAGAGATAGAGTTTCTTGGCGTATGTGTCTCGGACACCTACAACATGGTGCCACTCATCGTTGAACCATTTTCCGGCCTCTTTGACATATGCCTGGCTTTTAGTGGCATCGTCGTCAATGGCAAAGTAGAGGACATCGTTCTTAAGTTCCATGCCAATCCAATGGCCTGTTGCACCGGTGGATGCGTTGGCAGAATGAGAGCCTTTGTGAAAGATGTATGCGGCGTCGTCTTTAGATTTCATCCAAAACTCGATGGTGAAATCGCGATTGCCGAGCTGGATCTCGTCGTAGGCATCCTGGGTATAGTAGTTCGTGCCGTCGAGGAGAGCAGCTTTGCCCTTCTTGCCGTCGACAGCGATAGGAGCGGTGCCCTTTGCCACGGCTTCGCCTTTCACATGGTTAGTGACTGTCGCGCCGGGGTTGTCGAAGGAATAGTAGGCAAGGGGAGTGAGCATGACAACGCGGTTGACCTTGAGTTTTATCTGCATGGTGGCCTCGTCGCCATCCTTGGATCCTCCGGTGGTGACGGTAATGATGTAGTCGCCCTCAGCAGTGGGAGTGCCGCTGATTGTGCCTGTGTTTGAGGCTGCATCGAAGTTCCAGTCGATGCCGGCAGGTAGCTCACCGCATGAGAGAGATGTGCAGTTGCGACCCTTGAGGACCACATTCTCGATGGGGCTTCCGAGAGTGACCATCTGAGATGAGGCACCGCTGCTCAGGAGGATTGATGCCTTGGTGTCGTAGAGATCCTCAGCGGAGAAACTTGTGTGAGGGGGCTGATTGTAGGCAGTGTTCTGCCATGCGATGGCCATGCGATACTGGTGGTCCTGAAGGAGGGTGGGAATCTTGTAGACTGTAGGCTCAGTGGTGGTGAAGATGAGGAGGTCGCTCTGAGTCTGGCCGTCGTGGAGGATCACTTCCTCTCGCCAGTCGCCGAAGAGGTCAGCCTGCAGGTTGGGGGTGTTTTTGGTGCCGTTGCATGCGGCGGCATTGCTGTATTGCTCAAATGCGGCGATGGTGTTGATCTTTGAGAAGTCAGGAGCTGGTTTGGTCACCCAGGTGCCGTCGAGACATTCATCAAGAAGGTCGCCGTCCCAGTATATGCGGAAGTTGATAGAGGGACGGTTGGTGGAGATGGCAACCCCCTGAGAGTAGACATTAGCGTCAGATGCGGCCCAGTATTCATAACCGGGATAGTTGGGAGAGACATTGGCGGCGAGACCACGGCCTATGTCGTTGCCTGACTGGGGCTTTGAGAAAAGAATCTGGCCAGTGCGGGCATCGCGGAGCTCGGTGTCGTAGGGGAAGTCGGTTTTGTTCTCGTGAGGCATGAAGACCTGAAGTCCCTCGCGGTCAGGAATCATCTTGGCGAGATGGAGGGCATCGCCATGGCCTTCAGCTGAACCGCCAACGCTGTAGAGGACGGTGCCGTCGTGGTCAAGGGCTCCTGCGCCATAGATGATCTCATCCTTGCCGTCGGCATCGACATCGCCCACGGTGAGCGAGTGTGCGCCCTGGCCCCAAATGCCTTTGCCTTTTTCCTTTGACTCATGGAACCATACTTCCTGGAGCTTGCCATCCTTGAAGTCTACGGCCCATACAAATGCGCAACGGTAGTAACCGCGACACATGATGACTGAAGGGTGGAGTCCGTCGAGATATGCCACGCCGCCGAGATAACGGTCGGAGCGGTTGCAATAGTTGTCGCCCCAGATGTCTTCGCTGACATGGTTGTAGCCTGGCTTATAGGCTATGGTTGAGAGAGCCTCGCCTGTCTTGCCTGAGAAGCATGTGAGGTATTCAGAGCCACCGAGGACATGGCCGCGGGCAGCAGACTTGCGATCTCCCACATTATATATACGGTAGTCGTCAGTCTCCTTGTCGTTGCCCATGAGGACCCAGTTGCCCTTGCCGTCCTTAGTGCCGGGGGCTGTCTTGCAGATCATCTCAGCACAGCCGTCACCGTCAAAGTCGTAGACCATAAACTGAGTGTAGTGGTTGCCTGAGCGGATGTTGTGGCCGAGATCGACGCGCCAGAGCTGGGTGCCGTCAATCTTGTAGCAGTCAATGATGGTTGGGCCTGTGAAGCCGCTTGAGGCGCTGTCCTTGGCGTCGGAGGGCATCCATTTAACGAACAGTTCCATCACACCGTCGCCGTCGACATCGCCGATGGAGAGGTCGTCAGGTGTATAAGTGTAACTGTGACCGTCCACAGAGCCCTGGGCGGGACGGTTGATGTGGATTTTCTTGTAAGGCTCGGCCCATGCGGCGCAGGTTCCTTTGTCGAAAACGTTGCCACCGGAAGTGGCGCGGACCTCATACATGGCGTTGGCCGATCCGGTCTCGTCAATGAAGTTGGTCTTGGTGGTGATTGGGGTGGTGTTGATTTTTGTTCCGTCGCGGTAGATGTCGAACGATGTGTCGCCGGCATCGGTGACGAGCGATCTCCAGGAGACGAAGACTCCGGCATCGGTCTTGACAGCGACAACGCCACGGTCAAGTTTCTCTGCCTGGGGTGTCGCAGCGGAGACGCACAAAGCTGTGGCCGCGAGGCAACTGAGAAGCACTTTTTTCATGTCTTGATGGTATTGGATTAGTTAAGAGTATCTCAAGGGTAAGGACTCGGACTGTGTAGCCCGAGTCCTGTGAGGATTTGCTGATTAGAATTCAGCCTTTCCGGGTGTGCGGGGGAAGGGGATGACGTCGCGGATGTTTGTCATGCCTGTGACAAACAGCACGAGACGCTCGAATCCGAGGCCGAAGCCGGAGTGGGGGACGGTTCCGAAGCGGCGTGTGTCGAGATACCACCACATGTCTTTCATGGGGATATGGCATTCCTCGACGCGGCGGAGAAGTTTGTCGTAGTCTTCCTCACGCTCAGAGCCGCCGATGATTTCGCCGATGTTGGGGAAGAGGACGTCCATGGCGCGTACGGTCTTGCCGTCGTCGTTGAGCTTCATGTAGAAGGCCTTGATTTCCTTTGGATAGTCGGTGAGGATGACGGGCTTCTTGAAATGCTCCTCAACGAGGTAGCGCTCATGCTCGCTCTGGAGGTCTGTGCCCCAGTGGACGGGGAACTCGAACTTCTTGCCTGACTCCTCGAGGATTTTGACACCCTCGGTGTAGGGGAGGCGCACGAAGTCGTTCTCGACAACAAAACGGAGGCGCTCGGTGAGGCCCTTGTCGAAGCGCTCTTCGAGGAAGCGGATGTCGTCAGCACAGTTCTCGAGGGCGTATGAGATGCAGTATTTCAGGAACTCTTCGGCGAGGTCCATGTTGTCGGTGATGTCATAGAATGCCATCTCTGGTTCTATCATCCAGAACTCGGCGAGGTGACGAGGGGTGTTAGAGTTCTCGGCGCGGAATGTGGGGCCAAATGTGTAGATCTGACCCAAGGCGGTAGCGCCGAGCTCACCCTCGAGCTGTCCGGAGACGGTGAGGGCTGTAGACTTGGCGAAGAAGTCTTTCGAGTAGTCGACATTGCCCTCCTCGTCCTTGGGGAGGTTGTTGAGGTCGAGTGTTGTGACCTGGAACATGGCTCCGGCACCTTCGCAGTCGCTTGCTGTGATGAGCGGTGTGTTGAGATAGAAGAATCCGCGCTCGTTGAAGAACTTGTGGATGGCGAAGGCCAGTGCGGAGCGGACTCTCAGGACAGCGCCAAAGAAGTTTGAGCGCGGGCGGAGGTGTGCAATCTCGCGCAGATATTCAAGTGTGTGGCCTTTCTTCTGGAGCGGATAAGCTGTAGGGTCGGCTGTGCCATAGACCTTGAGGCTCTTGGCCTGGATTTCGAATGACTGGCCTTTGCCCATGGACTCAACGAGGATGCCTTTGACACATATGCTCGAGCCGGTGGTGACGGGCTTGAGCTGCTCCTCGGTGAAGTCGGTCATGTCGAGGACAACCTGGATGTTGTTGATGGATGATCCGTCGTTGAGTTGTATGAATTGGACATGCTTGTTGCCGCGGCGGGTGCGCACCCAGCCTTTGGCCTCCACCTCGGTGCCTACGAGGACCGGGGTGGAGAGCAGGTCTTTGACTGTGGTTCTTTTCATTGTTTGACGGTTAAAATTCTAACGGTTTTCTTCTTTTATTCAAAAGATCCCATTTTGAGGAAGTTGACCTCTTCCTGAGTGAGGTAGCGCCAACGGCCACGGGGGAGGTTCTTTTTAGTGAGGCCTGCGAAGTAGACGCGGTCGAGTTTTGTGACGTGATATCCGAGGCTCTCGAAAATGCGGCGTACAATGCGGTTGCGACCAGAGTGAATCTCGATGCCGGCCTGATTGCGGTCAGTCTCTGTGGCGTATGAGATGGCGTCGGCATGGATGGGGCCATCCTCGAGTTCTATTCCGTCAGCGATGCGCTGCATGTCGTCCTCGGCGATGTCCTTGTCAGTCCATACGTGATAGATTTTTTTCTTGATGAATTTGGGGTGTGTGAGCTTTGATGCGAGGTCGCCGTCGTTGGTGAGCAGGAGGACACCGGTGGTATTTCGGTCAAGGCGGCCTACGGGATACACTCTCTCCTCGCATGCGCCCTTGATGAGGTCGAGGACGGTGAGACGGCCATTGGGGTCGTCTGAGGTGGTGACACAGTCCTTGGGCTTGTTGAGGAGGATGTAGCATTTGTTCTCGAGGGTAACGACTTTGTCGTTGTACTCGACGACGTCGCTGTGGCTTATCTTGGTCCCGAGCTCGGTGACAACCTCGCCGTTGACCTTGATGAGGCCCTGAAGGATATATTCATCGGCTTCGCGTCGTGAGCAGAGACCGGCGTTGGCCATGTATTTGTTGAGACGGATCTGTTCGTTGGGATCAGGAACCTCGACCTCATATTGAATCCGTTTGGGGCGTGGGGTGAAGCTGCGTCCTCCCTGGGGCATTCCATATTGGTTCTGGCGAGCAGGCTTGTTGCCTTGGCGGTTGTTATATCCGCCTTGGCGGTTGCCGCCCTGCTGATTGTAGCCGCCCTGGCGGTTGTAACCACCTTGTTGACGTGACTGATAGCCACCCTGCTGATTATAGCCACCCTGGCGGTTATAGCCACCCTGCTGATTATAGCCACCCTGACGGTTGTAGCCACCTTGCTGACGGGGCTGATAGCCACCTTGCTGACGGTTGTAGCCGCCCTGCTGGCGATTGTAGCCTTGCTGACGGGGCTGATAGCCACCTTGCTGACGGTTGTATCCGCCCTGCTGACGGGGCTGATAGCCGGTCTGGGTGTTGTCTGTGTCTGTCTGGTTTGTGTTGTCTGTAGCGGCACCTTCGGTCACCTGGCCTTCAGTCTGTGGTATATGAGGACGGTAGCCCTGCTGATTGTATCCGCCCTGACGGTTGTATCCGCCCTGCTGACGGGGCTGATAGCCACCCTGACGGTTGTAACCGCCATTCTGACGGGGCTGATATCCGCCTTGGCGTGGTTGGTAGCCACCCTGACGGGGCTGATAGCCACCCTGGGTGTAGCCATTCTGACGGGGCTGATAGCCGGTGCGCTGACGGGGCTCTTCGCTGCTATCTTGGGAAGAAGAGGTGTTGAAGTCTGATTGTGAGGTAGTTTGACGCATCTCCGGATTCTCGGCGGAAATGGGTCTGGCGCCTATGCGCGGACGCTTGCCTTTCTTTTCGTTGCTGTCCATTTTTGAAACTTTAGAGATGTTTTGCTTTCAGTTTTTGCTCATTGTGCTGCCTCGCGGCAGTCCGGTTAAGGATTTGTTCTTGTTAATCGATAATAGATGTTTGAATATTAGAATAATGAATGTATTTTTATTAAAACGCAAATCTATGAGTTATTGTTTTGAGACATGAGGTTGTGATAAGATTCCTCACACTGCAAAGATAATGTTTTTTTGTTGAATTTTCAGCGAAAAGAAAAGAAAATTATGTAACTTTGAAACATGAAAGCGAAAATAATCACAATTCTTGTCCTCGCAGCCATGTTTTTTCCGTATGCGGGGGCTCAAATTCAGAAAGAAATGACAGAAACGAACAATGATGTTAAGGTGCTTCTCCACACCTCGCTTGGTGATATCACCGTGCTTCTCTATGGCGACACTCCTCGCCACAGGGACAACTTTGTGGCTCGTGTGAATGCCGGAGATTATGACGGTGTTCTTTTTCATCGTGTCATAGATGATTTCATGGTTCAGACCGGAGACCCTATGTCGAAGGATGCTCCCAAGGGTAAGATGCTTGGCTCTGGTGACTCAGGGACTCCGATTGAGGCTGAGTTCCTGTTTCCGAAGCACTATCATCACCGAGGGGCTCTTGCAGCGGCGAGACAGGGGGATGCTGTGAATCCCGAGAAGAAGTCGTCCGGCTCTCAGTTCTACATTGTGACTGGACGGAAGTATTCTCCAGCCCAGCTTGATCAGATGGAGCATCAGGCAGTGATGAGGCGTAAGCAGGATGTGTTCAATGAACTCTCAAAGCAGCATCGCGATTCAATCATGTCGATGCGCCGAAACCGTGACCAGGCAGGACTCCAGGCGCTGCAGGAGCAACTGATCAAGGAGACGGAGGAGATGACCAAAGGTGACTCTGTGATTTACACGCCAGAGATGCGCGAGGATTACATGAGAATTGGCGGCACTCCTCATCTTGATGGTTCATATACAGTCTTCGGTAAAGTTATTGACGGCATGAATGTGGTCGATGAGATTGAGAAGGCTGAGACAGATGCCAATGACCGCCCGCTTGAGGATATTAAGATATTATCGGCTAAGGTTATCGAATAAGGTGTTTGCTAATCTAATAGACAGTAAAAACGGCAAGGCTCTCAATCGTGGAGGTCTTCCCGACTTTTTATTGTCTTGTCGGATTATCTCCGGCGTTTTCTAGATGTGGTTTTCTTCTTGCCGCTCTTGGTGGCTGTGGCTTTCACACCACCCTTGGCTGGAATCTTGAGGACTTGGCCGATCTGTATGTCGGTCTTTCCCTTCATGTTGTTTGCGGCCTGGATGGCGGCAACAGTCGTGCCGTACTGACGGGCAAGTTTCCCAAGGGTGTCACCTTTCTTTACCTTGTGGGTGCGTGTCTGTGTACCCTTTGTCTGTGATTTATTCTGACGTGCAGGTTCAGTTTCTTTCTTGGCCGCAGACTGAGATGAAGCGTTGGCGGCTTGTTCGGGCTGATTCGTGTCTGTCTGTGCGGTCTCATTCTGGGGTTGTCCGGTGACGGGAGGAATGGGTTGTACCTCAACGACATGGACATCGCTGTTAGGTATTCGCTCAACGACCTCAATTGCCAGGACGTCACCCTCTTTCACCTTGCCGCGGCGGAGGTTGTTCCAGCGTTTGATGTCTGTGGCAGAGACACCATACATACGGGCAATGTCGCGGATGTTCTCTCCACGTTTCACGGTGTGGGTCTTTTTGACCACGCGGGTAGTGTCGTGTGTCTCGACAAGCTCGTTGTTGACCTCATTATTGACAGACTGCTGGGAACGCCTATTGAGATTTGCGGTTCCTCCGTCAGAGGGAATAACCTCAGCGACTGCCTCTGAGCCACTGCCGGCCGGCTCGACGTAGGAGCGGCGTGTGTAGAGTTCCTTGTCATAGTCGAGAATCCTGTTCTCGCTCATCACATAGCTGAGACACTGCTGAGTGGGGAGGGTGAGTTTGTAAGGACGGAAGTCTCCGGGAATGACATCTTTCAGAAACTGCGGGTTGAGCATCCTTATCTCCTCGACGGGGATGTTGAGAACAGCGGCAATCTGGTTGAAGTGAACGTATTTGTCGACTGTTACGGTGTCTGTGGTCAACTGACGTTTCACTATGGTGGGGGTAATCCCATGGTCTCGGTAGTGATTCATCACATAATTAGCTGCGATGAATGCGGGGACATAGCCTCTGGTCTCGGCCGGAAGATAGGGGTATATTTCCCAGAAATCTTTCTTGACCGTACCATCCTCACCTCCGGCGCGTCTTAGCGCCTTGTTGACATTGCCTGGGCCGCAGTTGTAAGCAGCGATGGCAAGCGACCAGTCGTCATATATGTCGTGGAGTTGCTTGAGGTAGCGGGCAGCGTTGCGCGAGGACATGCGTGGGTCCCTGCGCTCATCAACCAGAGAGTTTACTTCCATTCCCAGCCCTTTTGCAGTGGCGGGCATGAACTGCCAAAGGCCTACGGCGCCGGCGCGTGAAACGGCATTTGGGTTGATGGCCGACTCGATGACGGGGAGATATTCGAGCTCTACGGGCATCCCTTCCTTAAGCAGTTCCTCCTCGAAGATTACACCATAATAGTTGTGTAGCGCCACCATGTCAGCCACAAGGCCGCGCTTACGGCCGAGATACATGTCGATATAGTTGCCGACAATGCTGTTGTAGGGGAGCTCAATCTCTGTGGGGAGGCGTTTCAGACGTTCTTGATATGTGGCTGAGGAGGTTTGGCCAGTGGTCCCGGTGTCGATGCCGGGAACAACAAAGTTTTTGAGATAGAAATTCTCCTCGAGGAGTCTTGTCTGGGTCTCAAAACTCTCAGGGGCTATTATATTGTCGTCTGATATTGAGTATCTGATGTCGAGAATCGATGGAACAGCCCAGGCTGAGGCTGTGATTCCGACAGAAGCAAGAAATGAGAGAAGGAGTGGTTTCATTGGTATAATCAAAAGTTTATGGCCCAGTATAGACCTAGGCTCGGTCTGGAGGAGAGGCTTCGGATTCCTCCGTCCATCAGTGCCGGTGAAACATCGACAGAGAGTTCGGGGGAGATGTCGAAGTGAGCGAGTTGAGCATCGACATATGCGTCGACCATTGCAACGAGATATACGCCGACCATGCAGAGAATGCATAAGTCTCGGTTGCGGCGGTAGAAATTCTTTCTGGATCTGAGCAGGTTTGTGAGCCAAGTCTTGTCAAGATTGTCTTCTTTGACCGTCGGCGCGAAGAAATCCATGTAGCTCTTGGTGTTGGGGTCGTTGTCCATGATGTCGCTATATGCGGTTGTATAGTCTGAGAGCATGGTGCTGTTCCAAGAGGTGGCATAACCTAAGCCCATGAAGGCGCCTATGACAATGGGGAGTTTCCAGTATCTGCGGTTGTAAAGCTGGCCCAGGCCGGGGAAGAGGGCAGAGAGCCAGACGGCGCGTGTGGGGTCAGGGTTGAAGGTGAACTTCACCTCTTTGTTGGCATTGACGGGGCGTTGGACTACCGGGACTGTGTCTATTGCCACCACAGACAGTGAGTCACCTACGGTGGAGATGCTGTCCAAAGTTACAAAGTCAGGTAGAGGATCGGCATAGTTGACATCGAGGGAGTCAGGGAGAATCACAGCAACCGGCGATGTGGGCCGTGGTGAAGGCTTGACTGGACGATTGGGTCGCTGCACCTGAGTTTCGGAAAAAATGTTAAAAGAGTTTGCCAGCGCGATGGCAATCACGCTGACAATGGCCAAGAACCTTGGCTTAGATATTAATGCTAATCTTTCCGTGGAAATTTGCATTTCTGTGTATATGGCTGAAATTCAGGCTTTAAACAATATGCAAACAGGGGTTAGGTCTCTCTGACGAAGAGACTCACTGTTTTGCAGTGTCAAAGATAGCAATTAATCTTTGAAGTTCATTATCATCATTGAAAGCAAAAGTGATTTTTCCTTTTCCGGAAGCATCGCATGAGAGCCTGACAGGTGTGGAGAAACGCTGTGAGAGGTGGTCTCTTAAAATATCGAAATCTTTGTTAGAAAATCTTTTCTGGGGTTTCTCAGCCTGCTTTTGCTCCTCGCGGCGGGCTGCCTCCTGATATGCCTTGGCAATCTCCTCGACTTTGCGCACGGAGAGCCCCTCCTTAAGAATCTGGCGATAGACCTTGAGCTGGGTCTTGGTGTCTGGGATGCTGAGGAGCGCGCGGGCATGTCCCATGTCTATCTTCTTGGAAGAGAGGCCCATCTGGACATCTGAGTGCAACTTGAGCAGTCGGAGGAAATTGGAAATAGTGGCTCTTTTCTTGCCCACACGTTCGCTGAGACGCTCCTGAGTCATAGACTCGTCCTCAAGCAATTTTTTATAAGTCAGGGCTATTTCAATGGCGTTAAGATCCTCGCGCTGAATGTTCTCTATCAGCGCCATCTCTGTGAGATGTGCAGGATCTGCCTCTCGGATGTAAGCCGGGATGGAGGTGAGCCCGGCCTTAGAGGCGGCTCTGAACCTGCGCTCACCGGCTATGATTTGATAGCCCCCTTCAGGGAGTTTGCGCAGGGAGACGGGCTGGATTATGCCAAACTCCTTGACGGACTGAGTGAGTTCCTCGAGAGCCTCCTCATCAAACACGGTGCGTGGCTGCTCGGGGTTAGGGGTGATAGCCGATAGGGGAATCTCGTTGATTGCGGTTGTGCCACGGGCAGGGGTGTCGTCCATGGATATGAGCGAATCGAGACCGCGCCCGAGGGCAGTGCGTTTAGGGGAGGGAGCCATTGTTATTTTGTGTTTCTTTTGATGAGTTCGCGTGCAAGAGCTGTGTGAGAAGTCGCTCCTCTTGAGAGGGGATCGTATAGAAGGACGGGTAGTCCATGGCTTGGGGCCTCGCTCAGACGGATGTTGCGTGGGATTACTGTGTCGAAAACCATGTCGCCGAAGTGTCCCTTAAGTTCCTCATAGATTTGGTTAGCGAGGCGCAGACGTGCATCGTACATGGTGAGGAGGAATCCCTCAATCTCGAGCGAGGGGTTGAGGCGCGACTTAATGATTCGGATTGTGTTGAGCAGTTTTGTGATTCCCTCCAGAGCGAAATACTCAGCCTGGACTGGGATGATCACGGAGTCAGCCGCGGTGAGGGCATTGACTGTGATGAGGCCGAGGGATGGAGAGCAGTCGATGAGGATGTAGTCGTAAGAAGGAGCCACCGGTGTCAAGGCACGGCGGAGGACATTCTCGCGCGAGGGTTTGTTGATCAGCTCGATTTCGGCGCCTGCTAGGTCTATGCGAGAGCCGATAAGATGAAGGTTCTCGCAGCAGGTGGCCACTTGTGAGCCCTCCATGGGATAGTCATCGACAAGACATTCGTATATTGACGATGGCATCTTTTTGGGGTCAATCCCGTAGCCGGAGGTGGAGTTGGCCTGCGGGTCGGCATCGATGATTAAAGTTTTCTTGCCTTCGGCGGCAAGCGAGGCGCCAAGATTGATGGTTGTGGTCGTCTTTCCGACGCCTCCTTTCTGGTTTGCAATGGCTATGATCTTACCCATGACTTACTTAGAATTCAGATGCGCAAAGTAACCAAAAAAAATTAGAATTCCGATAAAAGGATTTGGAAAAAGGTGTTAAAATGTTGATAACTTCTGTGTTTTGCTCTCTTTATTGAGGATTTTGATTTCATCTTTGACGCTTTTTCGGAGCATCAACAGGGTTATCATGGTGGGGAATGCCATTAGAGCATAGAAAAGATCGCAGAATCCCACTGCAATCCCAAGGGGAATCACGGCAAAAATCACAAGAGTTATGATGAAAAACCATGTGTAGAAGCGTGCCCGGCGCTCTCCGACGAGATAGGCTGCGCAACGGTTGCCGTAGAAACTATAGGAGAACATTGAGGAAAGGGCGAAGCACAGCACGATGACCATCAAGAGGAATTCTCCGCCCGGGATTGCATTGCCGAAAGCATTGAGGGCCAGTTCCAGACCTTTCACACCCTCGACCCCTTCAAGGTCACCGCACAAGAGAATGGCGAGAGCTGTCAGGGTGCAAACAAAACCTGAGTCGATGGCAGGGCCGAGCATGGCTATGAGTCCCTCGCGTGCGGGTGATTTGTTGCTGGACGCCCCGTGCATGATTGTGGCCGTGCCAATGCCGGCGTCGTTCACCAGAGCCGCTCTGCGCGCTCCGATGATGGCAATACCTGCGAGGGCACCCCAACCGGCGCGTAGATTGAAAGCCTCGCGGAAGATTGAGGCAAGCACCTCTGGGACACGCTCGATATTGGTGATGATGATATAGGCCACAAGGAGGAAATATAGTCCTACCATGAAGGGGACAAGCCATGTGGCTACGCCTGCGATACGCCTGATGCCTCCCAGTATCACAATAGCCACCAGGAGCGCAATGGCTATGCCGATGATGAGACGGAAGGATGTTGATGCATCCCACCCGGTCAGCCCTGAGATGGTTCCTGCCACACTGTTGCCCTCAAGCCACTCAGGGGTGGTGAATGAGGTCATGAGTGCCTCGGTGAGTTGATTGGCGTTCATGATGCAAAGTGTGCCGAACATTCCGGCTATTGCAAATGTGACGGCCAGCCAGTGCCACCGTGGACCAAGGCCTTGGTCAATCATATACATGGTGCCACCTGATGGCTTCCCATCAGCGCCTACGGCTTTGAATTTTGTGGTCAGTACCCCCTCATGAAATTTTGTGGACATGCCCACCAAGGCACTTATCCACATCCAGAAAATGGCGCCCGGCCCACCCATGACAAGGGCGATGGCTACACCGGCTATGTTGCCCATGCCGACAGTGGCTGCCACCACCGAGGAGAGGGCCTGAAGGGAAGAAATCTGAGTGCCAGAGTCACGGCTTTGACGCTCACGGATTGTGCGCAGGGCTGTGGGCAAATGTCGCAATGACACCATGCCTGAGGTGAAGAACAGGAAGAATCCGCCTCCTATGAGGAGGATAAAGAGGGGATAGCCGCAGATGAAGTCTGCGATGTCGTTTATGTTCACCAGTTTCCTCCGGCGCCTCCTCCGCCAGTGTTGCCTCCACCGAAACTTCCACCGAAGCCTCCTCCAAATCCACCACCGCCACCGCGGCCGCCGAGCGCGGAGCCTATGACTGCACCGGCTACAAGAGCACTGTCGTCGACCTTCTTGGGGATAGAGAAGCGTTTCTCGCCACGATAGCCACAGGCACGGCAGACGGAGATGTCGACACCTTCACCCTCACGGGAGGTGGTGGGCTGACGGAGGATGCGTCGGTCGATGACGCTCATGGCGCGTGTGTGACAGCGCGGACACTCCGTGTAGGGGGATGTCCGGTTAATGTATGGGTATATATCGGTCTGAGCGCACTGCGGACAGCGCCACACATCGTAGTCGACGGAGTTTAGTTTTTCCTCAAGGTCTTGTGAGGGTGAGAGATAGTCATTGTCATGCTCCTCATCGACAAGTTGCATACTGTGGCCGCAGTGTGGGCAATCGCGTTTGTGGCGCCGGGTCTTGTTCATTATCCCCTTCAGTATGAAGAATGGGATAAGCCCCATGCCAAGAGTGGCACATCCAATCATAAGGCTCGGTTGGACAAGTCTGTTGAGTGTGCGCCATCTATCGACGTCGTTCATCTTGCGTGTGGCGGCTGCCTGAGACAATACATAGACCAATAGGCCAATGGCAATAATCAGACTGAGCCACAGGTATATTGTGAATGGATCAGGGATGTCTTCCTCATGACGGGCATCGTTCTCATGTTTTGAGGATATCTCTTTGGCAGACTCGGGATTCAGGAGAATCTCACTGATTTTCTCGACTCCGGCCTGGACGCCGCCGTCATAGTCTCCTTCACGGAACAGAGGGAAGACATCGTTGCGGAGAATCCGTCCTGCCAGAATGTCGGGCAAAATGCCCTCCAGGCCGTATCCGGTGCGGATTTGTGCTGCTCGGTCGTCTCTCGACACGAGGAAGAGGAGTCCATTGTCTGTGTCGCTTTTCCCCAAACCCCATTTCTCGAAGATGGCAGTGGCGAATTCCTCAGGGGTCATGGAATCGTCAATCTTGTCGACAACGACCATGACAACCTCTGCGGAAGAGTTTTTCCATATGGAGGATATGCGGGAGTTGAGCTCGCTTACGGTGGAGGGGGAGAGAATTCCTGACGGGTCAGAGACGTAGAGGTTTCTGTTGGCCACATGGACATTGGGGACTTCCTCGACTGTGATTGCGCAGCCGAGAAGCGGGAGCAGTATGGTCAGGAGTAATGTGAAATATCGGGACATCAGTTGTTGATTTTAAGGCTCATGCCGTTGAGGCGACGGTACATGTCGAGAGCATAGACATCTGTCATGCCAGAGATGTGGTCTAAGACAGCCTGGATTTTACCATAGAGGGTAGGAGCGTTGACCTCATACTGTTCCGGCACCTTGGAGAGGAGCAGACGGGAGTAGTTAAGGTCAGGGGATGTGACTGCGCCGACGAGTTCGGCCAGCAGGAAGGAGATGATGCGAGTGCCTGCAAGTTCGATCTCAACTACATCAGAGGCACAATAGATTTTGCGCCATGACAGAGCCTCGCACTTGCGGTAGCCCTCGCGTTCTGGGTCAGGGATATGGTCGAGAAGGGAGCCGCGGAATGTGCCAGCGAGAATCTCTTCCTCATGCTCGACAAAAGTGTCGGCGCATCGGCTGACAAGGGCGCCGATAATGCTTGAGCGTAGATATGCAATCTTCTCATTAGGGTCATCGACATTTTCCATGACGCGGAGAATGTGAGATTGTTTTGCCTTGTCGAAATAACTGAGCAGCAGGGGTAGAACCTCCTCCGTGGTCAGAATCTTGAGTTTGTGGGCATCCTCGATGTCCATGATTTCATAGCAGATGTCGTCAGCAGCCTCTACGATAAAAACAAGAGGATGACGGGCATATCTGATGCCGTCACCCTCGTTGTGGATGTTGTTGATTCCCAGTTCTGTGGCCACCTTGACATAGTCAGCCCTCTCGCTGGTGAAGAAACCGAATTTCCCATGGCTTCCGGCCAGGGTAGAGTCGAAGGGATATTTGACTATAGAGGCCAGAGTAGAATATGTCATGGCAAAACCGCCCTGGCGCCTTCCATTGAAGCGATGGGTGAGAAGACGGAATGTGTTGGCATTTCCTTCAAAGTTTGTCAGGTCGCTCCACTGGGCAGGTGTGAGATGGTCTTTGTAGACTTTTCCCGCGCCCTCGCTGAAGAAGGTCGAAATGGCTTTCTCGCCGGAGTGACCGAACGGAGGATTGCCCAAGTCGTGGGCCAGGCATGCTGCAGCGACAATATCGCCTATAGCGTTGAGTTTGTCTGCCCAAGGTTTTTTCTCATATTTAGGCCGGAGCCTGAGTGCTATCTCGTTGGCGAGAGAACGGCCGACGCATGACACCTCTATGCTGTGGGTGAGGCGATTGTGGACAAAGATGCTTCCGGGGAGCGGGAACACTTGTGTCTTGTTTTGCAGCCGTCGGAACGGTGATGAGAAGACCAGACGGTCAAAATCACGCTGGAAGTCCGTGCGGACTCCCGGGCGTGAGTCGTGATAGTGCTCAAGGCCGAAACGCTTGTCTGATATAAGAGAATCCCAGTTCATTGGTCGCCATGTTTATTGAGAAGTTCCCTGGCCTCAGAGGCATCCTCTTCTCTCACCATCATCCTCACCCCTCCAAGAGAAGAAGGGATGGGGAGGACGCTGAGAATGGTGGAGCCGTCGAGAACCGACTCTATGCCGTGGTCGGCAAGCATCCCTTTAGCGATGCTTGCCTCGACCGGGTTATTGAATTCTGCTATACAGACAAGTGCCATATCATTCTTGTTTCCTGATTTCTGTGGTCAGTTTGTCGTTGCCAGGTGTGTAGGAGACAAATATCTCATCACCTGGATTGACGGCCGCGTCAATGATGAGTTCGGCAAGGACATCCTCGAGATATTTCTGGATAGCTCGCTTGAGGGGACGTGCTCCAAACTGTGAGTCATAACCCTTGTCAGCCACAAAAGTGCGGGCCTCGTCGGTGAGGGTGAGTTTGTAGCCAAGGTCTGAGACACGCTTACGGAATCCGGCGAGTTCGATGTCGATGATCTTGAAGATGGCCTTCTTGTCGAGCGGCGAGAACATGATGATGTCGTCGATTCGGTTGAGGAACTCGGGAGCGAAAGCCTTGTTGAGTGCTTTATGGAGCACTCCCTGGCTGACTTCCTTGTCCTGGACGGGGCGGGGGTTGAAGCCGATTCCGCCGCCGAAGTCCTTGAACTGGCGCGAACCGATGTTTGACGTCATTATAATAATGGTGTTCTTGAAGTCGATCCTGCGGCCAAGGGAGTCTGTGAGTCTTCCCTCATCCATGACTTGGAGGAGAAGATTGAAGACGTCGGGGTGGGCTTTCTCGATTTCATCAAGAAGCACGATGGAGTAGGGGTGTCGGCGCACTTTCTCTGTGAGCTGGCCACCCTCCTCATAACCGACATATCCGGGAGGTGCTCCGACAAGACGTGACACGGTGAACTTCTCCATGTACTCAGACATGTCGATGCGTATCAGAGAGTCTGATGAGTCGAAGAGGTATTCGGCCAACTGCTTGGCCAGATGCGTCTTGCCCACACCGGTCGGGCCGAGGAACATGAAAGTTCCAATGGGTTTTGAAGGGTCTTTGAGGCCGATGCGGTTGCGCTGTATGGCCTTGACGACCTTGTCTATGGCAGGATCCTGACCAATGATGCGGCTTTTGAGGGCAGGAGCCATCTCCTTGAGACGCTTTCCTTCGGCCTGAGCTATTCTCTGGACCGGCACACCGGTCATCATGGCAACAACCTCGGCAACCTTCTCCTCGTCGACAGTCTCGCGCATCGAGGAGAGTTGCTCGCGCCAGTCAGCCATCGCTGCATCGAGCTGAGATTTAAGTTCCTGCTCCTTGTCGCGATAAGATGCTGCTTTCTCGAAGTTCTGAGCCTTGGCAGCGCGGAGTTTCTCGGCCCCGGCTTCGGCCACAGATTTCTCGAGTTCCTCGATGGCCGAGGGGACGGCGATGTTAGTGACATGGATTCGGCTTCCGGCCTCGTCCATCGCGTCGATGGCCTTGTCGGGGAAGTTACGGTCGCTGACGTAGCGCTGAGTGAGCGATACGCAGGCGTCTAGAGCCTCAGGTGTGTATGTCACATTGTGATGCTCCTCATATTTATCCTTAATGTTGTCAAGGATGATGCGAGTCTCCTCAGGGGTGGTTGGCTCAACCATCACCTTCTGGAAACGGCGTTCGAGTGCGCCGTCGTTCTCGATGTTTTTGCGATACTCGTCGAGGGTTGTGGCGCCGATGCATTGGATCTCACCACGGGCGAGGGCAGGCTTGAGCAGGTTTGCGGCATCCATTGACCCGGCGGCGTTTCCTGCGCCCACGATGGTGTGGAGCTCATCGATGAAGAGGATTATATCCTTGTTCTTAGAGAGTTCATCGAGGATGGCCTTGATGCGTTCCTCAAATTGGCCACGATATTTGGTGCCTGCGACTATGGAGGCCATGTCGAGTGAGACTACACGCTTGTCGAAAAGTATGCGAGAGACTTTGCGCTTGACGATGCGCAGGGCCAATCCCTCGACAATAGCGCTTTTGCCGACTCCCGGTTCGCCGATGAGGACGGGATTGTTCTTTTTGCGGCGGCTCAACACCTGGGCAAGACGCTCGATCTCAACATCTCTACCCACAACCGGGTCGAGTTTTCCCTCTTCGGCTGCGAGAGTCATGTCGTTTCCATACTTGTCGAGCATGGGTGTGTCTCCTCCACGCCTGCTTTTGGAAGAGGGAGAGGGAGCCTGTTTGGCAGAGGCGCCTCCGGCAGGAGTCCCCTTGGGATATGGCATCTCGTCTTCCTCGTCATCATCCTCTTCGTCGGCTCCTGCTGAAGCGGCGGCTGAAGAGGGTGACAGAGTGCGCATAAGGGCCTCATAAGTCACTCCGGCGCGGCGGAACGGCTCCATGAAGTCTGAATTCTGGGCGTCTGAGTTGTGGAATATTGCGAGAAGAAGGTGAATGTCGTCGACAATGTTGCTCTTCAGCATGCGGGCCTCCAGCACACTGAGCTTGATTATGCGTCCGGTGAGGTCGCTCATCGAGACGTCGTTGAGAGAGATGTTGCCTGAGAAGGCTTTCTCAGTCGCAGCGCTGAGGAGTGCTGAGTCGAGACCCTGACGGAGCATTGATGCGGAAGAGTTGCGCACAATCCTGTCAATCAGAGTCATGGACGCCCCTGAGTCATCGCTGAGGAGTGACAGCAGGAGGTGCTCGGGAAGCACATAGCGGCTGTTGTGGCGAACTGCCTGACCTGAAGAGTCACTGACAATGTTCTTGAATTTCTGTGAATATACTGTTTCCATTATATGTTTATTGGCACATTTAGTATTATAGTTATAACAAAAACTGTGCCAAACTGTCAGAGAATATTGTAAAAAAAACGAAAAATATTCTCGATTATTTGACTTTTATGTCTCCGCTTGATGATTTTTTGACGGAAATATTAGCGGCTTTAAGACGGCGTGCATCAATATCTCCGCTGGAGGAGGCACTTAGGATAGCCTTAGAGACAGATCCTGAGATTTTGATGTCTCCGGAGGATGAGGATGATGCGGAGATATTCCCCCCATTGATGTTTTCAATCTCGATATCACCACTTGAGGATGTGTTTACTTTCATTTCATTTGCCTGAAGGTAATCGATCTCTATATCGCCGGATGACGAGGTGCGGATATCAGTCTTGGTGCAGATGAGAGATTCGATATCGATGTCGCCGCTTGAGGATGTTTTGATTATTGCTGACGTGCATGTCACGTTTCTGAATTTGATGTCGCCTGACGATGAGCATGAGAGTTTAATGAGATCAGTCTTTACATCGCTGTTGCAGATGATGTCGCCGGAGGAAGTGGTGTTGAAGTTTGTAAACAGTGTGCCTGTCACTACAATCTTCGCTGATTTACTATCTTTATTTCTGAGAATCACAGGAATATCCTTGTTGTCTGCCTTCACAACCAATTCAGCGCCTGAAGGGACGACTTTAATATTCTCAATCAACTCCTCGGGGCCGATGATTTTGACTTGGATTTCTTTTTTGTCCAGCGAGGGGGAGTAGAGTATGTCGACCCCTGCACTGAGAGTGAGAGTGTCGAACTTTCCACTGAAGGTCATGACCTTTTCTGATGCGTTGATGCACACTCCGTTGATAATGGCTATCAGCAGGATAATTAATGAGGTGAAGTGTTTCATTTTGAGGAATGTTTATCTCATTAGACGTATGAGGCTGTGAATTGTTACACGATGGATTTCTGATTTTTGAAAATCCTGTCCACAATAGTGGCCAGAGCGCCGTCACCGGTGACATTGCAGGCTGTTCCAAAGGAGTCCATGGCTATGTAGAGAGCTATCATTAAGGCAATTGCTTGCTCATCGAATCCGAGAATGGACTGCAATAAGCCCAATGAGGCCATGATGGCTCCGCCCGGGATTCCTGGTGCGGCTATCATGGTGATTCCCAGCATGCCGATGAAATGGACGAAAAGGCCGGCTCCGTGTGGCACCCCGTGCATGATCATAATGGCTAATGCACATGCTACGATCTTGAGTGTGCTGCCACTGAGGTGAATGGTGGCGCAGAGGGGGATGACAAATCCGGCAATATCTTCTCTGACGCCCATTGCGATGGTCTGTCTGAGAGTGACCGGGATTGTTGCTGCGCTCGACTGTGTGCCAAGGGCAGTGAAATAAGCCGGCATCATAGTGGCGAGCATCCGGAATGGATTTTTTCGTGCTATCAAGCCTGCGATGGAATATTGAATTACCAGCAGCAGGACATGGAGAATGAAGATTACGGCTATGATTTTGATGAAGCAGGTCAGGATTGTCCCTACCTCGCCGGAGACTGTCATGTTAAGGAATATCCCGAAGATATAGATTGGCAGCAGCGGGATGATGGCCACGTTGATAGTCTTGGCCACGATGTCGCGGAACTCATCGAAGCCGTTTCTGAGTGACTCCTTGCCAGAGAATGCTATGCCGAGCCCAAGGATGAAGGACAGGACAAGTGAGGTCATCACTGACATGATAGGCGGCATATCTACAGTGAACCATGGTGCTATGACAGTCTTTTCAGTCTCAGTCAGCGCAAGGCTCTCCTCGCCCTGTATGAGCGATGGGAATGTCAGCGAGCAACATCCGTAGGACATGAGGCCGGAGAGGAATGTAGCCCCATAGGCCAGGAGTGCGGTGACCACGAGGAGTTTGCCGGCACGTGAGCCTATATCGCCGATGGCTGGGGTGACAAATCCAACTATGATAAGCGGAATCATGAACCCAAGGAACTGTGAGAAGATGCTATTGAATGTGGCGGCCAACTCAGCGAGCCACATCGGCGCAATGAATCCTACTGCTATACCCAGTAAGATGGCAAGTGCAATGAGTATCAGAAGGCTCGGCCGCTTTGTTTTTTTCATAACCACAGTTTTGAGGATGCGTCAGAGGGCATTCGCCAGTCTCCGCGTGGTGAGAGACACACTGAGCCGACCTTGGGTCCATCAGGCATGCATGAACGTTTGAACTGCTGGCTGAAGAATCTGCGCATGAACACCTTGAGCCATTTGTCGATGGTGGCATCGTCGTATTCCTCTATGCTGAAGGCGCTTCGGGCCAGCAGGCGGATTCTGTCAGGTGTGAAGCCATAGCGGAGCATATAGTAGAGGAAGAAGTCGTGGAGTTCGTAGGGACCCACGAGGTCTTCGGTCTTCTGAAGGATTTCTCCATCCTTGGCGGCGGGGAGGAGCTCGGGGCTGATGGGTGTGTCGACGATGTCGAGCAGGAGGCGTCTTGACTCACTTCCTTCGGGATATGTCATGGCGAAATGGCGGACAAGGTGTTTCACAAGGGTCTTGGGGACGCCAGCGTTGACACCATACATGGACATGTGGTCGCCATTATATGTGGCCCATCCCAGAGCGAGCTCAGAGAGATCGCCAGTGCCCAGGACAATTCCACCCAGGCGGTTTGACACATCCATAAGAATCTGGGTTCTCTCTCTGGCCTGTGAGTTTTCATAAGTCACATCGTGCTTCGAGGGGTCTTGGCCTATATCCTTGAAGTGGAGTTCGACGGCAGGACCTATGGGAATCTCCATTGATGTGACCCCGAGAACCTCCATGAGGTCAACAGCATTGTTGTGGGTGCGTGTTGTGGTGCCGAATCCAGGCATCGTGATCCCGACAATTCCTTTGCGGTCTAGGCCGAGGCGATCGAAGGTCTTGACCGCAACGAGGAGCGCCAGGGTCGAGTCGAGGCCGCCGGATATTCCGACAACAAGTGTCTTACACCCAATGGCATCCAGGCGCTTGGCCAGTCCGGCTGCCTGGATGTTGATGATCTCATCACACCGTTCGGTGCGCTCGTCGTTGTCATCAGGCACGAAGGGGTGGGGGTCAATGTATCTGATCAGTTCATTATCATTCTCACAGGTCTTCTCACCATCGACAGTCTCAGAGAGTGAGATAGACCTGGCGTCGTGATTCTCTGCGCAGTCTGCGAATGTGGTCATTCTCCGGCGGTCGTGCATGATGGCGGAGATGTCGACATCTGCGACGGAGATGTTGTCGTCAGGGTTCCATCGTGAGTTGCTTTTCAGAATAGTGCCGTTCTCAGCGATGATTGCCTTGCCGTCAAACACAAGGTCGGTTGAAGACTCACCCCATCCGGCCCCAGCATAAACATAAGCGCATATATTGCTGCCGGAGCGCATGGCAATGAGATTTTTAAGATAGGTGTATTTCCCTATATGGTCAGGTGAGGCGGAAAGGTTTGCAATCACCTGTGCCCCGGCCATTGAGAGACGGGCTGATGGGGGGACTGGCACCCAGAGGTCCTCACATATCTCCACACCTATCCTTGCTCCATGGCTCATGAAGATCCTGTCTGTAGAAATCCTGACTTCAGTGCCGCCAATCTTCACTGACCCTTCAACTGAAGAAGGGAGCGGGCGCCACCAACGTCGTTCGTAGAACTCGCTGTAGTTGGGGATGTAGGTCTTGGCGACAAGATTTGCTTTGCCGTTGCGAAAGAGAGCAGCGCAGTTGTAGAGCGCGTCATTCCATCTGACAGGAAGTCCGACGATGAAATGGAGCGGTGAGTCTACAGACCATTTCATAAGCCGCTCGAGGGCATCGTAAGCAGCCTCTATCAATGTGTCGTTAGAAAATAGGTCGCCACAGGTGTAGGCTGTCAGGCACATCTCCGGAAAGACTGCAAGCTCGACATTCCTTTTCTCCAGGGTGTCGAGTAGGGATATGATTTGATCGAGATTGTATTTGACATCGGCAACCTTGACGTGAGGGACTGCTGCCGCAACTCTTAGAAATCCGTTGTGCATACTGTTGATGTATGGGTTTATGACCACGAAGTTAATCAAAAATAATGACATATCATCGAACCATGGACAAGTTTTCTCAGTTGTAATAAAAAAGAGGTCCGTTATGCCGTCAAACATTCTACATTATGCGCTTGTCATCCTTCTTTGGGGAGGGGTGATTGCCTATGTAGCTATGATAGGGATGCTTCTGGTCAATGTGATGACGGAGAACCGCAATCCACTGAGCACACTCGGGTGGGTTACAGCCTTGATTTTCTTCCCGGTTGGAGGCGCGCTGCTGTATTTCATTTTCGGGCGGAGTCTGAGGAATGTCAGGATGATATCGCGCAGAAATCGCAGACGGCTTTTTAATTCGGAGCCTAATCCACCGCTCCCGAAAGTTGACAAATCATATAGCCCGGAGACACGACAAAGGGTACGTCTTGGATATGCCGTGGCCGATGCCATCCTCTATCCCGACAACACAGTGGAGGTTTTCAACTCAGGCAAGGATCTTTTCAAGGTGATGTTCTCGGAAATGCGTAAGGCCGTAGATTATATCAACGTCCAGTTTTATATCATTTCAAATGACCCGATAGGGCGCGAGTTGTGTGACATACTTGTGGGGCGCGCCCGCAGTGGAGTAAAGGTAAGGGTGATATATGACTATATCGGTTCCTATGGCAAACGCCCATTGGAACTCTTCAATTATCTGAAGGAGAATGGGGTAGAGGTGTGTTCTTTTTTCAGGATTCAGTTTCCCGACAAGATAAGCCGTCTCAATTGGCGCAATCACCGCAAGGTTGTCGTCATTGATGGAAAGATTGGTTATATAGGTGGCTTCAATGTGGCTATGCGCTATGTTGACGGAGGTGATTTCAGTCTGTGGCGCGACCTCATGGTCAGGGTGACCGGGCCGATTGTGACCGGTCTGCAGAACGGATTTGCCATTGACTGGAATTTTATGGGGAAGCCGTTGCTGACGGATGGCACATCTGATGATGGGAAAGAAAGAAAGGGGTCCGTCTGCAACGTGAATGCACAGATAGTGGCATCAGGTCCTACAAACAAGTGGGCAGCTACGGGCATGATGTTCTTCAAGGCCATTTCAGGTGCAAAGAGCAGGGTGTGGATTCAGACGCCTTATTTTCTTCCGGGGGATGACTTGCTTAAAGCCTTGCAGTGTGCTGCGCTGTCTGGGGTGGATGTCCGGGTGATGGTGCCACGCCGGTCCGACTCTAAGGTGCTGACATATGCCTCTAACAGTTTTGTGGCTGAGTGTCTTGCATCGGGTATCAAGATATACTTTTTCCGGCCTGGCATGCTCCACTCCAAACTCCTTCTTGTTGATGATGACTTCTCGACACTTGGGTCGACCAATTTTGACTATAGGAGTTTCGAGCATAACTTTGAGGAGAACATAGTGATGTACTCACGTGAGGTCAACATGCTCCTTGCAGAGATGTTTAAGACTGATGAGCGTGAGTCTGACAGGATAAGGCTGTCAGTGTGGAACCGCCGCTCACGCCGTGAGCGCGCCCTCGAGGCTGTCAGCCGTCTGCTGAGTCCTATCCTTTGATAATCACGATGGTATGAAAAAATGCGAAGGACGGCCTCACGGTCCCCCTTCGCAGCTTACACATAGTACTTAACGTCAGTGGATTATTGATTAACTTTCTTGATTACTTTGGCGAATATTTTATCAATGCGTTGCAAAGTTATGTATTAGTTTTGAAAAATCCTACAGTCCCAGGGGCGGAGAGGTCAAAAATGATTTTGTGTTTAAACTTTATGAGATTCGGTTTTATTAATCAAACTTATTTGTTTAACAAAATTTAATTTAAAATTTAACTTAGTTCCTCTGGGATGTTTTAGTTTTTAAGTGTAATAATGACAATATTAAATAATGTTAAAAATTAAATTTCGGCTCATGGGTCATATATTTGTGTGTTTGGCTTAAAAGTTGTACCTTTACACAAAATTATAAAACCTCATGCCATGAGATACATCACATTGATTCTGATAGCCATGCTCGCCATGTCGGCTTCCTCGCAGAGAAAGTTCGAGTTGCCCGAACTTCGTTCAAAAGTCTTTCTGCCGTCTGAAAAATCGGCTACCGGACGTGCTGTTGTCATCCTTCCGGGTGGTGGGTACTCGCATACAGCCATCAACCACGAGGGATATGATTGGGCGCCATTTTTCAACAATCAGGGAGTTGCATGTGTTGTGGTGGATTACCGGATGCCCCATGGAGACAGAACGATACCGTATGATGATGTGTTGGCTGTGATCAAGGCAGTGAAAGACAGTGCAGATGTTTGGGGAATTTCTCCGGATCAGATAGGCATAATGGGATCTTCGGCCGGAGGGCATCTTGCATCGACTGTGGCCACTCAGGCTCCTGACTCACTCCGGCCAGCTTTTCAGATTTTGTTCTATCCTGTCATCTCAATGGACAAGAAATATACCCACATAGGTTCTCACGACAATCTTCTCGGCAAGGATGCCTCAGAGGAATTGGAACGTGCATTTACCGGAGAACTGAATGTCACTCCTGAGACACCTCGGGCCATAATGCTTCTCAGCGCTGATGACAAGGCTGTGCCTCCCCACAACTCGATTGCTTACTGTGAGGCCCTGGTGAGAAACGGGGTGCCATGCTCGATGCACATCTGGCCAAGCGGAGGCCACGGATGGGGTAGCAGACTTAGTTTCAGATATCATCCTGAGATGCTCGATGAACTCTCATCATGGCTTAGAAGCTTTTAGAGTTTGACATGACAACCGAAATCTATCATCAAATCTGCTCATGGTTTCGTGACCTTGTCAGAGGCACGAAATGGGACGGGCATATATATGCTGTAGGTGGATGTTGTCGTGACGAGGTTATGGGATTTCCCATCAAGGATCTCGACATGGCAGTAGATCTTCCAGACGGCGGGATAGAGTTTGCCCGTTGGCTAGAACAGAAGGGATTGACTCGTGGAGAGGTGGTGGAGTTCCCAAGATTTGGCACGGCGCGACTTGAACTGAAGGCCTTCCCGGGAGATGAGATAGAGTTGGTGCAGACTCGTAAGGAAAAATATACTGACCGCAACTCCCGCTGCCCGGAGACTGCCTTTGGAACCATTGAGGAGGACTGTATGAGGCGCGACCTCACCATAAATTCACTATACTTCGACATATGCCGGGAAAGATTTGTGGATATAACCGGCAAAGGGCTGCATGACATAGAAAATCACATCATCCGCACACCCTCTGACCCTGATGGGACCTATGACGATGACCCGGTGAGGATATATCGTACCATTCGTTTCGCCACACGCTATGGATGGGAGATAGAGGAAGAGACCTATAAGGGGATTCTGAGAAACATGCAACGCCTCACCATAGTGACTCCAACCAGATGCCATTCAGAACTCGAGAGGATGCTCCTGGAGCCAAACAGGCTGATGGGACTGAAGATGCTGATGGAGACCGGTGCCATGAGATATATGATACCTGAGGTATTTGCCGAGAAGCATCAGGCTCAGGGAAAGGGGCATTTTCCCACCGTCTGGGAGCATACTCTGAAAGTGGTTGAGAATCTTGGCGACTCACCGCTCCCGCTGCTGATGGCAGGGCTGCTTCAGGATGTCGGTAAACCGGCCACGGTTCAGAAAGACAAGGATGGCCATATACATTTCCCGAATTTTGACCAGACGGGCTCAGGACTGACCCGAAGGATATTGAGAAGATTCAGGTATGAGCGATCATTCATCGACCAGGTTGATTTCCTCGTGCGCCATCAGATGTGGACTGCACAATGGGGACATAAAGCAGAGAAGATGAAAGACAGACAGCTGCGCAAACTGCAGTATGTGTGTCGCACCCGTGAACGATTCGATATGCTGATGAAGTTTGTCAATGCACTCAATATGGCATTTCCACCGGGCCATCGTAGGCCTGAGCATGTGGCCACCATAGAGCGGCGGACCGCTGAGATGGTGGCAGAGGGGACAGATATGTTCGGCTATAATCTGCCTGTGCAGACCTCGGATATCAAGAGAATCAAACATACAGGCAATCCAAAGTCACTGAAACGATATAAGGACTACCTGCTGAAGATGGCATTTCAGAATCCCGGGCTCTCTGTAGGTGAGTTTAAGGAATTGCTGGTAGCGTTCAAATGACAAATTTGAAATTTTGCTAAATTCAGAGGGAAGTATTAACTTTGCATTATATTACAGAAGCATATTAAAAAACATAATATGGAAAAGAAATTCAAGCGGACTCTTGTCACAACCGCTCTCCCATATGCCAATGGTCCGGTTCATATCGGACATCTGGCAGGCGTGTATGTACCAGCTGATATCTATACACGCTACATGCGTCTACGCGGTGAGGATGTGATAATGATTGGTGGCAGCGATGAGCATGGTGTCCCCATCACCCTGCGCGCCCGCAAGGAGGGGATCACTCCACAGGAGGTCGTGGACCGCTATCACAAGATTATAAAGGATTCCCTCGAGGAACTTGGAGTGTCGTTTGATATCTATTCCCGTACTACTTCAGACATTCACCGCGAGACAGCTTCTGAATTCTTCCGTCACCTATATGATAAAAGTGAGTTCACGGTGCAGACATCGCTCCAGCCTTATGACAGCAAAGCCGGGGAGTTCCTGGCAGACCGTTATGTGGTGGGTACATGTCCTAAATGTGGCTCTGACCACGCATATGGCGACCAGTGTGAGGCTTGCGGGTCTTCGCTCAACGCAACAGACCTCATCAATCCGCGCTCGGCTCTCACCGGTGAGCCGGTGGAGATGAAGGAGACGACACACTGGTTCCTTCCCCTTGACAAATGGGAACCGTCACTCAAGGAGTGGATTCTCGAGGGTCACAAGGAGTGGAAGACCAATGTCTACGGCCAGTGCAAGTCGTGGCTCGACGGTGGTCTCCAGCCCAGAGCCGTGAGCCGTGACCTTTCGTGGGGTGTCCCCGTGCCGGTCGAGGGTGCTGAAGGGAAGGTGCTGTATGTATGGTTTGATGCGCCGATTGGCTATATCTCAAATACAAAGGAACTTCTTCCGGACTCATGGGAGAAATATTGGAAAGACCCGGAGACACGTGTCATAAACTTCATAGGGAAGGACAACATCGTGTTTCACTGCATTGTATTCCCGGCCATGCTCATGGCTTATGGCGATGGATTCCAGCTTCCAGACAATGTCCCGGCCAATGAGTTCCTGAACCTTGAGGGAGACAAGATCTCAACCTCGAGGAACTGGGCTGTATGGCTTCATGAATATCTACAGGAATTCCCCGGCAAGCAGGATGTGCTTCGCTATGTTCTGACAGCCAATGCACCTGAGACTAAGGACAATGACTTCACATGGGCTGATTTTCAGGCAAGAAATAACAATGAGCTGGTTGCCATCCTTGGCAATTTCGTGAACCGAGCCGTTGTCCTTACTCATAAATTCTTTGGCGGCATGGTGCCTGTGAGAGGAGCCATGAGCGAGACAGAGATGAAACTTGAGTCAGACCTGAAGGAAGCAGTGGCATCCCTCACGGATGCTCTCGACAACTTCCACTTCCGCGAGGCCCTCAAACAGGCCATGGAGATAGCCCGACTTGGCAACCGCTATCTACAGGAGACTGAGCCATGGAAGGTTGCCAAGACCGATATGGAGCGAACCGGGACTATCCTCAACGTTGCGCTGCAGTTGTGTGCCAATATCGCTGTGGCCTTCGAGCCTTTTATCCCTCACAGCGCAGAGCGCCTGTCAGAGATGATAAGACTAAAGGAGATGAGATGGGATATGCTCGGGTCTCTCGACCTTATTCCTGACGGGGTAGAAATAGGGAAGCCCGAACTCCTCTTTGAGAAGGTAGAGGATGCCGCTATCCAGGCTCAGGTGCAGAAACTGCTCGACACAAAGAAGGCTAATGAGATAGCAGCATGGAGGGCAGAGCCTCAGGCTGAGGATATAGACTTTGACACATTCACTCGCTCCGACCTTCGTGTGGGGACGATTCTGGAGTGTGAGAAGGTGCCTAAAGCAGATAAACTGCTGCGCTTCCTCATTGATGATGGTCTCGAGAAGCGCACTATTGTGAGTGGCATCGCAAAATATTATCCTGAGCCTCAGTCTCTCGTTGGCAAGCAGATATGTTTCATAGCCAATCTGCCGCCTCGCAAGCTCAAAGGGGTAGTGTCGCAGGGCATGATACTCTCGGCGGTCAACTCAGACGGGAGCCTTGTGCTGATTGAACCCTCCTCACCGGTGGCTCCCGGGGCTAAGATTGGCTGACAATTAGATTTGACTATCAAGTTTTGTATCCATGAATAAACCACGCATCCTCATCATATACACAGGAGGCACCATTGGGATGATTGAAGACAGTGCCACTCATGCCTTGACGCCTTTTGATTTCACTCACCTGATAGACAATGTGCCAAAGGTGAAGATGCTTGAATACTCCATAGACAACATCCAGTTCACCCCCATCGACTCCTCAGATATGGGGCCTGACGGGTGGACTGAGATTGCGTGTGCGATAGCCTCTAACTATGACAGTTATGACGGCTTCGTGGTGCTTCACGGGACCGATACAATGGCCTATACCGCCTCAGCGTTGTCTTTTATGCTCGGTGGTCTGGACAAACCGGTGATTATCACCGGCTCTCAGCTCCCCATCGGTGAGGTGAGGACAGACGGAGAGGAGAACCTGATCACAGCTCTCCAGATAGCGGCTGCCCGTACAAACGACGGACGCCCTATGGTGCAGGAGGTGGCCATCCTTTTTGAGAACTATCTCTGGCGGGGTAACCGTTCAACAAAGATGAGCGCCGACAATTTCAATGCCTTCAAGAGCAACAACTATCCATCGCTGGCCAAGATAGGCCTGGGAATACATTTTGCAGAGAAGGCGCTCCGACGCCCGGTCACGAATGGGAAGCTCGAATTACATACACGCATGGATACGGGTGTGATGTTCATTGACCTCTATCCGGGACTGACCCCTGAGATTTTCAGACATCAGCTCTCCACTCCAGGCATCAAAGGAATTGTGCTGCGCACATATGGAGCCGGAAATGCACCGACGGCCTCATGGTTTGTCGAGTCTATCCGTAATGCTATAGAGAGAGGGATAGTAGTGGTCAATGTGACGCAGTGTGTCAACGGCAGAGTCCACACCGGACGCTATCTTTCGGGAGAGATACTGAGCCATTGCGGTGTCCTCTCGGGCCACGATCTGACATCAGAGGCCGCCATCACCAAACTCATGTATCTATTTGGGCTTGGCCTGAACCGCACACAGGTGTGTGAGGAGTTCGAGAAAGATATCTGCGGAGAACTCACCCTCTCAGACACACCTGTTTTCAACTGTGAATATATTTGAAGAAAAATTGGCCTGAACGGTTGGAGTTTAGGGAGATTTTTGCGAACTTTGCGTGTGTAATAATCATCAGAAATCGAAAACTAAAATTTATAATAACAGAAAACTCAAATCCAATGGAAAAAAGCCCGTTGCAGAAGGCCCGTGCGGCCTATAAGCCCCAGCTTCCGATTGTCCTGACCGGAGCGGCAGTAACAGTTAAGGAAGGGGAACCTACACAGAGCGCCGGCGATCAGGAGGAAATCAAGAAACTTTTCCCCAACACATATGGTCTTCCCGAAATCGTTTTTGAGAAGGCTACAACAGCAGGCGAAGGTAGGCCGATCAATGTCGGTGTAATTCTCTCGGGCGGTCAAGCACCCGGCGGACATAATGTGATCTCAGGTCTCTTCGACGGCATCAAGGCTGTCAACAAAGATTCACGCCTCTATGGTTTCCTCATGGGTCCCGGTGGCCTCGTTGACCACAAGTATAAGGAACTCACTGCGGACATCATCGATGAGTATCGCAATACCGGCGGCTTTGACATCATAGGCTCAGGACGTACTAAACTTGAGACAAAGGAGCAGTTTGACAAGGGTCTGGAGATTTTGCGCGAGCTTGACATCAAGGCTCTCGTCATCATCGGAGGCGACGACTCAAACACCAATGCAGCCATCCTGGCTGAGTACTATAAGGCCATTGGCGCAGGTGTTCAGGTGATTGGTTGTCCCAAGACCATCGACGGCGACCTTAAGAATTCTGTGATAGAGACATCTTTTGGATTTGACACCGCTACCAAGGTCTACTCAGAGGTGATAGGCAACATACAGCGCGATTGCAACTCTGCTAAAAAATATTGGCACTTCATCAAGTTGATGGGTCGCTCTGCTTCGCACATTGCTCTTGAGTGCGCACTTCAGTGCCAGCCCAACATTTGTATCATCTCAGAGGAGGTTGAGGCCAAGGACATGACCCTCCATCAGGTGGTAGACTATATCGCCGAGGCTGTGGCAGAGCGCGCCAAGAAGGGTATGAATTATGGTGTAGTCCTCATTCCTGAGGGACTCATAGAGTTTATCCCCGCTGTGAAGCGTCTCATCGCTGAGCTCAACGATCTTCTTGCCGCCAAGGCTGAGGAGTTTGCAGCTGTCCCTGCAGAAGAGCAGAGGGCATGGGTTATCAAGAACCTCTCTGAGGCAAATGCTGAGACATATGAGAGCCTTCCCGCAGGTGTGGCCCGTCAGCTCACACTCGACCGCGACCCCCACGGCAATGTACAGGTTTCCCTTATCGAAACCGAGAAACTTCTCTCCGAGATGGTAGGGAAGCGTCTTGAGGCCTTCAAGGAAGCCGGTCAATATAATGGCAAGTATGCCACCATGCACCACTTCTTCGGCTACGAAGGACGCTGTGCAGATCCCTCAAACTTTGATGCCAACTACTGCTATGGCCTTGGCTACACCGCAGCCATGCTGATAGAATCAGGCGTCACAGGCTATATGTCAAGCCTCCGTAACCTCACTTTCGCACCCGTCAACTGGATAGCAGGCGGCATCCCCATCACAATGATGATGAACATGGAGCGACGCCACGGTGAAATGAAGCCCGTAATCCGCAAGGCACTTGTTGAACTTGATGGAGCACCCTTCCTCAAGTTTGCCAAGGAGCGCGACGCATGGAAGACAGGGACATGCTATACATATCCCGGCCCCATCCAGTACTTCGGTCCCGCCGAGGTATGCGACCGTCCGTCGCTCACACTTGTCTATGAGCAGAAACGCCGCAAGTATTAAAACCAAGTACACCTTACACACAACCTTAAAGACCTTAAGGAGCAGTCCTTAAGGTCTTTAATATTTTTCAATTATGAACTACGATAACATCATAGATGAGAGGGCCAACCATGTCTTTGAGGTGATGGCACCGAGAGTGACTTCTGATGAACTGGAGGGTATCCGCAGGGCTTTCGAACTGGCGCGGGAGGCTCACAAAGAGCAAAAGCGCAAGACCGGAGAGCCATATATCCTGCACCCTATAGCGGTGGCAACGATTGCGGCTGAGGAACTCCATCTAGAGGCAAATGCCGTCATGGCTGCTTTCCTGCACGATGTTGTCGAGGATAATAAGAATTATTCGATAGCCGACATCAAGGAGCGTTTTGGCGAGGATGTGGCATTTCTGGTCAGAGTGGTGACAAAGCAGAAGAAGGAGAAGTATGATGAGTCGCAGCAGGTGGACAATTACCGGCAGATACTGAATTCTGTTGAGTATGACATTCGTGCGCTTCTTGTCAAGCTGGCAGACCGTCTTCACAATATGCGCACCCTCTCGTCGATGCGTCCTGACAAGCAGATGAAAATAGCCGGTGAGACGGATTACTTCTATGCACCTCTGGCTAACCGCCTTGGGCTCTATCATGTAAAGATTGAGCTTGAGAACCTGAGTCTACGATTCAGATGTCCTCATGAGTATGATGAACTCTCACGACTCATAGCGCGCGATGAGGCTCACCAGCGGGAGCGTCTTTCAAAATTCTGCGACCAGATAAGGACTGTATTGGACAAGGCCGGAATAGAGGCAAAGGTCAATGTGGAGTATCGTCTGCCATGCAGCATATGGAGAAAGATGAAAAAGTATGGCGATGACTTCAATCATCTAAAATACCGCCACTTCACAAACATAATCTTCAAAACCTCCGATGACTCGACTGAGAAGGATATGGCTCTGAAAATCTATTCGGCTCTCACAGACTATTTCCGCGAGAAGCCGGGTGGTATATCAAATTACATAGACTCTCCCAAGGAGAATGGTTATCAGAGTTTCCATGTGAAACTCCTGGCCGACTTCGGCCGCTGGCAGGAGGTGCACATCTCGAGCGAGAGGATGGTGCTCGACTCCCAGTTAGGCTGCATGGCTGAGAGGAATGAGGACAACATAACCCGCTGGATAGAGAAATTCAAGGGTGTACTGCGCGACCTCTCGCGTGAAGGACGACACGGGACGGACTTTATGGATAATGTAGTAGCATCGTTCTATAACGATGACCTAATGGTCTTCACTCCGAAGGGAAAGTCAATAGTGATGCCGCAGCGGTCAACCATCCTTGACTATGCCTATGAAATCCATGCCAGGTTAGGTGAACATGCCAAGTATGCCAGGGTCAATGGCTTTCTAGCATCCATAAAGGAGCCTTTGCACCGTGGGGATGTCATTGAGATATTCACTGATCCTGAGAGTTGGCCTCAGCGTGACTGGCTCGACACTGTGGTGACCTATAAGGCCCGCAAAGCCATCAATGGCTATCTCTCGAAACTTCCCAAGCCTCAGTATCACCGTTGTCATTGCTGCAACCCCATCCCCGGAGAGGAGGTGGTGGGTTTCCGTGAGGCTTCAGGAGGAATTACAGTCCACAAGCGAGACTGTCCGGAGATTATCAGATTGGCTTCTAGGCAGGGGGATTCAATAGTCTCGGTGGATTTCAAGGAGGACGGCACACTCTATCCAGTGACATTCGTTGTCACGGCCGTAGACCGCTATCATCTTTTCATAGATCTTGTTGATTCAATCACTAACCAATTGAAACTGACCATGGATAGTTTCAACACACATACGGTCGACTCTATTGTTACGGTCACTATCTCGCTATCAGTCCACTCTTTCTCTGAATTGCAATCAATAATGAAACATATTTCGACAATTGAAGGTGTCGATGAGGTGAAAAGGCTTTAGACAGCAATTGAGAAGAACAAAAAATGCGTCCTCCGTGTTGTGCGGGAGACGCATTTTGTTGTTATTGCTTGAATGTCCTGTCGAGGAAGTCGACTGTGCGCGAGACCGCTGTGTCGACCCATGGATGGAAGAACCAGAATGGATGGATGTCAACCGGAATCTGTGAACGCTCCACGTTTATTCCTCTAAGTTGATAGATTTCAGCAAGGTGGTCGCGTCCATCGCTATATCGCGGCAGACCGCTGCTGATGAAGCATATCGGGGCGGATTTGTCTGTGATCCAGTTGATGGCTGAAGCGAGTTCCCAATTAGGTCTTGAATCCTCATACAATCCTCCAAGCCAGAGAGAGTTGACCGGAAGTTTTCCTTTCTTCTCAAAAGTCTCCCTCGCCTCGGCAATATTGTGTTCTGAGACGAAGGTGGCGATTCCATCCATGTTTACTATAGCCTGAACGTCGGAGGAGGTATCTTTCCACTGACCGTCTCCCTCATGGAGTGTAGAGCCATTCGTCACGCCAACGAGAGTGGCGAGCTGGGCGCCGGCTGAACAGCCGGACAGCGCAATTTTCTCAGGGTCAATTCCATATTTGGAGGCATTCTTCCTTGCCCATCTCACCACTGTCTTTATATCGTGAAGTCCGGCAGGGAAAACGGCCTCAGGGATTAGACGATATTCCACAGGTATGGTCACAAAGCCATTGGAGGCTATCATCTTGGCCATGGGCTGCTGGAGAGTCTTGTCGCCTGAGTTCCATCCACCTCCATGAATCATGATGAGGGCCGGGTAGACCTTGTCATCATCGGGGCGATATATGTCGACATGAAGGTCACGGTCCCCATAAGGAGTATCTTTCAGGGTTGTGTAGACGACATTTTCCTCAGCCTTGACTCCTGCCGGGAGAGTGTTGGCGGCGATAACAGCCTCAGGATGCTTCTTTATTACCTTAAGGTTTGTGGACCAAGCTGTGAAAGATGTGTCTCGAGGAATCTCCTGGTTCTGCCGCTCGGCTCCGGAGATAGTAATCGCCGGAGCCATTGCGGTCAAAAGTATTAGGGTGTGAGTTATTCTCATTTTTTTATCACCTTATCAGTGACAACAGTACCGTCGGTGTAGACTGTGCGACGCACTGAGATGCCTTCTGCTGGCTCATCGAGGCGTATGCCGCGCAGATCGTAGTATTCGATGCGCTCAATCTCGCATCCGCCTGCCACTACATCCTCAATGCCTGAGACATGTTGAAGCACGGGCCAATATTCATCAAATCCGCTCTCAGCATCGGCTGTTCCTGCCTTCATGATGGGCTCGACAAGTGAGTTGAGATACATCTCAAGGTTGGTGTATACGCCCTGGGGATCGAGGGTGTAGAGAGATGAGTTTGCCACATTCGGGTCGAGACCATACTTTGTCTCCCATTCATCCGGCATGCCATCGCCGTCGGTGTCCCATCCGTCAGGACGAGTCTCAGAGGGGAGGACTGGATATGATGGACGGTTGGACTTCTGCTCTCCATCGGGATCGTTTATGTAATCCACGATTCCGGCCACTTTAGCTACCTCACCTGTATATGTAACTGTTCCAGTCTTGCATTCTTCGACATATCTTGCGTCTGCTGCATCGCGATAAAGGCTTGCACCAACATTGTCAAGGACTTTCTGACGTGCTGTCTGAGCATCATGTGTTGTGACTTCGCCGGCATCTATGGGTGAGTTGAGTTTTACACACAGATAGTCATCGCTTCCCAGTTTGCGATAGTCGGCGTTTGGACCATAGTGATGATTGTTGTCTTGCATCCATCGTTCTCCGTCGAGCATGATGAGGCCACCGCCGTCATATATAACTCCTTTCCAGTCATAGTTGGCCGCAGGAATAGCAGATGAGACATAATTGCCGTTGATGAAATATCTAGAACATAGACCCCAAAGATTGGGATGACCCTCGCTGTTTCCTTCTGCACCTACAGTGACCTGTGTCACGCGATCTTTATTCTTGGTGCCGGGGCCTGCCTGATAATAGTTGTTGACCATGTTGATATAGCCGCCGCCGGGGCCGCCGTAGCATCCGCCCGTTCCCCAGTTATACATGAGACAGTTGCGGAAATCCACTCGCTCTGCATCTACTGTCGAGGAGTACTTCTGCTTGTCGTAGCCGGACCATTCATATCTTGCACCATTGAAACGTGGAGTGCGATTCTGTGTATGGGCAATCATATTATGATGGAACGAAGCACTTTTGCCACCCCATATGCCGCCATAAGAGTGCGCGCCTTTGGAGTGTCCTGGATTAGCGAGGGCTTCCGACAGCGAACACCATTGCATGGTGAAGTCGCGATTATCGTAGAATGAAGCAATCTCATCAATACACCAGGAGAATGAGCAGTGGTCAATGATGATATTTTTGAATCCTTTACCCCAAAAGGCATCGGCACCATCGCTGACATTCTTCACCTGAGAGCGACGGCTGCGGATGAAGCGTACTATGACATTGTCGCCGTTAATATTCAGGGTATAATAGCGGAGTGTGATGCCGGCGCCGGGAGCGGTCTGGCCTGCAATAGTGGTGTTGGCAGGAATCTTTAGGTCAGACTTTAGGTCGATATATCCGCTGACATCAAAGACAATGGTCTTCTTAGCAGTTCCACTAAGAGCTGCTCGGAGGGAGCCGGGACCGTCGTCGTCGAGGTTTGTGACATGGACAACCTTGCCTCCGCGTCCGCCGGTGGTGTAGCGGCCGAATCCCTCGGCCCCTGGGAAAGCCGGTGTGGCTGCCTGGAGGGAGAATGCAGCCATGGCGGCTGCTATCAAAAGGGTAGATTTTTTCATGGAAATGATTGGTTTAAGCATATTTACTGCAAATGTAGCGAAATTTCCACAAATTGCAATGCTTTTATTCTCTAAAATAAATTCTTTTAACTCTTTCAGAGACTGAAGTTAGCACTTCATAGGGGATGGTGTTGAGAGTCTCGGCGAGTGTATCGACGCTGACCTTGTCACCGAAAATCTCCACACGCTGGCCAACGGCTACGTCAGGGACATCTGTGACATCTATCATACATGCGTCCATGCATATGCTGCCAACCGTGGGACAGGCATGCCCATTAAGGTCGAACGATGTGTTGCCGTAGCCGAGATGACGGTTTAAGCCGTCGGCATAGCCTATTGGGACGGTTGCAATCACAGAGTCGCGTTTAAGAACTCCGCGGCGGTTATATCCTATCGTCGTTCCGGCGGGCCAATTCTTAAGGGAGATTATAACGGATTTGAGTGTGGACACAGGGCGCAGTGAGTCCTGCGATCCATCGTGCATCGTCTTGACTCCGTAGAGTCCTATGCCCAGACGCACCATGTCAAACTGATATTCAGGGAATCTGGTTATTCCGGTTGAGTTAAGAATGTGGCGTAGAATCTTTCGCTCAGGGAAGGCTTCGAGAAGCATGCGGCAGCATCTCTTGAAATAGTCGAACTGACTGTAAGTATATTCATCCTCCATGGGGTCATCTGCAGCACAAAGATGTGAGAATATAGAGTGTGGAATGACATAATCCTGACCCTTGAGTATGTCTATAACTTCAGGGAGTGTCTCAAGCCTGAATCCGAGGCGGTGCATTCCGGAGTCTATCTTGATATGGACGGGATATTCTCTTATGCCATAACGCTTTGCCTCATCGATGAGACGGCGCAGAAAATCAATACTGTATATCTCAGGCTCAAGATGGTTGTCAAAGAGAGTCTTGAAATCATCGACCATTGGATTCAGCACAATGATAGGCATAGTGATGCCCTCGCGTCTCAACTGTGCGCCCTCATCATGGACGGCCACTGCGAAATATGAAGCGCCTTGGGTCTGGAGGGTTTTGGCGAGCTCTCCGGCTCCTGCCCCGTATCCTGATGCTTTGATCATGCATACAATCCCGGTCGTGGGCTTGACCTTTGAACGGAACCAGTTGAAATTCTCAACTACAGCGTCAAGGTCAATCTCAAGGACAGTGCCGTGTTGACGGGCTTCGAGCATGTCGCGGATAAGCGCGAACTTCTGCTCAGGCGCGCCCTTTATCACTATGACTTCATTGTTGAAATCTGAACTTTTGAGTGCTTCTAGCATATCCTCAGCAGAGTCAAAGCCCAGTGTCTTACAACTGAACTTTGTGACTTGGCTCTTGTTGCCTATCAATATGACTCTGTTTATATCCTGTAGCCTACATAATTCAGCGGCCTCCCCATATATGATGTCTGTGTTTAGTTCCGGCTCATTGATTGATCCGAGAATGAGCGTCTTTGTCTGTCCTGGAGTGGTGCGACGAGCGGCAAAATCCAAAGCCTGAGTGAGTGAGGGAAGGTCAGGCGTAAATTTGTCCTCAACTATCATACAGCCATTGACACCCTCTATTACCTCAAGCCTAGTGTCAATCCTGTTCAGGCCTGAAAGGGTCGTCATTATGGTCTCATCATCTATTCCCATCCTGAGAGCGACAACCAGTGTGTGGATGATATTCTCTATATCGTGGGCGGAGGTGAAGGGGACAATTATCTTACCGGAACGGTCTGAGGAATATCTGATTTCAGTTCTCCCGTCTAGAGCCACTTGCTCAATTAAGACTAGGGCGTTCTTATCCTTGCGTGACCATCCCCATCGCTGACACTTCTCAGGGAGGCGCGAGACTTCAGATGAGATCAGTTCATCGTCAGCACAGTATATGACGGTCTCACAGTCGGTGAACAGTTTGGCCTTTTCAAGACACTTCTCTTCAATCGATGAGAATCCGCCGCTGTGAGCACCCCCTATGTTTGTGAGGATACCTATAGTAGGTCTTATCATCTCCTTGAGTCTTTCCATCTCACCGGGCTTTGATATGCCAGCCTCTATGATGGCTACCTCGGTTGACGGATTGATTTCCCAAAGGGATAGTGGAACGCCTGTCTGGGAATTGTAACTGCGAGGGGAGCGAGTGACACTGAATCTATTCTTCAACACCTCGTTGACCCATTCCTTTACTGTTGTCTTCCCCCGGCTCCCGGTTATTCCAATGACATCGATGTCATACCTCGACCTATGATATGCAGCAAGTTTCTGGAGCGCATCGAGGGTGGAGGCTACCTGAAGGAAATTGGCGTCCGGCATGGACTGTAGAGCCTCAGGTATTGACTCTATGACAAAGTTTCTCACTCCCCTATGATATAGGTCAGAGATGAACCGATGTCCATCGCCCGATGGTGTGCGGAGTGCAAAAAAGAGTGTGTCGGAAGGGGAGAGGAGTGAGCGGCTGTCGGTGAGAAGATGTGTTATCTCGCCTTTATTTTGAGGTTTCTCTATGTTGAGAATGGTGGCTATATCGTCAATGTTATATCTCATTTTTCATTCTATTGAATCCGGCTGTGAGTTCCGGATGTTCGATCAATATGTCAAGTTCTTTAATATCCTGTGTTTCAGAAGATGTGAAAGGCTTATGTCCCAGCCGTTTTGTGAGTCTGCGACCTTCACATGCCGCTATCAACGTCTCTCGATTGAAAAAACTCTTTGAGAAAATGTCATATATATATTTGACTGCGAAAGATGACGGATGCTTCAAGTCGTCGGCATAGAACCGATAGTCTCTAAGGTCGTCCATCAAAATCTCTAAAGCAGGAAAATAAATGCAGTTATCGTGATTTTTAACCACCTCATCCACAGCGAGAAGAAGTGTGGATTTGATGATTGAGTTGCTGTGAAGACCGTCAGACAGATATCTTAACGGGCTGACTGTAAAGATGACTTTGGCGATAGGATTTACATGGCTTAACTCATTTACAATTTCCTCCATGACGTGTGTCACCTCTGTGAGAGGCATTGTCTTTTTCTCAAAGCAATCGGCGGGCATCTTATGGCAATTTGCCACGACTCGCCCGGTATTCTTAAGGCTATAGTATTGAGTTGTTCCGAAAGTCACCATCACACACGATGCACGTCGAAGGACATCAGAAGCATCGGCTACTGTTTCCCTTAGTGATTCAGATGCATCTTCGCGCTCAGTGCTTGAGTATCGGGAGTGAAAATCCCAGTGAAGGAATCGACCGCCGTTTTGTATCAAGTCTTCAGTGGATACTTCTTTCCTCCCGCTCAGTATCCGAACTGCATTTAGAATAGACAGTGGATTGTACAGGGGTCCAAAAGGGTTGACCGACGTCTCGAAAAGATCGGCTCTCAACTGTTCTCCAATATTGTCGCTGAAACATGATCCGATAAGGAGCAATGGGGCATGATGGTCAATCATGCCAACATAACCTTTCAGCGGTTCTGCCTCTGTCCTGAATTGCATCTTTTGAGACACGCTCTAATAATATCTATATACCCATGGCATGCTTCCGTCAGAGGGATAAAGATAGAGGGTATAGCCGTCTGACTGCCATGTGAAATACATTGAATCCATCTGGTCAGGGAAATCGACCTGAAGTTGATTTCCATAAACATACCAGTAAATATAGTAGGTGTCGCTTCCCCAGTCGTCTTCGACATAATAGCTGCCCGAGCCATCGGCATAGAATGTAAATTCGTTATAGAATTCATCGAGAGGAGCCACCATCTGCCAAGTCCCCACGAGAGGATTGTCATAAAACTCTTCTTCATCGTTGCATGACGATGTCAACGTCACTGTGATGAGAAGAACGGTCAGTAAAGAAGCATAACGTAAAAATTGTCTCATTGTGGGTGGCTTTTGAGGTGACAAAAATACAAAAAAATAATCATTTGACAATCACCGGAGCCTCCTTAAGTGAACGTGATGGAATGCCGGCCTCTGAAAGCCGGATGAGATACTTGTCGCGGAGACTATGATGCATGTCTGTACTTATAACAACCGAATCGGCTCGGAGGTTGTTCGCGAGACTCACAATGTCTCCTTTAAATCCTCTACATACTATAAGGATGTCGGTAGGTCTGTCACTTTCAGAGTCAAGCATCCGGCTTGTGACGATGAGTCTTCGGCCATTAGCCTCAAATCCTGTTGGCTCTGAAATATGTGTGAATGGGATTGAATCCACATTGTGTGACTTCATGTAGCGGGAATACAGTCTTTCGCTACGTTCTCTCACATCGTCAATCCCACTTGGCCGAACAGTTGAGAATCCCTGCATCTTTTTGCCATCCCTTGTCAAAATGGTTGTAGCATCCTTATGGCGGACAACGTATATTTCAACATTCTCTGCGGCCTCAGCCTCAGGAATGTTGATGAGTATTATGCCTGTGAGCATGGTGATAGAAGAGGCATAAAGCCATATCCTGCGGCGGTTATAAATCCATATTGCAAAGAATGACAGAATGACGAGATACATGAGAACGGCTGCCCAGGATAAAGTGGGGAGGTCGAGTGTATTGACCGGGAGAGCAGCAAACCATGATGCGATATCCTCGAGTGTGATGTAAAGAAAATCAATAACTTTTCCTAATATTTCACTCTCAATACCTACGGAGGACAACAATGTCAACAAGGCCCCACCACCAATGAGCGGTGGAAGCAGGAATGAACAAATGACATTTGCCGGTATTGTCCACAGAGTCAAGTACCCGAAATGGAATGCCACAAGAATACTTGTCCCGGCCGTTGCAGCCAAACTCACTGCCACATAACTCAGCACCGCTTTCAAGAAAGGATGTTTGACAGGCAATGTGGTCAGTGGCCGGTAGAGAACAAGTATAGAGATTACAGCCATGAAACTCAACTGGAAGCCTACGGAGTAAACAGACAGTGGGTCAATCATCAGCATGGCAACGAGGGCAATGCAAAGTGCATTTATTGGGGCTCTTTCCCGCTCCAACATCATAGTGATGAGAACAACAGTAGTCATGATTACTGCACGGGTAACCGAAGGTGATAACCCTGTCATGAATGCAAATCCCCATAGGGCGGGGATTGTGATGACCATCCTGAGTATTCTGTGTCCGGTTAGAGTGAGCGGTGATAGAAGGACCAATATACAGATGAGAATGATTCCAACATGCAGGCCGCTCAATGCCAGTATATGGGAGAGACCTGAAGTCTTGAAAAATTCTTTTGCCTCAGGGAGCAGCAGTTTCCTGTCGCCTGTCAGGGTGGCTATCAGAAATCCTGATGTAGAGGACGAGATGGGGGAGTATGCGATGATACGAGACAATTCATGCCTCGACCGGCGCATCATGGGATATATCCCCTTTGATTCTGATAGGGAGACGATGCTGTCGGGAGACAAAGTCATCTGTGTCGTGACACCTTGCCGTCGTTGCTGAAGGTCATAATCCTTCTGACCCGGAAGGTCTGGCTCAAATACCAACTCGTGCAATGAGCCTTTGAATTTCATGCGGTCTGTCTCATCACAGTCTGGAGAGACACCGGGAATAAGAATTTTTGTAAGGAACGACTGACAACGGTGCTCGTTGCAAGAATCGACTCTGACAATAAGTCTCAGAGAGCCGTCGAGTTCTTGTCGTTCAAGAATCCTTCCAGAGAAATGATTGCTTGATTCTAAGAAATCTGTGGGAGTGTGAGGGGCATTGACCATTACATCCAATATGCCCAATCCAAATGAAAGGCAGCAGACAGCGAGAAACGGACGTCTGAGGGCAAAAAGGATGATTCCGGTAAGGATGGATAGCATCAACCCCCACATTCCCCCACCACAACATTCCAGGATGATTCCGGCAAGGAATGCTATGGTGACAGGAAGCAGGGGGTAAAGGGAGAGATTCAAAAGAAATACTGTATCAGGGGATTGTTGCCATGACTACAAGAAAGCTTGAGACGCCTATCACTATCCACAGCGATACCGCCAAGATGAAAGGCTTCACACCGACAGCACGCACGGTGCTGATAGATAGTCCGGCTCCGATGAGGAATAGCGTGAGTACAAGTCCTTTCTTGGCGATATAGACAAGAGAGGCGGTGAGAAATGATGGGAGACTGAGATAGGTGTTGGCAACCATCGCAAGAATGAAGAGGAAGATGAACCAGGGAATTGAAATCTTGCTGCCTTTCTCTCTGAAAATCAACATTGTCACCAAGGCAAGCGGGATTATCCACAAGGCTCGCGTCAGTTTTATGAGTGTGGCAAGTTGGAGAGCCTCCGGACCATAAGCATCTCCTGCGCCGACAACAGACGATGTATCGTGGATAGCAATCGCAGCCCAAGTCCCGAACTGGGCCTGTGACATTCCAAACATCTCGCCTAGAGGTGGGAAGATGAAGAGAGCAATGGCATTCAAAACGAATATCACGCCCAATGAGACCGCCATCTGGTTGTCGTCTGCCTTCAGAACGGGTCCGACTGCGGCGATGGCGCTTCCACCACAGATGGCTGTGCCTGAGGATATGAGATAGGCGGTTTTCTTATTTATTGTAAGCCATCTGCCGAGGAGTATGCCGATGACCATGACACCGATGACCGAGACTATGGTAAACATCATGCCCTCGCTTCCGCTTTTAAGCGACTGGATAAGGTTCATGCCGAATCCGAGACCAACTACTGAAGCCTGGAGGAGATACTTTGAGGTCTTCTTATTGAACTTGGGGTAGGGACACTCGAAAACCAGGGCAAAGAAAAGCCCGAGGAACAGTGCGAACGCAGGTGAGACGCTCACTCCATCAATGAAGAGGTCGATAGGAAGTATCACCAGGACTGCAAGTAGAATGTAGATGATCTTTGAGACAGACCGATATGATTCTGTTGATTTCATGGTTAAGGATAATGTTACTCGTTCCAGACCTTCCAGGCCGCGAATGCCTGGAGCAGGAGCATCTCTAATCCGTTTTTCACCTCGGCACCCTGTTCTTTAGCCCTCCGCATGAACTCAGTCATATCAGGATTGTAGAGGACATCGTAGCAAAGATGTTCAGGTGTGATCAGGCCATATGGAATGTCAGGACACTCCTCCACATTGGGATACATCCCCAGTGGGGTGGTGTTGACAATCACCAGATTCTCAGCCATTATTTCAGGTGTGAGAGCAGCATATGTGATGACGCCCTCGCGAGGAGTTCTAGACACTAATGTATATTTAACTCCCAGTACTTTGAAAGCTTGTGCAACGGCTTTTGAAGCCCCTCCGGTTCCGAGAATCAGAGCATTTTTGCGTTTTTCGTTGAGAAGCGGCTCAATGGATAGTCTGAATCCTACGGTGTCAGTGTTGAACCCTTTGAGGAGCGGATTGTTCTCCTTTCGACCCTCTCTGATAATTTTGATGACATTGACAGCCCCAATCTCACGAGCCTCATCGTCCATCTCCTCAAGATATGGAATCACCTGTTCCTTGTAGGGTATGGTGACGTTCAGGCCGGCAAGTTCAGGAGTCTCCGCGAAAACCTCCATGAGGTCTCCAATGTCAGGAAGTTCAAAGTTTACATACTCTGCATCAATACCCTCTGCCTTGAATTTGTCATTGAAAAACTTCCTTGAGAATGAGTGGCCGAGAGGATAACCAATAAGCCCGTATACCTTATGACTGTCCATGTTCACAAAAAATTTATCTTGGATATTTTGACATGATTTGTCCTGCCTTAGCCTTAGCCTTGGCTACACTTTGTGGATTCTTGGCGTCAATGCCATACTTAGAGGCAGGAGGAATCACAACGACTGTACCGGCATTGACATTATTGGGGTTCTTAATCTTGGCTTTATTCTCCTCATAGATATAGACCCAGAAGATCTTGTCGCCATAATGCTTACGTGCCATGTTGACAAGTAGATAGCCGGCCTTAACCGTGTCTTTGACCGGGGCAGTCTCCTGAACCGGTTTGGTCTCCGGCTGCTCCAGTGCGGTAACCGCAGATTCGGCCACTACAGTGTCCTTTGATTCGACAGGTTGTGGCTCTGCAGCGGCTGCTGTAGAATCGTCTGCAACTATCGCGACATCCTCAAATAGATCTTCAGGGATATCGACCGATTCCTCTATCACAGTCCTCGGTTCTGTAGGATAAAGATAGTCGAGAGAAAAATAGATTCCACAGGCTCCAAGCGCGATGCCGACAAACAGCCCCACAACGAATCCCCATCCAAAACCGGGGCCTGACTTCTCAGGTTCGGTAATGTATTCCTCCTCATCCTCTTCGATGATTGGAGTGGGAACTGGAGCTGGTTTAGGCTCGGGTTTAGAGATTAGTTCGGCTACCGGTTCTGTCTTAGGAGCGGGGGCAGGTTCTGGTACAGGAACAGGTTCGGGCTCCGTTTTTACTTCCGGTTCAGGTTTCTCTTCCTTAACATGCTCTGCGATCGGTGCAGTTTCCGGAATGACAACTGTCTCCTTTATCTCAGGCTCCGGTGAAACTTCAATCACTTCTGTCTCGATGGCATTGGATGCTGTGGCGGCCTCGAGTTCTTCGTCGGTTATATCATCTTTGAGGATTTCAGGCTCGAAAAGTGCGAAGGGGGCATTAACGATGTCGCTCAGTTCATGGTCAGGTTCAAACAGGACTGGAGAGTCGGCATCGTCAGTTAAAGAGAATGTTCCCAGTCCCTTCACCTTTACAGACTCACCCTTAACCAGAGACTCGGTGACAAAATCGAAGAATGTCTTGGTGAATTGCTCTGCTTCCTCACGTCCGACACCGGCCTTAGACGCTATGATCTCAGCAAGATCATGGAATGGAATCTTACGGTTCATTTCGTTAATTTTTTTCTGAGCACGACGCTGGGTTGGAAGTGCAGGGTGATGGAAGGGGGGACAAGGATTCTCTCACCGCTGATGGGGTCGACGGTGATATGCTCGTTTGTCTTTTCAGACAGGAATGTGCCGAAACCAGGGATGGCGGCTGAATCGAGCTCGCCACCGATTTCCGCTATGGCTGAAGAGAGAGCCGAGGTGAGGACGGCCACATGCGAAGACTCTGTTCCCAGAGCCTTCGCAAGCCGTGAAGTTAAAGTTTTAGAGTCCATGCAATGGAGATGTATCAATAATTTCTTGCAAAGATGACGCGACGCTTAGAGGGCTTGCCTGTCACCATGCAGAAGCCGGGAGTGTCATCGCCGTCGAGAGGGATGCAACGCAATGTCGCCTTTGTCTCCTCCTTGATTTTCTCTTCAGTCTCAGTGGTTCCGTCCCAGTGTGCCAGGATGAAACCACCCTTCTCAATCTCCACCTTGAATTCCTCATAGGTGTCGACAGTGCGTGTCATTGAATCGCGATAGACAAGGGCCTTCTTATAGATGTTGTCCTGAATCTCCTCAAGGAGCTGTTTGCAGTAGAGGGCTATGCCATTGAGAGGAGCGGTGTGTTTCTCAAGTGTGTCTCGGCGCATCACCTCGACCTCCCCGTTTTCAATGTCGCGGACACCGATGGCAAGACGGACGGGAACACCCTTGAGCTCATAGTCGGCAAACTTGAAGCCTGGGCGCTTGTTGTCAGCATCGTCAAACTTTACGCTGACTCCGAGGCTTTTGAGTTCATCGACAATAGGATTGACAACGGCGGCTATCTCATCGCGCTGGTCATTGTTTTTGTAAATGGGAATGATGACCACCTGGATGGGAGCAAGATGGGGAGGAAGGACAAGGCCGTTGTCGTCAGAATGGGTCATGATGAGGGCTCCCATCAAACGTGTTGAAACGCCCCAGGAGTTGGCCCATACATATTCGGGCTTGTTGTCTTTGTTAACAAAAGTGACATCAAAAGCCTTGGCGAAATTCTGACCAAGATTGTGTGATGTGCCGCTCTGTAGGGCTTTGCCGTCCTGCATCATAGCCTCGATGGTGTATGTGTTGACAGCACCGGCAAAGCGCTCGTTGGCTGATTTGACACCTTTGATGACGGGCATTGCCATATATTTCTCAGCAAAGTCTGCGTAGAGATTTATCATCTGGACCGTGCGCGCCTCGGACTCCTCGGCAGTGGCGTGGGCACAGTGACCCTCCTGCCATAGGAACTCAGCGGTGCGCAGGAACATGCGGGTTCTCATCTCCCATCGCATCACGTTGGCCCACTGGTTGCAGAGAATGGGGAGGTCACGATAGGAGTGGATCCAGTTTCTGTATGTGCCCCAGATGATTGTCTCAGATGTGGGACGCACTATGAGTTCTTCCTCGAGTTTTGCATCTGGGTCTACAATCACACCGTTTCCGTTGGGGTCGTTCTTGAGACGATAGTGTGTCACTACGGCACACTCCTTAGCAAAACCTTCAACATGCTCGGCCTCACGGCAGAGGAACGACTTGGGGATGAGCAGTGGAAAGTATGCGTTCTGAACACCTGTCTCCTTGAACATACGGTCCAGTTCGTGCTGCATTTTTTCCCAGATGGCATAGCCGTAGGGCTTTATTACCATACATCCTCTGACTGCTGACTGCTCTGCGAGGTCAGCCTTTACTACTAAGTCGTTATACCACTGCGAGTAGTTCTCGCTGCGTTTGGTGAGGTCTTTGAGTTCTTTAGCCATATATGTGATAGTGAAAGATTATTTCAGTAAGTCTTTGTGGGCATCAGTTATCATTTTTGGACCCGGGACAAGATATATCTCCAGGCGCCTGTTTGCGGCACGTCCCTTGCGGGATGTGTTTGACTCGATAGGGTCTGTGTCTCCCATCTCATATGGGATTATGATGACATCCTCGCTGACTTGTTTCAGGAGCCAGTCGTAGATAGAGTTGTTGCGTTTGTGAGAGAGATCCATGTTGTATCTCTCTGAACCGGTGTTGTCTGTATGCACAGCATAGACAACCTTATAGCGGTCTGGGACAGTCAGAAGTTCTGTGACAGGCTTCAGTCTGCCGGAAGCCTCAGGTGAGAGGAGTGTGTCGTTGGGAAGAAAAAGGTTGTCGGTGGGGATGGTGACAAGGACTACATCGTCATCGCGCATCATGTCGACCGTATATCCTCTCTTGGCCAATGATGTCCCGACACGCTTCATGTATCGGCTGATGGCGGCTTGTTCCTTTTCAGGTACTTCTGGAGAAGTGAGATTCTGCTCCAGATCCATGTCCATGAAGAGAGTCTCATCATAGTTTTTGTATGGGTCGGTCCATTTCCCCTTTGATGTAAGAGGAAGACCACCCATAATCAGAATGAGGGAGAAGAGGAGATATCTCATATTTCGAGTGTTTGTTCGTATTGGAGCTCTGCGCTGACGAGTGGCTCAACTTCAGCGGGAGAGACCGGCGAGAGTTTGTCTTTGGCAAGGGTCTTTCTCACATGGCTGACAAGGGCATCGACATTCACATCCTCTGAGTCTGCCTCGGCATCAATCTCCAGCAAGCCTTGGTCGTCATACCAATCCCAGATAATGTCGATGATGTTGAGGAGTTCATCATCGTCAATCCGCGATGATGCCTCATCTGAAAGCGCCGCACGCATGGCTGCTATCGCTTCTTTTTCTTCAAATTCTTTCATAGGAGTGGTTTTATCTCAGCTGTTGAGGTTAACAATTTCTTCTGGGATTGTAGTGTGGATTTTCTTGTCGCTGACATCAATCGAGTCGATAAACTCATCGGCCACGGGAATCAAGAGTTCATTGCCGTCCGGGCGCTCCACGATGAAAAGCACATTCTCAGTCAAGTCGTTGACGTCTACAATCTCTCCAATCTCACCGAGTGCGGAATCAATCATCTTAAAACCGATGAAATCAGACGCATAGAAGCCGTCGGCACCCGGGTCGAGCCCCGCCTCTTCCGGCAGGTCTGTGTCAAGGACTGAGAATGTCTTGTTGACAAACTCACTTGCTTTCTCCGCAGAGTCTATCCCCTCGAATGTAAGCAGCCATGTCTCCGCACTCTTGGGTCTGCATGATGCGATAAAGAAGGGGACAGGGATACCGTCCATGTCAACAAACAGACACCTCAGGGTCTCAGGGTCGAGATCGAGGTCGAAGGTGGCGGAAATCTCACCTTTCACGCCGTGGGTTTTGTTGAACCGCCCGGCCGTTGTGAGCATGTCAGGTGTCAGCATCAGCGTTTTTTCTTTTTCTTGCCTGTCTGCGGCGGGGCAATAAATTTGAAATCGTGAAGTTTAACTGGTTCCGGCGCCAGGTCGAGACGTATCAGACCGTGTGAGAGTTCAGCAAGGTCTTTGAACACCCTTGCATCTTCAACGGAGTCATGGTCCTGGGCCACAAGACACTTCTTCATGTGATTGGCGATGAGCAGCGAGAGTTCTTCACGTTCAGGGCCTTCTTCCATCTGGGCGGCTCGGTCAATCATGAGTTCGAGGTCCTTCCCATAGTGGCGATAACGGATATAGCGTCCGGGGTAAGGTATAGGCTCGGGGGATGTTGAAAAACTATCCTGACGAGCCACTTCTACCGGGAAGTCTATATCCAGTTTGAAACCGCTCATAATCATGATATGGTCCCAGAGTTTCTGCTGATAGTCGGGCTGCTCTTTGATCTTAGGGAAGAGGCGGCACATCGCCTCAGCGATGGAATAGGCACATCTGGTGCGCTCCTCACGGTCTTCGACAGTGAGGCAGTGGTCGACCATCTGCTGGATGTTGCGTCCGTATTCCGGCAATGGGAGAGCCGGCCGGCGGGTGTTGTATGTTAGCATAATCATTAATTACGTTAGGACACAAGGACTGAATTGTCCTTGCGTCCTTATGAATCCTAACGGCAGAACAAGATTACATGTTCATGCCGCCGTCCACTTCGATAACCTGACCTGACACGTAGCTTGACATGTCTGATGCGAGGAATGTGGCGACATTAGCGATATCCTCAACCTGGCCGGCACGGCGGAGAGGAATCTTGGCGGCCCACTCCTTGCGGACATCCTCGGGGAGGGCGGCTGTCATGGCTGTCTCGATGAAGCCGGGGGCAATGGCGTTGGCGCGGATGCCGCGTGAGCCAACCTCCTGGGCGATACTCTTGGCGAGAGCGATGAGTCCGGCCTTTGAGGCTGCATAGTTGGCCTGACCGGCATTGCCGTGAACGCCTACAACAGAGGCCATGTTGATGATAGAGCCTGAACGCTGACGCATCATGACGGGAAGCACAGCGTGGATGAAGTTGAAGGCACTCTTGAGGTTGACATTAATGACCATGTCCCACTGAGCCTCGCTCATGCGCATCATGAGGCCGTCCTTGGTTATGCCAGCATTATTGACAAGGATATCGATATGGCCGAAGTCATTCTTGATGGCATTGACAACCTCTTCAGTCTGAGCGAAGTTTGAGGCATCAGAGCTATAGCCCTTTGCCTTGACTCCGAGTGCCTCGATTTCCTTTTCTGTTGCCTCCATATTCTCATCGCGGCGGAGGTCTGTGAATGCGATGTCTGCACCCTCTGAAGCAAATTTGAGGGCTATGCTTTTACCGATGCCTCGAGAGGCTCCGGTGATGATTGCTACTTTTCCTTCGAGAAGTTTCATGTTTGATTTATTCTAATTTTGATTGATGGTTATACTTTTCTCTCCAATGTTTTGATTATAAAATCTGCAACCTCTCCACGCATCGTGGCGGGGTCGACTCCCAAGGTGGAGAAGCCGTTGTGCAGATGGCAGACGTCGACCCCCTGGAATAGCATCTGATGGACTGTTGGAAGCCTGGATGCCTGCTCTCTATCAAATATACCTGCGTCAACCCCTTCTGTGAGGATTCCCTTGAAGATATCCTTTTCCTTTTCGACTGCCAGAGAGCGGATTCTCTCAAGCCTTTTGTAGTCGAGGGTGAGATATGAGATTATCTGGTTCTTTGCAGACGTTGCCTTGATGGTCTCATCAATGATGTCGAATCTGGCCATGATGTATCTGTAGAGTTTATCGAAAGGCTCCAAGTCTGAATTGGCCACCTCGCGTAGACGGCTCACAATTGACTCAGCATCACGCTCAATGACGGCATCATATATCTCCTTCTTATTGCGGAAATAAGTGTAAATCGTTCGCCGCCCCTTGTCTGAGGCAGTGGCGATATCGTTCATTGTGGTGTGCTCCACTCCATTGCTGGCAAACAGTTGCCTGGCCACGTCGAGGAGCCTCTCTCTTGTTCGTGTTGCGATTGCTGTCATAGTCTGACGGTCTGTTGCGTCTGCAAAGATACGAATTTTAAAGCGAAATGCCGCGAGACTTCAGAAATTCTTTGTATACGCGGGAGAAGTGTTCGGCCTGATCACGCGGATAACGCACCTCTGCAAAGACTTGAGCCAGATTCTCCTTGCCATTCTCTTCGACAAACTTTTTGTTATTCTCAAGGTTCTCTTCGGCCTCATAGATCTCCTTGACATCATCATCTGATGGGTTATTGTATTCCTCGAAGTGGACTACTGCCTCAAGTGGCAGACGGGGCTGGACAGCAGGATTTTCTGCGGGCCAACCAAGTGTGACGGTAATAACCGGCACCACACCTTGAGGGAGTTGAAGCAGATCGGCTATCTGAGATGCATTATATGTGGTCGTCCCGAGATAACATGTCCCGAGCCCTTCCATCTCTGCGAGTGTACAGAATTGCTGGGCAAAGATGGATGTGTCTATGACGCCCCAGGTGAATCCCTGGAGATTCCCAAGACCGGGGTCGGCATCGTTTAGACGGCACCAACGGTCGAATCGGTTCATGTCCAGACAGAATGTCAAGGCCGCCTTAGCATTCCTAATGGCTGGCTGGGAGAAATGGCATGGCGCAAGGGACTTAAGTCTCTCCGGCTCACGAGTGATGACCACGCTGTATAGTTGCATATTGCCGGTGTTAGGAGCTTGGATAGCCCTGGAGAGCAATGATTTCAGCAATTCATCTGTGACGGGGCGCTCCGTGTCGTAGACTCGGATGGATCTGCGGGTTGAGAAGTAATTGTTCATTTTTCGTTAGTTTTCAGGTTTTAATACCACTCCGGTTCCTTTCATGCCATTTACACCGATTGTAAGGGGTGCCGGGAAATTTACTACGCGGATGTATTCACTTTCATAAACAGCAGGCTGACGGTCAAGGAACTCGACATCATAGAGGTCTTTTGTTTCGTCTCCTCCGGAACGACGGGCGGTGGTGTCGATTGTGAAGTAGGCCACACCAAACGATGTGAGGTTTTGGAAGAAATGAGTCCCTTGGCTCGGCTCGATTCTGTAAGAGGGGAGGGCCGACTCGACAATGAGTCTGGCGGCAGAAATGGCCGGCCACTTCACGGGAATGCCAAGGGCTGTGTCTGAGGATCCCCATCTTCCCGGCCCTATCAGGATGTAGCGCTCATCTTTCTCAAGGAATCCTCGATTGATTTTCTCCATCTCGCGAGCTATCAGCGAGTTGTTTGATGAGGAGAATTTGTCTGGACGTACATATACAACTGTATTTATTCCCTCGATGGTGCCATGGCCGAGTGCGGTGGACGACTTCAGGAGCAGTTTCTCATCGGGTGTTGACATGACGGCCTCATCCACATTGTCTTTCCTGTCGACAATGGGACGTATCTGCAGCCAATAGAGGCGCCCCTTATTATTGCCGTCGCGTTCGACCATTCCTGCAAACTCAATCTCCACAGGCCGTTGCATCTCTTTTTGTCCGGTAGTGAGCATGAAATCGAGCGCTTCCGCCAGAGGATATACCTTATGCTTGAGGATATTGTTGAATGTCACCAGTTTTCTGCCTTCCTGTGTGTCGTTGTCGCGAATCACATTATCGCGGAAATCGAATGTCGACACCATGTATTTCAACGCACCCTTGTCGGCCATATCCTGCACACGAATCTTGGCTATGTTATATCCATCGTCGACGGTGAGGGGTTTCTCCTCATCGGTTGGAGTATTCATGTCGAGGGCATACATGCGAGTCTGTGTATCGCGGAGTGCCAGTTGCAGTTCTGACGTCTGAAGTATGCTTTCCGGGTGGCGTGGCGAGAAACGCAAGCCCACACCTCCGTCCACTATATATTTGCCTAGACCCACGGCGACCTCAGCCACACCATCCTCAGGTTTTTCCGAACCGAGCGGATAATAGTTGAGTGAACGGCCAACTCCTGAGAATGAGGGGAAGTAATATCCATCAATCTTCTTGCCAACGACCTCCTGAAGGATGACTGCCATCTTTTCCTGGTCAATGACATTTGAGGTGGCGGTCATGTAAGCCTTGGAGTCGGCATAGAAGACGGAAGCATAGACACCCTTTATAGCGTCTGTCAACAGTTTTAGCATCCTCTCCTTGTCTAGAATTTTCGGCACCATATAGGTGGAGTAGATTCCGGCAAAGGGCTGATAGTGTGAATCCTCAAGGAGGCTCGATGAGCGGACTGCAATGGGGGTATCAACCACATCAAGCAGAGCCTTCAGGTCTTGGCGTATGCTGTCAGGGAGTTTGGCGGCAAGGAAGTGGCGGAGTATCTCGTCATCAGATGCATCGCTGAGAGCTATGGGATAAAGCTGGTTTCTCTCCATAAACTCATCAAAAATGTCGGTACACAGCACCACGGTGCGTGGGATGGTTATGGAAATTCCGTCAAAATTGTCGCATATGGGATTCTTTTTTATAATTGAATCGATGAAGGCCAGTCCGCGTCCCTTTCCTCCTAGAGAGCCTTGACCTATGCGCGCAAAGTTGGAGTAGTGGTCAAACCTGTCCTGCTGAAAGATGGCAACCACGCCTCGGTTCTTCATCTTGCGATATTTGACAATCAGGTCGAAGAACAGTTGTCTCACTTTGGGGGCATCCTTGAGTTCGCGGAACCTGTGGCGTTTGATCACCTCCGCTATGGGGAACATGGCTCGGGAATAGAGCCATCGTGAGATGTCGTTGAAGGACGCATGCCAATAGAGAGCCTCGGCGGGGATATCGAAGATGTGTTGCTGGAGGTCTTTAAGCGAGGATATGCGGCGAATCTCCTCTCCGGTGTCAGGATTGCGGATAATGAAGTCGCCGAAACCGAAATTATTTACAATGGCATTGCCGAGATCAACGGGAAATTTTTTAGAGTTCTTGTCTATGAAGGTGCTTCCCAGCTCCATGGCTTCATAGGCGTTCTCAGCGTCTGAACTCTCAAGGATGATGGGTAGATAAGGGTCTCGCTCACGCAGTTCGCGGGCCAGTTGGATACCGGCCTTATTGTCCTTAATGCCGTTGCGCTTAAAGGAGACGTCGCTTATGACACCAAGTATGTGGTCAGAGTATCTGTCATAGATTGACATGGCCTCCTCGTAGTCTCGGGCGAGCATCACCTTGGGGCGGCCTCTCATGCGGAGCATGCGCTCGTGCTCGTTAAGAGCCTCAGTTGAGAACAGCCTCGATTGCGTCAATATGAATTTGTAGACGATCGGCAGGACGGATGAATAGAACCTCACGGAGTCCTCGACAAGTAGAATCATCTGCACTCCCACGCCATTCACATCGTTCTCGGCATTCATCTTATCCTCAAGAAGTTTGATAATGCCAAGAAGAAGGTCGACATTGCCAAGCCATGAGAAGACATAGTCTATGCCGGTGAAGTCTTCGTTTGCCAGACGACGTGAGACCTCTTTGCTGAACGGGGTCAGAACAATGATTGGTTGGTCTGGATGGAGATCTTTGATTTTCCTGGCTCCCGTGAAGGTCTCGCTGACATCATTGCCGGGCATCATGATGACCAGGTCGAATCGTTTTTCTGCCATAACCTCTAGCGCTTCAGAGGTGTTTAGCACACGAGTGACGCGGGGTGGGGACGACAGATTCAGAGAGGTGTACTCAAAGTAAAGCTGCTCCTCGACGCGACCGTCTTCCTCCATCATGAAAGCATCGTAGGCCGAGGCAATCAGAAGCACATTGAAGATGCGCTTCTGCATAAGATCCTGGAAGGCTGTGTCCTTGAGATATAGTTGGCTCAGTGCATCGTCACTGATTTCATAGAAGGTTCCTTTGTTCATTTGTCTGGGGTGATGAATGAATCCTTAAATCCAAGAAAATACAACACACCGTCCAGACCAATGGTGGAGATGGATTGGTCAGCATTAGCCTTCACTTTCGGTTTAGCGTGAAATGCTATTCCAAGTCCGGCCGTGCTGAGCATTGGAAGGTCGTTGGCGCCATCGCCCACGGCTATCGTCTGGGCTATGTTGACATTCTCGACCTGAGCGATTAGCTTCAGGAGCTCGGCTTTGCGCCGACCGTCGACAATCTCGCCGACATACCGGCCTGTGAGTTTTCCATCCTCCACCTCGAGTTCGTTTGCGTAAACATAGTCGAAACCATATTTCTGTTTCAACCAGTTGCCGAAGTATGTGAATCCACCCGATAGGATGGCTGTCTTGTAGCCGGCGCGCTTCAGCACCTGCATCATCCTGTCGACCCCCTCTGTGATGGGAAGACTGCGGGCTATTTCCTCCATCATACTGACATCTAGACCTTTCAGCAGTGCTACGCGCCGCTTGAAACTCTCGCTGAAATCAATCTCACCTCTCATGGCGCTCTCTGTGATGGCTTTTACCTCAGCGCCGACACCGGCCCGCTCAGCAAGCTCGTCAATCACCTCAGTCTCTATAAGAGTTGAGTCCATATCGAAGCACACCAATCTTCGGCATCTGCGGTAGAGAGTATCTTCTTGTAGAGATATGTCAAATCCATCTTCTTGAGAGAGTTGCATGAACCGGCTCTGCATTGCATGCAGGTCAGTGGGTGTGCCTCTGACAGAGAACTCTACGCACGACTTTGAAAGAGGCTGTTCTTCATCGGCCAGAGGCATGCGTCCCGTCAGTCGCTGGATGCTGTCTATGTTGAGGCCTTGTTCTGAAATCACCTCTGAGACATTTGAGATTTGACGGGCAGTGAGGCGTCGGCCAAGGAGTGTGATGATCCAACGGTTCTTGCCCTGCCGACTGACCCATTCCTCATATTCGTTGATACTGATGGGGGTGAAACGGATGTTGACGTTGAGCTCTGATGCCTTGAAGAGGAGCTCTTTCATTATATTGCCGCTCACCGATGCTTCTGTTTTGATGAGGATTCCAAGGGAAAGGGTGTGGTGAATGTCGGCCTGGCCTATATCGAGGATTGCAGCATCATATTTGGCAAGAATCTCAGAAAGAGCCCATGTGACTCCCGGATGGTCTTGCCCTGAGATATTTATGAGAATTAATTCAAGTTGAGAATTATCCATATAGACTGAGTTGAAACTATTTACATTGCAAAATTACGACTTTTCGGCAAAAACAGAGGTGAGATTGATGAAAAAATCGTAACTTTGCGCCGAATTTTAAAGAAAAAGAAATGAGTTATAACCTTCTGAAAGGAAAAAGGGGCGTGATATTCGGCGCCCTCAATGACAAGAGCATCGCCTGGAAAGTAGCCGAGAGGGCTGTAGAGGAGGGTGCTGTCATTACCCTCAGCAACACCCCGGTCGCTGTGCGCATGGGTGAGGTGAGCCAACTGGGTGAGAAACTCGGTGCGGAGGTGATACCGGCCGACGCCACAAATGTCGAGGATCTTGAGATGGTCTTCTCCAAGTCCATGGAACTGCTTGGCGGAAAGATTGATTTCGTGCTTCACTCAATAGGGATGTCGCCTAATGTCCGTAAGAAAAGACTCTACGATGACCTTGACTACGATCTTCTCAGCAAGACACTCGACATATCGGCAGTGTCGTTCCACAAGATGATTCAGGCCGCTAAGAAACTTGACGCTATTGCAGAGTATGGCTCCATAGTGGCTCTAAGCTACATTGCTGCCCAGCGTACCATGTTTGGCTATAATGACATGGCAGACGCAAAGGCTTTGCTCGAGTCCATAGCCCGCAGTTTCGGATACATCTATGGACGCGAGAAACATGTGCGCATCAACACAATCTCACAGTCGCCCACAGCCACAACAGCAGGTAGCGGCGTGAAAGGGATGGAATCGCTGATGGACTTTGCCAACCGCATGTCGCCTCTGGGCAATGCCGATGCAAACGAATGTGCTGACTATTGCATCATGATGTTCTCCGACTTGACCCGCAAGGTCACCATGCAGAACCTCTATCATGACGGTGGATTCTCGTCAATGGGAATGAGCCTTCGCGCAATGGACCAGTATGAGAAGAGTTTTGATCTTTATCGTAATCCCGACGGGACTATCCAGTATGGATGATTCCTCTCAAAAGATTTGAACTTAATGGAGACAATGTGGCACTCGCCCCTTGTCTCCATAATTTTTCTCCCCTCTGCATGGCCCTGCACAATATTGGGAAGCCTTCAGGCGTTTATTTAATAAATGTGTGTCTGTATTAAGAGACCTTAATTTTGAAACCGGACAATACAACCAACAACAAACGTGTGGCAAAAAACTCAGTCTATCTCAGCCTGAGGATGTTGCTTGTCATGGGAGTGTCGCTCTACACTGCCAGGGTTGTTATAGATGTGCTCGGTGTAGAGGACTACGGTGTATACGCAGTGGTCGGTGGTGTTGTCGGTCTCCTGAGTTTCTTCACATCCAGTCTCACGAATGCCACGCAAAGATTTTTCAGTGTCGGACTCGGACGCAATGATATCCAAGAGACTAATCGATATTTCAACCAGAGCATCTTGCTCTATGCCCTGATATGCCTGATGATTCTGGCTGTCGGCGAGACTATAGGCTTATGGTTTGTGGAGAATAAATTGGTCATACCCGAGGGTCGGGAAATAGATGCTTTCTGGACGTTTCAGTTCTCGCTTTTATCAGTGATAATCAACATAATGGCAACACCATATGTGAGTGACGTGATAGCCAGAGAGAAGATGTCGTTCTATGCATCGCTGGGCATATTTGAAGTTGTGCTGAAGTTGGGCCTGACGTTCGCGTTGTTATATTTCAAGAGCATCGGCTCTGCGGCATTATACGCTTTATTTATTGCCCTGAGTCATTTGATTATATTTGTCATATATGTTGTCTACTGCCGTGGAAATTTTGGAGAATGTGTCCTGAGATTCTACTGGAACCTTCGTCTCGTGAAGGATATGATAAAGTTTATCAGCAGCAATCTGTTTGGATGCTTTGCCTACTCAGTGGGGATGCAGGGCAACGATGTGCTGCTCAATCTCTTCTTTGGGCCAGTGGTCAATGCTGCCAGAGGCATCACGATGCAGGTGAACAACGCCGTGTTCAAATTTTCAGACGGTATACTCTCTGCCGTCAAGCCTCAGATTATCAAGTCATACAATTCTGGGAACACGGACCACTCAATCTGGCTTATTTTTAAGTCGTCAGTATACTCTTATCTTCTTATACTGATTATAGGAGCCATATTGTTTCTCAACATAGATTTGATTCTGCGGATTTGGCTTCCGGATGTCCCTGAGTACACGGCCATATTCACCAGGCTTATACTCATCGATTCGCAGGTTGGCATCCTTATAGCCCCGTTTTGGCTGGCAGCGAATGCTACAGGCAAAATCCTGAGGAATCAAGTCTATGGCCGTGTCTTTATTCTTCTATCGTTGCCCATATCCTTTTTGGTACTTAAGATATGGGCCAATCCCATTGTGCCTTTTGTGGTCAATATCGCTGCCCAGGCCGCCTATCTGGCATACTCTCTCTGGGACATCCACGACCAGATGCACTTCGGTTACAAATCTTATTTCAAGGATGTTATTTCTCCTATACTGATTATCTCCATTATAACAATATTTATAGGAGTGATTGAAAAAGTTTGCATCACCTCAGAGTGGGTTCTCCTCTTTGTCTCGATTGCCACACTGCCGGTTGTCATCCTGAGTCTTACTTATAAGATGACCCTGACCTCTGAGGAGAAACTGAAAGTAAGAGAAATTATCAGGCTTCACACTAATAAAGATTCCCGATGATTAATAAAGAAAAGATTGCATTTGGACTTGCTCGAAGATGTGGGCTGAAGAAAACGGCTTACAACTTTTTGAAGATAGCTTCACCAAAAAGAATCAAGGACAAACAATGGATGCATGACGGAGATGGCCGGATAGATTTTGAGCGAGTAAGCAGTTTCCTAGGTTCTATAAGTCCTGACCCTAAAAGCAGCACGATATGCCATAATGAGGCCACTGAGTATAAATATGACCTCCAGATAATTATGCCTGTCTATAATGTTGGGAAGTATCTCCGTGAATGCCTTGAAAGTGTATTTGCCCAGATTGAGGATCTCGACTATAAGGTCATTGTCATTGCAGTGAACGATGGCTCGACAGATTCTTCACTTGAGATACTTAAGGAATATCAGAATCGTAGAAATTTCAGAATCCTGGATCAGAAGAATGGTGGTTTGTCTGTTGCCAGAAACAATGGGTTGAAGAAAATTCAATCGGAATATATAATGTTTATAGATTCTGATGATATGTTGGCCCCCGGGAGCATTAAATTGTTGATGGATTGTATTGTTAAGAACGACTATTCCATTGTTCAAGGCAATTATGATTTATTCGATGGCCGGAAATCATTGGGAATAGTGAGAGAGAAACATCTGTTGGGCTATCCGTGGGCAAAAATCTATAAGAGTTCACTGTTCAGGAATTTGCATTTCCCACCTGGATATTGGTTTGAGGACACTTTCGTCCATTTCCTAATTCATTCCTACTGTAGAAAAGATGAATTTAAGTGTCTTGATGAAGTAGTCTACAGATATAGGGTAAATGAGGGGGGGATAGTCCACTCTTCTGTAGGAAAACCAAAGAATCTCGACACCTTGTATGTGACGGCTAGCCTTCTAAGGGATGCATCGGAATTGAACATGGAGATGGATAACCTTAGGGTTCCATTTCTAGAGCAGCTTGTTGTGAATTACAGACGCATTTCCAACATTGGATCTGACACCATAAATCATGCAGTTTTCTTATATACCTGCTGCTTATATCAAAGATATTTCTCAACAATGGTCGACATAGAGAATCCAGAACTGTCAAGTCTTGATGAGGCACTGAGAGAGTTGGACTATAGAAAATATATACTCACTTTGTTCAGAATCATGAACAATTTATAGCGGTCTGAAATACGGCATACAGTAACAAATGAAAAATAAAATTTGCACAGTTCAGTAAAAAGGCTTAACTTTGCAACGCTTTAGGAGGGGTGTCAAACCCCGACTGGGCGCATGGATTGTCTTATGGTGTAATGGTAGCACTGCAGTTTTTGGTTCTGCCTGTCTTGGTTCGAATCCAGGTAAGACAACAATGAGACAAGAGGTCGAATCTTGATGATTCAGCCTCTTGTATTTTCTTAGATGAAACTGACTGCAATCAGTCTTACGCCTTGTTATCTAGAAGATTTTTGACAACCACAGCGTTGTTGTGAGCCTCATCTCTAGAGGAGTAGAGCAGGGTAACTTCGGGTCTGCCGGCTATCATCTTCTTCAGTGTAGTGAAGGCCGGATTCTCACGCAGTTCTGTGGCATATCGCTTCTCGAATTCCTCCCATCTCGAGTCAGGGTCGGCGTGAAACCATTCTCTCAACTCAGTGGACGGCGCGATTTCCTTATCCCACCAATCATAGTGGAAATTCTCATGAGACAATCCCCTGGGCCATAATCTGTCTATGTAAACTCTATATCCGTCGGCCGGCGAAAGTGGAGCATATGCTCTCTTTAGATTGATGCTACGCATTGTCTTGATTTTTTCTTTATATTAAAACATATTTGTGGACAGTTTGTTTCGATAGGATGATAATTCCATATATCTGTGTTAGACCGTGAAAATTTGCGTAACTTTGTAGCATGAAAGCATATTCATCAATCAATCGGAGCATCGCATCTCTGGCCTTTCCTGCTATTGCCAGTAATATTACTGTCCCTCTGCTCGGCCTTTGTGACACAACTGTGTCAGGGCATCTGGGCGATGAGACATATCTTGCCGCCATAGCTGCAGGTGGAATGATGATTAATGTGGTGTTCTGGGTGTTTGGCTTCCTGCGGATGGGGACTACAGGGCTCACGGCAGAAGCTCATGGAGCCGGAAATGACGACATGGTAGCAAGGGTCTTCTCGCGCGCAGTTTTGCTCGCTTTGCTCTCGGGAATTGTGATTGTTGCTTTAAGGGAGCCACTGATGAGACTGCTCATCAGTGTCATAGGCGTAGAGTCACGCTCGGCTGCCCTCGCTTCTGAATATTATTCTTTATGCATCTGGGGCGCTCCGGCATTGTTGGTGACTCTATCAATAAACGGATGGTTCATAGGTATGCAGAACACCTTATGGCCCATGCTCGTGTCTATTTCGATCAACATTATCAATGTGTCGTGCAGCCTGGTAGCTGTGTTTCTCATCGGCTTAGGATTCAAGGGTGTTGCCATGGGTACATTGATAGCAAATTGGGCCGGACTCTTCATTGCAGTTGCTGCCGTCCTTAGATTCTCAAAGGGACGTAGATTGTGGTGTGGACTTCGAGAGATACTTCATGGAAGCAATCTCGGGAAGTTTTTTAATGTAAGCGGCGACCTTATGATCCGCTCTTGCTGCATTATGCTTGTCACTTTGGCTGTCACATCTTATGGCGCGCGTCTAGGTGACCTTACACTTGCGGTCAATGCTGTGATGATGCAGTATTTTATATTGTTTTCCTACTTCATGGATGGACTTGCGTTCAGCGGCGAGGCCCTGTGTGGGAAGAGCAGCGGAGCCGTAGACCGAAGAGGGCTTGTAAGGGTGATCAAGGCTCTATCAATGTGGGGCGTGCTTGCCTCACTGGTGTTTATGACAGCATATATATTTTTCCATTCAACTATAACTTCGATTTTGACAGACGTTTCAGATGTCAGGAGTGGCGTAGACAGAATGTGGATATACGTAGTGCTGATTCCTCCGGTGTCTGCAGCGGCTTTTCTTTTTGATGGATTTTTCGTTGGCCTTACATCAACCCGTCGTATGCTCATCACTACTCTCCTTGCGTCCGGTATATTCTTCATCATCATTTCCCTTGGAATTCACGACAATTCTACTCTGTGGACAGCCTTCCTGTCATATCTTCTTATCCGTGGGGTGGGGCTAGCCGTGCAACTACCGTCAGTGGTGAAAAAAATTCCGGATCGTTGAGACCCGGAATTCATTTCTTTCAAACTCCCTTAAACGGAGGTGGCGTTGGTGTGGAGGGTTTCTCGCCGTCATCAGAAGCCTTCTGGGCATTCTCCTCAGGCTTCTCTGTCTCCTTCACAGGCTCTCCTTCATTATCCTTTTGAGCCTTCTCACGCTCGGCATCGCGCGCTGCCTGGAGCTGCATGATCTCCTCCGTGCGCGACTTCCATTGTCTTGGGCCAAAAATCTCCTTGAGATCCTCACTATACATAACCTCTTTGGTGAGGAGTGTCTCAGCAAGTTTACCATGGCCTTCGGCATGAGTGCGGATTATCTCCTTGGCTCGCTCATACTGTTCGTTGATTATACGCGACACCTCAGCGTCGATGGCTGTGGCCCGCTCTCCGCCATAAGGCTTGGAGAATCCATAAGCCTGACCTGTAGAGTCATAATAGCTCACATTGGGAATCTTGTCGCTCATGCCATAGTAGACCACAATGGCATATGCCATCTTAGTCACCTTCTCGAGGTCATTGAGGGCGCCGGTAGATATCTGGCCCAGCACAATCTCCTCAGCAGCGCGACCTCCGAGGGTCATGCACATCTGGTCGAGCAGCGCCTGGAGCGGTGTGATCTGGCGTTCCTCCGGCATATACCATGCGGCACCAAGAGCCATTCCGCGTGGCACGATGGACACCTTGACCATCTCGTTTGAGTACTCGAGGAACCACGACACCGTAGCATGTCCTGCCTCATGTATGGCGATGGCACGCTTCTCCTCATTTGAGATGATCTTCGAAGAATGTTCAAGACCGCATATGATGCGGTCGATAGCGCTCATGAACGAATCTCGGTCGACGGTCTTCTTGTTGTTTCTGGCGGCTATCAGCGCGGCCTCATTGCAGACATTTGCAATGTCAGCGCCTGAGAATCCTGCTGTCTGCCTGGCCATGACCTCAACATCTACATCATCTGCCTTCTTGATATTTCTCAAATGGACATTGAAGATTTCCATGCGGTCTCTCAGTTCAGGGAGATCTACCTGAATCTGACGGTCAAAGCGACCTGCGCGCAGCAGTGCCTTGTCAAGGATGTCAGCGCGGTTAGTGGCTGCAAGGACTATGACACCACTGTTTGTGGCAAATCCGTCCATCTCTGTGAGGAGTTGGTTTAGAGTATTCTCCCTTTCATCATTGGCTCCCATATTAGGATTTTTGCCACGGGCACGGCCCACAGCGTCAATCTCATCAATGAAGACAATGCAGGGAGCCTTCTCCTGAGCCTGTCGGAACAGGTCGCGGACACGTGAGGCTCCTACACCCACAAACATCTCGACAAAGTCTGAACCAGACATAGAGAAGAAGGGGACTCCAGCCTCTCCGGCTACTGCCTTTGCAAGCAGGGTCTTACCGGTACCGGGAGGGCCTACAAGCAGGGCTCCTTTGGGAATTTTTGCTCCAATGTCAGTGTATCGCTGTGGATTGCGCAGAAACTCCACAATCTCCTTGATTTCAGTCTTTGCCTCGCGCAGTCCGGCTACGTCCTTGAATGTCACATTTGTACCTTCCCCTTTCTCAAAGACTTTGGCTTTAGATTTGCCCACATTGAAGACACCGCCGGCTCCGCCGCCAGCACCACCACTCATGCGCTTCATCATGATGATCCAGAAAGCGACAAGAAGGATGATTGGTCCGAATGTCCATAGGATTGAGGAGTAGTCAGAAGACTTTTCATAGTTCACCTCACCCTTAAACTTGCCTTCAGAGCGCCATGTGTCAATCTGGTCCTGCATCTTGTCGGCCGACGGGATGTCTGTGACTATATGTGCGACAGTCCCTTTGCCGGGCTGATATTGGCTCTCATGAAATATGGTGCGGGCGAGCGAGTCTGTCACAGTGGCCTCGGCTCTGTTTGTGTTTGTGAAGACGGTGATTTTCTCAACGCCTCCTGAACTTACATACTGCTCGAATTTGGTGAAACTGACATCTTTTGTCAGCGTGTTGTCATCAATATAGAGCATTCCGAGGAGAAAGACGATGATGATGGCATAAGCCCAGTACATGCTGAACTTTATGCCTCCCCCTTTCTTCTGTCCGGGTTTATTTGGAAAATTGGTGTTCATGTCAGTGATAATTAGTCGGGATCAGGAACCTCTGTGATCACAGCGTCGTTCCACAATTCCTCAAGGTCATAGAGGCTTCGGGTCTCTGGCTGGAAAACGTGGACCATGGTGTCGCCATAGTCAATCACAATCCATGAAGAGTTGGTGTAGCCGTCGTAGTTGTAGGGTTTCACCCGGGCATTCTCCAAGAGATATTCGCGGACGCTGTCAGCGACAGCAGCCACATGCTGAGAGGATGTGCCTTGACATATCACGAAACGTCTGGCGGCCGCACTTTCTATCTCGCTGAGGTCAACGACTGTGATTTTGTGACCCTTACGGTCGTGGATTCCTTCTATGATTAATGGCAGAAGGTCTTTATTGTTGTCTGTCATGCTATAATGTGTCGAGTGTGGTGATGGAGTCTTTGTTTTTTAATTAACAATGTAGGTTGACCAATAGTTTTAGCCTGACTAAAGTATTGATGTACCTGAGATGGCTTCAAGGCGAGATGAGAGTTCATCGCGAAGATCAAGAGGCAAGGAGAGGGTGAGGGAGCATGTATTATCGAAACTCTGATTTGTGATATGGACCGGTTCCTTTGAGCCATAACCCTTCAATAAAGTCATCACGGGATTCATGGCAAGATATGGGAAAATGAGAGAGAGAGTTGTCATCTCCCGTCCCTCCTGCGTCCCGGCATCCTCAAGCGCCATTCTGGCCGCTTCCCGGTAAGCTGCAATCAGACCGGATGTGCCGAGCTTAATGCCGCCGAAATATCTGACAACAATCACAACCACATCTGTCAGCCCCATGGAGTTGATCTGCCCTAAGATGGGCTTTCCGGCAGTGCCTGAGGGCTCACCATTGTCCGATGAGAGATACGTAAGCCTGTCGGCTCCAATCATATATGCCCAACAGACATGGCGTGCATCGTGATATTCGTTGGTGTAGAGCGCTATGGTCTCACGCGCTTCATCGACTGTAGTCACATGGAGCGCAAAAGAGAGGAAACGGCTCATCTTCTCACGGACAATTCCCTCACCTGAACGGGCTATCGTTAGAAACCTTGCCAATATCCGATGTCAGATTATGAGCATTGAGTCACCGTAGACACCAAACTTATATTCCTCCTTTACCGCTTTCTTGTATGCCTCCATGACAAGGTCATATCCTCCGAAGGCCGCTACCATCATAAGCATGGTCGAGTAGGGGAGATGGAAGTTTGTGAGGAGTGCGTCTGTGACCGTGAAGTCATAGGGCGGGAAGATAAACTTGTTGGTCCAGCCGGTGTATGTCTTCATATGGCCACCCATGCTGACTGCACTGGCAATAGCTCGAAGCACAGATGTGCCTACAGCACAAACCTTATGTCCGGAGTCCTTGGCGGCATTGACAGTGTCGACAAGAATCTCATCTGCCTTCATCTCCTCTGAGTCCATGCGATGCTTGGTCAGGTCCTCTACATCAATTTCCCTGTAGTTTCCGAGACCACTGTGGATGGTTATGAAAGCCTGGCCAACACCTTTGATCTCAAGACGTTTAAGAATCTCGCGTGAGAAGTGGAGTCCTACGCCCGATGCCACAACCGCACCCTCGCGTGAGGCATAGATGGTCTGATAGCGGTCTGTATCCTCAGGGGTAGACTCTCTCTTTATATAGAAGGGGAGAGGGGTAGAGCCAAGATTGAAGAGTTCACGTTTGAACTCGTCATGAGGGCCGTCGTAAAGGAAGCGCAGAGTGCGTCCGCGTGAGGTTGTGTTGTCTATGACCTCAGCCACCATTGACTCGTCATCCCCGAAATATAATTTATTGCCTATACGTATTTTCCTAGCAGGTTCTACAAGCACGTCCCAGAGTTTGCCCTCGGCACTCAATTCGCGCAAAAGGAATACTTCAATCTTTGCGCCGGTCTTCTCCTTGTTTCCATAGAGGAGCGCAGGAAAAACCATAGAGTCGTTGTAGACAAAGAGGTCACCGTCCTCAAAGAAGTTTATCACTTCCTTGAATTCATGGTCTTCGATAGTCCCGGTCTTGCGGTTGATCACCATGAGCCTTGCATCGTCGCGCTCAGGCGCCGGATGCTGGGCAATCAGTTCCTCAGGAAGCTTGAATTTGAATTGGGAAAGTTTCATCCTCTAATTTAATATGTGAAGCGTTTAATTAGTTACTATATTTGTATTTTCCTCGGGCAATATGATATCGGCAGCCCTTATAATCTCGACAGCCTTATCGACGCTAAGGCAATCCTCAATGCCGACATCACCGACACGGGTGCGCCTTAGCTCAATCAGATGTGCGCCTGAATTGAGAGCCTCTCCAAGGTCTCGAGCCAGAGCCCGTATATATGTCCCCTTGCTGCAGACAATCCTGAGCCTCAGTGTCATTTCCTCGAGATTGAAGTTTTCGACCTCAATCTCGTCTATGACAAGGATTTTGGGCTTAAGTTCAGGATCCTTGCCTTTTCTGGCCATTTGATAGGCTCGCTTGCCGTCCACCTTGCATGCAGAGAACGAAGGAGGCACCTGCTCAATTCTCCCCTTGAATCGCGTGATGACACTGTCTATGAGCTCGCGTGTGATGTGGTCGGTGGGAAATGTTGCATCTATTTCGGTCTCAAGGTCGTGGGAAGGGGTTGTCGCACCCAGTTTGAGTGTAGCCACATACTCCTTTACTCCGGCCTGAAGTTCCTCAATCAGTTTAGTCGATTTACCGGTCACCACAATCATGACACCGGTGGCTAGCGGGTCGAGCGTCCCTGCATGACCAACCTTCAGTTTCTTGACATGCATACGATGCTGCATCACACCACGCAGACGTTTGACAACATCAAACGAGGTCCATTCCAGAGGCTTGTCTATGTAAAGTGTTTCTCCGCTTAAGAAGTCAAAGGTCATAAGATTGTTGTTGAGTTCAGACTTGCTCATTACCAGCACAGACAGAGTATGCCCACTGCAAGACAATAGACCGCAAACCAGATGAGTTTACCTTTCTTGACAATATTGATCATCCATTTGCATGCCATACAGCCCACGATGAACGATGCCAGGAAACCTACTATCAAGGGATCGGTTCCGACACTTTCGCCTACACCCTCACCTGAAATTATGTCCTTGACTCCAAGTAATGCCTCGCCGAGGATAGGGATGATAACCATGAAGAATGAGAATTGGGCCATCTTGTCGCGTTTGTCGCCGAGAAGGAGTCCGGTGGCTATGGTGGTTCCTGAACGGCTAAGTCCGGGCAATACAGCCACTGCCTGGGCACAACCTATGATGAAAGCATCCAGCCATGTTATCTCATGGCCTGTCTCATGATAGCGGCTTTCTCTCTCAGGATTCCTGAAGAAATACGCAAACGCCAGCAGCAATGCCGTCACTAGCAGACAGATTCCGACTATTGAGAGGTTGGTGCCAAAGAAACTTTCGACATAGTCCTTGAAACATAGGCCGACAATGGCCACCGGGATACATGAGAGAAGAATCTTGCAGACATAATAAAAGTTGTCATCGCGCGCAATGGTGAAAAACGACTTGCATAAAGGCAAAAATTCTTTCCAAAGCACAACGATGGTGCTCAACACAGTGGCCACATGAAGCACCACATCAAACTCCAGCGCGTCCTCTCCTGAGAGCTCAAGGCCAAGTATGTCTCGGAAGATCTCGAGATGTCCGCTGCTGCTTATAGGGAGATACTCAGCAAGACCCTGGACAATGCCGAGTATGAGAGCGTCAATACAATCCATCGGTCTGTTATTTTTTCTTGTGGGGAGAATACATGATGGCAAATCCCATAAAAATGAAGCCAAGGAAGGAGACCGTGGGGCCTACGACAATTCTGCGAACTGAGAAAATGTCTGGGTTGAATACATCCCATCCGGTTGAGCCACCGGCCATCAGCAGGAATCCTATCACAATTATGGCCGCTGCGACAGCCATAAGTTTGAAGTTTGCCGGGAGTAGAGGCATCAGTGAGCGATCTTCTCGATTGAGCCTTTCATCCGGTGTTGATTTCTTTTCTGCCATATTAGAAAATATGTAGTTACTTGTATAATTCGTCAAAAGAGAGTGAGAGATAACGTGAGCAAGCCATCCAGGCACCGACAAAACATATGATGATACCCGTCAGAATCATCCCCACCATTACGGTCAGGGCATCCTCCGGTCTGATTGCTTCAGCAATGTTTGGATCCATTCGGGATGCGCCGTAGAGAACCACAGCCAATGCCCCGGATGCCAGGATTCCGGCTATGAGTCCATTGAGGGCATTCTCAGCCAGAAAGGGACGCATCACAAACCCGCGGGTAGCACCTACGAGTTGCATTGTGTTGATTAGAAATCTGCGGGAATATACCGTCAGCCTGACGGTGTTGAATATCAGCACAAATGACACTATGAGGAGTGCTGCGGCTATGATGATCAGTGTGAGCGATATGCTCTTTGTTGTCTTGCTCACGGTGTCAATGAGTTCTCCACTCACACGCACATCACTCACATTGGGCATGAGCGATATCGGTGTCGTCAGCATTGTTATGGAGTCCGGATTGGCATAGTCTGACGTCACGCTTACCTCAAGTTCGGGCGTGAACGGGTTTACACCTGCGAGCCTGAGAATATCCTCGTCATCGCCCACGAGTCTCTGCCATTTTTCAAGTATAGCCTCCGAAGATGAGTAAGTCATCTTTCTGACAGCTCCGATGGTCTTCAACCTGGAGGATATGGCATCGATATCCGTGGCTGAGGCATTGTCGGTGAGAACAACGACAAAACCCATACTCTCCCTGACAGACTCAGATGCTCTGGCCGCTGTCATACCTACCATGGCCGCGAGGCCAAGTATGACAAGCACAAGTGCCACTGAAATGGTGGCGGTGGCGCGAGTGCCGAAAACCGGAATCCTGAGATGTAGCCGTTTAGCCATAATATTGAAAATTAGCGACAAAATTACAACCTCATAAGCCCCTTGTCAAGGATTTTAATATACCTTAACATTGTGTCGGGACTTCGACAGCCACATTATAATTACAGCGGTAACAATAATTGAGCCTACAATCAGCCATGTATCTCCAATCCCAAATTGATTGACAACCTCATTCACGCCATGCTTTGTAGAGAGGACATAGATAGAGTTATTAAAGGCATGTATTATGACCGGGAGCCATATTGAGCCTGACCAATAGAGGAGATAGCCGAAAAATGCTCCTAATAATACTCTAGGGAAGAATCCATAGAACTGGAAATGGAAGATGCTGAATATCACTGCCCCTAGCCATATCGAAGTGTGGATGCTCATCCTGCCCGACGAGAGCAGCCTCTGAAGCGTCCCTCGGAAGAAAAGTTCCTCGCTGAAGCCGGCTAGCACGCCTACTATCAGGAGCGTGACCAATGTGGCTCCAGTGCTGTCGCCTGACAGCATCAGCCCGACTGATGAGGCAGCACGGTCCTCGGCCTGCCTCATTGCCTGTTCAATCCCTGATGCCCACCCAGGAAGTGTTATTGAGGAATTCCAGTCAATGATTAGATTCATGAATGGTGTCGACGCAATCATCACCCCGACTGCCATGACAAGTTGTGGCAGACTGAAACACTTGTCAACCCCAAGAAAGGAGGCCGGAAGTTGGGAGATTACAACAGCAGTGGCAAAGGAGGGGAGAATGAAACCGATTACATCCTGCACAACCGTGGCTATTCGCATCAGCCTGACATTGGCACCATCGCCTGCCCCTAAAACTATCCCCATTATAATCCCGGCTATAATTAGACATATAAGGGATATGATGAGAAAAATGAGAATCCTCTGAAGATAGTCGAAGCGCAATTTGAACTGATTCATTTGTCAAGATAGAATGGTGAAGTGATATGGCGATAGTTTGCTGTCAGATTATTCCAGGCATCCCTTATGATAATTTCTGTGCGTCTACAACAACCGGTGCCGATGCCTGCAAGCCACATTGTGCGCATAGGGAATCTCCCCTCGCGAGACAATACTGAGCATCGCTCTATGGGATGTAGTCTTTTGAGACTGAGAAGAAACTCTATCTCATTGTCGCGGTCAGAAGGAGCGATGAATGAGAGTCTGTCCTCATTATTGGCCATGAGAGATGCACTGAGATTGATGAGTGATTCAACGCCGAACGTATTCCCATGCCGTGCAAGTGCCCTGTCTGAGTCAGGTGAGTGAAGTGCCTCAGTGAAAAAGGGCGGATTTGAGATAATGAGTATTGGCGAGTCTAATTGAGGCATTTCAATGGCAAGAATATCACCATGGATTATATTTATCCTATGACTCCACGGGGACTCCGAGACATTGCCTACGGCATCCTTAAAAGCACCCTCATCAATCTCCACACCTGTAATATTGGTATTCTCTCCTGTACGCTGGGCCATCATCAAGGCAATAAGTCCTGAGCCGCAACCAGCATCGATGACACAGGAAGGAGCAGGACTCAGAGGGGTCCATGCACCAAGCAGGACACCGTCTGTGCCAACCTTCATTGCTGAATTATTGTCGGATACAGCAAATTGTTTAAACATGAACTTTCCCACATTCTTATAACGGAAACTAATGCCAAAAAATTATTTTGGGGATTTATGAAAATTGTCTATATTTGCCGATGGAAACCCAAAAAATCCACTCACGTCACAATGAAACTTGTCCGTCTGCCTGACACTTCATCTCATCCCCTTGCCTTCTGGCTGGCCATGGAAGAGTGGATAGCCTCACGTATGGCTGACAAGGTAGTTCGAGGCGATTGCTTCTTTATTTGGCAGCCATCAGATACAACAGTAATCATTGGGCGCAATCAGATGCTTGAGAGTGAGGTCAATACTAATTTCTGCGAGTCTGAGGGGATTGCGCTTGTCAGACGTAAGAGCGGAGGAGGTGCAGTCATCTCTGATGATGGGAATCTGATGATGTCTTATATCACTCAGACCCCCGGAGATGTGTCAGGCACTTTCTGCAAATACACATCAATGGTTGTAAAGTCCCTCCGTGAACTTGACCTTAATGCCTCAGATAACTCGCGCAACGACATCCTGATTGGCGATAGAAAAATTTCCGGAAACTCATTTTATCTGACGCCCTCCGGGATAAGCATTGTCCACGGAACAATGCTCTATGACTGCAATCATGGTCTGATATCGAAAGCACTCACACCATCCATTTCAAAATTAAGCAGCCATGGTGTGAGGTCAGTCAGCTCGCGTGTGACATCTGTTAAGGAATATCTCCCATTCATCTCCTTGTCCGAGTTGTGCAGCCATCTAACACAGACCATACCTGACGAACCTATTCCGGTTATTCTGTCAGCGCAAGACGTCGAGGAGATTGAAGAGTTGGCAAAAAGGACTTACACCCCCGCCTGGTTGTCAGGAAATAACCCCAAAGGGACACTTACGGCATCAGGGAGAATTGATGGAGTGGGGGAGATGAACCTCTTTATTTCCCTTTCCAAGGGATTCATAAAAGATATAAATGTCACCGGTGATTATCTTGAGATTGGAGATGCAGGAAAAGTCCTGTCTGACACTCTTACAGGCTTGCCGCTTGACAAGACACTGGTTCACGATGCTCTCACCAGGTCGAGGATTGAAGCGGTTATCCCCGGGCTGACCCCAGAAAGACTCACTGCACATATTTTTACCTGAAATATTTTAAATCAGTATATCCATGGAAAACGAAAACATCAAACAAACGCCACTACATTCACGCCATGTGGCAATGGGCGCTCAAATGAGTCCATTTGCAGGCTATGATATGCCTATTCAATACAAAGGGATTGTCGAGGAGCATAATGCTGTACGCAGTTCATGCGGAGTCTTCGACGTCTCACATATGGGAGAGGTAATCGTCAGGGGCGCAGAAGCCGAGATGTTCGTAAACCGTCTTTTCACAAATGACATATCAGGAATTCCGGCTGGCAAGATTCTCTACGGAATGATGTGCCATCCACATGGTGGCGTGGTAGATGACCTCCTTGTCTACAAACTTGAGGATGGAGGTTATCTCCTGGTGATAAATGCGGCGAATATTGCAAAGGATCTTATGTGGATTCGTGCCAACGCAGCCGGATTTGCCGTCGTTGTCGACAATGTCAGCGACAAGTATGCACAGATAGCTCTTCAGGGACCTGACTCAGAAAAGGTCATGGCCGAATTGTTCGGACTGGACCTCTCTCAGATGGCTTTCTACACCTTCGAACGCTATAATATCGAAAATGAAGAGGCTCTGGTGAGCCGCACAGGTTATACCGGCGAGGATGGATTTGAGATATATGGTTCACCCGAGTTGATAGGCGCTATGTGGGACAAGATTGTAGCCTCAGGGAAGGTTGAGCCTTGCGGCCTTGGATGCCGCGACACTCTCCGCTTTGAGGTGGGTCTGCCTCTCTATGGCGATGAGCTCACAGATGAAATTTCTCCGCTCGAGGCAAGCCTTGGATACTTTGTGAAACTTGACAAGAGTTTCATTGGGCGAAAGGCTCTCCAGGAGCAGAAAGAGGCCGGGCTCAAGCGCAAGCTCGTGGGTCTGGAACTCAAAGACCGCGCCATCCCGCGCCATGGATATGAAGTCCTCAATGCCGAAGGTGAGGTGATAGGCCATGTCACCACCGGATACCGAGGAATCTCTGTCGACAAGAGCATAGCAATGGCTCTCATCGACTCAAAATATGCCGAAAAGGGGACTGATGTACAGGTGAAGATCCATCGTAAACTCTATCCTGCAACAGTTACAGCAAAGAAATTTTTCAAAAAATCATATAAAGCCTGAAAATAGACTATGACTACTTACTATTCACCCACTCACGAATACATCCGCGTCGACGGAACAATCGGATTCATCGGAATCACAGACTACGCCCAGAAAGCACTCGGCAACATCGTGTATGTCGACATGCCTGAGCAGGGAGACGACATCACTGCAGGCGAGGAGTTTGGTGCTGTCGAGAGCGTAAAAGCCGCCAGCGACCTCTTTGCACCCGTCAGCGGGGCTGTGACCGACATCAACGAACAACTCATCGACAATCCCCGACTGCTGAACGAGGATCCCGTAGAAAACTGGATTATCAAAATCGAACTCACAGATCCATCACAACTTGACGGCCTCCTTGACGAAGCAGCCTACCGGGAACTAATCAAGAACGAACACTGATTAATATGACGCCATATTTTCCGCATACGGCGGCTGATATTGGCAAGATGCTGGAACGTTGCGGAATGAAGACTCTTGACAATCTTTATTCCGATGTCCCGGCATCCTTGCGCCTTAACCGCCCATACGACCTTCCGGAGGCCAAGAGCGAGGACGAGGTCAGAGAGTATTTTGAGGGACTAACTGCTCATAATACACCCCTCATATGTTATGCCGGAGCCGGTTTCTATGATCACTACGCCCCTGCAGCCATATCTTACATCCTCTCTCGATCGGAGTTCCTGACGGCCTACACACCCTATCAGCCTGAAATTTCGCAGGGGACGCTAAGATATATATTTGAGTATCAAACCATGATGTGTGAACTGACGGGGCTTGATGTCTCAAATGCATCCATGTATGACGGCTCTACAGCCATGGCTGAGGCCATGATGATGGCGGTTGCATCCACACGCAAGCGCAGCCGTGTTCTGGTCAGCGAGACAGTCAATCCCATATATCGGGAGGTCATGGCAACGTATGCTCTCTATCACGGCATCAAACTTGACGTCATACCATCAAAGGATGGTGAGACAGACCTCGATGCTTTGGCAGAGATGCTGAAGGCAGGCGATGTCGCAGGTGTGGCTCTCTCAACCCCGAATTTCTATGGGATTCTTGAGGATTACACCGGTGTGGCCGAAACAGTACACGCTGCAAAAGCATTGTTGATTATGAACGCCCCGGCCTCGGTACTTGCTGTCGTGCGCACTCCGGCTGAATGGGGCGCGGATATTGCCGCCGGTGAGGCTCAAAGTCTTGGTATGCCGCTGAATTTCGGTGGTCCCGGTTTGGGCTACATGTGCTGCACAAAAGCACTTATGCGCAAACTTCCTGGCAGAATCGTGGGACGCACCAAGGACGCCACGGGAAAGACTGCATATGTTCTGACTCTTCAGGCCAGAGAACAACACATCCGTCGAGACAAGGCCACCTCAAACATCTGCTCGAACCAAGGACTAATGGCACTCTATGCCGCAGTGTATCTCTCACTCATGGGGCCGCAAGGGATGGCCGATGTAAACCGTCTCAGTTGTGACGGCTCTCATCAACTTGCCTCCGGACTATGTGCCACAGGATTATTTGAGATGACATATCCCGACAAGCCATTCCTCAATGAGTTTTCATTGACATGCAAAGACGCAGAGGGACTGAAAAGATTCTGCAAGCTTTGCTCCGAGCGAAATATTCTCCCCGGTGTGTGTCTTGACGACCGGACTATACTCATCGCTGTAACAGAGCGCAGAACACTGGCTGACAATAATATTATGATCTATAACGCCACCCTTGCCGCCGAAGGGAAGGACACAATCATCTGAGCCATGAACGGAAAGCATTACGACAAACTGATATTTGACCTTTCCTCGCCCGGACGACGTGGCACATTGATTAGAAAGGATCAATTTGAGGATTCCTTTTCCTCGCTTCCATCCTCGCTTATGAGAGCCACCACCCTGCACCTTCCGGAGGTAGATGAGCCAACTGCTGTCCGTCACTATACCAATCTGTCGCTTGGCAATTTTGGCGTAGATACGGGATTCTATCCACTTGGATCGTGCACAATGAAATATAACCCCAAGATCAATGAGGAGATTGCCTCGATGCCTGCTTTCACCCATCTCCATCCCTTTCAGCCAGAGGAGACAGTGCAGGGGGCGCTCGAGGCTTACTATGACCTTCAGAAGTCTTTGTGTGAGATAGGCGGGATGGCTGAGTTTACGCTCAATCCCTATGCCGGAGCTCACGGCGAGTTGACCGGCCTGATGGTGATAAGGGCTTACCATATGAGCAGAGGCGACCATGCGAGGACCAAGGTGATTGTGCCTGATTCCGCACACGGAACCAACCCTGCATCTGCAGCAGTGGCCGGACTTAAGGTCGTAGAGGTGAAATCGCTTGATGATGGCACGGTAGATGTCGAGGCGCTGAAGCCTCTTCTTGATGAGACTGTTGCAGCCGTTATGATGACCAACCCCAACACGTTGGGGCTCTTTGAGCGTTCTATACCCGAGATTGCTGAAGCAGTTCACACATGTGGCGCTCTGATGTATTATGACGGTGCCAATCTCAATCCTCTTTTGGGTGTTTGCCGCCCCGGAGATATGGGATTTGATGTCATGCATATCAATCTCCACAAGACCTTCTCTACGCCTCATGGTGGCGGAGGCCCGGGGAGCGGCCCTGTTGGCGTGAGAGCCGGACTTGAGAGATATCTTCCCAATCCTAGGGTTGTGAAACTTGAGCCTGAGGAGATAAACCCCTTCGGGACAGTTAGATTCCGTGTAGAGAACAGAGATGGTTCCATGGGCTGTATCTCATCCTTCCTTGGTAATTTCACTGTAGAGCTGAAGGCGCTGGCATACATCCTCTCACTCGGACGTGAAGGTCTTGCCATGGCAGGTCCTCTCGCAACGCTTGCAGCCAACTATGTCAAAGAGTCACTGAAGGATTGCTATCTACTTCCAATTCCTAACGTGTGCAAGCATGAGTTTGTGTTTGACGGACTGATTGACAAGTCGACAGGCGTCACTACTCTCGATGTTGCCAAGCGTCTTCTCGACTACGGGTTCCATGCTCCTACAATCTATTTCCCACTGCTTTTCCATGAGTCACTCATGATTGAGCCTACGGAGACTGAGAGCATGGAGACTCTCGACAGATTCATCGATGTGATGCGCACAATTGCCAGTGAGGCTAAGGAAAATCCTGAATTAGTGAAGTCTGCTCCTCACGATACCCCTATTGGGCGTCCTGACGACACAACCGCAGCACTTGATCCTGTCCTGCGTTATGAATTCAGCTGACATTCTAATTATCGGAGCGGGCCCGGGCGGCTATGAGACGGCCGCCCGGGCTTCCGCATCGGGCAAGCGCGTCACCCTCATTGAGCGTGGCTTTCTGGGGGGGACATGCCTTAACCGTGGCTGCATCCCCACAAAGGCGCTTTGTCGTGCAGCCGAGGTGGCAGACACGCTGTCTGTGGCTCCTGAATTTGGCTTCGAGATTTCAGGTCTGAGTGTCGATTATTCAGTAGCGGCTGAACGCAAGGATACAGTTGTCGCATCGTTGAGAGAAGGGGTTACCCAGATACTGAAAGGTGTAAATGTAGTGAAGGGTGAGGCGATATTTGAGACTGCCAATCAAGTAGTGGTGGGCAATGAGATTTACACTGCGCCACAGATTATCATCGCTACCGGATCGACACCTGCACAACCTCCTATCAAGGGGATTGAATATGCACTCACAAGCGATGATTTCCTCTCATTAAACTCGCTGCCTGATTCCATCACCGTCATTGGGGGTGGTGTGATAGGGCTGGAGTTTGCCTCTATCATAAGAAGTTTTGGCAAGGATGTCACTGTTATTGAAGGTCAGAAAGAGATCCTTCCGACTTTTGATTCTGAGATAGCCAAGCGTCTCAGAATGTCTCTGAAAAGAAGAGGCATAAGTATAGTCACTGATGCACTGGTGACAGAAATTCTTGAGAACGGCGGTGTCAGATATGTCACCAAGGGGAAGGAGAAAGCCACAGAGTCATCCATGACACTTATTTCTGTAGGCCGTCGTCCGGTACTCCCATCCGGTCTTAAAGAGGCTGGAATAGAACTGACAGATCGCGGTTTTATCAAGGTCGATTCTCTCATGCGGACAAACCTTCCCGGGGTCTATGCCATAGGTGATGTCAATGGCCTTTCGATGCTTGCACATGCGGCCACAGCACAAGGCGAGATTGCTATAGGTGAGCGCGAGAGTTTTGAACCCGTGCCGGGAGCTGTATTTACGCGTCCGGAATGTGCGATGGTCGGACTCACAGAGCAACAGTGTATTGATCGAGGTATTGAGTACAAGGTGGGCCGCTCAACTTTTCAGGCCAACGGTAAAGCGCGCGCCATGGGTGAGCCTGATGGCATTGTCAAGACAATCGTATCAACTGATGATGGGAAACTGCTTGGATGCCACATCCTTGGGCTACATGCCTCAGACCTCATCGCCGAAGCAGTGTTGTGCATCACTTCCGGCCTACCTGCTGATTCTATCAGAATGGCTGTCCATTCACACCCCACGATCTCAGAGACTCTTCCAGCCTCGATTCCTCAATGATTTGATTAGTTCTGTATCTCGATGATTTCACCTGAGTCAAGGTAATAGAGGAAAGCGCGGACCCCCGGATAACCAATCGACTTGAAAAAATTAAGATAGCCTTGCAGCTGCCTGCGGTAACGCTTGGGTGGCTGCGAGCCTGTCTTATAGTCTATAAGATGTATCTGTCCGTCTGAAGTCCAGACCACACGGTCGAAACGTTTGATCTCACCCTTGTCTGTCATCACCTCGCGTTCTCTCAAAGCCCTCTTGAAGCCATTGAACCACATGCGGGCTCGGTCATCGTTGACCCTCTCCTCGACTATGCGGCGAAGTTCATCCCTCTCGTCAGAGGTGATTTCACGCCAGTCTTCAGTGGCTGATGCTACTCTGACGGCCGTGTCTATATCTTCCGGAGTCATTATAGATGCCATCAGGTCATGCAGGATTATACCCCTCTCACGTGCAATCTCTAAATTGGAAGTTTTTTTGCCGCCGAGCCTTGTCCGACTCCATGGTGAGGAGACAGCATTGACATCATAGGCTGAGATTCTGTCACCCTCTCTCGGTTCTATCGCACTGGCTTCTTTATCCTTTGAGCCCGTGCTCTTGGTGTATTTGCCGAGTTCATATACATTCACGTCCGAGAAGGGTAGGTGAGAAGACTGCAATGAATCTGATAAAACCTTGGCAATTGGCTTAATCGTGGTGTCGCTCTTCTCGTTCATCACTTTAACACTGATGATAAGTTCGTCCACAGCGCGTGTGAATGCCACATACAACAGATTTATCCGGTCGAGCTGTTTTTGCCGTTGAATCTCATCATACTGGTCAGCCAGAGGAGTTGATTTCATGGCCTTTGTTATGTCCAGGGGCATCATCGGTGGTATTACCTCCTCCGGGAATCCGTCAAGTTCTGGAATCTCAAACCACGCACGGTCCACGAACGCTCCTGAATCTGTGAATCCGGCAAATGGCACATGCACACATGGGAACTCAAGTCCCTTTGACTTATGTATTGTAAGGATATTGAGCGCCGATGGGTCATCTCCGGCTCCTGAAACCGGTGTGGTTCTCCCTTTGTCATCCCACCATTCCAGGAAAGAGCGAATATCTGAGCGTCCCTTAGAGACAAAATCAGCCACCATGTCCTGAAAAGCGGTTATGAAAATCGCTTCACTATTTCGGTTGTCTTCGGGGACATATCTCTCGACAATGGACTCGACCAGCGATGTGAGGTCGAGTGACTGCGTCTCCTCAATATCATCCATTATCGACTGGTTCGCCTCACTTTCCTTGTCGCGCCTTCTTTTCAACCCTTCAAGGGCATCTAAGAGAGATACTGTCCCTGAGCGTGTCTCCGCAAATCTTTTTTCAAAATCGTTCAGCACACGGGTCACATCTTTGCGGCTGCGCTTATGTCCATGAGGAGTGAACTCAATGGATGATATATAACGAAGCCTGCTGACAATCAGCATAACCGACGCCGAGCGCGACACCTGGAGCGATTTATCTGAGACAATATTGAACTCCGGGAATTCAGGGTCTTCAATCTTCTTGTTCTCAAGATAACTTATCACCTTCTCTCCTTCTTTCCAGGTCCTGACAAGGATGGCTATGTCTCCGGGTTTATAGCCGCTCTGGAGTTGTCTTTTCAGGTGAGTCGACAGGTTTTTCAACGCCTTGTCATCAGCCTCAGGATTTCCACGTTCTCCTGCTAGAATCTCCACTCTCACATATCCCGGTTTCTCATTGTGAGCAGGATGTTGCTCGACCCCAGCATAGATGTCTGAGAATCCTTGAGATTCTGCGATTGACTTGAAAAGTGTGTTATTGAATCTCACCACTGGCCCAGACGAACGCCAGTTAGTGTTCTCCTCGATACACTCTCCTCTCACAATAGCCTCACCATCCGGCCTACCTTCATGAAGACTGTGAAGAAGTGTCGGGTCACTTCCTCTGAAGCGGTAGATGCATTGTTTCTCATCACCAATCACAAGGTTGTCGTTGCCTGACGACAGACTCTCCTCCATCAGGGGATTGAGATTCTTCCATTGGCTCCACGATGTGTCCTGGAACTCATCTATAAGATAGTGAGTGAAGCGTGTTCCCATCTTTTCGTACAGAAAAGGGGAGTCACTGTCTCCGATAACTTTTGAGAGAAGTGAATTGGTGTCACTCAGCAAAATCGCGGAGTTCTCTGTGCGATAGCGGTCTAGATACTCACTGACACGTGATATCAGACCCAATTGGTAGATATTGGCACTAATTATCCTTAAGAAGCCAATGGCCCGTACACATTTGTCAATGGCCGATAAAGCATTTGACAGAATCGGGTCAAGAGTGTCTCTATAAGGAGACTTCTTTCCATCCTTCACATATGCATCCTCAATGTCAATAATGGCCTTGACCACAGTGGCTGAGAGCTCAGCGCTCTTGGACGCTCCGGTGTAATAGCCGTTTGAGGCCCAGTTTTTCACAGCCCCAGCCACATGGTTATTGACCACTCCTTTTCCCGGTCCAACGGGGTTGATAGAGTTCATTTCGGTGACAGCGTCCCGACATGCGGTGGCAGTCTCGCTCTTGATTGTTCTGATTCGTCCCTCGATCAACGATCTGAATCTGTCAAGTTTAGAACTGTCACGGAGATAGTCCATGATAAGTTTCTCATTATCCTTGAACGTGTCATCAGAAATATCCGCGATAAACAGAATCAGGTTTTCATGAACCTGAGATGTCCGGTTGAACAGGTTGAACCCTGAGCCCTCCTCAATCAGTTTCGTCATGAAGCGGGTGAGCCATTCGGTAATCCTCAGTGTCTCATTGTCTCTCTTGACGTGGTTGAGGTCCTGAAGCAGATTGTCGATGCTCATGGCTATGACGCTGCGGTCATCCAGCTCGACGTTATATGTGCTTGACACCTCTGCCTCATGGGCAAATGACCTCAGTACCATCTGGAAGAACGAATCGATGGTGCTGACATTAAAACTGTTGAAGTCGTAGAGGAGGTCTTTCAGTGCTTCCCCGGCCACTATGGTAAGCTTTTGGGCATCACATTTAAATGTGTCGCATAGATACTTCTTATAGGGACTCTCCTTCGCCCATCCTTTCTCGGCTCCTGCCAGGACAGCAAGCTCATGGATGATTCTCCCCTTCATCTCCTCCGTAGCCTTGTTTGTAAAGGTGATGGCAAGGACAGAGTGATGGCACGGCCTACTTCCCGGTTGGCGGAGATGATATCTGCCATCCTCACCTTTAATCCCAAGAATCAATTTGATATATTCTCGGGCGAGAGTAAACGTTTTGCCCGAACCTGCAGAAGCCTTATATATCTGGATCATTTCACCCTATATCCCAATTCTCTGAGCAATCCCTTGACCCTCTCAGCGACGTCTCCCTGAATGAGAATCTCTCCTCCACGAACTGATCCACCTGTCCCTAGTTTAGTTTTCAGGCGTGAGGCAATCGTCGCCACTTCTTCTTCAGGACAAGAGAAACCTTCGATAATGGTTGCGGTTTTACCCTTGCGACCTTTTCTGTCTATCAGCACATGGAGTGTGTCAGCTATCTGGACAGACATAGCCTCAACGGGAGTGAAATCCTCCCGCTCAAGGTCTCCGTCCTCGATTTTCTTGCTCAGTATTTCTTTCCAGTCCATTCTTAGTCAAATAGAGTCAACATACTCATGTGATTCATCTGTATAATCCTCAATCGCTTTGGGATTATCAATGGCGTGTACTATTGATGAGAGGGTCATGGCATACTTAACCTCATCCGGGGGGAGGCTCTCATAATAGGCACGGGCTGAGTCTGCATTAGCCTGAAAGGCTTCTTTGTAGCAGTCTGCGGCGAGTTTCACTGCCTCTTGATCATCAGTGCGGTCATTGAGCTGCATGTATAGGATTGAGAGGCGGGCAAGTTCTGTGGCGGTGACTGAGCCGTTTGCCGATGATTCAGACATGATGTCGTCACACAGTTTGCGCGTAGACTCTACATCTTCGGCGGCAAATGCCATCTCGGCAGCCGCAATCCGCTCTGACATTGTGTCAGAACCACATGAGACAAGCATCTGTAAAGTCGCTGAGAGGATGATGAGGAGATTGAATTTTTTCATAAGTTAAAGTGATGTTATGCCGGAATTATGTCACTGTTTGTGCCGTTGATATAGATATATTGCACCTCCCTGTTCAAGTTGGAGATTGAAGTCGGAGTGTTCTATGATCTTGCTTGAGTATGTTGTTGGGATATTGCCTACTAGATGTGGGTCTCCATCCGTTTTAAGTGTCGTAGGGTCAAGTTGCATCACAAGCGAGTCGTTGAGGACATTCCATTTCCCTTCCACACTATAGGTGAGAACTCCCGGCCTGATTGCCCGGACGAGACAAGAACCGTCTGGCCGCAATTCCATCACAGCCTCAGTCTGAGAAAGTTCGGGGTTGAAATATGTGCCGATGATTTCCTTTGCCTCAGAAGACAGCCTGCTGCAGGAAGACATCACCATCAGGAACAGACCGACGGATATGGCAGTTAAAGACAGAAAAGGTCTTCTCATATACAACCCACAATCTCGTTAATATCCTTGATGCCATGGCGTTGACAGTACTTCTCCATAAAATCAATCACCTTCATGGTGACTGTCGGATCTATGAAGTTTGCTGTACCTATCTCTACCGCTCTGGCGCCTGCAAGCATAAACTCTATGGCATCGCGGCCATTCATAATTCCGCCCAGACCGATTACAGGTATATCGACAGCCTTTGCAGTCTGCCAGACCATACGTACGGCCACAGGTCTTACAGCAGGGCCGGAGAGCCCTCCTGTTATGGTTGACAGATGTGGCTTACGTTTCTCCACATCGATGCTCATTCCCATCAAAGTGTTGATGAGCGAAACGGAGTCCGCTCCCTCGGCCTCAACAGCCTTAGCGATTTCGGCAATATTAGTGACGTTAGGAGATAGTTTCACAATCAGCGTCTTGTGATAGACATCCCTTATGGCGCGTGTCACTTCTGCAGCCCCTTTAGTGGTAGTGCCGAAGGCCATGCCCCCCTCCTTGACATTTGGACATGAGATATTGACCTCAATAGCACTTACCTTGTCAAGCGAGTCGAGGCGGTGCGCTGTCTCCACATAATCCTCCACCTTTGCACCTGAGACGTTCACAATTAGGTGAGATTTATATTTCTCTGATATTCTACCGTAAATATGCTCTATGAAATAGTCAACGCCCTTATTCTGCAGACCAACGGCATTGAGCATTCCTGAAGGGGTCTCAACCATGCGAGGATATGGGTTGCCCTCCCTACTGTTGAGTGTCGTTCCCTTAACGATATAGCCACCGAGACGGTTCAGGTCGATGAAGGGCTCAAATTCTTCGCCATAGCCAAAGGTGCCGGAAGCGGTGAGTACCGGGTTGTTCAATTTGAGCGCTCCTATATTTACTGACAGATTTGCCATAGTTTTTACCAGTTCAATTGTTTGATGTTGAACACCGGGCCTTCGGTGCAGACACACACGTTGCCCTTTACTGTATTCTCTACACAGCACAGGCAGGCTCCCAGTCCGCAGGCCATCATATTTTCGAGTGAGACCTCACAATCAATTCCTTTATCGCGCGCTATTGCGGCGACAGCCTTCATCATCGGAGCAGGTCCACAGCAACAGATGCGTCCAACTCCAGAATTCCATACTGAGTGATTGGTGACAAGTCCTTTTTCTCCGGCTGTGCCATCTTCTGTCGACAGATGCACCTTGCCTAATCGCTTGAAATCCTCAAGTCTCAACAGGTCTGATTCACTTCTTGCTCCAAGCAGGAATTCCGGCTCTACACCCGCAATCCTCAGACAGCGGCCCAGATAGAGCAGAGGTGCCACTCCTACACCGCCACCAACAAGAAGCATTTTTCCTTCTGCCTTCGGTGCTCCAGTTGAGAAGCCATTCCCCAGCGGGAGCATTATGTTAAGTGTATCACCAGGCTTGAGCGAAATGAGGGCAGCGGTTCCCTTACCGGCTCTACGGATAAGAAGATCGAGCATATTAGCCTCCCTGTCCACATCGTTGACGGAGATGGGACGACGCAGGAACACTCCGGGAGTCTCTACCGCTATCTGGACAAACTGCCCCGGGAGCATCTCCGGAAGGAGCTCTCCATCGGCCGGAGTTACCCTCAGAAGGGTGTATAGATTATTGTAATGTACGGTCTCTTTGACTGTGAAATCCTTTATCTGTTTCATTCCTTTCGTAGAAATGTGATGAGTATTGCAAAGGTAGTCAATTCCATGGAGGAAATCAACATTCTTTTACATAAATCTGGGCATTCTCATATTTCATCACCCTTATTTCAGTGCCTGCATGTATGAACCCGTCGATTGACACTGCGTCCAGCCTCTCTCCATTGATTTCGGCTTTGCCCGAGGGTCGCAGGTCTGTAGCCGCGATTCCGGTGAGCCCTACTAGGCCGGCCGGCTGCATGTCCACACCTATGAATCCCTCGCTGTTTCGCAGCTCAGTGGTGAGATTGACATTGCGTCTCACCCAATTCGGGCCATGTGAGGATGTGAGATAGCCTATTAAGATAATAGCAAGAAAGACTCCGGAAAGGAATGTCCCCACGGACCACCATATGGCCGCCCCTGTGGTGTGTGTCACGGTGAAAGTATAGTTCTCAATTAGGCCCAGCATGAGAGAAGCGCAGACGCACACGATTCCTGCAATGCCGGTTACACCAAATCCCGGCACCACAAATATTTCCAATAATATAAGTATTAAACCGAGCACAAATATCAATATGATCCACGAAGAGGCTATACCCGTGATATATATAGGAAGGAAATACAAGCATGCTGCTATCAATGCAGCGGCCGATGGGAAGCCCATCCCTGAGGTGTGGAGTTCCATATATATTCCTCCTACGATTATCATTATCAATATGGCCTGCACCGCAGGGTTTGTAAAGAACCCTATCAAATGGTCAGTCCATGTGGGCTTATATTCCTCGATTTGATAATCATTTACACCAATTTGAGATAAAGCCTCTTTAAGGGATTCGGCCTTTGAGTCGGCATATTTCCATTTGATGGCCTCATCAACTGTAAATGTCAGCACACGTGTCGAGTCAATCAGACCAGGCACTTCGACACGGCTATCGACCATAGCCTCAGCTATCAGAGGGTCTCTTCGCCATGATCCATCGGGAAGTTTGCCGTGGCTCTCGGCTGTCGAACGCATCATAGCGCGCATATATGACTGATATTTGTCAGGCATTGCAGCCCCGTCTGTCCCATTGACCACAGTGACGGCTCCCATAGTGGCTCCACGGCGCATCACAACCGTGTCGCATGCAAGTGCAATTAATGCTCCGGCTGAAGCAGCATTGTTATCGACATATGCAACGACCGGAAGTGGTGAGTTCAGGAGTGATGTGCGGATGGAATCGGCATGCACCACCGAGCCGCCATATGTATTGAGATGAACGACAATCAAATCGGCACCGTTATCAGTAGCCTCTTTTAAAGCCTGGCGCGTATAATGCCAAGTCGAGGAGCCGATCTCATCATCGAGACGGAGCATATAGACCTTGGTGGATGCACAGACTGAGAGAAAGAACGCAATTAGAAGCGCGAAAGAAGTGAGGAGTCTTTTCATATACTTGATTTTTTCCTGAGACCACGGCGAATCCATCCGGGGATGATACATGCGCCGATGATCAGATATACATAATATGACACTATTCTCCAAAAGAGGGCTATCACCAAAGCCATTCCTCCTGAATGTATTAGGTCACCATAATAGGTGGTGAAAAGCCATTCGCTCACACCTGAGCCGCCCGGTGTAGGACTGACCATGAGTACCACCCACACCACAAATTGCCGGGCGAAGACCGTCAACTGGCTGGCTGCCGGTACAAATCCAAGAAAAAGTGCATTGACTACCAGGTACCTCGAGCACCAGGAGATCACAGTAGCACCAAATACCTTCACCCACCACCTCCATCGTCGTTGGCGCAGATCGGCGCTTGTATGCTCCATGTCCAGCCCGAGTTTGTCTGCCATCTCCCTCCATCGTCTCAGCAATCTGAGGGAGAACAGCCTGTTGATGATATTGTGGATAGCCTTTGGTTTAATAATTATTCCGGTAAAAAGCAGCGCGGTCCATGCCAGAAGGACGGTATATATTATCCAGAAAACAGTCTGAAGCCCGGTGGTGAAGACTCCACCTGCAAATCCAAAGAGATCTCTGTATGGCACCACCAACATCATCACCGGCAAGGAGGCGACAAAGAAAAACTCATCCATGAAAAGGGTAGTCATCATCAATGTGGTCGCTCTCCCCAGCGGGACACCCTCCCTATTGAGATATATCATGCCGAACGCACTCCCCCCCACGGCTGAGGGTGTGACGCACGATGTAAACTCACAAAGCATATTCACCCTGATGGCTTGTCCCCATCTGAGACGGCCGTCTGTGAGTGTCCTGAATCTCCAAGAAAGACCGAAGTCTCTGCCCACCATGAAAAACCATGCAAGAAATATGCACCCTATAACGCGGATATTCCAATGAATGGAACTCCACACCGAGGGATCAAACTCCCTTCGGAACATCCAGATGACGACACCGACACCTATAGCCACAGGAAGGAAAATCTTCCATGCAAGTCTAAGGAATCCCAGCCTTTCTGATTGCTTTTCGTTGTCGGGTCTATCCATGGTATTCATACAGTCGAACTGACAATGCAAAGATAGTCATAAGCAGCGACTATCTCAACTTTTTACGGATTATTTTGCCAGACGATGTTCTCTCCAGACACTTTTGATAGATGATATCCTTCGGCCGCAAACGCGATGGAAGCATCTCAAAACTATCCATCGTTAGACCGATCCAGTCTGTGACAGCCACCATCTCCTCACCCCATACAGACGATGGCCGCGAAGTTATATATGCCGCAAATCCTTCCGGAATATTTTTCAGGGCCTTACGCTCAATCTCCTCAGGATGAATCTTTATGCCCCCCGAGTTAATGACATTGTCAAAGCGGCCTTTGAAGATGAATCCTCCATCTTCACAAAGTTCAACCATGTCATTCGTGACAAGGCGTTTGAATGAAAGGGTCTCAGTGTCAATTACGAGACACCCCTTCTCATCGGTTGAGAATCTGAAACCGGCCAAAGGTGTGAACTCCTCATGCCCAAGTCGGCGCAGAGCCACATGACTGCATGTCTCCGTCATCCCGTATGTGGCCCATGCGTTTACCCCAGACCGGACAAGCACCTCCTCAAGGCTTGTAGGAATCGGAGCGCCACCTATTATAATAGCACCAATCTTTCTGAAAGCCGGACTTCTTATCAGCCCCTCAATCTGCGATGGTACAATTGCGGCCATTGAAGATGAGGACACCTCCTCAAATCTCCGGTCGGCAAACGGAGTCAAGGATGGCGTCTCTATCCATAACTTGCAACCACCAACCATCGCTCTGACTATCTGCATTTTTCCTGCAATATAAGATGGCGAGAGCGGGAGCAGGAGTTGTGAATCCTCACTTATGCCGAAGAATTTTAGCGTTGCCCTGGCTGACGCACACATATCCTCCTTAAGTAATCTCACCTCCTTTGGTGAACCGGTGGAGCCTGAGGTATGAGCCGTTACATAAGGTAAAGGAGAGTTCCATTCCTCAATAAAGGCCTCAGCCTCAGGTGTCAGTTCCATTCCAATTGTGGTATCAGCCATTGTCTGTGGTTGTCATACATGATTCTGTCCCCCTCAAGTCGGAGAGGAGACGGAATATTATTTTCAAAGAGTTGGCCTGTGCCGAGTCCTTGAGGGAGGGTGGGAGAATGGTGCGCTGTCCACTGGGCTATTGCATTCAACCCAATATCGCTCTCAAGTGCAGACGTGGCCCACCATCCAGTCCCATGCTCTCCGGCCGCCTCTATCCACTCATTCCCGGCAGTGAAGCCACCTATTAATGTAGGCTTGATTATTATATATTTGGGCTTGATTGTCTCAAGCATTCTATGACGCTCATCATGGGTTGTGATAGATATCAGTTCTTCATCGAGAGCAATGGGGATAGGCGACTGACGGCATATTCTCGACATCTCCTCCCATTGCCCTGCCTTGATGGGCTGTTCAAGTGAGTGAATGTTGAATGCTGCCAGACGCTCAAGTTTTCTCAGCGCCTCTTCTCGCGTGAATGCACCGTTTGCATCCAGTCGCAACTCAGCCTCCGGGGCTATTGAGCGAAGAAGCCCAAGCAGCGCCATTTCACGTTCAAAGTCAATTCCTCCTATCTTGATTTTGACACAAGTGAACCCTGCCTCAATCTTATCTTTCATTCTCCCGACCATCTCCTCCTCAGTCCCCATCCAGACCAGGCCGTTAATTTTGAGGGAACTCTCGCCATTCCTCCAGTCTCCGGGAAAGAGGGTTCTCAGGCTTCCTCTCCGATAGTCCAATATGGCTGATTCAAGCCCCATCCTTATTGATGGCCAATGCACAATCTCAGGTGAGACCAATGCACTCAATGGGTCAGCACATATCAACTTTAGCATCCTCTCATATCCGGGCCGGTCATCATAACTCAAGCCTCTGAACAAGGCTGACTCACCTATTCCATAAGAATCAGGCATTTCATCGTCCCAAACCTTTATGAAATAAGTGTCCTTCTGCCTCATCCGCTCTCTAGATGTGACGGCAGTGAAACGGAAATCAAGCCGATAACGGCACCAGGCTCCTCTCAACATCAAGGGAACATGGGAAATTGACCGAAATCAGGATCTCTTTTTTCCAGGAAGGCATTCTTACCCTCCTGAGCCTCCGGCATGAGATAGTAAAGCAGAGTAGCATCTCCTGCAAACTCCATCAGTCCGGCCTGTCCGTCGAGTTCGGCATTTAAGGCACGCTTTATCATGCGTATGGCCATGGGTGATCGTTTCAGAATGGTCTCACACCATTCCACGGTCTCATCCTCAAGTCTTTCTAAAGGAACGACAGCATTAATCATCCCCATATCCAGTGCTTCCTGTGCTGAGTACTGTCGGCATAGATACCAGATTTCCCTCGCTTTCTTCTGCCCGACACACCTGGCAAGATAAGAGGAGCCGAAGCCGGCATCAAAACTTCCCACTTTAGGCCCAGTTTGCCCAAACCTTGCATTTTCCGATGCGATAGAGAGGTCACACACCACATTCAGCACATTTCCTCCGCCGATGGCATAGCCGTTGACCATGGCTATCACAGGCTTGGGAATCGAACGGATAGCCCTATGCAGTTCAAGCACATTGAGCCTTGGAGTACCATCATCATCAATATATCCCCCTGATCCTTTGTAATTCTGGTCGCCTCCAGAACAGAATGCCTTGGTTCCTGCACCCGTCAGTATCACTACTCCGATGCCTGAGTCGGAACGGCATATCGACATGGCATCCAGCATCTCTGTGTTGGTTTTGGGCCGGAAAGCATTATATACCTCCGGGCGGTTAATTGTTATCTTCGCTATGCGGCCATAACGCTCAAAAAGTATATCTTCATACTCCTTTATCTCAGTCCATTCTCGTTTCATATCAGTAATATTGAGTTTTCGAAGGGCAAATTTACAAAAAATCATCTGTATATTTGCACACTTCGTGGATTATTACTAATTTTGTGCGCTCATTCAGAGCAACACCAATTCATAATCATTCCCATATACTAACACTTTAAACATCTGTCTCAATGCATTTGAACTCTGATGAAAAAGTAGAAATCTTTGAGAAGTACGGTAAGGGTAAGACTGACACTGGCTCGCCTGAAGCACAGATTGCATTATTCTCCGTCCGTATCGCTCACTTGACCGAACATCTTCGGGCAAACCACAAAGATTATACCACAGCCCGCGCCCTCAAGGCCCTTGTAGGCAAGCGTCGTCGTCTCCTTGACTATCTCATCCGCAAGGACATCAACCGCTATCGTGCCATCATCGCCCAGAAGGAGCTCGGCATCCGTAAGTAATTCCAACTTCGGATATCAGCGACCGCTTAAGTGTCCCGAATCTTGTTCCAATGCAGGATTCGGGACACTGAATTTTTACAATAAATGTTAAACACACCTAGCGTATGCGGAATCTTTACTATATTTGTACTCGTTATCCACAGAGTTAGTTACAATCCCCCGAAGGACTAGGCATGACTGAGAAAGCCAATACCACCACACAGAACAAGGCCAATCTCGACAATGAGGATCTTGTGAATCGTCTGCGCGACCCGCAGACACGACGCAGTGCCTTCGGGGATATGATAAGACTATATTCCGATCCTCTCTATCGACAAATTCGCCGTCTGGTGCAGAGCCATGAGGATGCTAATGACCTTCTGCAGAACACATTCATGAAGGCATGGCAGAACATCGACAACTTCCGGGGCGATGCCCGGCTATCAACCTGGCTGTATAAGATAGCCATCAACGAGAGCATATCCCATCTTGAGAGGGAGCGCAAACGTCAGGGCATTTCCATAGATGACCAAGAGGGATATCTCATAAATCTCATTGAAGCCGACAAGGATGTGGACGGCGACGAACTGGCCAAGCGGCTCAGGGAAGCCGTTGCTACACTCCCTGAGAAACAGAGGATTGTCTTCAATATGAAATATTATGACGACATGAAATACGAACAGATGTCTGAGATTCTTGGGACATCTGTCGGGGCGCTTAAGGCTTCATATCATCTCGCTGTAAAGAAAATAGAAAAAATTTTTTCAGATGATGATTAAACCTATGGCTCCCCGTAAAGTCTAATATTATAAATGCGTAATAAGATATGAATAACATTCTTGACAAGGCCGATCGAAGAGACGGTATCACCGTCCCTGACGGATATTTCGAGGAGTTTGCCCGAAAAATGGAGGCAACGCTCCCCGAAATGGAATGGGAGCGCCCCGCCACAAGGGTTATCCCGCGCTCTCTATGGCAGAGAGTTAGGCCATATGTCTATCTCGCTGCAATGTTCCTCGGTGTGTGGACAATGATGAATGTGTTCGATTTTGTCCGCTCATCTGCAGGGCTTGGTGTCGAGAACAGCGTTGTTCTGGCAGAAGCCCTTGGCAATGACCACTTCATGAACTACTATTTCATGGGAGAAGGGGATATTGATGAATATTCAATCATGGAGGATCTCTACGACGACGGATTCACACCGGCCGAACTCGCAGACTTCCCGTCTGATTCTGAATCCTATACAATAGACATCTAAATCTATCGACATGCAAAGATTTATATCGATTGTGTTTTCCATCCTTCTTACTCTCGGCGCGATGGCTCAGAAGCAGACCAGCAAGGATGAGTGGATGAAGGAGATGCAGCAGTACAAGAACGAATTCATGGCTCGTCGCCTCGAACTCACTGAGGAGCAGAAAGCCAAGTTTATACCTCTCTATACTCAGATGGACAAAGAGGTCCGTTCTGTTGTCGACCAATCCATGAAGATGGTTTCTGATGTAAAGAAAAAAGGTGCAGCCGCGACTGAACTGGAAAAAGAGAAGGCAGCACAGGCTCAGTTTGAATGTAAGGTGAGGGAGGGTCAGATTGAGATGAAATATTACAAGAAGTTCAAGGAGATTCTGACCCCTGACCAACTTCTTCGGGTTAAGGACGCCGAGCGCAAGTTTGCCAAAGAACTCTGGAAGAAACATCGTGAGCGCAATGACAAGGCAAAGACTACTTCTAAGCCCAAACCTAAAACCGACAAGCCAAAAACTGAAAGTAAAGATAAGAAACCCGATAAGAAAGATAAGAAGTAGGGTAGTATATCCCTAATCTCAGAAATGACACGTTTACTATTTTTGCTTATATTTTATTGGGCGTTTCTTCAGGCATCAGCTGTAGAGACGCCTGATTTTGCTTATCCTAAGACGGTAAGTGAAGAATCCGTCCGTAATCTTGCCAAGGCGCTTGCTTCAAACGATGGGCCGTTGACGGTGCGTTCTGCCATGGATCTCTTCATGGCCAAGTCCATGATCTCAACTGACAGTATCTCCTCATCTCTTCATCTACTTGACAATCTGAGGAGTAACGTGAAGTCTCCCGTCGCTGCATCACTCCTTTCGCTTCTAGAGGCCGAGGCATATAGTCAGTTGTACAGCCGTGACCGTTGGAAATATGACAGGCGCGAACTTCCGCTATCTCCCATCCCCGGTCTCTATACAGAATGGAGCGGACTGCAGTTCCGGACAAGGATCAAGCAATTGACAGACAGCGCCATCATGGATATTCCAGGTCTGATGAACACTCCTATTTCAGCCTGGAAAGATGTGATTGTTGTAGACCACGAGACTGAAATATATTACCCATCGATGTTTGTCTTTGTCGCAAGAAAAGTCATTGACATTCTGGGTGACATGAATATCCGAAATTCCGGTAATGACAAAGCAGAGATTTTGAGACTGTACGACAGTCTGCTTCATTCATGCTCACCGGGCACTGCGCCATACATCTCTGCTCAATTAGGCAAGATGCAGTTTCTTGGACAGAATAGTTTCAAGGAAATGATGTCGTTCTACAACGGCTATACAAGCGCTGCTACCGGCTCACCAACATCAGAATATGCAGGGGACATCCTTTGCGACATAGGTATGCCAGAAATCGGCTCACTGGAATCTCGACTGCTTTACACAACCATAAAAGACTTTCTGAAATCCTATCCTGATTTTCGTCGCAAAGGCTGTCTGAAGAATCAGATTTCCAATCTTTCTGCCCAAAGTGTGAATGTCGAGGCTCCACAACTGACCGGGCCCGGGCGTGACAACCAGATCAGAGTCACACTCACTAATGTAGCTGAAGCGAGAATTATGATTTATAATGTCTCGTCGACTTCCTCAAAAGAAAGGAACTACACCCTTAAGCGTGGAACCTCACTTCCTCAGCCTATTGCGTCTATCGGCTTGAAACTTACGGGGAGAAGTGTACCGTTTCAAACAGATACAGTCATCAACTACTCATTTAATAGGCCAGGCCTCTATATAGCTGTCCCTGAATTTGATGGGATGAGAAAAGGTGGCACGAAGAGTTGGAATAAAATCTTTGTCAGCGACATCTCACTCTCCACAACGGGTTTTAATAAAACAGACGTATGGGCAGTAAACCCGATGGACGGCAAACCGCTGGAGGGCGTTGAGATGGCCATCCATTATGATTCCCGTCGTTCAGAACAAGGTCCATACTCTCTAGGCAAGACAAACACAGACGGTTATGTCTCTGTCCAAGAAGGCTCAGGGTTGGTCACAGCCAAATTTGGCAACGACCGCTTTGCTTATCCCGTATATGCCTATACATACTCCAATTATACTCCTCAAACATGGAGAACCGCAGTCGAAGGCTACTCATCGCTTCCTATATATCATCCGGGCGACACGGCCCGGTGGTGTGCCGTCATATATGAGTATAAGTTTAACGAACATCGTCCCTGCCCGGGGAAGAGTGTTCAGGCAATTCTGACAGACCCTTCCGGCGTCGAACTCGACACACTCAATCTCACCTCAGATCGTTGGGGCAGAGTTGTGGGCGAGTTCCATCTCCCGTCGGCCGGCCTTACCGGAAACTATAATATCCGTGTGGATAACAGTTGGGGCGTTGTACAATTCATGGTGTCTGATTACAAACTGCCATCCTTCTTGATTGATTCTGCCAAGGCCACAAGGGGAATCCCGGTTGATGGAGATTTCACTATCTCAGGATTGATCAGAACCTATTCAGGCTTCCCATTGGCCGGTGCAAAAGTGAACATCGCGGTCTCAGTCACACAACGGCCCCGCTGGTGGATGCCGGGACAGACTTATAAGTTCTATGACACGGACACCATTGCTGATAATAATGGTAGATTCTCCATTCCCCTAACAAAGGAGACCATTGGGGCTTCACCTATTAAAAACGGATTTTATACAGTGACTATCTCCGCCACCTCCCCCTCAGGTGAATCTCAGGTAACTGAGGTTTACTTCACCAAGGGAGAGCGCTATATTATCAAATTGAATCTGCCTGAAAATTTGGAGATAAGAAATGGGAAAGTTCCATTAAAGGCTGAAGTAGTGACTTCCACAGATTCATTGACTGAAATTCCTGTCCGCCTTTCTGTCCTGAGACCTGACTCCACACTTGTACTATCAAGTTTTTTCACAGATATTGACCTCAACTCTGTTCCCTCCGGGAGATATATATTCAAGTTCACGGTCCCTGCTCCTTATGAGGCTGAGCCTGTGACGTCCACCACCATCTTATATCGTCCCTCTGACAAGGCCACACCACTCCCGGGCGCTCTACTGTGGAGTCCCGATTCAAATGTGACCACACATCCGTTAGGAAAAGGTGAATGGCTGTTCGCTACTGATTGCCCCACACACCTTCTTGTGGCTATAACGACAGCCGACTTTCTGATTTCCCGTCGATGGGTCGAGGTGCCAGCAGGGATGGGACTTCTGCCAGTATCCATCCCCGAAGGTATAGATAATGCGACTATGACCGTTGCTGCAACCGGCCTCTTCCGCTCGACCTCCAAGACAATCGAAATCAAAAGAGGCAAATCTGAGCGAGGCATCAGGCTGAATCTATTGACTTTCCGCGACAGGCTTAAACCAGGTTCACGAGAAAGTTGGACTATCAAGGTCACAGACCTTGATGGAAAGAGCCGTGAAGCAGCAGTAGTAGCTGACCTCTATAACACAGCGCTAGATGCGCTCTCCTCATCTTCATGGACATTCTCCCCAGCCCGTACAGGTGGACGATACTTTTCATGGAACAGTTCACCCTTCGGATCAATGGCATGGACATCGGCATATTCTGTTAATGACAAGATGAGCGAGTGTCCGGCTGAAATCATCTCAGACTTCAATACTTATGGCTACGGTCTTGTCCAGTCTCCGAGCCTCAGGAACGTCATGATACGAGAATATAAGTCCGCGGCGAAAAGCAGTGGTACAGAAGTGATTGCTACAGATGAAGTGATGGATATGGCCGGTGATTACGAAATGGCCGGGGTTTCTCTGTCAGCGGCTGATGCCGGGGGCACCGAGGAGTCTGCTGTTGAGGCAAACTCAGAGGCATCAACTATCACTCAGTTCAAGTACCGTCAATCTGAAGTTCCTCTGGCATTCTTCCATCCTGAGCTGACATCAGCACCGGATGGCACTCTGAGATTAGATTTTGAACTCCCTAACGCCAACACTAAATGGGGTTTCAGAACCATAGCATGGACAGATTCCATACTCACAAGCAGCCTCTGCAAGGACTTCATTGCGGCTAAGCATGTGATGGTACAGCCAAACCTGCCTCGGTTCCTGCGATCAGGCGATGTCGCTACATTGTCATGCCTTGTTATGAACTCAACAGACAGCGTCATGTCTCTGACTGTCGACATTGAGTCTTTCAATCCCGAGGATGGCACAGTCATTGCCCGACAGTCCACAGATGTTATCCTCGCCCCGTCAGGATCGGACACCGCCGACTTCACATTAACCGCACCTCAGCAGTCATCATTCATTGGCTATCGTGTCAAGGCCACTTCTTCGACGGGAGATTCGGATGGAGAACAGACTTTGATTCCAATACTGCCTGTCACAACTGAGGTGATTGAGACCAGACCGTTCTATATTGCCCCTGATAGTTCGGTATTCGCCATGGACATCCCGCCAATCTCATCGGAAGGACGGCTGACACTTCAATTATGCGAGAATCCTGTCTGGTATGTGGTGACAGCCCTTCCGGGACTTATTGACAAGGAGGCCACTACCTCCCCTGAGGCTGCGCGCTCTCTTTTTAGCGCCGCTGTCGCTGCCGGTCTCATGCATGACAACCCCATGATTGAGCAAGCGTTTCATGAGTGGGAGAATTCAGACAAGTCTGCATCCACCCTCACATCCATGCTTGAACGCAATGACGAGTTGAAGACAGTACTTCTAAACTCCACTCCGTGGATGACAGAGGCGAGATCTGACACCGAGCGGATGGCACGCCTGAGTCTGCTTTTCGACAGAAAGATAATCTCAAGGACGATTTCTGATAATATCTCACTTCTCGCCAAACTATATCAGAATGGCGGATGGGCCTGGTGTTCTCAATATCCTGAGAAATCCACATGGGCAACACGGTCAGTTCTCTCCCTTGCTGGTTATCTTGCCAGGCTCGGCTATCTCCCTGAGTCCAAGCAACTGAGGACAATGCTATCGGAGGCTCTTGACGCCGACACCCGTGAGACTGTGAAGAGTTTTAATAAGCACCCTGAGAGCGACTACACATCCTATGTGATTCTCCATGACTTGTTCTCATCGCTAGGCATCGGATCTCCTGACCCCTCAGTGACCGATGCCACTATCAATAGAATAATCTCAGGATGGAAGCATCATTCTCTATCTGTCAAAGCGATGGATGCTATATTGCTCTACAATCATGGATATAAGCAGATGGCAAAGAAGTTGCTTTCTTCTATAAGCCAATTTGGCCAATCATCTCCCGAGAAGGGACTATGGTTCCCATCGCTTGGCGCAGATGCTGTTGTGCCGACAGCATTGATCCTGGAAGCATTCTCGCTGATAGAACCTGGTTGCGTAGAGGTTGACGCAATACGCCAATGGCTCGTTTTGCAGAAGGGCGCACAAGACTGGGGAAGTTCCATTGCGACTACAGATGTCATAGCAGTTTTCCTGCATTCTTCCACAAAATGGATTGTTCCTGCAGGGGGGTGTCGTGTAGAACTCAATGGAGATGAGTTAAACATCTCAACGTCTGATCGTTTCATAGGTGAATATACCATCCCGCTTCCTACAACCGGAGGGACACTAAATATAACGAGACAGAGTGACACTCCGTCATGGGGAGCAATCTATAGTCAATCAACTGACTCCATCACGTCCGTGAAAAGTTCATCGTGTCCTGAACTCTCAATTAATAAACAACTGCTGTTGAAAAGGGCAAATATGCCTCCGGTCGTTGTAGATCAATCAACACCGCTTCATGTCGGAGACCGCATCACTGTCTCGCTGACTCTTCATGTGGACATAGACATGGATTATCTTGTCATTACCGACAGCCGTCCTGCCGCTTTCGAGCTTGTTGACCAACTGCCTGGGCGAATTTACAGTGACGGTGTGTGCTTCTATAGAGAGAACCGTGATTCAGAAACACGGATTTTCATCGATAGGATTTCCCGTGGAGACTACATCCTGACATATGATGTGTGGGTGAATAATCCCGGAACATTCTCATCGGGAATTGCGACCGTTCAGAGTCAGTATGCCCCACGCTTCTCTGCTCATTCCTCCGGATCGCTCATTGAGATATTCAGATAAAAAAATAAGGCCTTCGGGCCTTATTTTTTATCCTTATCTTTTGACATCAAAACCTCTTCGTTGCAGCGCACGGAGCATCCCATGGTTCATTGCCTCACGGTAGTAGTTTATAATGTGTGAGGCCCAGTCGTTGTCGGTCTTGTCACCTGATCGGGTGGCATTATAGTTTCGGATTGTCTCATTATATTCGTTGAGCTTCTCCACCATTTCATCATTGTGGGTGGGATATGTGTCCTTGAACACCACAAGATCGCGTGGCTGTTTAGGCTTGAGATCGGGAGACTCACGTGGGACACCTATCGAGAGGCCACATACCACAAAGGTTTTCTTAGGCAGCCCAAGCAGTTGTGACACCGCCTCAGGAGCCACTGTTCGTGCATATCCGATGGGGCAGCATCCCAGGCCCAACGATTCTGCCATGGTTACGGCACTCATCATTGCGAGCGAAGCGTCGACCACACCAACCACTAGGCCGTCAACCGTATTCGTGAAATCAGGCATATCCTCCCCGAGTTCCTCTCCTATAAGAGATATCTTATTGTAATCAGCAAGAAAGAGGAGGAAATGAGAACAGGTCTTCACCTGCTTCTGCCCAATGAGTGCATACAATTTAAGTTTGAGTTCAGGGTCAGTGACATCTATGACAGAAAATTGCTGTCCGTTGTAACTTGTAGGGGTGTTGCGGATTGCATCATAGATGAGGTCCATGTCTTCCTGACGGACTTCATCGCGCTCATAGCGACGGATGCTGCGGCGGTCAAGTAATGTGTCTTTTACGCTCTTCATAATCTGAAATTGCATTTATGAGGTTCTGTAGATCTGAGGTGTCTGTATGAGTAAGCATGTGGCGATATCCTAGAATATTTGCCACACCCAAAGGTAATAATTTATATTCAATTTAATGGCATTGACCTGCGATTTTTTTAATGTGATTAACATTTTTAAACACGCGCTCTCTGCACGGATTAGAAATTCTTTCACCTTTACAACAAACGAGTAAGCAAAAAGTTTCACGGTCACTGAAAAAATTTGTAACTTTGCACAGTCAATCACCCGGGCCTCCTTTCATCAGGCTCAAAAGAACCACTTAACGAATGCGACAGTTTAAGCGCGCCACCCTGATTCTTGAGGATGGCACCACCTTTGAAGGAAAGTCTTTCGGCCACGATGCTTCTACGGCCGGCGAAGTAGTGTTCAACACCGCGATGACAGGCTACCCTGAGAGCCTTACAGATCCCTCTTATGAGGGACAGATACTCGTGACGACTTATCCGATGTTGGGCAATTATGGTGTTCCGCCACGCAGGGAGAAAGATGATGTCAGTGAGTATTACGAGAGCGACCACATTCACGCTCGTGCCATCGTGGCTCAGGATTACAGTTATGACCACTCTCACTGGCAGGCTGACAGGTCGCTGTCTCAATGGCTCAAGGAAGAGAAAATCCCCGGAATTTATGGAATCGACACGCGCGCCCTCACAAAGCATTTGCGCGAGCATGGCTCTATGCTCGGGAAAATTGTGATTGAGGGTTCCGAAGAGCCTGAATTATACGACCCTAACCTTGAGAATCTTGTAGGCAAGGTAAGTTGCAAGGTTGTTGAAGTTCACGGCAATGGAGAGAAGACCGTCGTTCTGGTGGACTGTGGAGTGAAGCACAACATCATCCGCTGTCTCACACGCCGTGGAGTCAAAGTGATCCGTGTCCCCTGGAACTACGATTTCACCACCATTCCATATGACGGACTTTTCATCTCAAATGGGCCCGGCAACCCCGACATGGCTGAAGAGACTGTAGTGAACATACGTAAGGCTATGGAATTGGACAAGCCTATTTGCGGCATCTGCATGGGCAACCAACTTCTTGCCAAGGCCGCCGGCGCCAAGACATATAAACTCAAGTATGGCCACCGCTCACACAATCAGCCTGTGCGCCGAATTGATTCCGAGAAATGTTTCATCACATCTCAGAACCATGGCTTTGCCGTCGACAACGACACACTCCCTGATGATTGGGAACCTCTGTTCATCAACATGAACGACGGAACCAACGAGGGAATCCGACACAAATCCAAGCCTTTCTTCTCTGCTCAGTTCCACCCTGAGGCAAGCTCAGGCCCAAAGGACACCGAATTCCTCTTCGACGAATTCATTTCAATGCTTTAAAATTCCCTTCATCATCCATAAATCACAGACATGCGTAACGAAAATATCAAGAAAGTGCTGCTCCTGGGCAGCGGCGCGTTGAAAATCGGTGAAGCCGGCGAGTTTGACTATTCCGGTTCTCAGGCTCTAAAGGCTATGAGAGAGGAGGGGATTACTACCGTATTGATCAATCCTAATATAGCTACAGTCCAGACTTCTGAAGGCTTTGCCGATAAGATATATTTCCTTCCCGTCACACCCTACTTTGTCGAGAAGGTCATAGCCAAGGAGCGTCCTGATGGAATCCTGCTCGCCTTCGGCGGACAGACCGCCCTAAACTGCGGTGTGGAACTCCATCGCTCAGGCGTCCTCGAAAAATATAACGTAGAAGTGCTCGGCACACCCGTCCAGGCTATCATGGACACCGAGGACCGTGAACTCTTCGTGAAGAAACTCGACGAGATTGACATTAAGACAATAAAGAGCGAGGCCGTTAACTCCGTTGATGATGCTATACAAGCCGCATCAGACCTGGGTTATCCCGTCATTGTCCGCGCCGCTTACGCTCTCGGTGGTCTCGGCTCAGGCTTCTGCGACAACAAGGAGGAACTCGTAGCCACTGTAGAGAAGGCTCTCGCATTCTCCCCTCAGGTGCTTGTGGAGAAATCTCTCAAAGGATGGAAGGAAGTCGAGTATGAGGTGGTGCGCGACCGCTTCGACAACTGCATCACAGTCTGTAACATGGAGAACTTCGACCCACTGGGCATCCACACAGGAGAGTCCATCGTCGTCGCACCCTCACAGACCCTCTCTAATGAGGATTACCACTGGCTGCGCAAACTGGCCATAAAGATTATTCGCCACATTGGCATTGTGGGCGAGTGTAACGTTCAGTATGCCTTCGACCCCGCATCGATGGACTATCGAGTCATCGAGGTCAACGCACGTCTGAGCCGCTCTTCCGCATTGGCATCAAAGGCAACAGGCTATCCTCTGGCATTCGTTGCTGCCAAACTCGGACTCGGCTACGGATTGTTCGATCTCAACAATTCAGTCACAAAGGTAACCTCAGCATTTTTCGAGCCGGCTCTCGACTATGTCGTCTGCAAGATTCCCCGCTGGGACCTTGGCAAGTTCCATGGCGTCAGACGCGAGATTGGCTCCTCAATGAAATCAGTGGGCGAGGTCATGGCCATTGGACGCACATTTGAAGAAGCAATCCAGAAGGGTCTGCGTATGATTGGCCAGGGGATGCATGGCTTTGTCGGCAACAATCAGCGCGATCTTCCTGAACTCGAGCATGCTCTAAAAGAACCTACGGACAAGCGCATTCTCGCCATTGCACAGGCTATGTTCAAAGGCTATACAGTAGAACAGATTCACGACCTCACCAAGATTGACCGATGGTTCCTGTTTCGCCTGCAAAACATTGTCAACACAGCTTCTGAATTGCGTGGATATAACGAAATAGAATCCCTGCCGGAGACCCTTCTCCGTCAGGCGAAGGAACAGGGGTTCAGCGATTTCCAGATTGCCCGCGAAGTCCTTCAGCAGGACATGACCGAGGCTGAGAAAGCCCTGCTGAGAGTCAGAGCATTTCGCAAGAGTCTCAACATCCTGCCCGTTGTCAAACAGATTGATACACTGGGTGCCGAATATCCCGCCCAGACCAACTATCTGTATCTCACATATAATGGCTCAGAGAACGACATCAAGTATCTCCACGACCATCGCTCAATTGTCGTGCTTGGATCAGGCGCTTATCGCATTGGCTCTTCTGTCGAGTTTGACTGGTGTTCTGTCAACGCACTCCTTACAGTCAAGAAGCAGGGCTGGCGCTCAGTGATGATCAACTACAATCCTGAGACCGTCTCCACTGACTATGACATATGCGACCGTCTCTACTTCGATGAGCTCACATTCGAGCGTGTCATGGACATCCTCGAACTTGAGCAGCCTCATGGCACTATTCTCTCTGTAGGCGGACAGATACCAAACAATCTTGCAACTCGCCTTGACGAGCAGGACGTCAATATCCTTGGGACATCTGCCAAGAGCATCGACAACGCAGAGGACCGCAATAAGTTCTCAGCCATGCTCGACCGTCTTGGCATCGACCAGCCAAGATGGCGTGAGCTTACGAGCCTTGAGGACATCAACGGCTTTATCGAGGAGGTCGGATTCCCCGTCCTTGTGCGTCCCAGTTATGTTCTGTCAGGCGCCGCTATGAACGTGTGCCACAATCAGGACCAACTGACACGTTTCCTTCGACTCGCAGCCAATGTCTCCAAACAGCACCCCGTCGTTGTCTCACAATTCATCTCATCGGCCAAGGAGATTGAGATGGATGCTGTCGCAGACGGAGGTGAAATCATAGCTTATGCAATATCTGAGCACATTGAATATGCCGGAGTTCACTCAGGCGACGCCACAATCCAGTTCCCGCCTCAGAAACTCTATGTCGAGACAATGCGCCGCATCCGAAAGATCTCACGCCAGATTGCCAAGGCGCTCGAGATTTCTGGTCCCTTCAACATCCAGTTCCTCGCTAAGAATAACGACATCAAGGTGATTGAGTGTAATCTTCGAGCATCTCGTTCATTCCCATTCGTGTCAAAGGTACTGAAGATAAACTTTATCGACCTTGCCACACAGGTGATGCTTGGCCTCAAACCTGATAAGCCCTCTAAGAGCGCATTCGATCTCGACTATGTCGGCATTAAAGCATCTCAGTTCAGTTTCTCCCGCCTTCAGGGTGCCGATCCGGTCCTTGGAGTCGATATGGCTTCTACAGGTGAGGTTGGCTGCATCGGAACAGACTCATCTGAGGCCCTCATTAAGGCCATGATCTCTGTCGGCAATCGCATCCCCTCAAAAGCAATCCTCATGTCAACCGGAACGGCTAAACAGAAGGCCGATATGCTTGATGCGGCTCACGAACTGGCAAACCGAGGCTACACCATTTATGCCACAGGTGGCACGCATGCCTTCCTAAATGACAATGGCATCCCCGCCATCCGTGTCTATTGGCCCTCTCAGCCCGACATGCACCCCCAGGCCATAGATCTCTTGCAAGAGCACAAGATTGACATGGTGGTCAATATCCCCAAGAACTTCACAGCCGCTGAATTGACCAACGGATATAAGATTCGTCGCGCCGCCATAGACCTCAACATTCCGCTGCTCACCAACGCTCGTCTGGCATCGGCCTACATCGATGCCTTTACGACCCATCCTCTCGACACAATCGAGATAAAGAGTTGGGACGAGTATTGAGAACTTGACATTCAAAACTTTTTGAAAGGTTACACAAAAAGTCCCTGGTCTTTTGTGTAACCTTTCAGTTTGATAAGATACACACTATTTTACCTAGATCCAATTTTGGAGAAGAAGAAAAATATTGCCGTTGAATTCCTGAAATTCTTCGCCGTTTTTTTAGTGATAAATTCACATTCAGACATCATGTATGTCCACTTTAACGCATTAGCCACGGGTGGAGCCATCGGTGATTGTCTGTTCCTTTTCGTGTCAGGCTTCACTCTTTTCCTGTCGCAACCTCGGCGCTTCGACAATTACTATAAGAGGCGAATATCGCGCATTTTCCCCTCGGTAATCGCTGCTTTGATCTTCATGCGTATATTAAACTTCGACAGAATATTCACTCCTCTGGAACTGGCCGGCGGAGAGTTCATTGTTGCCTTGATGCTTTACTATGTGGTACTCTATCTCATCAGGAACTACGCTTTACACCACATCCCGGCTGTACTGACAGGATGGGGTGCTATGACGCTGATAATCTACATATTCTTCTTCCCATATAAATATGAGACGGGCGAAAACGGCCTCTATGGCATAACCACATATTTCCGATGGATCCCGTTCTTCATGTTCATGCTTGTGGGAGCATGGCTAGGCTGGCTGAAAACATCTGAGAAGGACAACTATAAACCATCTGCCATGCGCGATTTCTCATTAATGATTATGTCTCTCATTCTCTTCTACGGCATTCAGCTCGCAGCAAAGCAAAGACCTGAGTTTGCGCCTTGGCAGATAGTTTCGTTGTTGCTGCTCATGGGCATAATATATTACATGTATCGATGGTGTGAGGCTCCGTTCTTCGACCGAATTTACAGGAAAAAGTTTGGACGCTTTGTCTCAATCATTGCCGGGCTTTGTTTGGAATCTTACCTGATTCAATTTGCCATTATCACCGATAAACTCAACTCCCTCTGGCCGCTGAATCTGTTGATTATGACATGCGTGATTCTCTTCTGTGCCTACGCCGTAAGGTGCGGAGCGCGTTTCATCAGTCAAACATTTTCTCCTACAGATTACAATTGGCCCGCGATTTTCAAACTTTGATCCGGATTAATCCACAAAGAGAGGCGTTGAAAGATATCTCTCACCGGTGTCTGGGAGAATAACCACTATCGTCTTGCCCTCATTCTCCGGATCCTTAGCCAGGGTCAAGCCGGCTGACAGGGCTGCGCCTGAGGATATTCCTGCCAATACACCCTCCTCATGTGCGAGCATTCGGGCAGAATCGCGGGCTTCCGGCCATGTCACACCCATCACCTTATCGACAACATTCGGGTCATAATTACCGGGAACAAACCCTGCACCTATACCCTGTATCTTATGTGGGCCTGGATTCCCGCCTTCCAGTACAGGAGAATCCGTTGGCTCGACACCAACAGCCTCAATCAGTGGATTGTGAGCCTTAAGGCCACGGGCAGTCCCGGTAAGGGTTCCACCCGTTCCCACTCCGGCCACGAATATATCCACCTTCCCGTCTGTGTCCTCCCATATCTCCCGGGCAGTCGTAGTTTCGTGTATCGCCGGGTTGGCCGGATTTGAGAATTGTCCAGGCATCCATGCCCCGGGATTCTCCTTGAGAATCTGCTCCGCGCGGGCGATAGCACCTTTCATACCTTCGCTGCCTGGAGTCAGAATCAACTCAGCCCCCAGTGCCTTCAGCAGGCTCATGCGTTCCTTGCTCATTGTCTCGGGCATTGTCAGGATCAGTCTGTAGCCTTTGGTCGAAGCAACCCACGCCAGTCCGATTCCTGTATTTCCCGATGTAGGTTCAACGATTATGGCACCCGGCTTGAGCAATCCATTCTCCTCGGCATCAAGAATCATTGAGAAGGCCGCGCGGTCCTTCACACTGCCTCCAGGATTGAACGACTCAAGTTTCACAAGCACCCGTGCTTTCAGTCCAAGCGATTTCTCTATACGGCTCACCTCCAGAAGGGGGGTATGTCCGATCAGTTCTTTCAATGATTTGTAAATTCTTGCCATATACGCTAAAACAAATTTATCTGATGTTTGATGAGACCTGTTCTGCTATTGACCTCATACCTTTTATATTAGGATGACCGTGTTGTTTATCAATATCATGAAGAGTGATAACAGGAACATTATAGTGCTCACAAATGGTGTATACCGATGCGTTGATTTCTGTTTTCAACTCAGTGTTGAGTATGAAATACACGTTAGCCTCTGGATATAGACCCTTCAGCCCATCCATCAGCCGGGCCATGGCCGGGCGGAAAGAGTAAAGCTGCTCATCCGTCCAATCAGAATATATATAATCCCCGATAGGCGAGTTAGCCCACGAATCGTTTGTGCCACCAAACACAAGAATAATATCAGGGTTCCCCAGATTATCCATTCTTGAGATGAACGCACGGTCCGTATAGTCATCTCCATTATAACCCGTCCGGCAGATGGTAGAGCCTGAGTAGGAATTGTTGACTCCGAGTGTCCATGCTGAGTCAGGCGACGTGATGATGCCCCACCATGTCTGTTGCATAGAGTCTACATCAGTTGTCTTCGCTCTGCGCGGAGAATGATACCACACAAGATTCGTGTCTGGCTCGACATATCCCTGGAACGTCGAATATGAATCACCAAGAATCGAGACCACCGGATTCTTGGAATATGCGCTGAATAACGTGATAAACAGCACCGAGATTAAAACTATCTTTTTCATATCGGCAAATTTAACTCTTTTTTTTCGGATTAAATCAGATTTTTTGTAATTTTGTGGACAACAAAACGTAATCCGCAAACCTATGGATAAAGAGTTAGATTGGAAGAATCTCTCCTTTGGCTATATGCCCACCGATTATAACGTCCGCTGCTACTTCCGCGACGGCAAATGGGGTGAAATAGAAGTGTCATCGAGTGAGGAGGTTAACCTCCACATCGCTGCCACATGTCTCCATTACGGCCAGGAAGCATTCGAGGGTCTCAAAGCTTTCCGTGGCAAGGACGGAAAAATCAGAATTTTCCGACTTGAGGAAAACGCCCACCGTATCCGCGAATCGGCCAAAGGTATCCTCATGGAGCCCATCCCTGAGGAGAAGTTCCGCGAGATGGTTCTCAAGGTTGTAAAACTCAACGAACGCTTCATTCCTCCCTATGGTTCCGGCGCCTCCCTCTACATCCGCCCCCTCGAGATCGGCATCTCGGCTCAGGTCGGAGTAAAGCCTGCCCGTGAGTATCTCTTCATCATCCTTGTCTCACCCGTAGGGCCCTATTTCAAGACCGGTTTCAAGCCCACCAACATCTGCATTATGCGCGAGTATGATCGTGTGGCACCCCGTGGGACAGGCAGATGGAAGGTGGGAGGCAATTACGCGGCATCCCTCATGGCCGGAGAGCATGCCCACGATATGGGCTATTCAGCTGTTCTCTATCTCGACCCCAAGGAGAAAAAATATCTTGATGAGTGTGGCCCCGCCAATTTCATGGCAATCAAGGATGGGACATACATCACCCCCGCCTCTGACTCAATCCTTCCCTCTATCACAAATAAGAGCATGATGCAGATTGCAGAGGACCTTGGCCTCAAAGTGGAACAGCGCCACATTACCGTCGATGAACTTGAGACCGTCGAAGAGGCTGCCGCCGTCGGCACCGCCGCCGTTGCATCGCCAGTTGGAGAGATTGACGATCTCGACACCGGAAAGAAATACATCATCGCCAAGGATGGACAGCCCGGTCCCATCGTCACCAAACTCTACAACACCCTGCGTGGAATTCAGTATGGCGAACTTCCCGACACCCACGGATGGTGCACTATTGTAGAATGAAAGACTACTTCCAGACAATCGACAAATATTACCCGGCGGACACCCTCCGCCGGGCAATTTATTTGAAACACTGCCGCGCTGTTGCTGACCTCTCACTCTCAATAGCACGAAGACTCTCTCTCCCCCTGGACGAGTCTGTGATAGAGACCGCAGCTATGCTCCACGACATTGGCATCTTCTTGACCTCTGCGCCTGATATTGGGTGTAACGGCTCTGAACCATACATTAAACATGGAATCCTTGGCGCCAAACTTCTCAGAGAAGAAGGCTATCCTGAAGAAATAGCCCGTGTGGCCGAACGTCACACCGGAGCCGGCATAACGGCTGAAGAAGTCATACGCCAAGGTCTCCCTCTACCCGTTGCTGACTACATGCCACAGACATTGCTTGAGAGACTTGTCTGCTATGCAGACAAATTCTATTCAAAGAACGGAGACATGAAGCGTAAGCCTCTCGACAAGGTGATTGCCTCGATGCAGAGAATCTCACCGGCCTCCACACAGCGCTTCCTTCAACTGGGAAAAGAGTTCGGAGAGTAATTCACTTGCCTAAACCATCTATAATCCCCATAGCGTCCCTGAGAGGTGAGAGATGGGAGAGAATCTTCACATCCGGATCTTTGGACAGCCAGAGCAATTGCTTCTTGGCATACACCCGTGTGTTCTTTGCTATGCGCGCTATGGCCGTCTCCCTATCCATTAGGCCGTCAAACATCGCAAACATCTCCTTAAATCCTACGGTGTTGAGCGAATTGAGATGCCTCAGATGATAGACACTTTTTGCCTCCTCTTCCAGACCAGCCGCTATCATTTTGTCTACACGCTTGTTTATTCTCTCAAAAAGCGCCTGACGCTCAAAGCCCACGGACATCTTGATAATCCTGAAGGGACGTTCCTTCACTTGCCCGGTCCGAAGAGACGAGGCCGCCACTCCGGCTTGAAGCGAAATCTCAAGGGCATGGATGAGACGTCGGTGGTTCTGCGGATCTATCGTGCTGACCGACAGCGGATCCAGACGCCCAAGGTGTTCTTTTATCGCCTCAAGCCCACCTGCCTCATACTCAGCCAGCGTCTGCTTCCTAATCTCAGCCGAGATAGTCGGGAGCGGATCTATCCCTCGTGTGATGGCATCAATATACATCATCGACCCACCGCACATCACTACATAATCCCCTTTCTGCCAAAGTTTATCAAGCAGACCAAGCACCTGCTCCTCATAAATGGCCGCGCTGTAATATTGATCCAAATCAAGGATGCCAACAAAATGATGACGCACTCGTGCCATCTGTTCTGCTGTCGGAGCAGCGGTGCCGATGGGGATGCCGCGAAAAATCTGCCGGGAGTCGGCTCCGATTATCTCGGCTCCGATTCTCCCGGCAATATCTATGGCTAAATCTGTCTTTCCGCTCCCCGTGGGGCCTGTGACAATGATAAGCGTTTTCACAGAGCGGCCAGACGGGCTATCTGAACAATGACCTCGGTGGCTTTCTGCATTGAAGGTATGGGGACAAACTCATAGCGCCCATGGAAGTTAAGGCCTCCGGCAAAGATGTTGGGGCAGGGGAGTCCCTTGAACGACAGTTGGGCTCCGTCTGTGCCTCCACGGATTGGAGTGACCTTTGGCTTGACTCCGGCCTCCTCCATAGCCTTTATGGCTATGTCTATAATATGCATGACCGGCTCAATCTTCTCACGCATGTTGAAGTACTGGTCCTTGATTTCGAGTGATGCACAACCGGGAAACTCATTGTTGATTTTCCGTGTGAGATGCTCGAGTTCTTTCTTCCTGCGCTCGAATCTGTCGCGGTCATGGTCTCTGACAATGTATGTGAGCACAGTCTTCTCCACGGTTCCCTCGATGTTCACAAGATGATAGAACCCCTCATAACCCGCTGTATGTTCGGGGGTCTCCCAGCGAGGGAGCATGATGGCGAACTGATTTGCCACTCTGAGCGAGTTGAGCATCTTATGCTTGGCATATCCGGGATGGACATTGCGGCCCTTGAAAGTTACCCTCGCAATAGCGGCATTGAAGTTCTCATATTCAAGTTCTCCAATCTCTCCCCCATCCATTGTATAGGCCCAATCAGCGCCAAATTTCTCAACATCAAATTTATGGGCTCCCTGGCCGATCTCCTCATCAGGATTGAATGCTATTCGGATCTTACCGTGCTTTATCTCAGGATGGTGAATGAGATAGTCAACTGCGGTGATAATCTCAGCGATTCCGGCCTTGTCATCAGCTCCAAGGAGGGTATTTCCATCGGTCACAATGAGATCCTGACCCTTGTAGTCTAGAAGTTCAGGGAAATCAGAGGGGGAAAGTACAATCCCCTCAGCAGCGTTAAGAGTGATGTCTGAGCCATCATATGCCTCAACGATTCTCGGCGACACATGCCGCCCGCTCATGTCTGGCGATGTGTCCAGATGAGCTATGAAGCCTATAGTTGGAACTTCACGGTCAGTGTTTGCCGGGAGGGTGGCCATTAGATAGCCGTTGTCATCAAGCGATATTTCGTCAAGCCCCATTGACTCGAGTTCCTCCTCTAGTTCACGGGCAAAAACCATCTGCCCCGGTGTCGATGGGGTGAGGTTGGTGAGTTCATCGCTCTGTGTGTCAAACTTCACATATTGCAGGAAGCGGTCTGTTACATTCATTTCCGGTATCAGGTTTAAATTTTTGCAAAGTTACAAATTTTCACGACAATACCCACAGAATTTAACCACATTTAGATGTGCCGCATGAGGTGCATATTAGACACCCCTCCTGATAGACCAGGGTCTCCTGCCCGCAGTTAGGACATTTCTGCCCCGCAGCGTGAGTCCCGGAGGGCAGATATTTCTTCAGCGCACGCTCCACACCCATCTTCCATGTGTTGATGTTCTGTGAATCGAGTTCAAGACCGTTGACAAGTTTGATTACCTGATCTATGGGCATCCCATATCGGAGCACACCTGAAATAAGCTTGGCATAGTTCCAGTACTCTGGGTTAAACTTATCCGAGAGTCCCTCGATGGTTGTCTTGTGACCCCTCTTGTTGATGAACTGGAAATCATAGCGCTTAACTCCCTTCTCGTCCACAGCCTTGATGATCTTACCCTTAGTCACAGATTTCGGACAGAAGATGCCATCCTCATCATCAGCAAGTCCGGTGAAGATTTCATATGGTCGCCCATCCTTGAGCCCCACAAAGGCTATCCACTTCTCCTTATTGTTCTGGAAGCGGACCACATCAGCATCGAGTTCGATGGGGCGGATCAGCGATTGGGGCTTCTCGAGAGATGGTGTCCCCTTGGGTGTCTCTTTCTCTTTTTTCTTGTCGGTCGAGATGAGTACACCTGATCGCGATCCGTCGCGATATATTGTGCATCCTTTGCATCCTGACTTCCATGCCTCAAGATAAAGCCGGTTCACAAGCTCGACTGTAGTGTCGGCCGGCAGGTTGATGGTGACCGAGATAGAATGGTCTACCCATTTCTGCACTGCGCCCTGCATCCTTACCTTCTCAAGCCAGTCAATATCGTTGGCTGTGGCTTTATAATAAGGCGATTTTTCCACAAGAGCGTCAATCTCAGCCTGTGTATAGTCGTGGCGCGGCTCAATGCCGTTTATCCTCATCCACTCCAGGAACTTGGGATGATACACTATATATTCCTCAAATTTATCTCCCGACTCATCAACGAAGTCCACACGGGCGTCAACGTCATTTGCATTAACCTTTCGGCGACGCTTATAGACGGGCATGAACACCGGCTCTATGCCTGAGGATGTGCGCGTCATCAAGGAAGTTGACCCTGTCGGAGCTATAGTTAGACATGCTATATTACGACGGCCATATTTCTCCATATCCGCCACAAGTTCCGGTGCCTCAAGCCGCAGACGTGAGATGAAGGGATTGCCGCTCTCTCGCTCGGCGTCATAGATTTCAAATGCGCCGCGTTCACGCGCCATCTCCACACTGGACCCAAAGGCCGCTATGGCTAGCGCGCGATGGACTCTCACACTCATCTCTGTAGCCTCCGCTGTGCCATAGCGCAGTCCCAGGGCTGCGATCATATCCCCCTCAGCTGTTGTGCCAAGTCCAGTGCGGCGTCCCTTCAATGTCTTAGCCTTGATCTTCTTCCACAGATTCAGTTCAGTCTCCTTCACCTCCTCGCTCTCCGGATCTGATTCAATCTTTGATATGATGAGGTCTATCTTCTCCATCTCAAGGTCGATGATGTCATCCATGATGCGCTGCGCCTTGCGGATGTGGCTTCCAAACAGTCCGAAGTCAAATTCAGCCTCAGGAGTGAAGGGATTCTTCACATATGAATAGAGGTTCACGGCCACAAGACGGCAACTGTCATAGGGACAGAGCGGAATCTCGCCACAAGGATTGGTCGAGACGGTTTGGAATCCAAGGTCTGCATAGCAATCTGGGATAGACTCGCGGGTGATGGTGTCCCAGAAAAGCACTCCCGGCTCGGCAGACTTCCAAGCATTGTAGACAATCTTGCTCCAGATGGCGCGGGCATCAGTGTCGACGCTCACCAGTGGAGTGGGGGAGTCGATGGGGAAGGTCCGCTTATAGTTCTCGCCACTCTCCACAGCGCGCATGAACTCATCATCTATTTTCACCGAAACGTTTGCCCCTGTTATCTTTCCCTGCTCCAGTTTCGCGTCAATGAAACGCTCTGAGTCAGGATGCTTGATGGCCACAGTGAGCATCAGCGCCCCTCGGCGTCCATCCTGAGCCACCTCACGTGTGGAGTTGGAATATCTCTCCATAAAAGGCACAAGCCCCGTGGAGGTCAAGGCGGAGTTCTTAACTGGCATACCCTTAGGACGTAGGTCACTCATATCATGGCCCACACCTCCACGGCGCTTCATCAACTGCACCTGTTCCTCATCTAGTTTTATGATGCTCCCATATGAGTCGGGATGCCCGTCAAGCCCGATAACAAAACAGTTACTCAGCGACCCTGTCTGGAAGTCGTTGCCTATACCGGCCATGGGTGAGCCCTGTGGAACTATGTATTTGAAATTCCTGAGTAGCCCCATCACTTCTTCCTCGCTCATGGGGTTAGGATATTTCTTTTCGATGCGAGCCAGTTCCGATGCCAGGCGCCGGTGCATATCCTCAGGGGTCAGTTCATATATGTTGCCATAAGAGTCCTTGAGGGCATACTTGCTCACCCACACCCTGGCGGCAAGCTCATCTCCCTCAAAATAGTCTACCGAGGCCTTGTATGCCTCATCAAATGTATAGTTCTTTCTTTGCTGGTTCATGTCTGTATGTGAGATAGAGATTTTTCTGGTTGCAAAATTGAAGATTTTTCCTTCAAAGGCCAAATAATTCACCCATAAGTTATTAACAATCTCGCAAAAATTGGGTTTTTCCATGAAAAATTTGCGAAATTCACATTTTTATGTTAATTTTGACGCGAAATGTTAATACGCTTCGAAAATCTTTAATAAATTTCACAACAATTAGGGATTCAAATTGTTAACAAGATATAGGTCACTCTGCCAGGTGCGCAGAGACATGCTATACAATAGATTATGAAAAAGTCTACAATCTGGTTTCTCACTATAATCATGGCCCTGACATTCGTCGGGTTGCTCTATATACAGATAATGTATATGAACAACATGAAGAAGATGCGCGACGACCAATTCGACGAGGGCGTCAAGCGGTCACTTTATGCCGTGACCACACGTCTGGAACAAGATGAGACAAAGCACTTCCTCGAGGAGGATATGGCACAAATGGAGATTCGACCCATCTCCGGGCGTGGAGAAGGCTCCGTAGGCATAACAAATAAGTTCTCTACTCCTGAGGGAATCAACTACGACCTCACTCTGCGCATGAACGTCGACCGCCAGGCGGCGTCCCCATCCATGAAGGAACTGCTCAAGGGCAAGTATCTCTATCAGAAGGGGCTGCTCGATGATGTGATCCTCAACATCATCAACCAGTCGAGCAACCGCCCCATTCTCGAGCGAGCCGACTCAGCCGAGGTGTCACGCTATCTTAGGTCTGAGCTCGACAACAACGGACTCACACTCCCATTTGAGTTTGCCGTAGTCAACAGGGTAGGGGCCTACGTCTATCATTCTCCCGGATTCTCACCATCGCCAGATGAGCGCTCCGGCATGTTTATCCAGACCCTTTTCCCCAACGACCCCAGGAATAAGACATATTATCTTAAGGTGTATTTCCCCACCAAGAGCGACTATATCTTTGACTCTATACGATTCATGATACCGTCGTTCATTTTCACGTTTATACTCCTTGTCACCTTTGTCTGCACAATCATCTTGGCCTTCCGCCAGAAGAAACTCACGGAGATGAAAAACGATTTCATCAACAACATGACCCATGAGTTCAAGACACCTATATCTACAATCTCGCTCGCAGCCCAGATGCTCAACGATAATGCCGTGCTGAAGTCTCCATCGATGCTGTCTCACATATCCACGGTCATCAACGATGAGACCAAGCGCCTGCGCTTCCAGGTTGAGAAGGTGCTTCAGATGTCTATGTTCGACCGTCAGAGAGCCACTCTCCGTCTTCAGGACGTCGATGCCAACCAGTTGATAGCAGGTATCACATCTACCTTCAAACTCAAGGTCGAGAAGTATGGCGGACATATCGAGACCATCATTGGCGCTCGCGAAGCAACCGTCAATGTCGATGAGATGCATTTCACCAATGTCATCTTCAACCTGCTTGACAATGCCGTCAAGTATCGCAGAGAAGAAGTGCCTCTCCAGCTCACCGTCAGCACCCGCAATGTCAAGGCCCACGGCCATGAGCTCTTCGAAGTAGTCATTCACGACAACGGCATCGGCATCAAGCGTGATGACCTCAAGAAAATATTTGAGAAATTCTATCGCGTCTCTACCGGCAATCGTCACGATGTCAAGGGATTCGGCCTCGGTCTAGCATACGTCAAGAAGATGGTCGACGAACTGGGTGGACAGATTACTGTGGAGAGCGAACTCGGAATAGGAACGAAATTTATAATAACACTACCAATAACCCAAAACTGAAAAAATTATGGAAGAACGTTTGCGCATACTGCTGTGTGAGGACGACGAGAATCTCGGCATGCTCCTCCGCGAATATCTGCAGGCAAAGGGCTTCAATGCCGACCTCTTTGCCGACGGCGACAGTGGATACAAAGCCTTCCTCAAAGGTAAATACGATCTCTGTGTGCTTGATGTCATGATGCCTAAGAAGGACGGATTCGCACTCGCTCAGGAGATAAGGACAGTCAACTCCGAGGTTCCCATCATATTCCTCACTGCAAAGTCTCTCAAAGACGACATCCTCGAAGGATTCAAGATTGGTGCCGACGACTATATCACCAAGCCATTCTCGATGGAGGAGCTCGTATTCCGCATTGAAGCCATTCTCCGCCGTGTCAAAGGCAAGAAGGGCAAGGAAATCACCATGTATAAGATTGGTCGTTTCACCTTCGACACCCAGAAGCAGGTGCTCCTTATCGACGACAAAGTCACTAAACTCACCACCAAGGAGTCAGAACTACTCTCCCTTCTCTGCGCTCACGTCAATGAGATTCTTGAGAGAAACTTCGCCCTCAAGACCATCTGGATTGACGACAACTACTTCAACGCTCGCTCAATGGACGTCTACATAACCAAGTTGCGCAAGCATCTCAAGGACGATCCATCCATCGAAATCATCAACATCCACGGCAAGGGTTACAAGCTCATTGCTCCGGAAATGGAGTCACAGGCTTAACCTTTATAGGCCACATAAACATCAGGCAGAGTCCTCTCGGACGGGGACTTTGCCTTTTTATATTCATCTATGCCACCTTATTTAACATATCAAATGCACGCCTATGTAACATATATAATAAGGTGTATCATATGCCTAAACCACACCTTTCAATGACAATAGTGTAAAGCAGGAAAACCTGCAGACTCGTGCGCAACCCTCTATAGTATGAGCCATTTGTTAAATTTGTGATAATAATTATACAATAATTTGCATAGATTAACTTAATTTCGACTCCTTATGAAAATATCACTAAAAAAAGTTTGGCATCTCAAAATTTTGTCTTAACTTTGCATCGTTTTTGAAGCTTAAATATTGTTCAATAATTTAACAAAACAAGAAAATGAAAAAGTTAGTCTTAGTTGCTGCTGTTGCTTTCAGCGCATCTCTCTTCTCTTGCGGTTCAGCTGACAAGGCTGCCGATAACGCTGCTGATTCTGCAGTTGTTGTAGAGGAGACTGTAGTTGAGGAAGTTGCAGTTGTTGATTCTGCTGCTGCAGACAGCACTGTTGCTGCTCCCGCTGACTCTGCTGTAGTAGCTGAATAATCCATTCACAACAGCGCGACTGCCAGAACAATGTTTTTGGCATTCATCAGAAAAGCTCAAGCTGATTGCCCAATATGTGGGTGACCAGCTTTTTTTATGCACCTAACTTTTATGCTGAAAATGTTTGCCAGTGTCGGCAGAAGTTAGTACCTTTGCTGCTGTTTTGGTGTCGCGCCTGCAGCGCGATGAAAAGGGAACCAGGTGAGAATCCTGGACAGACCCGCTGCTGTGAATCCCTCCAAACTCCCTGAGGATTATTCCACTGTCAGCCCTCGCTGATGGGAAGGACCTCCGAGAGGGGATGAGTCAGAAGACCTGCCAAGACTGAGACCCTGTTTTGTAATTTTCGGGATACAAGATGACAAAACGAACATGAAACATCTAAAGCCGGACATCTATTTATTAATTCTACTATGGCTGTGGATGCCGCTCGACGCGGTGTCTGCGACCATTGATGTCCCCGAATTGCCCGAGGATACTCTCACGCTGCAGTCTGTCCAGGTCTTTGGCAAATCCGCAGGCAGAAAATTGTCTGAAGGAGCGCTCTCCGTCAATGCCGTCGAACTAAAGACAGATGTCAACAGACTCATAAATCTCAACGACCTCATCAACCACAGCGCAGGCGTGAAAGTCAGACGCCAGGGAGGAGCCGGTTCTGACCTCGACCTCTCAATCAATGGTCTATCAGGTAACTCCATACGTTACTTTATTGACGGTGTTCCACTCGACTCAAAGGGCAGCGAGGTCAACCTCGACAACATACCCGTCAACCTCGTCGAGAGAGTGGAACTATATAAAGGTGTTGTCCCCGCTCTCCTGAGTTCCGACGCACTCGGAGGCGCCGTCAACATCGTCACAAAGAAACGCCGTCAAAACTTCATTGATGCGTCTTACGGAATAGGATCCTTCCACACACAAAGCGCGGATCTCACCGGACAAGCCTTCATCCCGCGGACAGCAATAGCCGTCCGCCCCACATTCGGCATAAACTACTCCAAGAACGATTATATCATGCGTGATGTTGAGGTTTGGAGCGAGAGCCAGGATCGCTATATCAAGGCCGACAAGCGCCGCTTTCATGACGACTATCTATCCATGCTTGGCCAAATCGAGGTGGGTGTTTCAGATGTCAGATGGGCCGATGCATTCTTCATCACAGGATCATACACACTCATCAACAAAGAGATACAGACTGGAGCAATCCAGAGCAAAGTCTATGGAATGGCCGAGCGCAAAGCTCATGCATGGAACATCGGACTTCGATATCGAAAACAGTGGGGAGCCGTGAACACACGCCTCAATCTCTCCCATACCTGGGACCACAGCGAGACCGTTGACTCAGCCTACAGAAAATACTCCTGGGACGGCACTTGGCTCCCCTCAGGCGGCAACGAGATGAACAACCGCACACGCTCCATCAGAGTCTATAACCGGCCCCTCACCATCCTCAATGCCGGCGCAGACTACTCCTTCATCCCCGGACACACCGTGAGCCTCAACTACATGCTCAACCGTCGCGGCAACGACCGCTACGACAAACTTGACGCGACATTTGAACCCTCAAACGATGTAGTGAGCAAATACATCCTCTCATTGACATATTCCCAGGAATTTTTCGACGGAAGATGGCAGAACATGTTTTTCGGGAAAGATTACATAAACGCCCTCTCCATCGAGCAGACTGAGAACGCCTCAATATCCGGCGCCGACAAAATAGACAGCCATGCCACCAAAAACTACTGGGGCGGGGGAATAGGATCTCGACTTACCATCATTCCATTGCTTGCCTTGAAGGGCTCATACGAACACAGTATCCGACTCCCCCAGTCACGCGAGCTGCTTGGCAATGGAACCACCATCTATCCCAGTCTTACTCTAAAACCTGAACAGAGCAACAACTGGAACCTTGGCATATACGGCGAATGGCGCCCCACATCAGACCACTATCTCACATATGAAGTCAACGGCTTCATACGCCACGTCCAGAATTACATCCGCGCCGTGGTATCAGAGCGCGAGGGAATGATGCAATATACCAACGAACCCGCCATTGACATCAAGGGCTTTGACTTCGATATCCGCTACACATGGCGAGAAGCGCTCCAAGTGGTCGTCAACGGCTCATGGAACGACGCACGAAACCTGAGGAAGTATAAGACAGATGGAAACCCCTCCGCCACATATAAGAACCGTGTCCCCAATCGCCCATGGGCCTACGGCAATGTCGAGGCCTCCTATACATTTCGAAATCTGGCCAAGGGGATGGCTGACCGCCTCCGTCTCGAAGCCTCATGGGAATGGATCCACTGGTACTTCCTGAACTGGGAAGCCTATGGCTCTCTTCAGTCCAAGGCCCGCATCCCCACCCAGAGCATCTTCAACCTCTCTGCCACATACTCAATCCTTGATGGCCGATACAATCTCTCACTTGAGTGCGACAACCTCTTCGACCACCTTGCCTACGACAACTACATGCTCCAGAAACCCGGCAGGGCTTTCTATGCTAAATTCCGCATATTTTTAAACAATCTATAATCACAAATCAACTGCAAAATGAGAAAGATGAAATTTCTTGCCGCTTCATTCATGGCATTGTTCCTGTCATTTGGTCTGACAGCATGCTCTGATGACGACGACAAGACCCAAAACGAAGACGACCCCACACTCATACAGGACTACCATTTCGACTTATGGGTAGCCCTTGACCGTCACGGTGGCATGGGCCGTGATGTCCAGACTCTCGTCCGTAGTATGGACAACCTCGATGCTGACCAACCCGTCATCACATTTACTCGAACCGGAACTGAGGTGAATGCCAAACTTTCACTGGAGACCATCCTCAAAGGCGCCTACTATTATCAGGTCCCTGTCGATGGAGACCGATTCGGCAAATATCGCATCACGGACAACCAGATTGAAGTTGTAGCCGAGCGCAGGTTTGCCAAGAACGTTTTCTCAACACGCAAGTACACTCATGCATGGATTGACGACAACACCCTCATCATCATGGCCGCCGACGGAGAGGCAAAGAACATCATTTGGACTAAACTTAATGCCGATGACCTCACCATCATCGACGAGGGTACCCTCAACGTCCCCATGCCTGAGGGTGCTACAACATTCACGACATCCGGCATCCTAACATATCGCAAGAGCGACAACAAACTCTTCTACTTCTACTATGGCAAATCGGGAGGTGCCCGTGGCAAACGTGTTGGCAACATGCTTACGGCTGTCATAACCCCCGGCAATATGAATGTTGAATCAAACACCCCGACAACCTTCATTGACTGTGAGATGGTCGGAACTGCCTATGGCGAGCTTCTCCAGACAACCACCTTCATCGATGACCGCAACAATCTCTACCTCGCATGCGTAACAGACGATACCGACGGCAACGAGCACAGCCATCTCCTCCGAATCAATGCCAACTCAACAACCTTCGACCCCAACTATGACGGCTTCACCGCAGGCGGAAAACTTATCTCCGTCATGTATCTCGGCGGCGATAAAGTCATGGCTTATGCCCGCGATGACCAATATGGGACAGACATCGACGCCTTCAGCCACTACTACACCGTCATCGATATCGTCAACAAGACCTCCAGCCCCGTCTCATTCGAGGGTCAACCTCTCGCATTCAGCAGCGGCCGCTTCTCTTCGCGTATGGCCTATGTCAATCACAAGGCTTACATCGGAATTGACGCCGAAGGTTCTAACCCACAGATCTATATCTATGATGCACTTAACGGAAACGTGGTGAAAGGTGCTGAGATGAAAGCCGGATACTACTTCGAGCAAATCCGCGTTGTTGAGGATCTCAAATAATCTCTTAGGTAACCAAGACTTTTTCATATATTTCACTTTTTTCTGCTTCATTCCCGGGATGATGTGACTTCATCCCGGGAAATTTTCAACCCTTTTATCATGAATAAATACATCCTGGTGATATTCCTCCTCGCCTTGAGTCTGAACGCTAATGCCTTTGATAACCTCGACAGTGGCAAAGGCGACAAGGCAGCCCTCCTGATGGTCCACTTCGGCACCACATTCGACGACACACGAGAGAAGACCATAGATGCAATCAATCAGATGGCCGTCAATCAATTCTCAAACATGAAGGTAGTCGAGGCATACACCTCTCGCATCATTATCTCACGCCTCGCCAAGAGAGGCATTGAGAAACTCACGCCTCGACAGGCGCTCCTCAGACTTGCAGCCGAGGGCTACACTCACGTCTTTATTCAGAGCACCAACATTATAGATGGCATCGAATCCGAAGCCCTCAGAGTTGAGGCCGACTATATGGTCCCGTTTTTCAAGGAGGTTAGGATAGGGCGGCCCCTTCTTTACTCTGTACAGGATTGCCAGGAGGTCACAGAGATATTGGCCTCGCGCTATGACGCTCACCCCGCCGACAAACGTGCCCTGGTGTTCATTGGCCACGGCACACACACACCCGCCAACGCCATCTACTCGCAGATTGACTATATGTTTAAGGCCGATGGACATCCCGACTGCTATGTCTCAACCGTCGAAGGCTACCCATCGTTCGACACAACCTCCGACCTCCTCCTTAAGAATAAGGTTAAGGAAGTCACTCTCATTCCCTTCATGTTTGTTGCCGGAGACCATGCCAAGAACGACATAGACGGTGAGTGGCGCGAGCAGTTGACTGCTAATGGCTTAAAAGTCAACACAATCCTTGAGGGCCTAGGGCAAATCCCGGAAATTCGTAGCATCTTCATCCGCCACATTCATGATGGCTTGAAAGAAAAGCCGCTTTCACCCGTAGAAAGAAAGGCCGCATTCCTTCAGGAGAATCTCTAATTGCACATTGATGTCTGCACCCCGCACAAAAACAGTTCTGATAATACTTGCCTCAATACTCACGATAACCATCGCGGCTATCGTGAGTATCAGGCATTTTACCACTACAAGGATCCTTGTTGTCAATCCGTTACCCACCCAGGCTGCCGAGCTCACTCTCAATAACGACACGGACATCCGGGTTACATGTGTGAAAATGGAGGAGGCTAAAGACTTCGGCAAATATGACGCCATCCTTCTCTATGGCCGCGGTCTTTATCTCGACTCTCTCCAAACAGCCGAACTTGACAAAGCCTCACTCAAGGGAGTCAGAATTTTTACCATAGGCCGCAGCGAGGTCGAGGGTAACATCCCCTCCCCTCAGGCAGACACCTTGAAGGCATATTTCAAAAATCCATGCAGAAGCAATTATGTGAATATGCTGAAATATGTCCGTCACCTATGCAGGACCAGCCACAACATCGACCGTGACTATGATGCCCCCATACTTCTCCCGGACGGCTTGTTCTATCACCTTGAGCCAGAGCTATATTTCTCAAGCGCAGACAGCCTCACAGACTACCTCAAATCTAACAGACTCTATATCCCTGACGGCCACAGAGTGGCACTCATTTCAGGCATGACCTTCCCGGTCGAGGGAAACCGCGCCCACATCGACTCACTCATCTCCCGTCTGACCCGCGTGGGTTACAATGTCTATCCGCTGTCAGCCGGCGGACAACTCCGTGATAAATTGATAAAAGACGTTGATCCCCATGCCATAATCTATCTCCCCATGGGTCGGCTTGCTGACAAGTCCTTCATCGATTGGTGCTACGACCGTGGTGTGCCAATCTTCATGCCGTTCCCCCTCACCGTCGACAGAGCCTCATGGCTCGACAAGAATAAACCCATAAGCGGGGGGACTCTCACAGCCCGTATAGTCATCCCAGAAACCGATGGCGGCATGTCGCCTCTCTGTCTTGCCACTCAGGATCCCAATGAGGACAACATACCTGTCTATCATCCCGTAGAGGAGCGCATTGATGCTTTCATCGAGCAATTCACCCGTTTTATGAGGCTGAGACATAAGGACAATGCCGACAAACACATAGCGATCGTCTACTATAAAGCACCCGGCCATGATGCTCTGCTCTCCTCCGGCCTGGAAACAATCCCCTCTCTCTATAATTTCCTCAAACGCTTGAAACGAGAAGGCTATGATGTCGGTAGTCTTCCTGAATCACTCAAAGTCTTCATGAGAATCATCAAGAAATCCGGCGAGGTGATGGGCGACTATGCCTCGGCGGCACAGACAAGATTCATGGATGAGGCAGACCCCGTATGGCTCCATAAAGACGAGTATGAGTCATTGGCTTCTAAGGTTCTCGACCCTGAGAAATATCAAGAGATCATAGAAAGATATGGCGACGCACCCGGCGGTATCCTATCACGTGGCGACAGTCTGGCCATGGCCATGGTCAGGTTTGGCAACATCCTTCTCTTCCCTCAGCCACGTCCCGCTGTCGGTGATGATGATTTCAAAATGGCTCACGGTGTCGACGTGGCTCCCCCTCACAGTTACATTGCCCCTTATCTATACATGCAAGAGGTGTTCGACGCTGATGCCCTGATACATTTCGGCACACACGGCAACCTCGAGTTCACTCCTGGAAAGAACGCAGCCCTCTCAGGCGCTGATTGGGCCGATGCACTTGTGGGAAACAGACCACATTTCTACTTCTACACCACCGGTAATATTGGTGAGTCCGTCATCGCGAAGCGCAGGTCTCACGCTGTGATTGTGAGCCATCTCACACCCCCCTTCATCGAGACTGGAATATCCGAAAAATACCGGGGTATTCTCAATGAGATACACTCAGCCATCTCAGACGAATCCACCAACTCTCCGGCTTTAAGATCTCTGGCCAGAAAGTCGGGAATACTTAAAGACCTGAGGATTGACACAGTCTCTCCAACACCTCTCACCAGAGATGAACTGTTTAAGATTGATGAATATCTCGAAGACCTTTCCGTTGAGAAAGTCACAGGAAAATTCTATACGATGGGCGAGCCGTATTCCGACAAAGATATGCAATCCACCCTCAAGGCCATGACACTCGATAAAATTGCCTACGGCATGGCCCGTGACGATTTCAAGAACGGCCTGATCAGCAGGGACAATCTGAATGATATATCCTTCGTCAGACATCACTATCACCGACAGGCTGAGAAAGAGATATCTGACGGTAACAACGATGAGGTCGACGAATACCGCAGACTGCTCATGTCATCGGCAGGGGCGGAGATTGAATCCATGATCGGCGCTCTCTCAGGCCGACCCGTCAGGCCTGCTCCAGGAGGAGATCCGGTCCTTGAACCAAATGTCCTCCCGATGGGGCGGAATATGTATAGCATCAACGCTGAGGCTACTCCTGGCGAAAAAGCTTGGGAAGACGGCCTGCTGTTTGCCGATAAGACACTCAAGACATATATTGAGACGCATGGAGGCTATCCCCGTAAAGTGAGTTACTCCCTTTGGGCCGGAGAGTTCATATCCACAAAAGGGGCCACTTTGGCCCAAGTGTTGCGTATGTTGGGTGTAGAGCCTGTGCGCGACAGCAAAGGGCGTGTGATGGATCTGCGGCTCACTCCGTCAGCTGAACTTGGCAGGCCACGTATCGACGTGATGGTTCAGGTCTCCGGACAATTGAGGGACATTGCAGAGTCCAGGCTCAAAATCATCACCGATGCCATTCGCTTGGCCTCAAGTGCAGAGGATGATCTCTATCCAAACTATGTGGCCGAGGGAACACTCACGCAGGAAAAGAATCTTGTTGATAGGGGCATTCCCCCTCGTGAGGCAAGGGAGATGTCTGTGATGAGGGTTTTCGGACCTGTCAACTCCGGCTACAGCACCGGCATGCTGTCATACACCGAGAATTCAGGCCGATGGGAAGACCGACAGGAACTTGTCCAAGGATACGTCAACAACATGTGTGCCATGTATGGCGACAGCACCTATTGGGGACGGATGGAACCGTATGCAATCGAGGCAGCGGTCTCAGGGACTGACATCATCGTCCAGCCGCGCCAAAGCAACACATGGGGGCCTCTATCGCTCGACCATGTATATGAGTTTACAGGTTGTCTATCCATGCTCTGCAATGAGGTCAACGGGAAGACTCCCGATGCCATAATGGCAGACTATCGCAATGCCAATCTACCTAAGATACAGTCATTGGAAACAGCCATTGCCGTTGAGACCCGCACCAGCCTGCTCAATCCGGTAGTGATAAAACAGCGCATGCAGGGTGGAGCATCCACAGCGCAGACCTTTGGCGAGATATTCCGCAACATCTTCGGTTGGACCGTCACGCGCCCATGCTCACTCACAGAAGGCATCTTCGATGAGCTATACGAAACATATATCATTGATTGCCATAGCCTTGGATTGAAGGAATACTTCGATAGCACAAACCCCATTGCTCTTCAAGAAATGACGGCCACCATGCTCGAAAGCATCCGCAAAGGCTACTGGAAGCCATCATCTGACCGCATCGGCAACATAGCCCGTCTTCACGCCGAGATGACTTCTCGCCATGGCGCCCCATGCACAGAGTTTGTCTGCGACAACAAGCCCCTGCAGAAATTCATTGCAACCAAACTCGATAGCCAAGATGCAGAGGCATATGAGAATGAAATTGCTAAAGCCACTGGAAGTCCAGGAAAAGCAATAACAATGCGAAAGGACATTGACTCCGCCGCCAACGTCACAGTATCCATCTCCCGCAAAGTTACCGCAGCCATCTTTATTACACTGATTATCTCAATCTTTCTGCTATTGTTCATGAAAAAACGGAAATAATGTGTACCTTTGCCGACAAATCAACAAAACCATGAAACATAAGATAATTATCGGCTTATTGTCGGTAGCCTTCTCTTTCCAATCCATAGCTCAACAATTGGCTCCGAGCAGCGACATCATGTCCGTCTCAGAGTCCGTAGCCGACTACTTTATAAAGAACTATCCCGACGTGGGCGCCAAGAGTTATGTGGGCGGAAAGGAACGCAGCAGCAAGATATGGACCCGCGGTGTCTTCTATGAGGGAATGCTCAACATTTATCGCGAGAATCCACGGCAGGACTGGCTGAAATACTGCACCGACTGGGGCGACTTCCACAAGTGGGTAAGCAGTTCAAACAATGAGGCCAAGAATCATAATGCCGACTATCAGTGCTGCGGCCAGGCATATCTGCAAATGTACCAGATGGACCCCACTCAGACCATCAGAATGGAGCATATCAAAATGCGCATTGACGACATGATGTCCACCGGAAGAAACAACTACTGGACATGGGTCGATGCCATACAGATGAGTATGCCAGTCATGGCGCTCCTTGGCGACATCACCGGTAACAACGATTACTGGAAATACATGAACGACCTCTACGCCTACACCCGCAATGAGCAGGGAGGCAGCAAGAAGGGTGGGGGGGCACCACTGTTCAACACAACCACCGGACTTTGGTATCGCGACTATCAGTTCGATCCACCCTACAAGGATCTTACCGAGCCTGACAAAGACTGCTATTGGAGCCGCGGCAATGGCTGGGTCTATATGGCATTGGCACGTGTTCTGCAGTTCACCCCCACAACAGAGAGCCACAGGTCAGAATATGAGGCAGACTTCAAACTCATGAGCCAAGGCCTTAAGGAATGCCAGCGCGAGGATGGATCATGGAACGTCAGTCTCGCAGCCCCCACAAACTTCGGTGAGGCCGGAAGCGAGGGTCCTGAGATGACAGGAACATCCCTTTTTGTAGGTGGTCTTGCGTGGGGAGTTCGCACTGGTCTCCTAGACACCGACACATACATGCCGGCCATCATAAAGGGGTGGGAGTCCATGGTTGCAGCAGTCCATACTTCCGGCAAAGTAGGATATCTTCAGGGCACAGGCTCTAAACCTGAGGATGGAGGCATCATAACATTCGACTCCACCCCTGACTTTGAAGATTTTGGCTACGGTTGCTGGTTATGGGGCGCCGCTGAGACCCATGCCCTCGCCAAGCAGATAGAAGGCAATAGCGGAATAGTCGACACCCTCACAGACTCATTTGACGCTCCTGACGACAACACATACTTCGATTTGTTGGGACGTAAAATTAACAACCCACAGAAGGGTCACATCTACATCAACAATCACCGACTGGTGAGAATCAAATAAAATTTCACATCATTAAACTTGCACATCTCAACGATTATCTCTACCTTTGTGGCCGGAAAAAGCCAACACGGGGTGTAGCACAGTTGGCAGCGCGCCACGTTCGGGACGTGGAGGTCGGAAGTTCGAGTCTTCTCACCCCGACAAAATTTCAGTAAATGGGTTTAACTCAGCGAGTTAAGCCCATTTTGTGAAATTTACCGGAACAAAATCGGAACACGTCGTTTCCGAGGTTTAGTAATAACTCTGACGTTTTCTCCCCAGAAAATGTCAAAAAAAATGTACCCGGAAAAATCTTCCACGTCTAATAATACAGGCGAACAATCGGACATCACAACGCAGAGCGGCGTTGATTTGGCCAGACAATACGACCTCCCCGTCTATCGGGAAAATGCTGCCGGAGCATACATCGAGTTTCGAGCCTACGACCCCAGTCTCGGTAGAATGCGCCGCAAGACAATCAAACTAAACAAGATTAAGGGCATCAAAAACCGAAGGGAATACGCTCGTGGAGTAATAAAGCGCTTAAACGAACAGCTAAAGAAGGGGTGGAATCCGTGGATTGCCAAGGACACCACCAACCTCGTAACATTCGAGGAGGCACTGCAGCGTTACATCTCCCACATAGAGAAAATGTTGGCCAACGGTTACTTCCGCAAAGAAACATACGATGGCTATAAATCGTATGTAAAAATTATGCGAGAGTATATCAAAACCAAGCGGCCAACATATTACTGCTACCAGTTTGACCGCAGTTTCTGCGTTGACTTTCTCGACTACGTTTTCATCGAGCGGAACAATGGAGCGCAGACCCGCAACAACTACCTCAATTTTTTGAGGGTGTTCTGCGGTTTCCTCGTTGAAAAGGGATATTTAGCGAGCAAGCCGACAGACGGCATTGCTCCCATCAGCAAGAGGCTCTACAAGAAGGAGCGCGAGTGCATTCCCCTCGATGTGGTGGGGAAGATTGCAGCATATTGCAAAGAGAAAGAGCCGGACTTTCTGTTTGCCTGCTATCTTCTGTATTATTGCTTTATTCGCCCTGTGGAGATGACACGATTGAAGGTGAAGCACTTCAACCTCAAAGAGTGTACCCTGACCATACCGGGAGAATTGAGCAAGAACAAGAAAACACAAACAGTCACCCTGCCCAAGAAGGTGCTTTTGTACGGCATAGAGATAGGAGTATTCTCCGCTCCGATGGAGGACTTTGTGTTTTCCTACCATCTGAAGCCGGGAGCAGAAGAAATTGATCCAAAACATTTCCGCGACCACTGGGACAATGTCCGCCGGGCATTGAACCTGAGAAAGGAGTGGAAATTCTACAGTCTCAAAGACACCGGCATCACGGAGATGTTGAAGCGGAAGTTGCCCTCGATAGAGGTGCGCGACCAGGCGCGGCATTCATCGTTGGCCATCACCGACATTTATACCGACCACAATACAGAGGCCAACAAAGATATTGTCAGCCTCGATGGTGCGCTTTAATCCTCGTCGAGCAGCGGATAAAACTCACCCTTAAGTAACTGCGACATGCCGTTCTCGGTAAATGTCGCAGTTATTTTTTCACAGAGATAGCGCTTGCCCTTGATATAGAAGATAGCACGAGGGTTAGGTATTGTAGAGCCAAGCCACGAAAATTTGAACTTCTGTTTGGGGTTTATTGATGGTATCTGCGATTGAATATTCCTTGTGCGTCCGGACAAGCGCAGGTCAGCAAGATGATTGGAGAAATATCTCCAGTCTTGCGTCACATTCAAGCTATCAATCATCGGATAAGGGGTTTTGCCTCTGTTTGGTATTGCGCCGTCCCAGTAGCCGATATATATGACATCGTAATATTCTGATTTCGTTTCTTTCTTTCCGGCTTCGATTGTAGAAGTTGGGAGAGGCTGGTGGATTGATGTGTTCTCGGTTGTAGCATCATCGTCTGAGCCTTCTTGATATGATGAGAAAGAAAGGAACATCATATATCCCTTGTCGTCATCGTCACTAACGTGAGTATCATTCACGCAAACCGGAACGAACTCAATTTCTTCGGTGTCTACATCATCATTTTCCTCCGAACCGCTACCGAAAACATTTATTGGTTGCAAAACATACATCTGTGCGCCGGCAGCTCGTCTGCCAGTAGCATCCTTATGTATGCCAATAGAGCGCATGACAAAGTATGTTTTAGAGTAGGGTAAGTGGATAAAACTCAATTTAATTGAATTGACGAAATATCAGTGAGTTACAGAGGTGAGTATTTGGATTGAGTTTCGGTGTTTTCTATCTTTTTGTTCAAAAAATACACCATTAGTACACCTTTTAGCCGGTAACTACTCAGCTATCGGAGCGTATTTGTTAATTCAAGGTCATTTTTATCTGTA
>JAMPAK010000001.1:222507-355039 GCA_023667285.1 Muribaculaceae bacterium
CGGGGCGGGCGCGTTTCTGGCGCTCGAGGTATGAGATGACTTTGCGCTCGTTTTTCGTTAGGCGTCGGTTGAGGTATGTCTCGAAGCCACGTATCCCGAGGATGGGGGAGTAGGTTTGTTTCCGGGAGGTTGTGATGAGTTTTTTCACGGGGTAGCTTCGAGAAAATGAATGTTTGGTTGCAAAGATATGAATGATAAGAGGTTGGAATAGTGTGATAATGCCGAAGAGTACCTTCGGGGTGGTAATTTCGGCGGCCTACGGGCGCCGTTTGGAGGAAGGTGGTGATTCCCCGGGCATTCTCGCCCCTTACGGGAGGCTCGCATGACCGGGGCTACGAGTAATTTCGGCATCCTACGGATGCCATCGACATAATAAATATGCCATCTTTTGTGAGTATTTAGGGATGATCGGATTTACGATGGCGCTATTTAACATAATACCGATTATGTGCAACTTGAATTGGAAACTTATCGGCCTCGATTATTTGCTCCATATCTAAATAATGTGTAATTTTGCACCTTGAATTTGGCCGGCTATGAATTTATGGTCGGTCCGGCTCAAACAACATCTACACAGAAATGGAAATAATTCGCACTGTCGCTGAACTCAAAGAGAGACTAAACGAGGCCCGGGCCAAGGGTTCGATTGGACTTGTGCCTACAATGGGCGCTCTCCATCAGGGTCATAAGTCACTGGTTGACCGCGCCCGATCAGAGAACGACACGGTCGTTGTCAGCGTCTTTGTAAACCCTACTCAATTCAATAATTCAACTGACCTCGCCACCTATCCTCGCACGGAGGAAGCCGATGTGGCACTGCTTGAGGCTTGTGGCGTTGACTATGCTTTTATTCCCTCTGTCAGTGAGGTCTATCCAGAGCCTGACAACCGGGTGTTTGACCTGGGGCCAGTGGCTGAAGTGATGGAGGGAGCCATGAGGCCAGGCCACTTCAATGGTGTGGCTCAGGTAGTTAGCAAGCTGTTTGATTTCACACGTCCGACTAGAGCATATTTCGGAGAAAAAGATTTCCAGCAGATAGCGGTAATCAGAAAGATGGCACAACTAGCAGGTTTTGAGGATGTTGATATTGTAGATTGTCCGATAGTCAGGGAGGATGACGGGCTTGCTCTGAGTTCGCGCAATGTCAGGCTGACTGAGGAGCAGAGATCAATAGCACCTGCAATATCGCTGGTACTCCGTAGTAGCCTTTATTGGGCTAAAGATATGTGTGTCAGCGAGTTGAAGAGTAGAGTGGTGACTACACTCAATCTTTTCCCCTTCATGGAGGTGGAATATTTTGAGGTTGTGGATGCCCTGACGATGCAGCCGATAGAAAATTGGGAAGACTCGAAAGAGGCTGTGGGATGCATCACCTGCTATTGTGGCAGTGTGCGCCTGATAGACAACATAAAATATGGGTCAGCCTTATGATGCTTGAGATGCTTAAGGGCAAGATTCATCGTGTGCATGTCACCGAGGCCCGACTTGACTATATAGGGAGCATCACTATTGACCGAGACCTGCTGGATGCTGCCGGAATCCTGCCCGGCGAGAGGGTCTATATTGTAGACAATAATAACGGAGAGCGTTTCGACACATATACAATCGAGGGTCCGCGCGGCTCGGGGATGGTGTGTCTGAACGGGGCTGCTGCGAGAAAGGTGCAGGTGGGCGATGTGATAATAATCATCTGCTATGCCTCGATGACTCCGGAAGAGGCTGTGGTGTTCAAGCCAAAGGTGATTTTCCCCGACACGAATACAAATCTGCTGGTCGACTGACCTCACTCCCATTATAATAAGAATATCCTATGTTTGAGAATCTAAGCGAAAGACTCGAAAGGAGTTTCAAGATACTGAAAGGTGAAGGCAAAATCACCGAGATAAATGTTGCCGAGACGCTTAAGGATGTGCGCCGTGCGCTTCTTGAGGCTGACGTGAATTTTAAGGTCGCAAAGCAGTTCACAGACGATGTCAAGGCGAAGGCTTTGGGTCAGAATGTGATCAATGCCATCAAGCCCGGAGAGCTTATGGTGAAGATTGTGCATGATGAACTTGCACGACTCATGGGTGGAGAGACGGCTACGGTCAATCTTTCAGGTAACCCCACTGTGATTCTCATGTCTGGTCTGCAGGGCTCCGGCAAGACAACATTCTCGGGCAAACTGGCCCGCAAGTTTAAGTCGGAGCAGTCGAAGCGGCCTCTGCTCGTGGCCTGCGATGTGTATCGTCCGGCCGCTATAGACCAGCTGAAGGTGCTTGGGGAGCAGATCAATGTCCCCGTGTATACTGAGGAGGGCAACAAGAATCCTGTAGAGATTGCGGAAAACGCCATCAAGTATGCCAAGAACAATCATCTGGATCTTGTGATCATAGATACGGCGGGCCGTCTAGCTGTCGATGAGGAGATGATGCAGGAAATCGCAGCAATAAAGAAGGCTGTGAAGCCACAGGAGACTCTGTTTGTTGTGGATTCGATGACAGGCCAGGATGCAGTGAACACGGCTAAGGAATTTAACGACCGGCTTGACTTTGACGGAGTTGTACTGACAAAACTCGATGGAGACACACGTGGCGGTGCGGCACTATCAATCCGCACAGTTGTAACGAAGCCCATCAAGTTTGTGGGTACGGGTGAGAAGCTCGATGCGCTTGACCTGTTTCACCCCTCGCGTATGGCAGACCGCATCCTCGGCATGGGCGACATTGTCTCTCTTGTTGAGAAGGCCCAGAACGCATATGATGAGAAGCAGGCCCGTGAGCTTCAGCGCAAGATAGCCAAGAACCAGTTTAACTTCAACGATTTTCTCCAGCAGATCAGACAGATCCAGAAGATGGGCAATCTGAAGGAACTTGCGTCAATGATTCCGGGTGTGGGTAAAGCGCTTAAGGATGTAGAGATTGATGACAATGCATTCAAGGGGATTGAGGCGATCATCAGTTCGATGACGGCTGAGGAGCGTGAGCGTCCTGAGATAATCAACGGGTCTCGCCGCAAGCGTATAGCCAAGGGCTCAGGCACAGACATCCAGGAGGTGAACCGACTGATAAAGCAGTTTGATGAAGCCCGCAAGATGATGAAGCAGGTGGCCGGAATCAAGAATCCAATGGCGATGATGCGCGGCATGCGCGGTATGCGCCGATAATAAAGATATATCCCTGAGACCATGATACTTATTGACGGAAAGAAGGTAGCCGAAGATATCAAACAGGAGATTGCGGCTGAGGTAGAGGCTATGGTGGCATCCGGCAAGCGCCGACCCCATCTTGCAGCAATCCTCGTGGGCCACGACGGAGGGTCAGAGACCTATGTGGCAAACAAGGTAAAGGCATGTGAGGTGTGTGGATTCCGCTCGACGCTGATCCGCTATGAGGCAGACGTCACGGAGGAGGAACTTCTGAAGGCCATCGAAGGACTTAACAAAGACCCTGAAGTAGATGGTTTCATCGTGCAACTTCCGCTCCCGAAGCATATCTCGGAGCAGCGGATCATCGAGGCTATCGACTATCGCAAGGATGTGGATGGCTTTCATCCGGTGAACGTTGGACGTATGTCCATAGGTCTGCCTTGCTTTGTCTCGGCGACCCCGTCGGGTATCATAGAACTGCTGAGGCGCTATAATGTAGCGACCAAGGGTAAACGCTGTGTGGTGCTGGGGCGCAGCAATATTGTGGGCAAGCCGGTGGCGTCGCTTATGATGCAGAAAGCCAATCCGGGCAACTCTACGGTGACTGTGCTACACAGTGCTTCAGAGGATATTAAGGAGATTTGCTCAGAGGCCGATATCATCATAGCCGCTCTCGGTCATCCGGGGTTTGTGACAGCCGATATGGTGAAGCCCGGCGCTACAGTGATAGACGTGGGCACAACCCGTGTCCCTGACGCTACACGCAAATCTGGGTTCAGGCTCCGCGGAGATGTGGACTTCGATAATGTGGCGGAGAAATGTGCCTTTATCACACCTGTCCCCGGTGGTGTGGGGCCGATGACCATTTGCTCACTCATGAAGAACACCCTCCTGGCCGCCAAGAAGGAGATTTATTTGTGAGGATGAGATGCTTGAGATTCTTGTAGCGCTCGCTGCACTTCTGATTCCGGCAGACAGTGCAGAGATAGTGTTTGCCGGGGATGCCATGCAGCATCAACGACAGATAGATGCTGCCCGGTGTGCAGACGGATCACTCGACTACTCGCCGTATTTCACAGCACTTCAGCCCTATATTGAGTCGGCAGACTATGCGGTGGTGAATCTTGAGACACCGCTGGGAGGAGCGCCCTATTCGGGCTATCCGATGTTCTGTGCGCACGACAATTATCTTTCGGCTCTGACTGATGCAGGGTTTGACCTGATGCTCTCCGCCAACAATCATATCCTTGACCGCAGAGACAAAGGGCTTCTGAGGACCATCGAGACGTTTGAGAGAAACAATGTCCCGTGGGTTGGGATTTATCGTGACGCGGCACACAGGGAGTCTATCCTTCCGTTGATCAAGGATATAAACGGGTTTAAGGTGGCATTTCTGAACTACACCTATGGGACAAACGGGATAACTAAGCGAACTCCTGTAGAGATTGACTATATCGACAGAGAGTTGATGGCCCTGGATGTCCGTGAGGCGCGCGAGGCGGGGGCTGAGCTCATAGCGGTATGCATCCACTGGGGAGATGAGTATAGACTTCTTCCAAACCAAACGCAGAAGTCGCTTGCAGAATTTCTCACGTCGCTTGGCGTAGAGATGATAATAGGTGGTCATCCACATGTGATCCAGCCTATGAAACTTGAACGGGCGCCGCTGACCGGCACCCCTACCCTGACGGTCTATTCACTTGGCAACTTCATCTCGGCGATGCGCACCACGGACACCCGTGGCGGTGCCATGGTGAGAGTGAAACTGGCCCGGGACGTGATGGGGCGACCATATGTGAAGGGTGCATCATACAGGCTCGTGTTCACTCAGCAACCTATCAATAAGGGAGATAACTTCAAATTGCTGCCTGTGGAGTCTGATGAGGTGAAGGGAGCGGCACGACAGCAGCGCGATGCGTTTGCGGCAAATGCGCGGAGGGTGTTCAAGAGACACAATGTGAATGTGGCTGAGGACACTGTCAGCATAGGCACGTATGGCAGATAAACGGAAGGCTCCCGCATGTCCCGGCCATGAGAGCCGAACCGTGCGGGAGCCTTCCGGTGAAGCCGCTTCCTCTTCTTTCCTGAGAAGTGCGGATGAAATTGAATCTCTCTTGTTTAAATAGTTGAATCGTTTCAATTGTAGAACGCTATTGATTTCTGAAAAGTTCAGGGGATAACAGGAGGAATGATTCAAAAAGTTGCTTTTTTTCATAGCGCCTTAGTTTGTCAGTTAACGACAAATCACTATTTTTGTAAAAAAATTCCTCACATTCATCAGAAAAACATATCTAAAGACATGGTTAACCGTTTTGTACTCAACGAGGTGTCCTATTTCGGACCGGGCGCTCGCCAGGAGTTGCCTAAAGAAATCAAACGACTCGGGCTGCACAAGGCCCTTGTAGTGACAGACAAGGAACTCATCAAGTTTGGCGTGGCAGGGAAGGTTCTGGAGGTGCTTGACACCGCAGGAATCCCCTATGAAGTATTCAGTGACGTAAAGCCTAATCCGACAGTGGGTAATGTGAATGCCGGTGTGAAGGCATTTGCAGAGTCGGGGGCAGACTTCATCATAGCCATCGGAGGTGGCTCGTCGATGGACACAGCCAAAGCCGTCGGCATCATCACCAATAATCCTGAGTTTGCCGATGTGGTCTCACTCGAGGGTGTGGCTCCCACTCATTCAAAATCAGTTCCCATCATAGCCCTTCCCACTACTGCCGGCACGGCGGCCGAGGTGACAATCAACTATGTAATCACCGATGAGAAGAACCAGAAGAAGATGGTATGCGTTGACCCCAACGACATTCCCGCCATCGCCATTGTGGACGCAGAACTGATGTATACGCTCCCGAAGGGTCTGACCGCCTCGACAGGAATGGATGCCCTGACCCACGCCATCGAGGGTCTTATCACCAAGGGGGCATGGGAGATGAGCGACATGTTTGAGATCAAGGCAATAGAGATGATCAACCGCTACCTGGAGACAGCCGTGAACAATCCGAAGGATGCTGAGGCCCGCAACGGTATGGCTGTGGCACAGTATATCGCAGGAATGGCATTCTCGAATGTCGGGCTTGGCCTGGTTCACGGAATGGCTCATCCGCTTGGCGCCATCTTTGATATCCCTCATGGTGTGGCCAATGCGCTGCTCCTGCCCCTTGTGATGGAGTATAACGCTCCCGCAGCCATCAAGAAGTATGGCATCATCGCTAAGGCCATGGATGTCTATACTCCGGGGATGACGGATGAGGAGGCTGCTGAGGCAGCGGTCAAGGCCGTCAAGGACCTGGCGCTGAGGGTGGGAATTCCCCAGCATCTCTCAGAGCTTGGCGTGAAGGAATCGGATCTGGAGCGTCTGGCAGACGCAGCGATGGCAGATGTATGCACACCAGGCAATCCTCGCGACTGTACACGCGAGGAGGTGCTTGAACTCTATCGCAAGGCTTATTGATAGACCCACGATGCGGATGCAATCTCCTTAAATTCATGGAGATTGCATCCGTTTTAAACGGCAGGAGGAGGATATGGCAACATCGGTTATAATGGATTTGGTGAAGATCTTCTTTTGTCAAAAAAACTTAATTGATGCAGGCTTGAAATATATTTAGGGCCTCACGCTCTTGCAAGGTTAGCATAAAACCACTAACTTTGACTCATCTTTTCTAAAAATGCGTATAATGAACGCTAATATGGATTATTCAGAGATTGCTCCCTACGACGACGTCCATTTTGTCGAAAATATAGAAAAACTTGCCTCTGACCCTGGTTTTGAACATGCCGTCAGATGGGTTCTTCCAGATATGGATTTCGCCTCATTCACGAAAGTTCTGAAAAGTTGCAACACTAAGCATGAGTTTCAGACCCGTGTCATGCAGGGATTTCTCGAGACGCTTGAGAGCAAGACAACTTCCGGAATCACGTCTTCGGGGCTTGAGCATGCTGAGCCGGGACGAGCATATACATTTATTTCGAATCACAGAGACATCGTCCTTGACGCATCGTTTCTGAATCTTTGTTTCCTCCACAAGGGGCTTCCCACCTCTGAAGTGGCTATCGGAGACAATCTCCTTATATATGACTGGATTTCGAACCTCGTAAAACTCAACGGAAGTTTTATCGTTAAACGCAATCTGCCAACGCGCCAGGCGCTCAATGCGGCTAAGCAACTCTCAGGCTATATTCACCACGCCATCACGGTCAAGAACGAGAGTGTCTGGATAGCCCAGCGTGAAGGACGCGCCAAGGATTCGAGTGACCGTACTCAGAAAAGTGTGCTGAAGATGCTTGGCCTGGGTGGCGGCGGAAACACGGCGAGCAATCTTGCTGAGCTAAACATCTTCCCGGTTGCCATCTCGTATGAGTTTGATCCAAATGACTATCTGAAGGCCAGGGAGTATCTGCTGAGCCACCGCGACCCGACGTTCAAGAAGACGCAGCATGATGACCTGTTTTCTATGGAGACTGGACTGATGGGGTTCAAGGGAAGAGTGCATGTGTCGTTTGCCTCCTGCCTGACTCCGATGATAGAGCCGATGGGCGAAGGTATGGATAAGAATGAGATTATCGACAGGGTTTGCCACAGCATCGACTGTGGCATCCATGGGGGGTATAAGATCTTTCCCATCAACTATGTGACGTATGACCGAGCGTTTGACACAGACATGTATACAGACCGCTATACGGCCGAGGAGGCTGCTCAGGTTGAGGCTTATATCGAGGGTCAGCTGGACAAGGTAGATGTCCCAGACATAACGAAGCAGGAGAGGAATTTCATGCGCACCTATATGTATACGATGTATGCCAATCCGCTACGCAATAAACTACTTGCCACGGGATATTGTTGATATTTCATGAGACTACCCTTACTTCCGGTCATAACACTCATAGTCCTTAATCTCGCTGTCGACGCCTATATATATAATGTGTGTCGAAAGAGATTTCGGTCTGCCATACCCTCACGCATACAATTATGGAGTTCGGTGGCCCTGTGGATATTCTTCATAGTGGTGGTGAGCCTGCCCAGACGCGGTGCGGAGGGCAACTCGCTTTTGGCTGTGATGTGGATGTTGTATGGGTATGTGAGCGTGTATGTCGCTAAGTATATCTTCATCATCATAGATTTCATCGGACGTATTCCTCAACTGTTTCACCGGCGGCGTCTCCCGTGGGTTCCAGCCATAGCCACGTCGGCCGGGATTGGTATTTTCTGTGTGATGTGGTGGGGCGCGCTGGTGAACCGGTTCAATCTAGACATTCGAGAGGTGGAGATTGAGATTGAGGGGCTTCCGGCTGCGTTTGATGGATACCGCATGGTACAGGTCTCAGACCTCCACACGGGGACATATGGTGACTCAAACGAATATCTGGAGCGTGTGGTAAGCGCTATCAATGAGACAGGGCCAGACGTAATACTCTTCACAGGGGATATTGTGAACTCTCGCTCCTATGAAATCACACCACATATTTCCTCGCTCTCAGGCCTTACGGCCAAGGATGGCGTATATGCCATTCTAGGCAATCATGATTATGGCGACTATGCTGACTGGGAGTCTGCTGAGACCAAGGAGGAAAGCCGTCGATATCTCCGGGATGCAATAGGCAGGATGGGATGGAGACTGCTTCTGAATGAGACGGAGATGCTCAGGCAAGGTGGTGATTCAATAGCCTTAATCGGGGTGGAGAATATCGGGGATCCCCCCTTCCCCATCTACGGGTCGCTGAGCAGGGCATATCCAACGCTGTCGGACTCGGTCACCAAGATACTTCTGTCGCACAATCCGGCTCATTGGACCGACTCAATATCAGGCAATCAGGGAGTCAATATCCCTCTGACGCTCTCAGGGCACACACATGCAATGCAGATAGAGATAGCCGGAGTCTCACCGGCAGCTCTGCGATATCCGACATGGGGAGGGCTCTATAAGGATGACAAGGGTCATCAACTATACGTAAACATAGGAATAGGGACAGTGGGGTTCCCGGCTCGCATAGGGGCTACCCCCGAAATCACCGTCATCACACTTAGGAAAAAAGATTCTCAACTACAACATCTCTAATGGTCAACGTTCACGCAAATATCATCACCCGCGAACTCGGGACACATCTGCGCAAGCATGTGGCCGCATGTCTCAGGCTTCTCGATGAGGGAGCCACGGTTCCATTCATAGCCCGTTACCGCAAAGAAGCAACCGGTGCAATGGATGACGCGACAGTCCACGCTGTCCTCACCCGTCACCAGGAACTGACGGAGCTTGATAAACGCAAGGAATATATAACAGGCGTCATAAAGAGCCAGGATGCCCTCACTCCTGAGATAGAGGCAAGGATTGAGGAGACTCTGGATCCGGTGGTTCTCGAGGATATATATCTGCCTTACAAGCCAAAGCGTAACACACGTGCACAGGCTGCACGAGGACTTGGACTCGAGCCTTTGGCGAAGATGATAATGTCACAGACCCTCGAGGATCCGGCTAAAGCCGCGATGAAATTCAAGGTCGAGGGTGGCAAGGAGGCTGCTCTTGCGGGTGCCTCTGACATCATCGCAGAATGGGTGAGTGAGAGCGAGAAGGCGCGAGGCATAGTGCGCTCACGCTATCAGCGCTCGGCAGTGATCACATCGAAGGTTGTCAAGGGCAAGGAAGAAGAGGGTGCCAATTATCAGGCATGGTTTAACTTCTCTGAGCCGCTGCGCACCTGCACGTCACACAGATATCTGGCCATGAGACGTGGGGAGGATGACGGGATACTGAAGGTGAGCATCTCAATCGATGATGATGAGATGATAGAGCGTCTTACCAGGATGTTTGTCAGGTCGACGGCCACGCCTGAATGTGCTGCCTTAGTGCGCGCTGCTGTCAAGGATGGCTATAGGCGCCTGATGAGGCCATCGATAGAGACGGAAATAGCAAATGCCACCAAGGAGAAGAGCGACACGGCTGCTATCCAGATGTTTGCCGACAATGTGCGTCAACTTCTCATGGCTGCGCCATTGGGACGGAAGAGAGTATTGGCAATCGACCCCGGCTATAGGACCGGATGTAAGGTTGTTGCATTGGATGAGCAGGGTAAACTACTTGATCATCAAGTCATCTACCCTACCCCACCTGCCAATGATTTTGTCGGGGCCGCGGACACGCTCTGCTATATGGTGGACAGGTATAGAATTGACGCCATAGCCGTGGGCAACGGGACGGCCGGCCGTGAGACTGAGAGATTCCTGAACGATGTGGTGTTTCCGCGCAAGGTGCAGGTCTACTCTGTCAGTGAGAGCGGGGCATCAATCTATTCTGCCTCAGAGGTGGCTAGAGAGGAGTTCCCGGATCAGGATGTAACGGTGCGTGGCGCCGTGTCGATAGGGCGCCGTTTGCTTGATCCGCTCGCTGAGCTTGTGAAAATTGATCCGAAGAGTATCGGTGTGGGGCAATATCAGCACGATGTTGACCAGACAAGGCTCAAGGATGCGCTTGACTATGTTGTTGAGAACTGTGTCAACTCAGTGGGTGTCAATGTCAACACCGCCTCAAGGCAGTTGCTGTCGTATGTGGCCGGAATCGGGCCTACACTGGCATCAAATATTGTGAGATATAGAGAGGAGCACGGGCCATTCTCCACAAGGAGTGAGCTCATGAATGTCTCGCGCATGGGCGAGAAGGCATTCACACAGTCGGCCGGATTCCTGAGGATTCCGGGAGGCACCAACCCTCTTGACAATACGGGAGTGCATCCGGAGAGATATGCTCTGGTTGAGCAGATGGCAAAAGATATGAATGCTGACGTTGTCCGCCTGACACGTGATAAGAATCTGCTGCACAATATCGAGCTTGACAAGTATGTGACTAAGGAGGCCGGCCTCCCTACCCTAACGGATATTGTGATTGAACTTGAGAAGCCGGGACGCGACCCTCGCGACACCATAGAGGAGCCGGTCTATGAGGAGGGCGCTCATGGCATCGGGGATCTTCACCTTGGTCAAGAACTCACGGGTAAGGTCAACAATATCACGGCATTCGGTGTATTCGTCGATCTGGGCATAAAGGAGAATGGGCTCATACATATCTCTCAGTTGTCGGATCGTTTCATCTCCTCGCCGGCTGAGATTGTGAGCATAGGCCAGACCGTCAGGGTCAAGGTACTCGATGTAGATGTCCAGCGCGGCCGCATAGCGCTCACAATGAAAGGCATACCACAAAATTAAGAATCTAATTATGGATCACTTCACGCCCTGCACCATCGGACTTGGGAGCAATACAGTCGACCGAGAGTATCAGATATCTCAAGCCACAGAATATATCTGCGGCATCCTTCACAAATGCTCAGTCTCGGCGGTCTATGAGTCAGAACCATTTAACGGTAAAGACAAGCCATATCTCAACGCTGTGATACACGGACTGTCACCACTGAGTGAGGAGCACCTCATGAAGAGTCTAAAGGACTGGGAGGCGCTGCACGGGCGTACACAAGTGAAGACACTGGAGGGGGTGATTCCCATAGACCTCGATCTGATCATATGGGACTCCAGAATTCTTAGGCCAAAGGACTTTGAGCGTCATTATTTCAATGTGGGCTATCGCGACCTGCTGGCCCGTGGTGCATTTCAGGATGAATAAATGGCAGTAATTATCAACATTGAGACATCATCGACAGCCTGCTCAGTCGCTCTGACGGCTGAGGGGATGGTGCTTACTCACCGCGAGGAGATGAACGGGCGCAACCATGCGTCGACTCTCAGCGGATTTATCAAGGATTGCCTTGACTTTGCTTCGGAGCGCGAGATGGAGATAGAGGCCGTGGCGGTGTCTATGGGGCCGGGCAGCTACACGGGCCTGCGCATCGGGCTCTCGGAAGCCAAAGGATTGGCATATGCACTTGACGTCCCTCTTATAGGGGTGGACACATTGAAGCTCATGTGCACAGAGGTGATGTTCTCAGACGACTCGCTGACCGGAGATGAGATATTTGTCCCCATGGTGGATGCACGGCGCATGGAGGTCTATACCGGCGCCTATGACTTTGCCCTGCTGCCTCTCATGGATCAGAAGCCGCTGATACTGGATGAGAACAGTTACAGCGACTTGCTGGGGACCGGGAGACCGGTGTTGTTCTTCGGCAACGGAAGTGAAAAAGCCCAGGGGGTGATCAAGGCCGAAAACGCCAGATGGATACCCGACATTGTCCCGCTGGCGGTAGATATGACCGCACTGGCTGAGAAAGCATATGCAAGCCGCGGTTTCATAGACACAGCATACAGCACACCTAACTACATAAAGGATTTTCAGGCCACTAAGCCAAAGAAAAGCGTGATAGGACAATGAGCAGTGACTTTGCCAGGCTCCGGCTGAAATATCACGGCGACCCGGTGAAGATGGAGGAGATTCTTCAGGCTGAGTGTCGGGAAAAGGGAGCAATGAAGTTCCCCAAACTCATTACTGTCCAAAATTTCATTTTCCCATCACTCTCTGTGACTGAGATGGCAACATCTGAGGCCATCGCTGAGATTCACGCCTCGATGGTCCCGGAGGGTAGCCGTGTTCTTGACATGACTGCTGGCCTGGGGGTGGATGCTATTGCGATGGCTACGAGGGGGAGTAGGGTCACGGCTATTGAGATTGACTCACGAACAGCGTCTGTCCTCAGACAAAATGTTGAGACGCTTGGACTTTCAGAGAGCGTCACTGTCATTGAGGGGGACAGCACAGAGTGGCTGAAGAACAATTATGACACATTTGATGTAATATATATAGACCCGGCCCGTAGAGACAGCGCCGGGCGACACTTCACATTGAGGAACTGTCATCCCGATGTCATCTCTCTGATGCCGTTGCTCATGGAAAGGGGCAGGAAGATAATTGTCAAGGCCTCACCTATGCTCAACGCTGACTCATTGAGTGAATTTGGAGCCGATCCGGTGGTTACGGGGACAGCAAGTGAATGTAAGGAACTGCTGTTCATCCTTCCAGGCTCAGGGAGTGACAATGTGAGGTGTGTCACCGCGGGACATGGAGAATATACGGTCAGACCGCATATCCGGGTCAGCTACGGAGTGCCAAAGCCCGGAGAGATTCTGCTTCAGCCCTTTCCTGCCGTAATGAAGGGTGGAGGCAATGTAGTGATGGATGGAGTCAAGAAACTGAGTCCTTTCTCTCACCTATATTTCTCAGCCGAGCCACATCAGGCTTTCCCGGGGGAGGCATATGGCATAATAGAGATTGTGCCTTTCAACAAACGCGGAATCAAGGAAGTGAGTGAGCGCTATCCGGAAATTAACGTTGCCGTACGCAACTTTCCGCTCCGCGCTCCGGAACTTGTCAAGAAACTCGGGATAAAGGAGGGTGGAGACCTGATGCTTTTTGGCACTACAGGTTCTGACGGAGAGAAGATGACAATAATCTGCAAAAAACTAAAAACACTAACTATATGACTGCCAACTGCAAGAGCCTGAATGAATATATCAGCGCAGCGATTAAACAGTATTGGGACCGACCGGTGTTGACCGATCTCGGTTCGACGACAGCGTCAACGCTGACGTACAAGGACGTAGCCCGCAAGATATCCAAACTCCACATTCTGTTTCGCGAGACAGGGCTTAAGCCAGGGGACAAGATAGCACTGTGTGGCAAGAACTCGTCGCTGTGGTGCGTGGCCTTTCTGGCCACAGTCACCTATGGAGCGGTCATAGTGCCGATCCTTCCGGACTTCAAACCTGACAATATTCAGCAACTCATAGTCCACGCCGATGCCAAACTGGCATTTCTGGATGAAAACCATTGGGACTCGCTCAATCCGGACGGACTCCCTGCGCTAGCCGGAGTCATCTCGCTGGAAGACTTCTCTCTGCTCTTCTCACGCTCGAAGAAACTGGACAGCGCACGCGCACATCTTAATGAGCTCTTCGGACGTGAATATCCTGATAGATTCACGCCTGAAGATATCAAATATTTCAAGGAGGATAGGGATGAGCTCTGTCTCATCTCCTATACCTCAGGCTCAACAGGATTCTCGAAGGGGGTCATGCTCCCCTATCGCTCTCTGTGGTCCAATCTGAAATTCTGTGTAGACCATCTTCCGGCCAAGCCGGGCGACGGTGTGGTGTGTATGCTGCCCCTAGCACACATGTATGGCCTGACTACAGACATGCTCAGGCCGTTTGCGTGTGGCAACCACATAAATATCCTGACACGCACGCCGTCGCCAAGAATCCTGATGGAGGCATTTGCCAATGTGCATCCGCCGGTCATCATTGTCGTTCCTCTGATTATCGAGAAGATAATCCGCACCCGTGTGTTCCCACTTCTTGAAAAGCCTCTGATGAAACTGATGCTGAAAGTTCCGTTTCTCGACGACAAACTTCTGGCTAAGGTCAAGAGTCGTCTGACTGAGACCTTCGGAGGGAATCTTCAGGAACTCATCATAGGAGGCGCAGCCATCAACAAGGATGTTGAGAAATTCCTCAGAAGGATAGAGTTCCCCTACACCGTTGGATTTGGGATGACGGAGTGTGGACCGCTCATAGCGTATGCACCCTGGAATGAGAACCGAATGGCATCGTGCGGACGTTTTGTGGACCGCATGGAGGGTTATGTGGAGTCTGATGAGCCCGCCACGAAGCCCGGCGTCCTGATGGTGAAGGGTGACAACGTGATGCTGGGCTATTATAAGAATCCAGAGGCCACAGCGGCGGCTCTCAAGGATGGTTGGCTCAACACCGGTGACATCTGCAACATTGATAAAGACGGTTTTATCTATATCCGCGGACGCGACAAGAACATGATTCTCGGAGCCTCCGGTCAGAATATCTATCCTGAGGAGATAGAGGATAAACTCAACAATATGCCCTATGTGAGTGAGAGCCTGATTGTCGACTCAGGTGGCGGAAGATTGACAGCGCTTATATTTCCAGATCTCGAGAGCGCAACATCACAAAACATCTCAAGGGATGATATACAGAAGATTATGGAAGAGAATATCCGCACACTCAACTCTGAGCTGCCCTCTTATTCCCAGGTGATTGGCTTTAAACTTCGTGATGAGGAGTTTGAGAAGACCCCCAAGCGCTCTATAAAGCGTTATCTCTACAAGGGGTGAGGCACTGACTCGGCCGCGGCAAGCGACGAATTGTAATAACGTTCATCTCCTGTCACCTCGACACCAATGAATGGTGGCAACGGAGGATTGGCGGTGGCCGATGGCATCTCAACCTCGGCCACCGTCAATCCGTCAAGTCGCCCCTTAAACTCATCTATCTCCCATCTCCACCCCTTATATTCAACGATATAGCGGACTTTATCAATGGACCATCCTCCAGCGAGAGAGGCCGCCATCTCCTCTGCCTCGTCGAGGGGGATATAGTATTCCCATTCGTCGCGCACGGCTCCTTTGTTGAGACTCTTGATAGTTATCCATGCCTTCAGGCCGCTAACCCTAATCCTTACGGTAGGAGCCGGGGCTACGGAGAGATAAGCCTGCTTGATGGGCCGCGATTCAGTTGCCATTTCGGCATAACTTCTGTCCTTCACTAGGAATTTTCGCTCTATTTCCTTAGCCATTGTTGATGATTATCTTAAGAACATTGACAAAGGTAATCATTTGAAGCAAAAATAGGAAATATATCCGCAATCAAAACCATGGAATGTGACTTTCTTGTTCTACTGATGTATAAAATCCCATTTTTGTTGTAACTTTGCAAAAAATTCGGCTCTCCTCCGACACTAATTTCCAAGGTAAAGAATTGTCACATGCGCTTGCGCACACTCTTGACATATGTATTTGTCCTATTCTCGCTCATAGGGTCCAGGCTGTCGGGAGGCAATGTAACGCTCTCGGGTACGGTGCGCGATGCCTCGACGCTTGAGCCTATCCCTTATGCTACAATTCTGCTGATAGGGACAGACCGCGGCACACTCTCTGACGATCTGGGCAGATATAAAATCACGACCGCGCTGCAGTTTGACTCCATCCAATCAGGAGCCATGGGCTATGAGGCCACTAGAGTGAAGGTCTCACCCGGGTCGGGAAAGTTTGACATTCTCCTCAGGCCCACGGGAGTGGAACTCTCAACTGTCATAGCCAAGCCCCGTAAGGAACACTATTCAAAGAAGAACAATCCCGCTGTTGAGTTCATGGAAAGGATCAGGGCTACCAACGAGCTCACCGACCCGCGTAAGACACACGACTATTATAACTATGACAAGTATGAGCGAATCACGATGGCTATAAATGACTATCATCATGAGGAAGACTCAGCGGCCAAACCAGGCAAGTTTGACTTTGTCAAGGAATACATAGACACATCCATAATAACGGGGAAGCCTATCCTCAATATTTCTGTCAGAGAGAAACTGTCGACAGTCAATCACCGGCTGCAACCTGAGGGGGAGAAAGAGTATGTCCATGGTCTGCGTCGTTCAGGCATGGATGAGTTTATTGACCAACAGAGCCTTCAGATACTCTATGAGGATGTGTTGAGAGAGATAGATGTCTATCAGAATGACATCAATCTGCTCCAGACTCGTTTTGTGAGCCCGCTATCACGCATAGCCCCCGACTTCTACAAATTCTATCTCACGGACACTGTAGAGGTAGACTCGCTGAAGTGTGTGGAATTGACATTTGTTCCTCGCAATGCAGCCTCTATGGGGTTCACAGGGCGGTTTTATGTGCCGCTCGGGGACTCGACAATGTTTATCAAACGGATAGTGATGCGTGTGCCACACGACATCAACCTCAACTTCGTGAACAATATGCTTATCACCCAGGAATTTGAGCGTGCTCCTGACGGGACACGCCTCAAGACTTCGGATGAACTGGTGATGGAGGCTACCCTTTTGCCCGGTATGCCGGGACTTTATACACGCAGAAAGAACGTGTATACCGGACATAACTTCTCCCCTCTCGAAGACCAGAGCATATTTGACCGAGGGCTCGACCAGGTCTATGACATTGCGGCTTATAGTCGGGATGACGCTTACTGGGAGGCAAAACGCACGGCTCCGATAGCCCACGGCGAGAAGAATATGGAGAGGATGATGGAGAGGTTTCGCAGTGTCCCGATATTCTATTGGGGCGAGAAGATTGTGAGGATTGTCTCTAAGGGTTATATCCCTACCGCCAAGAGATCTCGCTTTGACATCGGCCCTCTCACCTCGCTTTTTTCTCATAATGCCGTGGAAGGACTGAGGCTACGTCTTGGAGGTATCACTACCGCTAACCTGTCCAAGAGATGGTTTGGACGGGCGTATGGTGCGTATGGATTCAAGGACCACAGATGGAAATATGGGATTGAAGGGGAATACTCGTTTAACGATAAGGACTATCATTCGAGGGAGTTTCCTGTCCACTCCATCCGCCTCACCCATCTGTATGACATGAAAATGCTGGGCCAGAGTTTTGTGACAAACAATCAGGACAATATGTTTCTGTCGTGGCGCAGGGCTGAGGATGTCCAGATGCTGTATGAGAGGGTCTGCAAACTAGAATATATCCTTGAGACGGAGAATAATTTCTCGCTCACCGCCAGGCTCAAAAGCGAGAGGCTCGAGCCGACAAAGTTTATTTCCCTGACCAATGGCTATGGGCATACGTTCGGACACCTGACCACCAACTCAGCCACACTGGAACTGCGCTATGCACCAGGAGAGAAATTCTTCCAGATGACCACAGGACGCCTCCCTATCAACTTTGATGCGCCGATTTTCACACTCACACACACATATGCCCCTAAAGGTCTGGGCGGAAACCGCTTTGCTGTATCGACGACAGAGGCATCGTTCAGCAAGCGCTTCTGGTTTTCGGCATTTGGGTTTACAGATGTTCTGCTTAAGGGTGGACACACATGGACGCAAACATCGTGGCCGAACCTGCTGATACCTAATGCAAACCTCTCTTACTTCATACAATTGGAGACTTTCCCTCTGATGAACCCCATGGAGTTTATCAACGACTCATATCTACAGTGGGACTTCACTTACTGGGCCAATGGGACACTTTTCAACCTCATTCCCGGTTTCAAACGTCTGAAACTGAGAGAGGCACTGATATTCCGTGGCCTGTGGGGGCATCTGAGCGCCAAGAACCGTCCGTGGCTTCACGCTGACCTGCTAGAGTTTCCGGCCATAGCGCATACATGCACAATGACCTCGACCCCTTACATGGAGGCAGGAGTCGGAGTGGACAATGTGCTGAAAGTGCTCCGCATCGACTATACATGGCGACTAACCTACAGGGATAATCCGGATGCCTGCCGTCATGGAATAAGATTCATGTTCAGATTTGCATTCTGATAAAACAATCCTTACCACCCATCCGTTATATAGAGAGAATTATACAAACCATCCATTCACGCATCAATAATGAGAGTCTTATCAGTCCTCACCGCAACCGCCATCTTAACCATCGGTTCACTCTTCACATCGCAGTCCTCAGCGCAGGGAATTGAGCGGGGTCAGAAGACTGTGGGAGTGACAGCCGGATATGTCACCACAAACCGCAGTGCGTCTGCGGGGCTTCAGTTCTCGTATGCTTTCTCCCGCCATTTCCTCCTTGCGCCAAGCATAGACTATGTGTTCCGCCACAGGGACAGAGATGCTATACTTGTGAACATTGACTATCACGGACCGTGGAGCCTGGACCGTTCGGGGAAATGGTATGTCTATCACATCCTGGGTGTTAACTTCGGTTCATGGAATCATCACTCACACACTGACCAGCCCCTCACCCTTGGAGAGGGCGGGATGGATGATGTGACAACCCGCCGTTCACATATCGGGCTGGATTTCGGCCTTGGCTTTGCCCTCAATGTGACTCCGACTCTCCGATTGACATGTCAAGGGAAATTTAATTGGATCCGACATGACAACACCGGACTTTTCAATATGGGAATAAGTTATGTATTCTGATCCTTCTTTGGAAGGGTGAGGATGAATCGTGACCCCTTGCCGCGGAATGATGAGTCGAGCCTGAGGTCACCGCCCATTCTTCGTGCAATGATGCGAGCGATGGTCAAGCCCAGGCCCGCTCCATTAGACTCATGGTTAAGTTTGACAAACCGTTCGAATATCTTCTCACGGTTCTCAGGATTGATGCCTATGCCAGTATCGGTCACAGAGATCTCGATGGTGGAGAGTGTGGGGTTCTCCTTGCAGGAGACTGTGATGGAGCCCTCAGATGTGAATTTAGCCGCATTTGTGAGCAGGTTGTTGAGAATCTGCTGCAGTCTCTGCGGGTCTGTGAAAATATTGAGGTCAGGTGTTGACTCTGTATCAAGAATCAATTTCACTCCGGTGTGCACCTGGTTGTGCATGGCCTCGATTGAGGCCTCACAGAGTTTCTGAAGATTGACGGGCTGGGGATGCAGGGGAAGCGGGGATGACTCGACGTCAGAGAGTCGCAACACATCGTTGACGATAGTGGAAAGAAGTTCGGAATTGACCTCGAGCATGTCAGCGAACCTTGTGATGTGTTTGCTGCCGGAGTTCTGGGCACAGTCTGCAATGAGGCGTGAGTATTCAGTGATGGCCTGCAGAGGGACTTTCACCTCATAGCTCATATTCTTGATGAAGTCGCTCTTCATGTTGCTGGCCTTCTCCGCCTGAGCACGCGCGCGCACAGACTCCTCGCGCGACAGTCGCAGATTTTCGCTCTCTGCCTTGAGAAGGTCATTGCTCTGCTTGAGTTTCTTAGCCATCTCTTTGTTCTTGCGTGACTTGTTGAGCAACAGTATCAGAAGGGCTATGAGGACGAGCAGCACTATGCATGAGCCGATGATGATCCATCGCTGTATGGCAGCATATCGGGCATCGCGCTCGCGCTCCATTTCAGAAAGATGGTTCTTCATGTCGTAGAGTGAGTAAGCCACCTGGAGTTCTCTGTAGGAGCCATGTGAACGCTCTTCAAGTTCCTCCTCTATGAGGGATGCATATTCCCTTGAAGCCTCGCGGAGAAGGTGCTCATCTCCGATTGAGTCAGCACACTCCATCAGCATGCGTGTGACAAACAACTGTTTTGGCTTGGGTATCTCTGAGTTCTTGATAAGCCGGGCAGCCTTTGCATAGTCACCATGATAAAAGGCATAGTAGATGTCAGGGGCCGGGAATTGGTTATAGGTCTTCTCAATGGCCGGATCCTTGTCCAGATACGAGATGGCCCGACTATAGAAGTCCTCTACCTGAGCCGGGGAGAGGCTTCTGTAATTTGAGAGAAGACGAGTGTAGATGGTATAGTATGTGGTGTCGTAGTTGCGGTAATTGCGACCTTTGTCCTTATAGTATCTCTCAAGGCGCTCAATATTATTAATGAGCCTGATATCAGAGTCGACAGATTTCTCGGGTGATATAGTGGAATAAGCCGAGGATGCATGGACATCGTAGGCATTTCGGATAGCATAGGATGTGGGGGGGAGACGTCTCACGAGAGAGCCGAGGGTGTCCATATAGACGGTGAGCAGTTCAGAGTTGCCGCCGTTATAGGAAAGCAGCATGCAGATGCCATGCAGAAGCTCAATATGCCCATAGTCATCCTCTTCCTTGTCGTCTCTCATGCGGACCAGGATGTCGTCCAGAAGTTGTTGGCGCTCATTCTCATCGCCATATCGGCCGCGGCGCATATTGTCCATCATGGCAATGAAAGTCAGGGTCTCTGTGCGGTCCTCGCTCTCGGGCCACTCGAAGGTGGTTCTTCGAAGCGCGCGGAGCATTGAGTCGCTTCTCATGTATCTATTGGCCTGATTTCTGATAAGGTCGAGGCCGGATGCAGTGTCGTGGGCGCGACGCGCCACGGGGATTGCAAGGTTTCCTATCTCAATAGACTTTTTTCGTGGGAGCAAGTCATAGAGATTTGTTAGAATCTGAATAGAGTCTTCAGGAGTCGTGGCTATGGAAAGCTGATGATAGAGGGAATCTTCAATAGAAGGTGAAACCACAGCCATGGCGGATATGGGAAGGATAAGAAGGAGTATTGCAGTAATGTGTTTCATGATGTTTCTAGTGGTCAGGAGTAGTAGTCGGATGATGTGAGGGTTGTAGATGTGGAGGGAGAGGGGCCTTTACTCGCTCTCGAGTTCAAGCCCCGGCCTGACAACAATCTTCAATATATCATCAGGAGTATTGGCTATATTGTCGGCATAGGCTTCGCGTAGTTCCTTCAATGGGCGGAAACCCCATGTGACGCCACAGGAGTCTACACATGCCCGGCGTGCTGTCTCCATGTCTACGCCGGAGTCTCCCACATATAAAACTTTAGACTTGCGGGTGGGGGCTTTGCCGAGAATCTCGAAGACGACAGAGGGGTCAGGCTTAGTGGGGACTCCCTCTTTCTGCCCTTCGATGGCGCTCCATTTCACATCGCTGAAGAAGTGGTTGATGAGTCGCTCCACGGCGGTCTGATACTTGTTTGAGGCTACGGCAAGATTTATGTCCATATCCTGCAAAGTATGCAAAAGTTCGGGTATGCCGGGATAAGGGGCGGTGGCGTCAGTGAGGTGCTCATTGTAATACTCTTTGAATTTAGCGAGCATCGGGGCAATCACATCGGGGCGACGGGCGTCCTCGGGGAGAGCACGCTCCATGAGACGGGTGACTCCACGGCCCACGAACATCGGATATGATGACAGTGAATGTTCGGGGAATCCGCCGGAGCGGAGAGCATAGTTGGTGGCTGCACCGAGGTCATCGATGGTGTTTAGCAGAGTTCCGTCGAGATCAAATATAACTAAATGTTTCATTGCTGAGTAGGTGCATTTTCGATAATTGATGTCAGAAAGGATAGCCAACGGAGAAGTGGAAGGCGGTGTCGCGTTTCCAACGAGGATGGACAATGGGCCAACGCTCCTGTCCCATGGCGGGATTGTAAGCCTTGATGCCCAGATCGAGACGGAGCAGGAAGTATTCAAAGTCCATGCGGAGTCCAAAGCCGTATGCCCATGCTATCTCTTTCCAGAATGTTGAGAATTTGAAGAGGCCACCCGGCTGATTCTCATAGTTGCGGATGGTCCAGATGTTGCCTGCGTCGATGAAGCCGGCTCCCTCGAGAACCCAGAATAGTTTAGCACGGTATTCCAGGCTGAGGTCGAGGCGAATGTCGCCACACTGATTTATGAAATAACTCACAGAGTTGTGTGAGTCGAAACTTCCGGGGCCGAGAGTGCGGACACTCCATCCTCTCACACCGTTGGCACCTCCGGCATAGAATCGCTTCTCGAAGGGAAGAACCGTAGAGTTGCCGTAAGGGACACCGATGCCTCCGCCAATGTGAAATGCCAGTGACTGCCGGGGAGTGAAGTTTCGGGCAATGGAATAGTCAGCCTCTCCTTTGATGTATTGCGAGAATTGAGTGTCGAACACTTTATAGACGCCTCCCCGTCTGTGGCCTCCGGCTATGAGCTCGGCCAGATACAGGAGGTTGCCGGCGGTCTCCACAGAGGCTCTGATGGTGTAGACGAATGGCTGGAGCGTGTATTTCTTAATCAGGGTCGAGGGAATCTGCTTATTGGAATGGTAGTAGTGATAGGACATGCTCATGATTAGATGGTCCTCGTAACTATATCGCAGGAGGGGATTGTCAGGTGCTATCTGGTCGAGAAAGTTGTTGGTGCGTTCAGGGAGATAGACATAGTTAAGATCCAGGAGGTTGAATTCATGGCGGCGAGTGTTTGTGCGGTTGTACCATTTGTATTTCCAGGCCAAACCGGAGATGATGCGAGTGTATTCGGGGCGCTCCTGATAGTTGAAGGAGGCTGCGAACTCTGTGGCCACGTTCAGGCGGCGCTGCCAACGGCGTGAGGCAAACGGGAACTCAAACCGCGGGAATGTGATGCCGGTCTCGGCTGCCCACTCAGTGTAGCGGTCGTTGATAAGGCCATTGAAACTCCCGGATAGGCTCTCGTAGTTCATGCGGAGACGAGTGGTGAAGAGCTGGGAACCACGGGCCAGATTGCGGTGCTGGTATGTGGCGCCAAGGCCAAAACCGAGGTCTCCCTCAGAGTTTGTGCCCTCGACATCAAATGTCACAGACTGCTTCTTATTTCTTGACAGAAGGATTCTCACATCAAGGAGTCCTGTCTCGTCCATGTTTCCGGCCGGGAGGAGATCGATGATGATTGAATGGAGAATCCCTAGACGGGAAAGTGCCTCATATGTGCGGTCAATATCCCGGGTGTCATAGAGCGTGCCGGGAGTTATGAAGCATTTCTCTTCAAGGAGAGAGGGCTTGAGATAATGGTCGTTGCCATAGACAACAGAGATGTCCCCATAGTGGACGGTATCTTTTGGAACCGATGAGCCGTCTGTGATGAATGTCACTGATTTTATCAGATATCTCTTGTGAGGAGCAGGGCTGATTTTTGAGGTCGCTGCGGGTACTGAATCTTGCCGCTGACGGGGTGGACGGACTCGAAGGGTGAGCCATACATCCTTGGAGACCTCGGCCGTATCGGCTACAAATGTTATATAGTCCTTTGTGAAATCGAAATAGCCATGCTCCTTCAGACGGCGGGCCATCAGCACACGCTGCGCCTCCAGATTGTCTCGGTCAAAGTTGTCGCCGGGATGGACGGTCATGAGAAGGGAGTCTGACAAGAGAATTGAGGCTACGGCTGAATCAGGGATGTCATATGACATGCGGGTGATGCGGTGAGGTGTGCCTGTGATGATATTGTAATCGACCTCAATCTTCTTGCCAGGGATATTCATCAGAGTGTCTACCTCGACGTGAGCATCCAAATAGCCACGATTAATCATTGCGAGTCTCAACTGACGGGCAGAAGCCGATGTCAGGGCAGAGTCAAAGATGACCGGGGGTTGCCCCATGCGTCTCACCCATCGATTATACCATTTTGTGGTGTCTGAGCCGGAGAGGTTATATGTTCCGAGTTGGAGTTTCCAGAATCCCAACACCTTGTGGTTAGGGGTCTGGCGCAGATAGTTGAGCATCTCTAGCGATGAGATGTTCTTGTCATCGCCATCGACATTTACACGCACCTTGTCGAGGAGATATTCTCCCTTAGGGACATGGCGGGTGGAACTGCAACCACACCAAACGAGGGCGGAGACAGCCACGGAAAGAATAGTAAATATGCGATGTGCTCTGATCATGGAGAATTAACCTTGCAAAGTTACTCCACACCAATGAAATTAGCAAGCAGACACATCAAAATCATCACAAAAATACGCTCGTGGACTTGTTAATGACGGGGGTGTTTAGTAATTTTGCATCTTGAAAATTGCATTATTCAAAGTATCCTATAGACAGGTATGAAAAATAAATCGACTCTACTGATTGCAGCCATTGTCATGGCAGTGCTTCTCCTGACTGTGGCCGGTCTAAGTATCTGGCAGGTGACCTCGCTCAAGACGAGGGTGATGGAGGCTGAACTCAAGAATGAGCAACTTCAACTTGACAATGAGCAGCTCCAACTCAGCAATGAGTTTGACATGCTCAACTCAGAGTTCCAGCAATATGAGGATCAGGCACAGAGGCTTGCAAACGACACGATATTGGCAAAATATACTGCTGCGAAGGCCAAGGTTGAGCAACTAATGAATGAACTCAAGAATGAGAAGGTCAAGTCGGCAGCGCGCATCAAGGAACTTCAGGGTGAGATCTCTACCCTCAAGGGGCTGCTCCGCCACTATATCGCCCAGATAGACTCGCTGGGCAAGGAGAATGCGGGACTCAGAGCCGAGAACACTGAGATAAAGGCTCAGAACGAGCGTCTGAGCTCGAGGGTGCAGGAAGTGACCCGCAGCAATGAGAATCTCAGCGAGAGGATGACGCTTGCCGAGAAACTGAATGTCACGGGTGTCACCTTGACCCCTCTGAAGAAGAATGGGAAGCAGGAGAAAAACGTCACCAAGGCAAAGCAACTGAAGGTGACATTCACGATTCCTCAGAACAACTCAACCCCCGTGGGTGAGAAAATGATCTATCTTCGCATCGTGAGCCCTGAGGGTCAACTTCTTGGTGGTGGCGGCAGTTTTCCGTTTGAGGGCAAATCCATTCCGGCTTCAGCCCGTAAGAGTGTAGAGTATGCCGGGGATGAGATTGCCGGCGTGACAATATACTGGGATGTCAACACTACTCTGACCCCGGGCGACTACACAGTCGAGCTCTTCACTGAGGGCTACAGACTTTGCTCGCGCAAGTTTACACTTAAGAAATAATAGAAGACCATATCCTCCTCAAAAAAATGTCGGAATTCTGGGATTATATAACAGCCCTCCAGTTGACGCCCACATCGGCTGTCCTGCGCATTATGCTCTCTCTTATCCTGGGGGCGTGTGTGGGTATTGAACGCAAGACGAAGGGACAGATGGCAGGTCTGAGGACGTTCTCGCTCATCTCCATGGGGGCTTGTATCGCCATGATGCTCTCCATCTATGTCTGTCAGGAGACGTCGGGTCTACAGAGGGCTGACCCGAGCCGCATAGCCGCTCAGGTAATTTCGGGCATAGGCTTCCTTGGCGCGGGAACGATAATCCAGATGAAGGGTTCTGTGCGCGGACTTACCACCGCTGCGGGGATATGGATCATAGCGACCGTCGGGATGGCGGTGGGTTGTGGACTGTATCTCATAGCCGTCGTGGCCACAATCATGGTTCTTGTGGTGCTTACACTGCTCGAGCATCTGGAGAGGAGAGTGAACGTGGGTAATGAGTCGCGAACCATACGCCTGAAAGTCAAGGGGATTGTGGACTCCATCTCACCTTATCAGAATGTATTGGCCGACTATGGCATACATCTGTCCAAGGTATATGTGGAGTATGACTACGAGCAAAACACCACAAGGCTCAATTTAGTTGTGCTGATCAGGGAACACTCAGATTTCATCGATGTGTTTGACTCGCTTCACCACATACGCCCCACAATAACGATATCTTTGTCAAACCAAGCCGACCTTTCCTGAACCTGCCATGTTAGCCATGATTCTTGCCAATGTCACTGCAGGGGCTTTCAATGTCGAAGGCCTTATAGGGGATCTTGCCTTCATACTGATTTTGGGAGCGGTCACTACACTGCTGTTCAAATGGCTCAAGCAGCCTGTGGTGTTGGGCTATATCGTAGCCGGATTTCTGGCGAGCCCACATTTCACTTATCTGCCTTCTGTGACTACGGAGGCAAACATAGACTTCTGGGCTCAGATTGGCATAATCATACTCCTCTTCTCTCTCGGACTTGAATTCAGTTTCAAGAAACTGGTCAATGCCGGAGCGCCGGCCGTGGTGACTGCACTTTTCATAGTCTGCGGTATGATGGCAGCCGGATTTGCAGCAGGACATATACTGGGATTCTCCAACATCAACTCCCTCTTCCTAGGAGGGATGCTCTCAATGTCGTCGACAACTATCATTATCAAAGCCTTCACAGACCTTGGCCTTAGACAACGCAAGTTCGCGTCGCTTGTCTTTGCAGTCCTTATAGTGGAGGATCTGTTTGCGGTGTTGATGATGGTGATATTGTCGTCCATCGCTGTCAACAATAGTGTGGAGGGTGGCGAGATGCTTTATAGTGTGAGCAAGCTTGTCTTTTTCCTCATCATATGGTTTGTCACCGGTGTCTTTATACTCCCCTCGCTGCTCAACTCGCAGCGACGATTCCTCAACTCTGAGACCCTGCTGATAGTCTCGATGGGATTGTGCCTGGGGATGGCGGTGTTCTCAGTGGCATGCGGATTCTCACTGGCCCTTGGGTCATTTGTGATGGGTTCGATTCTGGCGGGGACCAGTTTTGCAGAACGAATCGAGAGACTGACCACTCCAGTGAAGGATCTCTTCGGGTCTGTGTTCTTCATTTCTGTCGGTATGATGGTTAATCCTGAAATCATAGTGCAATACTGGCTCCCGATTCTCATCCTCTCAGCGGTTGTGATAGTGGGGATGATTTTTTTCGGGACATTCGGCATGTTGCTGACAGGTCAGACCTTGAGGATAGCCATGGAGAGTGGATTCTCGCTGACACAGATTGGTGAGTTTGCGTTCATCATCGCCTCGCTAGGCATGAGTCTGGGTGTGCTCGATGCTCAGATATATCCCATAGTCGTGGCTGTGTCTGTGTTGACTACATTCACGACACCTTATTTCATCCGCATGGCAGATCCGGCCTACAGGTATGTTGAGTCCCACCTGCCACGGAGACTACATTTCCTCATAGACCGCTACAGCGAGAGCGCAACTGCCGAACAGAGCGCAACTGCTGAACTCTGGAAATCGCTGCTGAGGCGCTATCTGTGGAGGGTAGTTCTATATTCCATTGTGCTGATAGCCTTGACCATCCTCACGCTGCGATATCTTCTCCCCTTCTTTGTGTCCATCTTTCCTTCGTGGGGTCGTTTCATTTGCATGATTGTTTCGTTGTCTGCGATGACACCTTTCCTTCTGGCCATGACATATCCGGCATCCAAGAGTACTGAAAGGGCACGACTCAGGGCTTGCAATGCACGCTTTGATGTCCCAATCATCGCAATGACTGTGGTTAGGCTGATGATAGCGATGGCTATAATCATCTATCTGCTGAGTTCAATCTACTCAATGACGATTGGCTGGGCACTGGGGATTGCCCTGTTCATTATCATGATCCTAAGTTACTCCAAGCGCGTGAAGCAAAGGCTGGAAAGGATTGAGACCCGGTTTATGGACAATCTGAACGAGCGCGAGCTCCGGAAGACGGGGGCCAAGAACAATCTGGTGGCCAATATGCACCTGGCATACATGACCGTAGGGTATGACTGTCCATTTGTGGGTGAGCAACTCAAGAACTCAGGATTGAGAAGGCGGTTTGGAGTCTCAGTCTCCTCCATTCAACGTGGCGGAAAGGTCATCATGGTCCCCGGTGCTGAGGAAAGGCTGTTTCCAGGCGATATCCTCGGTGTGATAGGGACTGATGATGAGATACAGAATCTAATACCTGTCATCGAAGCCTCAGACGAGGAAACCCAGGGCACAACATCGCCTGACAATGTGAAACTCACCAGCGTGAGGCTCTCGGAGGATTCTCCCGTGGTGGGAAGGTTGGTAAAGACAAGCCGTCTACGCGAGGACTATGAGGCACTGCTTGTGGCCATTCAGCGTGATGACCAATATCTTCAGCCCTCACCAGACATCATGTTTCACAGCGGAGACATCCTTTGGCTCGTAGGTGACCAGACAAAACTTTTATCGCTCCACTGATGCACAAGAAAAAGGCACTGCCTTCAGGCACAAGAATAATCGGTGGGAAGTCTCCCATCCTCATAACCGAACTGCTGTCGTCAGACTCGCAGGGTTTCCTCTATAAAGGCCATATCCAACCCGATGAAAAGGGAGAATCCAACGGGAAGGATGTGGTTGTCAGAGAGCATTTCATGGTCTATTGCTCTGACCGTGGACCTGACGGGATGACTGTGGTGACACCTGAGGATATTGAGCCTACGGTGGAGAGTTGTCTTGAGAATTTCAAGGAGGCATCTGAACTCAGACGCGAGATTTCCACAACCCATGCGGCCATCATTGATGTGATTGATGTATTCGGCGCCAACAATACATATTACTATGTGGTTGAATATCTCAACGGACCCACCCTTGAGGAGTATATTGAAAAAAACGGGCCTTTGACGCTTGACGAGGTCAGAAGGGTTCTGGGACCCATAATCAGAGGACTGGTGCATTTCCACATGCACAGTGCGCTTCATACTGATGTTCATCCGCGGCACATACGTTTCACATCAGACAGCGGCCTTTCAAAGACAGTTCTTTTCAGCCTCTACACATCCATACATTTCGATGAAGAGGGACGGAGGCTCTGGAGTGTGCAGAACATAAACTGCCGTGAAGGTTATGCTCCTCCTGAACAGTATTCTGAGATAGAGAATTTCCTTCCGCAGGTTGACATTTATGCTCTGGCCGCCACGATTGTTTATGCCTTGACCGGGAAACATCTGCCCGACTCACGCACATTAGATGAGAACATCTTAAGGGATTTTCTTCCGCCTGCGATGCCTGAAGTGTATGTCAGTGCCCTGACCCATGCCCTCAGTCCTGACTACACGACAAGAACCGTCTCTGTCAGAAGTCTCTTTGATGAGATGAACCCGACATTCGATATAAGACAGAGAGAAGCTCAAGACATCTTCCGAAGCAAAGGGCCGGAACTCAATAAAAAGAATGATGGAAAACGAGTGGGGATTAAGGTAATCACTGTAATCTTGGCCATAATCGCCGCGATAATAGCCATATTGACCATGATTTTTTAAGAAAATTCGTTAAAATTTGCAGTTGATGGAGATTTTTGATAAATTTAAGCCTTGAAATGTGAACCTTTTCCCATTCACATCGTTTTATGTTTATAACAAACACTCATCATCAACCCAGCAGGGACACGTTTCTCTGCAATAGAAACACTTTATACAGATTATGAAAGCATTGAACATTGTGCTCGCTATCGTAGGCGGCGCCATCGCCGGAGCAACCGTAGGCCTTCTTCTCGCTCCTGAGAAAGGTGTTGACACCCGCAAGAACATCGTGAAGTATCTCGAGTCTAAGGGAATCAAGCTCCACAAGTCAAAACTTGAGGAACTCGCTGACGAGATTGCAGATGAACTTGGCAAATAATATCTCCCCAAAAAACGCGCTATTCACGTCTCTGAAAACGTTTCACTCAATCAATTCCCCTACAGAATAAGACAATGTCAAACTACACTCTACTATACGCATTCCTTGGCGGTGCATTGGTCGGCGCCGGGGCAGCCCTGCTCTTCGCTCCTGAGAAGGGAGAGGATATCCGCACCCGCATCGCTGATCTACTCCGCAAGAAAGGCATCCTTTGCTCAGACAACGAGATTGACGCCCTTGTGGAGCAACTCACAACCCAGATTGACGACTGATGTCGACCGGGCATAAGTTCTGACCAACAACTCCCAACAGGCGCGGGGGCGCAATCATGACCGTCGACAAAACGGATCCAGTGTAGCGCCCCCGCACAATATATTCATCCATACGCAATGTCAGAGTTAAAAGAAAAAATCGGTAGCATCTGGATGGAGATCCAGCAGACCGTTAAACTCAACATAGACTATGCGAAACTGACAGGCGCTGAGAAACTCACCACACTTCTTGCAGCATGCGTGGTGGGTCTGCTTGCCATTATCCTTGTCTCTGCAGCCTTACTAACCATCTCCGTGGCGCTGATTGTGATGATTTCAAACGCTACAGGGGTCTTCGGTGCATGTATGATTATGGCAGGAGCCTATGTGATCCTGCTGGTGCTTCTCTTCGCTTTGAGACAAAAACTCATAGTCGACCCCATAGCACGGTTCATCTCTACCCTCTTCCTCAAATGAATCACAGACCGTCATGACTAAAACGAAACAGTTACCACACCACGCATCGGACTGGAGCGGCTACTCTATGGATGAACTGCGATATATGAGAGCATATACCGCCGCCCGTATCGAAATCAACAAGGACCGGATCATGACCCGTATCCATGAGGTCTCCAAGGCCGGTAAAAAAGGAATGACTCCCACCGGAATGGCTGGGAGAATCCTTGGAGCCTTCAGTTATCTGGACATGGCAATCATTGCATGGAAGGTGGGCTCTAAGGCGCTGAGACTGGTCCGCACACTCAAACGATAATCAAAATAGAGATCAAGTGAACAATTATATTGAAGTACGTCTTGACCTTTCTCCTTGCTCTGAAACCATGACCGATGTTCTCGCTGCGATGCTTGCCGATGAGAACTTTGAGAGTTTTGTACCTGATTCGACCGGACTTACAGCCTATGTCAAGGAGGAACTTTTTGACATTCGCTCGATCGACAAGGTGATCAGCGAATTTCCGTTGGAGACCACGATGACCGAACATCATGTCACCGTGGAGGGTAAAGACTGGAATTCAGAATGGGAGAAGAACTACTTCAAGCCCATTGTGGTCGATGGGCTCTGTGTGATTCATTCTTCGTTTCACAATGATGTCCCCAAGTGTCAGTATGACATAGTGATTGACCCAAAGATGGCTTTCGGGACAGGTCATCATGCCACAACCACATTGATTCTCAGACGTCTCCTGTCCTCAGACCTCACAGGTCTAAAAGTTGTCGACATGGGTACCGGCACCGGCATCCTCGCCATTCTAGCCTCGATGAGGGGGGCGGCTCACATTGATGCTATCGAGATTGATGAGTTCGCATGGAGAAATGCAGCAGAAAACATATCGCTCAACAATGCCGCTCGGATTAACCTCCATCTAGGGGATGCCTCTCAATTGGCCAAGATACGCGACATAGATCTTTTCATCGCCAATATCAACCGAAATATCATAACAGCTGATCTGGCAGCCTACAGCGACACCCTCTCGCCTGGAGCCTCAATGATACTGAGCGGCTTCTATGAGGAAGACATCCCGGTTGTCATGGAAGTAGCCAGGACTCTAGGACTGGAATATGTCGACCACACGGTGATGGACCGATGGTCATCGCTGAAACTCAGGCTACCGGCAATCTGAATATCTCCTCTTGCACAAAACCAATACCATTCCTTATCACATCAACTCCTCACACATAGCAATGAAAAAAATCCTCTCAGCCTTTCTCCTCTCAGTTATCTCAATGGGTTGCCATGCGGCCAACGACAATACTGTGACAAGGTCAAGCGGCTTCGCTTGGGGAGTCGAGGTTGGCCCTGGTATCGACATGGGTGGCGATGATATGTCGACACTCAACATCCACGCTGCTCTGGGCTACAGGAATTCATGGCTCAAGATAGCCGGTGTGGGTGCGGGCATTGACATGATGATGAGCAATTCATGCCGCTCATATCCCATATATGCCATAGCACGGACATCATTCTCATCAAAGCCTAAACTTATTTTTGCGGACATGCGTATTGGAGTGTCCTACAATCAGGCTACCGGGATTCCAGACAGAACTAATTTCTATATACAGCCCGGAGTTGGAATCGAGCTGGCCAGAGGACACTCATTCAGTTCATACCTGCTTCTCTCCTACTCCTACAACGCGATGACCTTCTATGGCGACAAGCAAGACACGCTTATAAAAGGACTGAACCGCTCGACAATCACTATAGGAGTCACTTTCTGACAGGGAGCGACTTCTCTTCAGTCGCTTTCTGTGCAGGCTCCACTGATCCCTCCATGAGGATATAGAACATTATGAACATGGAGGATATGACGGTCATCTGGGAATCATAAAGCAATATAAGGGTAAATATAACGGCAAGATACATCTTGATGTTTTTTGCCATTTTCCTATTATCGGGATAGTATAGCATTGTTACCAGATTGACCAACAACCAGACGGTACCGAATATGCCCAATTCCAAAAGAATCCAGAACAGGCCTATCACGGTTCCGTTCATCATCCATTTAAAATCCTTTTGGAATTTGGTCAGCCCAACCACATTGCCACCTTTAAACTGACCAACTCCGGCTCCAAACATCAAGCCTCCACCGGAAGACTCCAAGGCATAAGGGACAAGCACCAACTTGGCAAAACGTGGCAAGTCGACAGCCCATACCTCATCCGTGTCCAGACCTTCATCCTGGACAAATATTGACAGTTCAATCAACCTCTCGCGGTCGTCACCACCGGACAGATAAATCTCTATGGCCTCAAGATTAAGCAACTTGTAGTTTCCCGTAGTCTTCACATAGAGAATTAGTCCGGCTCCAACTATTATAAGGACAAAGGGTGTGATATACAGCAGTCGCATTATATACTTCCTGTCTATAGGATATAGCAGCAGGAAGAATACCAGAAGATAAATGAAACTAATCTTTGTCTCATTGAAAAAAGTGGGTATGAGAACGATAAAATACAACTTTGTGTTGGCCATGTTGTTCAACCAACCCAATTTAAAATCCCACTTCTTGCATAGGAAATAGAATGAGGCCACATAGAGGAATGTAGATACCTGACCGGAACCGCCATCTGCATAGAGGCCGCCGCAATAGTCTCCGGCTCCATATTTTAAGAACTGGAACATGACGCATACTCCCTGGACGAAGAGCAATATGTAGAGTTGTTTATCAAATGATTTGACAAACCGCTCGTGGTTCTTGGAATCCAGAATGTGTCTTATGATTGGCACACACATCACCAGAGCGATGTATGGCCTTAGACCATTCAGTGTCAGAACCAATCCCTCCTCATTTAGAAAAGATGATATAAAGGCTATGACAAGCAGGAAGACCGCGATGAGGATGTCTCGCAGCGATTTCAAAGCACAGACGCCAAGGATGACGAAAGTAACATCAGTTATGACGAAAACTGCACTTCTAAGGCTTTCCAGCGGTGGAAAGATGTCCTGGGCTACAAAACTGAAACATGTCGATAACCAAAAGACCGAAAACAGGACACCGACATACAGTCTATACTTCTCAATCATCTCTTTTCTGTCGGACAGATGATGTTACTTTGACTCCTTGCGGCCGTAGCCATAGCCATATCCTTTCTTGGAGTGGGTGCCGTTGACAACCACCGAGAGTTTCTTGAGGCGTTTCTCCTCATAGATGTTCTCAATGAAGTGGAGGTCGTTCATCGAACTGTAGTTGACACGTGTCACATAGACTGTGGCGTCCGCGATGCGGTCGAGAGTGAATGTATCGCTCACCATGCCGACAGGAGCACTGTCTACAACGACATAGTCATACATGGTGCGCAGTGTGGCAAACAGTTCATCGACCTTCTTTGAGGCAAGGAGCTCTGAGGGGTTGGGCGGGATGGGACCGGCCACAATCACGTCGAGGCTCTTATAGCCGGGGAGAGGATTGATAATCTCCTGGAGTGTGACGGTAGATGACGAGAGATAGTTTGTCAGACCGAAGCGGGGATGGAAGTCAAGATAGTTCTCGAGTTGAGGATTACGGATGTCCATACCCACAAGCAAAGTGCGCTTCCCTTCGAGCAGAGACAGAGAGGCAGCAAGGTTAGATGATATGAACGACTTGCCTTCGCCCGACACTGTCGATGTCACAAGCACAACGCGGTCTGAGGCATCGCTGAGCATGAACTGCAGATTTGATCGCAGCAGACGGAATAGCTCGGTGGCTGAGGTGGTGTCGTGTTCGGTGACGACCATCTTGCGGCCTGAGCGATCTGTGCACATCTCGCCTAGAATCGGAGCAGAGATGTTGCGTTCGACCTCCTGACGTGACTCAAACTTATTGCGGATCAGTCTGTAGAGATAGATGAATATGAACGGCAGGAGGATACCGGCCAACAGGGCTATAACCATTATGGCCTTCTTGCCGATTCCAAGCGGCTCACTGAGGGTGTAAGCCTCATCGATAACCTTGCCTTTGGGAATAGCATTGGCAAGCATCATGGAATTCTCCTCCTGGCGCTCTAGCAAGAATAGGTAGAGGTGTTCCTTGAGCAACTGCTGGCGCTTCATTCCAAGATACTCACGCTCCTGGGTCGGGACAGACCCAAGGACGGCATCAGACTTAGCCTTCTCGGCGCGGAGTTCGTTGAGGACACGTGTTGCATTATCGAGGACTTTCACAGAACTGCGATAAAGGTTGCCCTTCATCATGGCAAGACGAGCATCGAGACGCTTCAGTGCATAGTTGTCGCCCTTGGCTATCTGGGAGAGTTCTATGCGGCGAAGCACCATGCCGTTGATTGAGTCTATGCCACGCTGGAGCGCCTCATTGTCGACTACGGTGGGGACGAGTTCATTTGATGCGACAGAATCGGCGAAGAAATCGCGTGTGATGCGGAGTATCTCAACCTCAGTCTCCTTCTGGAAGAGTTCGTTTCTCAGTTCGGTGAGACGTTTCTGCTGCACAGTGACATCTGCCTCGATGTCGGTGATATTGTTTTTCTGCTTATAAGCCTCGATGGCAGACTCTGTCTGGTTGAGGTCGTTGCCCATCAGTTGGATGCGGTCCTCAAGGAACGATGCGGTCTTCTTGCCCTGGAGGTTCTTCTCATAGATGCCCCGCTCGTTATATTTCTTAAGTACCTCGTTGAGCACAGCGCTGCCGTAAGCAGAGTTTGGGGTGTCATAGAATAGTGTGATGACATTGCTCTTTTTGCTTGCGAGGTCTGCAATCACCTGATCAGTGAGGGTTTCTGCAGCATTCTCATAGCCAGTGAATGTCACCTCTGTGGAGAGTTTCTTTCCTTTGGGGAAATACTTTGTGGGAGTGACTGTATACTCACCGTAAGGGGTCTTGGCTATATATGGCAGTTTTACATCTTCAGCCTTAAGGAGTTTTTTGTTCTTATAATCCTTCACAACGATGTCAGCCTCTCCATTTTTATTGACGTCAACCTCGAATGTCAGAGGATAGGTCAGCGTATCAGCAACCTCTGTATCAGCCACGACGTCGATGGGGAAATCAGGATATGCGAATCGCCAACGCAGGAAGCCGGTCTTGACCATGTGTGTCCGGTTGATTCCTAGGGATTTGGCCACATTGCGATAGAGCGAGTGAGATGAGATGACGAACACCTCGTCCTCGACATATGCGCTCGAGCCGAAGAGACTGCCAATGTTTCCGGTCTTTGCGGTGGATGATGCCCCGAAAGGACCGTCGTCATCCTGAGATATAAGGATATTTGCTCTCACAGCCATCGGCTGTGTGTAGACACGGGTATAGATAAACCCAAGGATGAGACATATCACAATCGTGATTACAAAAACATACCACTTTGACAGATAACTCTTCATCAAAGCGTGGAAGTCTATGAAATCAGCACCGGCTTTCCTATTTGCCATATGTTTAAGGTATTATTTCTTTAAGAATGGGAGGGTGTGTGGTTACTTAGCAGTGAGAGCGATGACGAGTGAGGCAATCACGGAGGCCGCGCTCACGATGGTCGATGTCACAGTCAGTTTGTAGGCATTGTTCTGATTGTACCTTGAGTTTGCCTCTCGGATAGCATTTGGCTCAACATAGATGTAGTCGTTCTGCTGCAGGTAGTAGTAAGGGGATGTGAGCACCTCTGACGAGTTGAGGTCAAGATGTGCGAACTTGCGCTCGCCGTTTTCCTCACGGATTACAAGCACATTTGAGCGCTCACCATATTCAGTGAGGTCCCCGGCAGCTGTAAGAGCGTCGAGTATGGTCATTCTATTGCGGCTCACAGGATACTGTCCGGGATTCTTCACCTCGCCGGCCACATTAATCTGGAAATTGGTGAGACGCACGGTGACAATGGGATTGTCAACGGTGGCACTGATGCGCTTGGTGAGAAGGTCGGCCAACTGCTCAGTGTTCATTCCGGCAACATGGATTTTGCCAAGCATCGGGAAGTCGATATCACCGTCGGTAGAGACGACATATGTGTGGTTTTGAGCTGTGACAGACACTCCGAAACTCTGGCGCGTCATGGGATTGTAAGCAGGCATATTGTAGACAGCCGAAGCTGTGGGGTCCGTAGAGCTCACGTTAATAAACAACTCATCGTCAGGCCTAATCTCAGGCATATACGAAGCCATGGGGAGTGTGCCCTCCTTGACGGTTGATATATCTTCGAAATAAGGCAATGACGACTTAGTAGTGTGGCATGATGCCAATGTCAACAACATCAGGCTTCCGGCCAACAGTGATTTGATATTCATAGACTTGAATGATAATGATTGTAGAGATGACTGACAAACGCGACAACTCTATTTAATAGAACGTGGATGATGGTGTAATATTGTCGTGGTCACTAGATTTTACATCAAAGTGAGCGTGGGGGTGTCAGTCTTTTATATATGCGGCGGAAGTTGTCGTCGGTTTCAGAGAGTTCAGCAGCCCTTGCCACATAATCCTCACCATAGAGACTCTCGACCAGGTTGGCGAGATAAAGTCTGTCGCGGTCCTTCTCTATAGCGGCGTTTACCAGCCGGCTTATGCATGATGAATATGCTTTAGGGTCAATGGCATTGAGATATCGTGCGGCCGATGTGACAAACTGGCCGGTTTTATCAACCATAATCATATTGTCGATAAGTTCAGACATGATATTATCGCAAAGCCCTATGTGATTGGCAATATACTCGTATGTCAGCAGTCCGTCCGGATCCTGCGAAAGTTCTTTCTTTAGGGATTGATCCATAATTTATTCTTTATTGGAATAATATCCGGAATATGCATATCTGCGGTAAGAGACTCCGGCAGAGGTAGTTCCGTTGAGCAGCACAAGCATGTTGTTGAACCTGTGCGTGTCATACATATAGTTGATGTCAGGAAGGAGACGACGGTCCATCAGACCTGCACGTAGCACGAAGATCGTGATATCGGCAAGCGGGGTGATAATAGTGGTATCAGCCACAATATCGGCCGGGGGACAGTCAAGGAAGATGCAGTCATAATCCTCTCGCAGCTCGGCAATGGCCTTTGCAAGCCTTGAGGAATAGAGAAGTTCCGAGGGATTAGGGGGAATGGTTCCGGCCGGGAGTATGGAGAGTCCCTCACACTCCGTAGGCTTGACAAGCGCCTTGACATCGGACACTCCCTCTGAGAGATAATCCGAGATGCCCCGCAGGTGTGATCCAACCATGCGAGAAAGGGAGGCTCTGCGCAAGTCCATGTCAACTACAAGGATGCGGCTCCCTTTTCGTTTCACGGCCATGGCAGCCGCAAGGTTGACGGACACAAATGACTTGCCTGAGCCGGGATTGAATGAGGTGAGCATGACCACCTTGTTGTTGCCGGAGCGAGTGATGAATTCCAAATTTGATCTGACCATACGGAATGACTCATTGACGACACTGCGTCCATGATTGCGCACAAGGAGTTTCGGGGGATCCTCCACCTTTGACTCTTGCCCTATGATGTCACGCCAACGGCGAGTCCAGTTGCGCCATGCGCTCTTGCGGCCTCCGGCATCAGGAATCTCGCCTATGAAGGGAGCCTTGAGAGCAGCTAGGTCCTCGCGTGTACGGACTCGGGTATTGATAGTCTCGCCAATGAAGATTATGATGGCCGGAATGAGGATTCCTGCAAAAAAGGCTACCATGAGAATCTGGCGTGTCAGAGGCGCCGAAGGGGTGTTTTTGCCCCATGGAGGCGTGATGACACGGATATTTGAGGGGGTGAATGCCAGGGAGAGTTCATTCTCCTCACGTTTCTCGAGGAGATATAGATAGAGTGATTCCTTCACCTTCTGCTGTCGCTCGACCGAGAGTAGATACTTGGCCTGAGAGGGGGAAGAGGCAATCTTCTGCTCTGTTGCACGATCGGAGGCATTGATTGCATTAAGTTCGGTGGTGAGAGCCTTCACCTGGTTGCCGAGCGATGACTCGAGAGCGCTTTTCATTCTCTCGAGTGTCTCATCTACATTTGTTAGCATGGGGCTGTTGGCTCCGGTTGCAGCGATGATACGGTCTCTCTCAAGGAGTTTGGTGTTATATGATATAATCTGCTCAGTTATGCCGGGACTCTCTATTCCAGTATTGGCCGGGAGAAGTTTACCCGCATTAGCAGCATCTCTCATAAACTCTGCAAGATACTTGAGTATCTCGAGCTGGGTGCCCACTTCAGTCTTGCGCTTCATGTTCTCGCTCGCATCCTCAAGAAACATCTCTGAGGCAGCCTTGACGTCGGGGAGAAGATTCTCTCCTTTATACTTAGCGATGTCTGAGTCTACACCGCCCAGTTCCTTCTCTATCACTTCAAGACGGTCGTTGATGAAGTTTGATGTGGCCACGGCCATCTTCTCCTTGTCACGGCGCCAGTTGGCGTTGTAGACGTCAATTAGGGCATTGATAAAGTCCTCGATGCGCTGCTTGTTCTGGTCATCCATGGTGAAGTCTATCACTGTGGCGTCCTCATCAGCCAGCGATATCCTGAGTTTCTCATTATAGCCAAGCACTGTAGGCACAAGCGGCATGTGTTTCACATTGATTGTGTAATCGAACTTCGGATCATAAGCAGGTCCCTTGAAGAAGACGATATTGCCAAGCTCAGTTTTCAGTGTGTCTCCAAAGGCAACCTTAAACTTGCCGGAAACATCTTCCTCTCCATCAGAAATATGGCTTACCTCCACTTTGTTGTCAGGAAGTATGACTACGTCTGCAGTCATCTCTACGTCAGGCTTAAGGCTTGAGAATGAGGCAAGAATGACGGATGTACTGCCATAAAGAGTGATTGGGCGAAGGAATTTGCGATATGTGTAGTCTGTCTGGAGGCCGAGTTTTGTGACGACGTCACTTACCAGTGCCGGCGAACTGAATGCCAGCAGTTCGTTTGCCACGTTGGTCGATGTGCTGAAAAGGCCAAGCGACGAGAGCGAGGAGGCTACAGAATTAGCGGATGCATCATCATCCTCAACGATTACTGAGGCTGACCTTGAGTATGTCTTCGGGGTGACTGCGATATAGACGGCTGCGATAGCGAGGCAGGCGACAATCGCGGCTGCGAACCAGCGCCATCTGACAATACATCTGACGAAATAATCTCTGATGTTTACACCATCCTCCTCATCATCCATGGTGACGGAATTAACCTCACGCCTTATTGTTGACAAGGGGGCCTGAGGATTTCCTATAGTCTCAACATAGGGATTTGTATTGTCTGACATAAATGAATTTTCTTAACGATTAACGGACTATGATAGCCACAATTGTTATAGCCATCGACACCATAGAGAGCCAGAAGGAGGTAGAGAGGACAGTATTGGCATTGAGTGATGCCTGGCGTGTTCGTGTGGGGTTTGGCTCAACATATATGACATCATCCTGCTGTACATAGTAAGCGGGAGACTTTGCTAAATCCTCGGCAGAGAGGAGGTTCAGAAAATAGGTCTCTTGCTTGTCGCCGTTACGGCGAATAACCCTCACGCTGTCTCTCTGTCCATAGATAGTGAGGTCTCCGGCGGCTCCAAGCGCATCGAGGATTGTCATGTCGTCTGAGTCTATGTCATAGCGTCCGGGCATGGTGACCTCGCCCAGCACGGAGACCTTTGCACTGACAAACTCTACGGTCACAATAGGGTCCTTGGCAAGCTCGGCGCCTATCAACATCCCTTTTATCATTGAGGCAGCTTCGGCGCGAGTAAGCCCCGCCACATGTATCTCACCTAGGAAGGGGAAGTCAATATCGCCTGCGGCGTTCACGCTATAAGGAACCACGCCTTGTGACTGGCTGCCACCCTGCATGCCTATCTGGCGTGAGACATTTGGGAGGTTCAATGCGTCAGTCACCTGAGGATCACGGGTATTGACAAGGATATTCAACTTGTCAAGCGGCTGGATGACAAGCTGTCTGGCCTCTAACGGCAAAGTCACCTGCGACTTTATATCCTGAAAATAGACCACATCCTTAGGTGTCTTGCATGATGTGAACCCAAGGGCTGAAAGGAGTGCTATTGCACAGCACAGATAATAGTTGAAATGGATGTTAGACATAATGCGGTGCAAAATTAGCGTTTTTTAATAGAGTATGCAAACAGCCGGGTCACTTTTTCAGTTGAGTTTTCATATGTACATGTCAGTCAAAGACACCTTCGAGCGAGGATTCCTCAGCATCGCTGTCGCGGTCGACGGTGTTGGTATATTCACCGTAATACTCTTTTTCACAGAGGTTCACATTGTCAGGGAAATCGAACTTTGTGTTCTGAGAATAGTTGAGCGATGGGTCGGCATAGACCTTTTTCATGAAACGTCCATAAATAGGGAGTGCCATTGATGCACCCTGTCCATAGGCCATTGTGTTGAAGTGGATAAATCTCTCATCACCTCCTACCCATGTCCCGGCCACAAGTTCAGGAGTGAAGCCCATGAACCATCCGTCGGCGTTATAGTTGGTTGTTCCAGTCTTGCCACCCATCTCAGCAGTTAGTCCGAAGCGCGAGCGCACTCTGTGGGCCGTTCCCTCGTTGACCACGTTCAGCAGCATGGAGAGAATCTTGAAGTAAGCTTTTTCGGAGATGACCTCGGTGTGTCGGGGGGTGAATTCAGAGATGATGTTTCCGTTATTGTCGGCGATAGCAGTCACAAACATCGGGTCGACCCTCATGCCGTTGTTGGCGAAGGCGGAGTAAGCCGTCACCATTTCCTTGACAGAGACATCAGCCGGGCCAAGACACAGCGACATCACAGGTGGCAGAGTGGCGGTGATGCCGAAGTTATGCATCGTGCGGACCAGAGAAGGGGGCGACAACTGGGAGATGAGGCGTGCTGATATCCAGTTGTTTGAGTTTGTAAGTGCCCATTTGAGGTCAACCATCTCTCCCACCCTAGCACTTCCGGCATTTCTTGGGGCCCATATGCGGCCGTTCTCATCAGTCAGCACGGGCTGAGTGTTTGAGAATACATCACATGGGGTATATCCTTCCTCCATGGCGTAGGAATAGAGGAAGGGTTTCACAGTCGAACCAATCTGGCGGCGTCCTGTCGAGACCATGTCATATTGGAAATATGAGAAGTCGGGGCCGCCGACATAAGCCTTGATGTGACCATTGCGTGGATTCATCGCCATGAATCCTGTGCGGAGAAAGTGTTTGTGATAGAGGACGGAGTCGAGAGGCGTCATCACAGTGTCGACCGAGCCGGCATATGTGAACACCTTCATCTCACGAGGAGTGTTGAACGCCCGGTCAATCTCCGCGCGTGAGGCACCGGCCTTGACCATATTGCGATAGCGGTCAGTGTTTTTCAGGGCATTGCGGATGAGGTGGTTGAGTCTTATCTCAGAGAGTTCGGCACGGTCTGTGGTGTAAGGCGCGCCCTTGGTGCCTCGTTTCTCACGGAAGAAAGCCTTCTGCAAGTCTCCTCCAAGGTGTTCGGCTACGGCATCCTCTGCATACTGCTGCATGCGTGAGTCAATCGTGGTGTATATCTTGAGGCCGTCAGTATAGATGTCATATTTCGTACCGTCAGGCTTGGGATTTTTCTCGATCCATCCAAAGAGTGGATTTGTCTCCCATGCAATCGAGTCGTCAATGAATTTCTGATTCTCCCATCCGCGATAGTTCTCACGTTCAGGCCTTTTGGCTCTCAGCATGCGCCGCAATTCCTCGCGGAAGTATGGGGCTATGCCATCCTTGGTGTCGACACGGTGGAAGTTGAGGGTCAGAGGGAGCTGAGAGAGGGAGTCGGCCTCCTGTTGGGAGAGTTTCCCGGCTTTGACCATCTGTGAAAACACGATGTTGCGGCGCTGGCGTGTACGTTCGTTCTGACGCACGGGATTGTAGTAGGAAGGATTCTTTACCATTCCGACAAGAGTGGCAGCCTCCTCTATGTTAAGATCCTTTGGTTCTTTGCCGAAATATATATGAGCCGCACTCTTTATGCCCACGGCGTTGTAGAGAAAGTCAAACTGGTTGAGATACATCTTGATTATCTCTTCCTTGGAGTAATATCTTTCCAGTTTCACGGCGATCATCCACTCGATGGGCTTCTGCATGGCACGTGTCAGAAGGCCTGAACTCTCGGGCGAGTACAACTGTTTGGCCAGCTGCTGTGTCAGGGTCGAACCGCCGCCTGAGTTGCGGTTTCCCAAGAGGACTGTCTTGAAGAGCACTCGCGCTAGTCCGCGCGCATCTATGCCTGAATGGTCCTCAAAGCGGACATCTTCTGTAGCAATCAGGGCGTCGATGACATGTGGGGAGACCTCATCGAAATCAGCATACACGCGGTTGCCCGTGCCTGCGAAATATCGTCCTATCTCCTTGCCGTCTGCAGAATATAGCACGGAGGCATAGCGGTCTGTGGGGTTCTTCAGTTCCTCAACGGGAGGCATGTAGCCTATCACCCCATTGTATACAAGGAACAGGAAGAGAAACACGCCCACGACTCCAAGGACAAATATTGCCCAGAGTGTGGCGATAAGGCCGCTGCCGAAAGAGATCTTCTTCATGATGTTATTTGCCTATGGCTGTATATGTGAAACCCTCGCTGACCACATCGTCCTTGTCGTAAATGTTGCGGCCATCGACGATGAGAGGCTGTCTCATCACCTTTTTCATCACTCTCCATGAGGGGACACGGAATTGCTTCCACTCCGTCACCAGAGCTAGCGCGTCAGCATCGATGACAGCGTCATACATGTCTTTGGCATAAGTGACACGGTCGCCGATGCGACGGCGGCACTCATCCATAGCCACCGGATCGAAAACCTTGACGTTAGCGCCTGCCTGGAGTAGTTTCTCTATTATGATAAGAGCCGGAGCCTCACGCATGTCGTCTGTCTCAGGCTTGAATGCGAGTCCCCACAAGGCTATATTACGTCCCTTCAGGTCGCCGTCAAGGAGTTTGTAAAGTTTTTTGAACACGATAGACTTCTGCCTGTCGTTCACCTGCTCGACAGCCTCGATCACCCCCATGGTGTAGCCATGCTCACGCCCTGTATGAGCCAAAGCCTTTACATCTTTGGGGAAGCATGAGCCTCCATACCCACATCCTGCATAGAGAAACTTGGAGCCAATGCGGGCATCGGTTCCTATCCCCTTGCGGACATGGTCGACATTGGCTCCCACGAGGTCGCAGAGGTTTGCTATATCGTTCATGAAGGATATGCGAGTGGCCAACATGGCGTTAGCGGCATATTTGGTCATCTCAGCCGAGGGTATGTCCATGAAATAGACCCTGAAGTTGTTGGTGAGGAATGGACGGTAGAGTTTGGTCATCACCTTGCGAGCACGGTCGCTCTCAACCCCTACCACAACGCGGTCAGGAGACATGAAATCCTTGATGGCGGCTCCCTCCTTGAGGAATTCGGGGTTAGATGCCACCTCGAAGTCGATGGACTCACCACGCTTGGCGAGTTCCTCGAGGATAGTGGCCTTCACCTTGTTTGCAGTTCCGACAGGAACGGTCGACTTGGTGACGAGGATTGTATATTTCTTGATATTCTGCCCGAAAGTGCGCGCCACGGCCAAGACATATTTCAGGTCTGCGGAGCCATCCTCGTCAGGGGGAGTCCCGACTGCCGAGAACACCACTTCCACATCATCAAGACATGAGGTGAGGTCGGTGGTGAAGTGCAGACGTCCGGCCTCGACATTTCTTTTCACAAGGTCGTCGAGCCCCGGCTCATATATGGGAATCCTGCCTTCGAGAAGTGCTTGAATTTTCTTCTCGTCGATGTCCACACATGTCACGTCTATCCCCATCTCTGCGAAGCATGCCCCGGAGACGAGACCTACATAACCTGTGCCAACTATTGCTATATTCATGGATGATGTCGGAATTAGGATTTCAGATTTCAGTTGTTTTCAGCGCTCGGCTCTGACGGGATTATTAAGAAAATCCTCATATGCCAGACGGATTCCTTCAGGAAGTTCGGTCGAGTAAGTCCAGCCGAGCGACGTGGCTTTCGAGACGTCGAGCAGTTTGCGCGGAGTCCCATTGGGCCGAGATGTGTCCCATAGAATCTTCCCTTCATAGCCCACAATGCCGGCAACCAGTTCGGTGAGTTCTCGAATTGTCAGTTCTTTTCCTGTCCCGGCATTGACGGTCTCATTGCCTGAATAATGGTTCATCAGGAACACACACAGGTTGGCCAAATCATCGACATAGAGAAACTCCCTGAGAGGACTGCCGTCACCCCAGCATGTCACCTCCTGCATGCCACTCACCTTAGCCTCATGGAAACGGCGTATCAATGCCGGGAGAACATGAGAGTGCTCAGGATGATAATTGTCATTTGGGCCATAAAGATTAGTAGGCATTACGGAGATGTAGTCCGTGCCATACTGACGGTTGAGAAACTCACAGTATTTCAAGCCTGAGATTTTCGCCAGGGCATATGCCTCGTTCGTTTTCTCAAGTTCAGATGTGAGCAGGCAGCTTTCAGGCATTGGCTGTGGAGCCATGCGTGGATAGATGCATGAGGATCCTAAAAACTCGAGTTTGCGACATCCGTTGCGCCAGGCGGCATTGATGACATTCATCTCTAGCATCATGTTCTCATACATGAAATCGGCCAATGCTGATGAATTGGCCACAATACCACCCACCTTGGCGGCTGCCAGGAAAACATATTCTGGACGCTCCATGGCAAAGAAATCGTTGACAGCCTGCTGATTGATCAGGTCGAGTTCGGAATGGGTGCGAGTGATGATATTCTCATAACCCTGTCGCTTGAGCTCGCGCACAATCGCAGACCCGACCATGCCTCGGTGGCCGGCCACATATATTTTGGAGTTCTTTTCCATGAGAGTCTTGTTTTCAAACTACAAAATTACGAAAAACTCCGATTGTCAGAAAACATGCAGGATTTTTTAACTCATAGCGAGACGTCGAGAACCGCTGAGTTCATCGATGAGAAGCCTTGTAGTAGAGTATCACCGCGATTATCGTATAGATAATATTGGGAATCCACATGGCCACCAGGGGGGATGTCGCTCCTGAGATGGCAAAGGTGGAAGTTACGGTCATAAACATAATGTAACTGAAACTCAAAACCAGGCCGATGCCAATGTTGACACCCATTCCACCCTTTACCTTACGGGAAGACAATGCCATGCCTATGACTGTCAGGATAAACGCTGCAGCCGTCATGGCAAAGCGACGATGGTTCTCAATCTCAAAACTCTTGATATTGGCTACTCCGCGGTCTTTCTGACGTGAGATATACTCCCTAAGGGCCGGAGATGTCATCATCTCGTGGTCGGTTGAGCTGATTAGGAAATCGCGAGGCTCAAAGGGGATGATTGTGTCGAGCCTCTGCCCCCGTCTTATGTTCTCGCGCTGTCCATCGAAATCGCGTATCATATAATCGCGCACGGTCCAATGGTGAAGTGTGTCCCACCGGATTGACTGAGCTGTGAGACGCGATACAAGTCTCTTGCCATCAAATGACTCGAGCGAGAACTTATATCCGGTTTTCTGAAGGTTGTCGTATCTCGACATATAGGCAATCTCACCCTTGGCCACCTGTAGCTGGATGTTGGCACCATAGTCAACTCTTTTGTTTTTGACATAGGTGTTCGTGTAGTCTATTCGCTTCACATTGGCCGGAGGAATGATATATGCGCTCAACACATATGTGGCCATGGCTATCACTGCGGCGCTTATCATGTAGGGCCTTAGCAGCCTGTTATAGCTCATACCAGCTGAGAGCATCGCTATAATCTCACTGTTATCAGCAAGTTTGGATGTAAAGAAGATTACAGCGATAAAGGTGAACAGCGGGCTGAACTGATTTGCAAAATATGGCAGGAAGTTCAGGAAGTAGTCAAAAATCGTGGCCCTCAGCGGTGCCTTAAGGAAGGCATCAAGTTTCTCGTTGACGTCAAACATCACCGTGATGGCCAGAATCAGGGCTATCGCAAAGATGTATGTTCCCAGAAACTTACGGATAATATACCAGTCGAGAATCTTCATTTGCCTAATAGAGACACGTTTTCAGAGCCTGCGGGTGACGTTTTCAACCATCTCAGTCTTCCACACTTTGAAATCGCCGGTGATGATGTGACGACGTGCCTCCCCAACGAGCCAGAGATAGAACGCAAGATTATGGATAGAAGCAATCTGCATCGCCAGGATCTCATCGGCTATAAACAAGTGCCTGAGGTAAGCCTTGGAATATGCGCGGTCCACGTAACTCGGGCCATCTTCCTGAATGGGAGAAAAGTCATTGGCCCACTTCAGATTACGCATATTCATGATGCCATGGCGAGTAAACAGCATGCCGTTACGGCCATTTCTTGTAGGCATCACGCAGTCCATCATGTCGACCCCTCGGTCGATGGCTTCGAGGATATTGGCCGGAGTCCCCACCCCCATAAGATAGCGTGGCTTCTCCTTGGGGAGAATATCATTCACGACCTCAATCATCTCATACATAACCTCTGTCGGCTCACCCACGGCAAGGCCGCCGATGGCATTACCCTCAGCGCCCAGATCGGCCACATGTCTGGCGGCCTCTCGCCTAAGTTCCGGATAGGTAACACCCTGGACTATGGGAAAGAAAGCCTGACGGTGACCATAGCGTGGTTGGGTTGAGTTGAAGTGTTTCCACCCACGCTCGAGCCATCGCTTGGTCAACTGCAGTGATTTACGTGCATAGTCGAAATCAGCCGTTCCCGGAGGACACTCATCGAGGGCCATCATGATGTCTGACCCTATGGAGCGCTGAATCTCTACAACTTTCTCAGGAGTGAACAAGTGTTTCGAGCCGTCGATATGGCTGCGAAAATGAGCGCCCTCCTCAGTGAGCTTGCGATTAGAGGAGAGAGAGAATACCTGAAACCCCCCACTGTCTGTCAGGATTGGTTTCTCCCAACCATTGAACTTGTGGAGTCCGCCCGCCTGCTCAAGAATGCTGATGCCCGGACGGAGATACAGGTGATATGTATTGCCGAGGATAATCTGAGCCTTGATATCGTCGCGCAGTTCATGTTGATGAACGGCCTTGACACTGCCGAGTGTACCCACCGGCATGAATATAGGTGTCTCGATTGTGCCGTGGTCTGTCGTAATGAGACCCGCCCTGGCCTCTGACCCCGGGGTAGTGGCTATGACTTTATAATCCATGCTCAGGGGCGCACTTCATAATAAGGGATATCTACAAGCTTGATGTCGAAGACAAGTGTCGAGTAGGGCTTGATGATGCCGGCTGACTGGGCGCCATACCCGAGGCTATATGGGATGACAACCTGGATGCTGTCCCCCACCCTCATCTCCTGCAGGGCTATGGTCCATCCCGAGATCACGCCATTCACTCGAGTGCGAAAGATGCTGTCGCCATATGTCGTGTTGGTGAATGATGAGTCGAATGGCTCACCGTTATACAGACGGCCTATATACTTGACATCGACTGTCGAGTTCAACAGCGGGGAGTAGTTACCCTCGGTCTTTGAACGGTCCTTGAGATAGCGGACTAGTATCTGAGCGCCTGTGTTCCATGCCGGAGTGAGGGTCTGATAATAACTCTTTCCATCTTCTATCCTGAACTGCTGCTCGCTGAAGAAAGCCTCGTTAGCCTCGCGCCATTCCTTGTAGTCGTCCCAGTTGTTGGTGCTCTCGTCATCATTGCACCCCACGATTGTCAGTGCCATGGTGACACTTGCCATCAATGGGAGCAATAGACGGGTCTTGACTATGCTTAGTGTCATCTCTTTATAAATCAAAATTTCACCTCTGGGGCTCTCTGGGCAGAGTCATCAGCCTTAAACTGAGGTTCGGCATTAAACCCGAACCATCCGGCATATATAACCGTGGGGAATTTCTTAATCGAGGTGTTATACTGAGCCACAGCCTCCGTATAACGGCCACGGGCGGTGGCTATACGGTTTTCCGTGCCCTCCAGCTGCACCTGCAGGTCGCGGAAATTCTCATTGGCTTTCAGGTCAGGATATGCCTCAGTAACGGCCAGAAGAGATTTCAGTGCGCCAGTCAGTTCGTTTTGCGCAGCCTGAAACTTTGCGAGCGTCTCCTCATTGAGGTCGTCGGCATTAATATTTATAGAGGTGGCGGCGGCTCGGGCCTGTGTCACCTTCTCGAGAGTCTCGCTCTCGTGAGTGGCATAGCCTTTCACTGTGGCTACAAGGTTGGGAATCAGGTCAGCGCGGCGCTGATACTGATTCTGTACCTCAGCCCATTGCTGGGCTACGCCCTGCTTCTGCTCCACAAGTGAGTTATAGTTGCAGGAGGTCAACATGGGGAGCATGGCGATGGCCAGCAGTATGATGCGGAAATATTTCATAGTCTTTGTTCTCAACCTAGTTTACGAAGGAGTGTGTTAATGCTCACCTCAGAGTGGATGATTTTGTGGAGATCCTCAATCTTGACACGAGTCTGATTCATGGAATCGCGCTCGCGCAGTGTGACTGTGTCGTCCTCGAGAGTCTGGTGGTCTACTGTTATGCAGAAGGGTGTGCCAATGGCGTCCTGTCGGCGGTAACGCTTGCCGATGGAATCCTTCTCCTCATAGTGTGTGGCAAAGTCAAACTTAAGATCGTTCACAATCTCGCGGGCCTTGTCGGGGAGACCGTCCTTGCGGACAAGGGGCATGACTGCACACTTGACGGGGGCAAGGGGCGCGGGAAGATGGAGAACCACACGCTTGTCGCCACCCTCAAGTTCCTGCTCCTCATAGCTTGAGCAGAGCACGCTGAGGAACATACGATCCACTCCGATAGATGTCTCTATGACATAAGGAGTATAACTCTCGCCCAGTTCAGGGTCAAAGTATTGGATCTTTTTGCCTGAGAACTTCTCGTGCTGACTCAGGTCGAAGTTTGTGCGGGAGTGGATTCCCTCGACCTCCTTGAAGCCGAATGGCATCTGGAACTCGATGTCTGTGGCGGCATTGGCATAGTGAGCCAGTTTCTCATGGTCATGATAGCGATATTTCTCATCGCCAAGACCGAGGGCCTTGTGCCAGCGCAGACGGAACTCCTTCCATGTCTTGAACCATTCCATCTCTGAGCCCGGACGAACGAAGAACTGCATCTCCATCTGCTCGAACTCCCTCATGCGGAATATGAACTGACGAGCCACAATCTCATTGCGGAACGCTTTTCCTATCTGGGCGATGCCAAAGGGAATGCGCATGCGGCCGGTCTTCTGCACGTTCAGATAGTTCACAAAGATGCCCTGGGCGGTCTCCGGTCTGAGATAGACTGTCATGGCGCCGTCAGCCGTTGAGCCCATCTCCGTGCGGAACATGAGGTTGAACTGTCGCACCTCTGTCCAGTTCTTTGTGCCGGATATTGGACAAACAATCTCCTCGTCTACTATAATCTGACGGAGTTCGTCGAGATTATTTTCGTTCATGGCTTTTGAGAAACGCTCATGGAGAGCATCGCGTTTGGCCTGGTGCTCGAGCACACGTGGATTGGTCTGACGGAACATGGCCTCGTCAAACGAATCGCCGAAACGCTTTGCTGCCTTGGCTACCTCCTTATCAATCTTCTCTTCAATCTTGGCAATCTGCTCCTCAATGAGGACGTCGGCACGATAGCGCTTCTTGGAGTCCTTGTTGTCGATGAGCGGATCATTGAAGGCATCGACGTGGCCTGATGCTTTCCAGATGGTGGGGTGCATGAAAATCGCTGAGTCTATGCCCACAATATTCTCATGCAGAAGTGTCATTGAGTCCCACCAATAGCGCTTGATGTTGTTCTTGAGTTCAACGCCATTCTGTCCATAATCGTAAACGGCTGAGAGACCGTCATATATATCGCTGGAGGGAAATACGAAGCCATACTCTTTGGCGTGGCTCACGATCTTCTTGAAAACATCTTCCTGGGTAGCCATTTGTGTCTTTTTTGTGATTGTTTTTTAGTTTTGAGAGGCAAAGTTACGGATTAATCATGACATATGCAAAACGAGTTTCGCTATATCTCATTTGTAAATCCGTGCTACAGGATTTTCATAGCGATTGCCGCACAAGCCTCGGCATCTGCAAGAGCATTGTGATGATTCCTCAGGTCAAACCCGCAGGCTTCGGCCACGACGTGGAGTTTGTGGCAAGGGAGCCTTAGTTTACGTCGAGAGGCTGCAAGTGTGCAATGAAATTCATAGCCGGGATATTCCATCCCATATTCAGCAAACACAGCCTTTAGACATGATTCGTCAAACGGTTTGTTGTGAGCCACAAGGGGGAGCCCCTCAATTTTCTTCTCCACTTGCTTCCACACCTCCGGGAAAGTCGGCGCCTTGTCAGTATCGGCATTTGTAAGACCATGCACCTGTGTGTTCCAATAAGAATAGTAGTTTGGGGTGGGATTGATGAGACTATAAAATCGGTCGACAATCGCTCCATCGCGCACTATAATGAGGCCCACACTGCAGACACTGCTCCTGCAGCCGTTGGCTGTCTCAAAATCTATCGCTACAAAATTTTCCATTCGCTTCTGTGTTTCCTTCTGTCTTATATGATTATAACGGGCCGGAGGGCGTTTTAGTACACTCACAATCCCCTCGGGCAACAAGTAAAAACAGATGAAATCATATTATCTCGGAAATTTGTTGTATCTTTGTGTCCCTAATCGACTGAAAGAACTAACGACAATCAACTGCATATGGCAACAAAACCGTTTAAATATCAGGAGATGTTCCCTCTCGGCCCTGACACGACCGAATATGAACTTCTCACCTCAGACTATGTCAAAGTAGAGAATTGGGGCGGCCATGAATTTCTCGTGGTTGACCCTGAGGCACTCACACTTCTGGCGCGTACCTGCACTCACAACAATGCCTTCATGCTGCGCCGCGAGCACAACGAGATGGTGGCCAAGATTCTCAGAGATCCCGAGGCCTCCGAGAACGACAAGTTTGTCGCCCTCACCATGCTGCGCAACGCTGATGTGGCCGCGAAAGGTCAGCTCCCCTTCTGTCAGGACACCGGCACCGCCATCTGCCATGGAGAGAAAGGTCAGAACGTTTACACAGGCTGCAACGACGAGGAGCGGATCTCAGAGGGCGTATATCTCACATATACAACGGACAACCTCCGATATTCGCAGAATGCTCCCCTCACTATGTATGACGAGGTGAACACCGGCTGCAACCTTCCGGCACAGATTGACATCCACGCCACCGAGGGTGAAGAATATAAGTTCCTCTTCGTTGCCAAAGGTGGCGGCTCTGCCAACAAGACATATCTCTTTCAGGAGACCAAGGCCATCCTCAACCCCGCCACACTAGTCCCCTTCCTGGTGAGCAAGATGAAGAGTCTCGGAACAGCCGCATGCCCCCCCTATCACATAGCTATCGTTGTTGGTGGCACATCGGCCGAGAAGAATCTGGAGGTTGTGAAAAAGGCTTCTGTGAAATATCTAGACAATCTCCCCGACCATGGCAACGAACTGGGACACGCATTCCGCGATCGCGAGCTTGAGGCTCAACTAAAAAAGGAAGCAGAATGCCTCGGTCTTGGCGCTCAGTTTGGCGGCAAATATTTCGCTCACGATATCCGAGTGATCCGCCTTCCCAGACATGGAGCATCCTGTCCCGTCGGCATCGGAGTGTCATGCTCGGCAGACCGCAATATAAAGGCGAAAATAAATCGCAACGGCATCTGGATTGAGAAACTTGACTCTAACCCCGGCGAACTTATCCCAGAAGAATATCGCCGTAAGGGCGAAGGAGAGGTTGTGAAGATTGATCTCAATCGTCCCATGACAGAGATTCTCGCCGAGCTTACCAAATATCCTGTTTCGACACGCCTCTCGCTCAACGGTACCATTATCGTGGGTCGCGATATCGCTCATGCCAAAATCAAGGAGCGTCTCGATCGCGGAGAGCCCATGCCTCAGTATCTCAAGGACCATCCCATCTACTATGCCGGGCCGGCCAAGACACCAAAGGGTATGCCCTCAGGCTCATTCGGACCTACAACCGCCGGGCGCATGGACTCATATGTTGACCAGTTCCAGGAGGCAGGCGGCTCTATGGTGATGATTGCCAAGGGCAACCGCTCACAGCAGGTGACTGACGCTTGCAAGAAGCACGGCGGTTTCTATCTCGGCTCTATCGGCGGCCCCGCAGCCATCCTGGCTCAGAACAGCATCAAGAAGGTCGAACTCCTTGAGTATCCTGAACTCGGCATGGAGGCCATCTGGAAAATTGAGGTTGAGGACTTCCCTGCTTTTATCCTCGTTGACGACAAAGGCAACGACTTCTTCACTGAGATTTCAGAGAAGTGCAAGGGCTGCTGCTTGGCTCCTGACAAGCACTGATACCCACTCGCTTTGGCTCACAGCATCTACGACATACGGCGATATGGCATCATCGGTTTCCTGGTGGTGTCTGTCGCCGTTGTCGCTATTTTTCTGCTGTTCTCTGACTCCCTCGTCAAGGATCTCTCCGTTCAGGAGAGAGACCGCATGCAGGTATGGGCCGACGCTACTCGCGAGATAGTGAATGTCAGCAGCGATGACACTGATGGCTCAAGCGATGTGATGGACTTCCTCCTCTCTATTATCGAGGGCAACAGCAACATCCCTGTACTGCTCACTGATAGTTCGGGCAACATACTCATGCACCGCAACTTCCGTCTGCCTGAGCCTATTGACTCAATTTCGCCGTTTTTCATCTCTGAGGCAAACCAGAAGTTTCTTGAGGAGCGCTATGCCGACCTTCAGGAGAGTCCCAATGTCATAGAAATAGGCATGGGAACGGGCGAGAAACAATATCTCTATTACGAGGACTCCCGGCTCCTTAAGGCTCTGAGCCTCTATCCATACATCCAGATACTTGTCCTGCTGGCTTTCGTGATGATAGTCTATTATGCCGTCTCCTCAACAAAACGGGCAGAGCAAAACAAGGTTTGGGTGGGACTCTCCAAGGAGACCGCTCATCAGCTCGGGACACCCATCTCATCCCTCATGGCATGGATAGAACTGCTCCCGGCCCTTGGAGTGGATTCTGACACCGTCCATGAGATGGACAAAGATGTGAAACGCCTATCAACCATAGCCTCGCGCTTTTCTAAGATCGGATCCCGCCCATCGATGGAGCCTGACGACCTCAGCAAAGTCGCAGCAGGAGCTGCCGGATACATGTCAACACGTGTCTCTCGACAGATCGACTTACGAATCAACCCATCGCAGACGCCATTGCCAGTGATGCTCTCCGCTCCTCTGACAGAATGGGTTATGGAGAATCTCATCAAAAACGCTGTAGATGCGATGGAGGGGAATGGCTCAATCACCGTCACCGCCTATGCTGAGAAAGGGAAAGCCGTGGTGGACGTCACAGACACCGGCAAAGGCATATCAAAGAAGAATCAGAAACACATTTTCAACCCGGGATTCACAACCAAAAGTCGTGGATGGGGACTCGGACTTACCCTCGCCAAGCGTATCATCGAGGACTATCACGGTGGAAAAATCTTCATCAAACGTTCAGAGCCCGGCATAGGGACAACCTTCACAATCGAACTTCCTCTCTCATTATGACATTAAGACAACTCATTGCAGAAGGACGCGGACGCCTCAATCCGGTGTATGGCCCGAGTGAGTCTACATGGCTAATGCGCATCATCATGGAATACCTCAAGGGGTGGAACCAAGTTGACTTGCTCACCCGTGCTGACGATGAGGTCAGCGACTATATCTGCGAGAAAGCATCTTCGATAATCGACCGGGTGCTCCGTGGCGAACCCATCCAATATATCACAGGAGATACATATTGGCATGGCATGACCCTTAAAGTTACTCCGGACGTCCTCATCCCTCGTCCAGAGACATCAGAACTTGTCGACATCATCGCCTCAGACCGCTCTGCCTCAGACCTTCGTGTCCTCGACATATGCACCGGATCAGGATGCATCGCCATTGCCCTTGCATCCTCCTTATCATTTCCTCAGGTCACCGGGATAGACATTTCAGATGCAGCACTTGACGTGGCCAGAGAGAATGCCGCCCTACGAAAAGTCAAAGTCACATTCCTTAGGGCCGATGCTTTGAAGCCTCTACCCTTCCCCGATGGAAGCATCGACATAATAGTCAGCAATCCCCCATATGTCCTGGACAGCGAGAGGACCGAGATGCCATCAAATGTAGTTGGTCATGAGCCTGACCTTGCTCTGTTTGTACCGGATTCTGACCCGCTCAAATTCTACAATCCCATCTCACACGAAGGGTTTCGTGTGGCTGCGACCGGAGGCAGCCTCTACTTTGAGATAAACCCGTTGGAGGCCGACGGAGTGAAGAAGACCATGGAGGAGGCTGGATGGTCTGATGTGGAAATCCTGCTTGACATACATGGCCGAAAACGTTTTGCTAAGGGGCATAAACTGTCATGAGGGTTACACGAAGGATTCTGACCACATCTGAGGCTCTCGCACGTGCCGCTGCTCTGTGTGACAAATGCGAGCAATGTTCTCCTGACATTCTCAAGAAACTATCGACGTGGGGGATCCCTTCCACTGAAGCAGATAAGATCATAGCCAGGCTTAAGGAAACTCGATATCTTGATGACCTCCGGTTTGCGCGCGCCTATGCCCACGACAAGATGGCTTACAGCGGCTGGGGGCGAAACAAGATTGTCCAGGGACTTCTGGTCAAGAGATTATCCCGTGAATACATCGACCAAGCCTTCGACGATATCGACCCGGACGAGTACAAACGTGTGGCAATAAAGGTCGTGAAGTCAAAGGTGAGGAGTTTGAACGGGAGTCTGTCCTCATATGAGAATCGCGTGAAAGTGCTTCGTTTCGGTGTGCAGAGGGGATTCTCAATCAGCCTTGTCACAGCCATAATCAACAAACTCGCAACTCGGGAGACCAATGAAGAGAGTGCTCAATGAATTGCTCGATGTGCTTTTCCCTAGAGTATGCACGGTCTGTCATAAGGCTCTTGTGCAGGGTGAAGATGTTATGTGCCTGGGTTGTCTCGCAGAACTTCCGTTGACAAATCAGCATCTGCGCCAGCCAAACGACATTCATGAACGTCTTGTCACTCTCCACGCCTCCGTCAAGCGATGTGCGTCGATGTTCTATTATCATAAGGAGAACCCATACTCACGGCTCATTCTGGCGGCCAAATATCACAACCGCCCTTCCGTGGGGCGCAAACTTGCAGAGATGTTTGCCGCAGATCTCCTTTCAAAAGGATTCTTCGAGGGCATGGACCTTATCATCCCTATCCCCATCCACTTCACCAAGCTGCTTACCCGCGGCTATAACCAGACGCTGTATATCGCCGAAGGAATCAGCAAAGTATCAGGAATCGCTGTCGGCGAGAACCTTAGAGCAAATCGTCCTCACACCTCACAGACACATAAAGGCTCAGAGGCAAGACGAGCCAACTCAACCGGATTCTTTTCTGTAGTACGTCCGTCTGAGCTCGATGGCCTCCACATCCTACTGGTGGACGATGTCATCACTACAGGATCCACTATGGTCTCGGCACTCAACACACTCCACGCAGCTAATCCGAACATCCGCCTAAGCGTCCTCTCGCTTGCGTTGACCAACAGTTAGAAAAAAGGAGCACAACACACTACTCCTCATCAAAAACTACTATGCTGCCCGGTGTACTTTGGGGGACGCATATGAGCCTCTGGTTGCGCGAGCCTCGGAAGCGGAGGCTGACATCGCGCTCCGATTCGATAAAAGGACCATCGACAAGCACATCCAGATATTGCAAAATGGCTGACAATTTCTCATCTGCATATACATGCTCATAGAGATAGCCTGTGTAACACCACAGACCATACCCTCGCTCTCGCAACTTTCCTGCAATCCTACACAACTCCTCTACCTGCATGAGGGGATCGCCGCCGGTAAAGGTCACGTCAAATCCATTCTCCTCCACCACGGCTAGAATCTCATCGTCAGTCATCTCATGACCTCCACGTGGATCGTGGGTCTGAGGGTTATGACAGCCGGGGCAGGCATGGCTACAGCCGGCAAAATATATAGATGTGCGAAGCCCCGGGCCGTCTACTGTCGTGCCCGGGACTATATCAATTACTCTCATTTGTGAACCACTCGGTCTTTGAGTTCGGCCAACTTGGCGCTGTTCCAACGATCTGTGGTGCCGACAAGATAGCCGGTGATACGCTGGATGCTGTCGATATTGTGGCCATGACACTTAGGGCACTCCTCAAGACCCTCCTGTGCGTCCTCATAACCGCAGTCCATGCAGCGGTTGCGGTTATGGTTCACTGAGCCGTAGCCTATGTTGTAGCGGTCCATAAGGTCGACTATATCGCTGATGGCCTTGGGGTTGTGAGTAGCGTCTCCGTCAATCTCCACATAGAAGATGTGTCCGCCTCCCGTCAGGGCATGATACGGAGCCTCAACCTCAGCCTTGTGGCGAGGCGAACACTTATAATAGACGGGGACATGGTTTGAATTTGTGTAGTATTCCTTGTCAGTCACGCCTGGGATCACACCATGCTTCTTTTTGTCGCGCTTTGTAAACTTGCCCGACAGACCCTCGGCCGGAGTGGCGAGCACTGAGAAATTGTGCTGGTATTTCTCTGAATATACATTTATTTTGTCACGCATGTGAGTGATAATGCGCAGACCGAGTTCCTGTGCTTCCTCCGATTCTCCATGATGCTTCCCTATCAGCGCAATAAGACACTCTGCCAGACCGATAAAGCCAATGCCCAGGGTGCCCTGATTGATTACACTCTCGATGGTGTCCGTCGGAGCAAGATTCTCAGCGCCGTTCCAGAGACGCGACATGAGCAATGGGAACTGCTTAACCATGGCGGTCTTCTGAAAATCATAGCGCTCGCAGAGTTGACGTGCTGTGAGGTCAAGCACGCCGTCGAGCTTAGAAAAGAAACTTTCTATGCGCTTGTCACAATCGGGTATATTCATGCAATCGAGCGCCAATCCGGGCAGATTGATGGTGCTGAAGCTTAGATTGCCTCTGCCTATAGATGTCTTCTCGCCGAATCGGTTTTCGAAGACACGTGTGCGGCATCCCATAGTGGCCACCTCATATTTATATCTCTCAGGGTCGTTGATGTCCCACTTCTCATGATAATTATATGTTGCGTCGAGGTTCACGAAATTAGGAAAGAAACGACGGGCCGTCACCTTGCAGGCCAGTTGATACAAGTCATAGTTTGGATCCTCAGGGAGATAGCTGACGCCACGCTTTTTCTTCCATATCTGGATAGGGAAGATTGCGGTGGCACCATTTCCTACACCCTCATATGTAGAGTGGAGCAGTTCGCGGATAATGCAGCGCCCTTCAGCCGATGTGTCTGTCCCATAGTTGATTGAACTGAACACTACCTGGTTTCCACCGCGGGAGTGGATGGTGTTCATATTGTGGATGAACGCCTCCATCGACTGATGCACTCGGCTGACGGTCTGATTTATGGCATGTTGCAGCATACGTTCATCACCCTCCAGGCCATCTACGGGAGCCTTAATAAAATCTTTTATATCTGCATTATACAGGTGGCTTAGGTCTTTGCCGGTCAGATCCTCAAGTTGTTTCACCTCCTCGATGAACGATGAACGGACATAAGGTGCGAGATAGAAATCGAATGCGGGGATCGCCTGACCGCCGTGCATCTCATTCTGGGCTGTTTCTAGCGATATACACCCTATGATACTTGCTGTCTCGATGCGCTTAGCCGGGCGTGACTCTCCATGGCCTGCAATGAAGCCATATTTCAGGATCTTATCAAGCGGATGCTGCACACAAGTGAGACTCTTGGTGGGATAATAGTCTTTGTCGTGAATGTGGAGATAACCATTGTTCACAGCCTCTCGCACCTCCGGAGAGAGCAGATAGTCGTCCACGAAAGGCTTGGTGGTCTCGCTGGCGAATTTCATCATCATTCCCGCCGGCGAGTCGGCGTTCATGTTGGCATTCTCGCGCGTGATATCGTTGCTCTTAGCCTCTATGATCTCCAGAAACATGTCGCGCGTCTTGGCCCGGCGGGCTATGGAGCGCTGGTCGCGATAGGCAATGTATTTCTTGGCCACCTCCTTGCGCGGCGAGTTCATCAACTCGAGCTCTACCCTATCCTGGATCTCCTCCACGGTCATGCGCGGTTCACCTGTCATGGTGATAACGTCTGCGATGCGCGAGATGAGGCTCTCATCCTCTCCGGCATCTGTTGTGAGCATGGCCTTTCGAATGGCGGCCTTGATTTTCTCCTCGTTATAGCCTACGACACGTCCGTCGCGCTTGACTACTGTATGTATCATATTGTGTGTGGGGGTGATTGATAGATTATTCTTTTTTCTTTGCGGTTTTCGCATCGCAAAGTTACACACGTTGCCCTACAAATGCAAGAAAAAAGTTGTTAAATGCAGTGTTAAAATTTTCATTTCGGACAACTTCATACATTAATAAAAATAGCAAATATTTAATACTCAAATATTTGCTATTTCATTTTGGATAACTTTATACTATAGCACGCTCATTCGATTCACCAAATCGGGCAACTCATACAATGAGCGTATTGACCGTTCCGGACAATTCCCTTCATCAACTGTTTCAAGCCTCTGCTGATGAATATTTTGGCCAGAGTCAAGCAGGCACACAGTGTGCCATCCCAAAATCCGCGGCATTTGGAAATCCTTTTCAGGATTGTCGCCCACATAGAGATATCTCTCGCCGGGGTGTCGTTCCATCAGTTTCTTGAAAGCCTCGCCATCCGTTTTTTCGTGTCCGAGGCTCTCCGAAATGAAGATGTCTTCAGCGTTGATGAACCGCTGCAGTCCCAATGCTTTTATCTTGTTTGTCTGAGTGACGGTTCTACCGTCTGTCACCAGAGCAAGTGTGTGGCCTGCGTTCTTTAGAAGAGTCAGAGAGTAGAGGGACGCTATCGGGAGCGATATGTCGGGATAGTGACCTCGATATATAGGCAGGAATACCTCAGGAGCCAACCCTGTTGAACCGAATCCCTCTGACGGTGTCGGCGCGCTGACCATCGCATCGAACAGTCCCCATCCATACTTCCGGGCTATCTCCCTGTAGGCCGAGCGGACAAACTCTATCTCAGGAAACAGTGTGTCGTCAAGATCAAAGGCAATGACCATCAGACAGCGTAATAGTCAACACATGACCTCGCCTCCTTGTGCCCGTTAAGGATTGAGGCAGCAGCCACATGAGCAGGATGCTTGGCATAGACCTCGACGGAGGCCATATCCCTGAGCACGGCGGTAAGAACGACATCCCAGTCCTCTGCTGGATTCTCATTGATGCCCACCTCTATCGACTCTAGAGGCTCTATCGCTGCGGGGAGTTCAAGGAGCGCTTCTCTGAAGCGCATCGCCACTTTGCGGCGCTCCTCGGGAGAGCCGCAAAGTTTGAATGACACGATATGCTTTACCATGTTCTATTAGATAGACTTTCTGAGGATTTCAACTGCAGCCATGAGACCGTCCTTGTCCTTGCCTCCGGCCTGGGCAAACCCGGGCTGACCGCCCCCGCCGCCCTTGATAGCCTTCGCGGCATCACGGGCCATATTGGAGGCGTTGAGACCTGCCTTGACCACATCTTCAGTGAGAGCCACGGTGATAAGGGGCTTGCCTGCCATATCCATAGTGGCAGCGATAAACACTGTGTTCTCCTGAGAGAGCTGGCGGACCAGGAATGCAACATTCTTCACCACTTCAGGTACATATATACCGGTCATCACCACCGTCTTGTGTCCGTCGATGGTCTCAGCCTTCTCAAGCAGAGAAGAAGCCAAAGAGCGTACTCTCTCCCTCATATATTCCTCAGCCTGCTTACGGAGGTCGGCATTCTCATCAATGGAGCGACGCAGGGCAGTGACAACATCAGGAGCATTGTGGAGAAGCTCGCCGATGGTGCGGAGCGTGTCGCTCAACTGATCAACAGCCGTCTCAGCAGCCTCGGCTGTGATAGCCTCTATACGGCGTATGCCGGCAGCCGTGCTCGACTCTGAGATGATGCGGATAGAACCGATATTTCCTGTGTTGGGGACGTGGGTACCACCACAGAGCTCAACAGAGTCACCATATCTGATGACACGTACCTCCTCTCCATACTTCTCTCCAAACAGAGCCATCGCTCCCATCTCACGAGCCTGGTCAATAGGCACACATCGGTGCTCATCGAGAGGAATCGCCTTGCGTACCATTGCGTTTGCCAGATGCTCAACCTTACGGAGTTCCTCGGGAGTAACTTTCTGGAAGTGGCTGAAGTCGAAGCGGAGCATCTTGGGAGACACAAATGAACCGCGCTGCTCAACATGGGTTCCCAACACCTCACGGAGGGCTGCATGAAGCAGGTGTGTTGCTGTGTGGTTACACTCCGTAGACCTACGCGCCTTCTCGTCGATGACAGCCTCAAATGTGGCAGTTACATCCTGAGGCATATGTTTTGCCTGATGGACGGCCTGACCATTCTCGCGCTTGGTGTCGTAAATTTCAATCTTCTCATCTCCATTGATAAGCCAGCCGGTATCGCCGACCTGGCCACCCATCTCTGCATAGAACGGGGTCACGGAGAGAACGATCTGATAGTATTCCTTACCTTTCTGCTTCACACGGCGGTATCTTAGAATCTGTGTGGGCGCTGAAGTTTCATCATATCCCACGAATTCAGTCTCGCCCTCGCGCACCTCTATCCAATCTGTGGCCTCAACGGCTGCAGCATTGCGGGCGCGAGCCTTCTGTGCCTCCATTTCGGTATCAAACTCCTTTTTGTCTAGGGTCATGTCATTCTCCTTCAGAATGAGTTCTGTAAGGTCGAGTGGGAAACCATATGTGTCATAAAGCACGAAGGCATCCTTGCCTGAGATTTCCGTCTTACCCTTTGACTTTGCACTTTTGATAGCGCCGTCAAGGATGGAGATACCCTTGTCAAGAGTGCGGAGGAATGCATCCTCCTCCTCTTTGATAACCTTCATGATGAGCTCACGTTGAGAGACAATCTCGGGATATGCCTCGCCCATCGAATCGATGAGGGTATTGACCAGTTTATACATGAACGCCTCCTTCTGGTCGAGGAAGGTGTAAGCATAGCGCACGGCTCGGCGCAGGATTCGTCTGATTACATATCCGGCCTTGGCATTGCCAGGGAGTTGAGAGTCGGCAATCGAGAACGAGATGGTACGGACATGGTCTGCTATCACTCGCATTGCCACATCTCTCATTCTGTCTTCACCATATTTTTTGGCGGATAGTTCAGAGATTGTATTGATGAGCGGTGTGAAGACATCGGTGTCATAGTTAGACTTCTTACCCTGGAGCGCCATGCATAGACGCTCAAAGCCCATACCCGTGTCAATCACTTTGGCTGGCAGCGGTTCGAGAGAGCCATCGGCCTTGCGGTTATACTGCATGAACACAAGGTTCCATATCTCAATAACAAGCGGATTATCTTTGTTGACAAGAGTAGCCCCGTCCACCTCAGCGCGCTCCTCATCTGAGCGGAGGTCAATATGAATTTCTGAGCAGGGGCCACAGGGACCTGTATCGCCCATCTCCCAGAAGTTGTCATGCTTATTGCCATTGATAATGTGGGATGCGGGCAGATGCTTTTCCCAGATAGCGGCGGCCTCATCGTCGCGGGTCAGACCCTCAGAGGGAGAACCCTCAAAGACGGTGGCATACAGACGCTTCGGATTGAGTTTGAGCACATCCACCAGATATTCCCAAGCCCAGTCTATGGCCTCTTGCTTGAAATAGTCGCCGAAACTCCAGTTTCCCAACATCTCAAACATTGTGTGGTGGTATGTGTCCATGCCCACCTCCTCAAGATCGTTGTGCTTTCCTGACACTCGCAGACACTTCTGGGAGTCAGCAACTCGCTGATACTTCGCCGACTTGTTGCCCAGGATGATGTCTTTGAACTGGTTCATACCGGCATTGGTGAACATCAGTGTTGGATCATCCTTGATGACCATCGGCGCCGATGGCACAATATGATGGCCCTTTGAACGGAAAAACTCTTTGAACGACTCGCGTATTTCCTTTGCTGTGAGCATGATTATGATTATATTTTGACTGTATTTTGACTGTATTTTTATTGTATTCTATTTTGCAGATGCAAATTTACGATTTTTTTGACAGACTACGCCCCTTTGTCGACAATTAAAAAATGACTCAGAGCGTATAAAGTGGGGTGCGCTCATATCGCGGCAGCGGAATGACAGAGATGAGGGGCGCCACGCTGTCCAACTCTGAGCCATATGGGATGGTAGTGGTGGCAAACCGTGTGATGCCCCGTGGTCGGAAAGCGTCGCGATATGCCTCGACTGCAAGAGCAGGGGTATTGTTGTCGTGAGACAAATGACACAGGAAGATGTTGCGCAACGACGCGGTGTATATTGACGACACATAGCCTGCTGAGACTTTATTGTCGAGATGTCCGTTCTTTGCGACAATCCTAGCCTTGAGATGCTCCGGATAAGAGCCTGTCCTCAATTTTTCTAGGTCGTAGTTCGACTCTATGACGAGCGACTGGGCCTGACGCATATAGAAATCAGCGCGCTCCGAGATGCATCCGAGATCTGTAGCCACGGCCAGTGTCTGATAGCCATGTTCAATGAAGAAGCCCACATTATCAGCTCCATCGTGCATAACCTCGAAAGGAGTGATGGAGAATCGTCCTATCTGGAAGGCAAACTCCTTGTAGACCGGCACATGATAATCCTTGATGCGGCGCGAGATGTTGTGGCGTCTCAACATTCCGTTGAGGGTTCTCGGGGTGCAGTAGAGCTTTATGTGGCGGTTGTTTCTGAGGAGAGGATATGCCTGGCTTATGTGGTCGTGATGGTCATGGGTAAGTATTATACCCTTCACCTGCTCAGGCATGATGCCGTTGTCGCGCAGGTCAGTCATCACACGTCGTGCCTCAATGCCGGCATCGATCAGGAATCCGCTTTGGCGGTCTCCGACATAGGAACAGTTTCCACTGCTTCCACTGCCGAAACTCATGAAAAATATATTGTCAGCAGCCGCCATCTCCGGCATCTCATCGATGGCACGGACACGACGCTCGGCCTCTTGTCGGGCCAGCTCTGCCATTTTATCGGGTGGAATGAATTCAAAATCAGCAATGCCGGACTCTGCATATTCCTCCATGGAGTCGAAAAGGCCGGGTTGCAGCCGTGAATTGATCAGGTGTTTTCTTCGCATCAGTCAAGTCAGGTTAATTGTAGAGTAAAAATATAGTAGGCACCTTATCATAATTATATTGTGCCTTGGCCCACTCTGAGAGAGTGCGGGTCACTATCGACTGCGAGGGGCCGGTGATATCGGAGGCCACACACAGCCGCAATCCCCCCGGAAGGGTCGACACCAGTTCTGATATGAGCCGATTGTTGCGGTAAGGGGTCTCGATGAATATCTGCGTCTGCCTCTTGGTGCGTATCAGCCGCTCCATGTCGCGGAGGGTCGAAGTGCGCTCACGGGCGTCATGAGGGAGATAGCCAGCGAAGGCAAATGTCTGCCCATTGAAACCTGAGGCCATCAGAGCCAATATTATGCTCGATGGTCCTACTAGAGGCACCACAGGTAGTCCCTTACGCTGGGCGACAGAGACAAGGTCTGCTCCCGGGTCTGCCACGGCCGGACATCCGGCCTCAGAGATGACCCCGATCGGCTCCCCTTTGAGCAACGGCTCAAGCATGGGCGGTACAGCCTCAGGGAGAGTATGCTCATCGAGTGTGACAAACGACAGATTGTCTATCACTATTGACGGGTCGCATCGTTTGAGAAACCTGCGGGCGGTCCTAATGTTCTCAACCACAAAATGGCGGATACCACGGATTATGTCGATGTTAGTCCGCGGGATAGCCACATCGACAGGGGCGTCGCTCATTGTAGATGGTATGAGATAGAGCGCCGGCCGAAGTTCCTTATGTTCTGTGGTTGAAGTCATATTTAACTGTATTCTTGTGAATTATGGCTTATAATCTTTATTGTTTCATCAGAATCAGTCTTCAGCCCACTGACCCCTCGAGTGTTATCTGAAGAAGTTTCTGGGCTTCTACCGCAAACTCCATGGGAAGTTTGTTCATCACCTCCCGGGCATATCCGTTGACAATCAGCGCTATCGCCTCTTCAGTGGGGATTCCTCGTTGATTGCAATAGAAGAGTTGGTCTTCAGAGATCTTAGAGGTTGTGGCCTCATGTTCTACTATCGCAGTATCATCAAGAATATCGATATACGGGAAGGTGTGTGCTCCGCAGTGGCTGCCCATGAGCAGAGAGTCACACTGAGTATAGTTCCTGCATCCTGTGGCCCCGGGAGCCACCTTCACCAGTCCGCGATAAGAGTTCTCAGAATGTCCCGCAGAGATCCCTTTTGAGACGATAGTCGAGGATGAGTTCTTCCCGAGATGTATCATCTTCGTCCCTGTATCGGCCTGCTGACGGTTGCGTGTCACGGCCACAGAGTAAAACTCGCCCCTTGAATTGTCACCCTTCAGGACGCATGAGGGATATTTCCAGGTGATGGCTGAACCGGTCTCAACCTGAGTCCATGAGAGTTTGGAGTGGTCGCCTCGACAGAGTCCGCGCTTGGTCACAAAGTTATAGACACCTCCACGCCCTTCAGCATCTCCTGCATACCAGTTCTGGACGGTCGAATACTTCACCTCGGCTCTGTCCTCGACGATGATTTCGACGATTGCGGCATGAAGTTGGTTCTCATCGCGCATGGGGGCTGTGCAACCCTCAAGATAACTTACATATGCATCATCGTCAGCCACAATTAGTGTCCTCTCAAACTGGCCGGTCCCGGCAGCGTTTATACGGAAGTAGGTCGACAGTTCCATGGGACAGCGGACACCCTTGGGAATATAGACAAACGAGCCGTCAGAGAAGACCGCTGAGTTGAGTGCGGCATAGAAGTTGTCCCTATAGCTCACCACCATGCCGAGATATTTCTTGACAAGGTCTGGATAATCCTTCACCGCCTCTGAGATGGAACAGAAGATAATCCCCTTCTCAGCGAGTTTCTCGCGGTGAGTGGTCTTGACGCTGACAGAGTCCATCACGGCGTCCACGGCCATCCCTGAGAGAGCCTTCTGCTCCTCAAGGGGAATCCCAAGACGGTTGAATGTGTCAAGCACCTGAGGGTCTATCTCATCAAGGCTTTTAGGCCCCTCCTTCTTAACAGGCTCGGCATAATAGCTTATGGCCTGGAAATCAATGTCCGGGATGTTGAGATGAGCCCATTTAGGCACCGGGAGTGTCTGCCAATAGCGGAACGCCTTGAGTCGGAACTCAAGGAGCCACTCCGGCTCACCCTTTTTGGATGAAATCAGCCTGACGACCTCCTCATTAAGGCCGTTGGGAATGATATTGGTCTCTATGTCTGAGGTGAAACCATACTTATACTCGCCTGTGGTGGCGTCGTGAAGTGTGGACTCTGTCCCGTTATTGTTCTGTTCCATGATTTTCTGTTTCGGATGTTAGCACACCGACTATTCGAGGGCCGAGATCTATCACCGTCTCTACGAGTCTGCCATTGGCAATCTTCGATGACTTGGACAGATCGCTGTCTGGTGAAAACAATATATATATGTTGAGCAGGAAACTCACCATGATGAGGCTCTTCGCGATGCTCAGTATCGCTCCGGCTATACGGTCGAGCGGGCGGAGAAACAAGGCATGGACCGTCAGCCTCAGCATCTTGGCAACAAGGATAACTGAATAATAGGCTACAATGTAGATCACCGAATATGTGCCTGCCGCTATGGCATAATAGGACATATGGCCGACCGGGTTGGTCCCACCGGGAGCAACAAACTTCATCACCATGGGCCCCAGGAGCCAACATGCCAGAAGGCCCACTATGACGGCAGCTATCGAGCCAGCCTGGTTGATGAATCCCTTCCAGAAACCCCAAGCGCCCGAGACGGCAATAACGATGATCAATATTAAGTCTATTGTTGACAAAGTGCGGCGAGGTTTGCTCTAAGGGCTGTCAGTTTGGTCTCTGCGTCAGAGAGCTTCTTGCGCTCCGCATCGACTACCGAAGCAGGTGCGTTAGACACGAACCGCTCATTGGAGAGTTTCTTCTCCACAGAAGCCTTAAACCCTTCATAATATTTGATATCTTTATCTATCTTTGTTTTCTCAGCCTCGACATCGATGTTGTCGAGCAGGGGGATGTTGAACTCTGCGGTCCCCACCATGAATGTCGCGGCGGCCGGGTCTTTCTCGTTGACGGTCTCGACGCCACCCAGGAGGGCCAGACGAGAGATGAGTGACGCGAGGTCGACCTCTGAGCCTACAGCGCGCAGTGTGAGTTTGTCGCGCATCGGGATGTTGCGCTGAGCACGAATACTGCGTACACCGTTCACAATATTCTTAGCCGTCTCTACACGCTCAAGAAGGCCTCTGTCAATCTCTGTCACCTCCGGCTGGGACGCATACATGATGGATTCCCCCTCACGGCGTTCTGCCATGTGCTGCCAGAGTTCCTCAGTTATGAACGGCATGAAGGGATGCAGCAGTCGGAGCAGCGAGTCGAAATATCCGATGGTCGCCTCATATGTCTCAGCATCAATGGGGTGTTGATAGTCAGGCTTGACCATCTCCAGATACCATGATGAGAATTCATCGCGGAAGAGTTTATAGACACCCATGAGCGCTTCTGAGATACGGAACTTTGCAAATGAGTCGTTGATTTCCTCAATGGACTCAGAAAGTTTTGACCTGAACCACTCGATGGCGATGGCTGAATGCTCAGGCTGCTTCAGAGAGCGGTCTACCTCCCATCCCTTCACGAGACGGAAAGCGTTCCATATCTTGTTGCAGAAGTTGCGGCCATTCTCGCATAGAACTTCATCAAACATGATGTCATTTCCGGCGGGGGCTGCAAGCATCATGCCCATACGGACACCATCGGCGCCATATTTGTCTATCAGGTCGAGAGGATCGGGTGAATTGCCGAGCGACTTAGACATCTTGCGTCCTAGTTTGTCGCGCACTATTCCGGTGAAATAGACATTGCGGAAAGGCTCCTTCCCCACATACTCATAGCCGGCCATAATCATTCTGGCCACCCAGAAGAAGATGATGTCAGGCCCGGTGACGAGGGTTGCTGTGGGATAGTAATATGAAATCTCCTTATTGCCGGGATTGTTGATGCCGTCAAAGAGTGTTATGGGCCAGAGCCACGAGGAGAACCATGTGTCGAGCGCGCCCTCGTCCTGACGGAGACCATCAATGGTGATATTCTCACATCCGGGGAGTGCATTCACCTTGGCGAGCGCCTTGGCAGGGTCCTCGGCCACCACAAACTTCTCCTCGCCGTCTGTCGGGTCAGTATAGTAATAGGCAGGTATCCTGTGTCCCCACCAAAGCTGACGGGATATACACCAGTCCTGGATATTCTCAAGCCAGTTGCGATATGTGGTCTTATATTTCTCAGGCACGAAACGGATGATGTTGTCCATGACCGGAGAAAGGGAGATGTCTGCAAAATGCTTCATACTCACAAACCACTGCAGTGAGAGTCTCGGTTCGATGGGCACTTTGGTGCGCTCTGAGAGTCCAATGTTGTTGGTGTAGTCCTCAACCTTCTCGAGCAGCCCGGCCTTGGCGAGATCCTCGGCAATGACACGGCGACACTCGAAGCGGTCCATCCCTACATACATTCCCGCGCACTCGGCTATTGTTGCATCGTCATTGAAGATATCAATCACCTCCAGATTGTGCTTCTTGCCAAGCATCTCATCGTTCTTGTCGTGGGCAGGGGTAACTTTCAGACATCCCGTTCCAAACTCGATATCTACATACCTGTCCTCAATCACAGGGATGACCCTGTTGACAAGAGGCACAATCACCTTGTGGCCTTTAAGCCAAGTGTTCTTAGGATCCTTGGGGTTGATGCACATTGCCGTGTCGCCCATGATAGTCTCCGGACGGGTGGTGGCCACAACTGCATAATGGCGTCCATCTGCGTCAGTGTGTATCACCTCACCCTCAGCGGCCGCCTCAATGGCAGCATCGTCAGCCAGATAATAACGTAGGTAATAGAGTTTTGCCTGCTCTGTTTCATAGAACACCTCATCATCGCTGATGGCAGTGAGGTTCTGCGGATCCCAGTTCACCATTCGCAGACCGCGATAGATGAGACCTTTGTCATAGAGGTCACAGAACACTTTTGTGACAGCCTTGGAGCGTTCCTCATCCATGGTGAATGCCGTACGCTCCCAGTCACATGATGCTCCAAGTTTGCGGAGCTGGCTCAAGATGATGCCGCCATGCTTACGGGTCCAGTCCCATGCATGCTCCAGAAACTGATCACGAGTCAGGTCGGTCTTCTTGATACCCTCGGCAGCAAGTTTGGCTATCACCTTTGTTTCCGTCGAGATGGAAGCATGGTCTGTCCCCGGCACCCAGAGAGCATTCTTCCCCATCATGCGGGCGCGACGCACGAGAATATCCTGAATTGTATTGTTGAGCATGTGTCCCATATGGAGCACACCGGTTACATTGGGAGGAGGAATGACGATTGTATAAGGCTCACGGGCATCCGGCTCGGAGTGAAACAGACGGTGTTCCATCCAGTAGGCATACCACTTGTCCTCTACGGCAGTGGGGTCATATTTAGGTGCTATTTCTTCCATTGTGACGGTTGATTTTGAAAAATTTCTACAAAATTACAAAAAAAGAGCGAGACTTCAATCCCGCTCTTTATTAAATAAGGTGAAAACTACAGATTGTCACATTTTGATATCCTTATTGTCCCCTGTGTAGACCACAGACTCCCCTTCGGGCGATACGAAACTGCAGCCTGTGAACACAGCGTCCTTGACATTATTGATTGTCATGGCCGGACCCGAGGCGGGACGCACGGTGACATTGTCAAATCTGATTTTCATAGACTCTGACAGAAGTCCGCCCTCACGCGCTGTGAACACCGAGTTAGTCACCTGGATATTCTCGATGGGCATCTCAGGAATTCCGTTGAACTTCAGAGCCTTACCGGAGTCATATGAAGTTACTTTGTTGATGAAGATATCTTTGAACTGAGGGGTTGTCTCGTCTACCGGAGGAACTACTGTCGGGGCATTCTTAACAAAGTAATAGAGGTCAAAAGTGATGGCGTCGCCCGAGATGCCGAGCATATTGATGTTGTCGATGAAGATATTCTTCACAACACCGCCGCGGCCTCGTGTGCTCTTGAAACGAAGGCCTATGTCTGTGCCCATGAACTGGCAATCCTTGACAGAGACATTGTTGACACCGCCAGACATCTCACTGCCCACGACAAAGCCGCCGTGACCGTGAAACACTCTGCAATCCTTGACGATGACATTCTCTGTGGGCACGCCTCTCTTGCGGCCTGCCTCATCCTTGCCCGACTTCAGGCAGATGGCATCGTCGCCCACATCGAGTGTAGAGCGATAGACAATCACATTCTTGCACGACTCCACGTCGAGTCCATCGCCATTCTGTGCGAAGTCAGGATTCTTGATGAAAACTCCGTCGACGATAAGATTCTCGCACAGCAGCGGATGAATGTTCCACGCGGGAGAGTTCTGGAATGTCACACCCTCCAGAAGCACATTCTTACATCCCACAAGCTGGATCATCACCGGACGGAGAAAACGCTTGATCCTCGACGCCTCCTCCTGAGTCAGGAGTGCACGGCGGTCACCGTGGGCAGCCACTTCACCGTCGAGATAGTTCTGCGACGGATACCAGGTGGTTCCTTTCACCACACCACCCTTAGCCGTGAGGTTATTCCATTCAGCAGTGTTCATCTTGTCTTTTTTCACGGGGCGCCACATGCCTCCGCTTCCGTCAATCACACCCTCGCCGGTGATTGCCACATTTTGAAGATTGACTCCTGACACAGGCGACTGTGTGCGCCAAGCCTCAAAACCCTCATACACGACATAGACAGTCTTGTAGAGAGTCTCATCGGGGGCAAATACAATCAAAGCACCCCCATCGAGATGGAGATTGATGTTTGATTTCAGTTCTATAGGCCCGGTGAGCCACACACCTGACGGCACTAACACTACGCCGCCCCCGCGGGATGAGAGGGTATCGATAGCCTTGGCGAAGGCTTCGGAGTTGAGGGTCAGGCCGTCACCGACAGCGCCACAGTCTGCGATTGAGAGTGTGTCTGCCTTGAAGGCCGGACGGTCTATCACCGGCATATCGAAAGGCAATCCTTCATAGAGATGCTCGTAGGTGGAAGCAGCCCCGGCGCTCATAGCCCCGGCAAACAGCACTGCAGATAGTAGAAACTTGAGGTTCATTAGGGATTTGATGGTTATTTGGTAAATAGATTCAATTTCGTCGATTACACCTATTTAATATAGACGCAATTCCATATCGTAAAGTTAAAGATAATACCTGACACTGCCAAACTTTTCACAAAATTCTTTTCAGTAGCCACCTCCGCGGATGGCTCATATAAACGTTAATTGCACCTAACATGTTGTAAAACATAAAAATATTTTTGTCTTCCATCATAACAAGTGTTACTTTTACACTCAAAATCAACGCACGGTCTGCCATGCGTCCATGAAACAACATTGCATCATTTCAACCAAGAAACACAAATATCAAAGATTCAACAAATTATGAATCAGAAATTCCACTCGCTCGCCATGGTTGCAGCGACAATCCTGACTGTCTCATGTGCCGGAGATCGTTCAGGGGCATCCACAGAGACTACACGCTCCGGCCTGGACCCGGCTAAATTCCGCACCGTAGTCAACGGCGACTCCACAGCTCTCTACACCCTCACCAATTCCAACGGAATGGAGGTCTGTATCACCAACTACGGCGGACGCATAGTCTCAATCACTCTCCCTGACCGTGACGGTGTTGACCGGGATGTTGTGCTTGGATTTGACAGTATCCAGGCTTATTTCCCTGACAACAATGCCTCAGACTTCGGAGCAGCCATAGGGCGCTATGCCAACCGCATCAACCAAGGGCGCTTTGTCCTAGACGGTGACACTGTGAAACTTCCTCAGAACAACTTCGGCCATTGCCTTCACGGCGGTACGGACATGGGCACACTCGGCTGGCAATATCGCGTATATGACGCAATGCAGCCCAATGACTCTACCCTTGTCCTCGGGATCGTGGATGAGGATGGAAACAACGGATTCCCCGGGACAGTCACAGCCACCGTCATCTACAGCCTTGAGCCTAACAACACTCTCGACATCGCCTACAGTGCCACAACAGACAAGCCCACGGTCATCAATATGACCAACCACTCATACTTCAACCTCTCAGGCGACCCTGCAAAGCCCATCACCGACGAGGTTCTGACAATCAATGCCAAGTCATACACCCCGGTTGACTCCACCTTCATGACCACCGGTGAGATTGCCCCCGTCGAAGGTACACCCATGGACTTCACGTCGCCCAAACTCATCGGCGAGGCCATAGACAACTTCGAGTTTGAGCAACTCAGGAACGGCAACGGATATGACCACAACTGGGTTCTTTCTACAGAAGGCTCAGACACCATCCCTGCAGCCACGCTCTACTCACCCCTAACAGGCATCGAGATGGATGTCTACACCTCAGAGCCGGGAATCCAGGTCTACACCGGCAACTTCCTCGACGGCTCCAACATCGGGAAACATGGCACAGCCTACAATAAGCGTGCAGCCATCTGCCTGGAGACACAGCATTATCCCGACTCCCCCAACAAACCCCTTTGGCCCTCCACAATCCTCAATCCCGGCGAGACATACACATCGCACACCGCTTACAAATTCAAAATCAAATAACGTTATTCTTTCATGCAACTACTCGATTGGGTTGTCATAGCCCTATTCTTCGTGGCGCTCATAGGCATCATTGTCTGGGTGATGCGCCAGAAGCAAAACAATGCCGCCGACTACTTCCTCGGCGGAAAAGATGCGACATGGATTGCCATCGGTGCATCAATCTTCGCGTCTAACATAGGCTCAGAGCATCTCATCGGCCTTGCGGGCTCAGGAGCAGCCTCAGGCATGGCCATGGCTCACTGGGAAATCCAGGGCTGGATGATACTCATCCTCGGATGGGTCTTCGTCCCCTTCTACTCACGCTCGATGGTCTACACTATGCCCGAGTTTCTCGAGAAGCGCTTCAATCCTCAGTCGCGCACCATTCTCGCCACAATCTCCCTAATCAGTTATGTTCTCACAAAAGTGGCCGTCACCGTCTATGCCGGCGGTCTTGTCTTCCAGCAGGTGTTCGGCATTGACCAACTTTGGGGAATAGACTTCTTCTGGATCGCAGCAATAGGGCTTGTCCTCATAACCGCGCTCTACACCATCTTCGGAGGCATGAAATCTGTCCTTTACACCTCAGTCCTTCAGACACCCATACTTCTTCTCGGTTCGCTCATCATTCTTGTTCTCGGGCTCAAGGAACTGGGAGGATGGGACCAGATGATGGAGATCTGCTCTGCCGTCAAGGTCAACGAGTATGGCGACTCGATGACAAACCTCATCCGTGATAATCGCGATGCCCAATACCCCTGGCTCGGAGCCCTCATCGGCTCTGCAGTCATTGGATTCTGGTACTGGTGTACTGATCAGTTCATCGTTCAGCGAGTCCTTTCCGGCAAAGATGAGCGCGAGGCCCGTCGAGGCACAATCTTTGGAGCCTACCTCAAGCTCCTCCCCGTGTTTCTCTTCCTCATCCCCGGCATGATCGCTTTCGCCCTCCATCAGCAGCTCGGCGATTTCCTTCCGCTTGGAGCCAACGGCCTCCCCAACAGCGACGCCGCCTTCCCAACCCTTGTGGCCAAACTTCTCCCGGCCGGCGTCAAGGGACTGATTGTCTGTGGTATACTGGCCGCACTCATGTCCTCTTTGGCATCCCTGTTCAACTCCTCAGCCGCTCTCTTCACCATCGACTTCTATCAGCGTCTCAGACCGTCGACTGACCCGAAGAAACTTGTACGCATAGGCCAGGCTGCCACTGTGGTCATCGTGATTCTCGGCATCCTTTGGATTCCGGTGATGCGCTCCATCGGCGATGTGCTTTATCTCTATCTCCAGGACGTCCAGTCAGTGCTGGCACCAGGAATCGCTGCCGCCTTCCTCATCGGCATCCTCTGGAAACGCGCCTCAGCCCTTGGCGGTATGTGGGCGCTCCTCGCTGGTCTCATCGTGGGCCTCACACGCCTCGGCGCTAAAATCTACTATACCGGACACGACATAGTGGCAGGCTCGGTCGTTGACCCAAGCCTTTTCCAGCGTGTATTCTACGATGAGAACTGGCTCTTCTTCTGCGGATGGATGCTTGTGTTCTGTCTTGCTGTAGGTGTGATTGTATCACTCTTCACAAAGGCACCTGACGAGGCTAAGATCAGAGGTCTGGTATTCGGCACCTCCACCGCCGAGCAGCGCGCTGTAACACGTGCAAGCTGGAACCATTGGGATGTCATCCACACTTGCATCATCCTGTGTATAACCGTGGCCTTCTACATCTATTTCTGGTAAAATCGACCACAATATGTCTATCTGCTATAGCAGTCATCAGAAGTTCTATGTCAGCGTCGACTGCATCATCTTCGGTGTAGTCGACGGGCGACTCAACGTCTTGCTGACCAAGCGGAAATTTGCTCCGGAACGTGGGAAATGGTCCTTGATGGGAGGTTTTGTCAGAGAGGATGAGAGCCTCGACGATGCAGCAAGCCGTGTGCTTCTCGAACTGACCGGTCTGAGCCACACTTTCATGCGTCAGGTAAAAGCGTTCGGCGAGGTTGACCGCGACCCTGGCGCCAGAGTCATCTCAGTGGCATACTATGCCCTCCTGACCCCCGACCTGATCAATGCTGAGACACTTAAATCTCACTCCGCCCGATGGCATGACATCAGCAATCTCCCGGACTTGGGTTTCGACCATGAGGAAATGATTGCCAAGGCCCGCGCACAGTTGTGCCGCCGCATCAGCACTGAGCCATTCGCCTTCAGGCTGCTTCCTGAGCAATTCACTCTCACCCGTCTCCAGAACCTCTATGAACTGATATTTGATGAGACATTCGACAAGCGCAACTTCCGCAAGCGCATAGCAGAGAATCCATGCATCACGCCCACAGGAATCATCGACAAGACAGGCTCCCGTCGCGGCGCGATGCTCTACCGATTCGATGAAGCCATCTATCTCAAAGATGGCAGATTCAAAATGTAATCTCCAAACCTCAATATGTTAGAAAAACTCAAAGAAACAGTCTGCCGAGCCAATCTCGACCTTGTCAAGCACGGCCTTGTCATATTCACATGGGGGAATGTCTCCGGCATCGACCGCAACAAAGGCTTGGTTGTAATAAAGCCAAGCGGTGTCAGCTATGACAACATGACGCCCTCTGATATGGTCGTGGTCGACCTCATGACCGGACAGACAGTCGAGGGAGACCTCAATCCATCGAGCGACACTCCGACACATCTGGCCATCTACCGTGCATTCCAGGAGGTGGGTGGTGTCGTCCACACCCATTCCACCTATGCCACAGCCTGGGCTCAGGCAGGAATCGACCTTCCAAATATTGGCACCACACATGCTGACTACTTCCACAACGCTATCCCTTGCACCCCTGACATGACCACAACCGAGGTCGAGGGTAACTACGAACTCGAGACCGGCAACGTAATCGTGGCCCGTTTCTCCGGGCTGAACCCCATCCACACACCCGGTGTGCTTGTCAAGAACCATGGACCCTTCACATGGGGAAAGACCCCTCAGGAGGCTGTCCACAACGCCGTTGTGCTGGAACAGGTGGCCAAGATGGCCAGCATCTCGTTTGCAATCAACCCCTCCCTCACAATGAATCCGCTCCTCATCGAAAAACATTTCAACCGCAAGCATGGCCCCGGTGCATACTATGGCCAAAAAAAATAATCATCTAAAACAATATATCTCATGCAAAACTTCTCCGATTATGAAATATGGTGGGTGACTGGCGCCCAACTCCTCTATGGTGGTGACGCCGTTGTCAAAGTTGACGCACACTCCAAGGAAATGGTCGATGGTCTCAACAAGTCAGGCCGTCTGCCCATAAAGGTTGTCTATAAAGGCACCGCCAACTCCTCAAAAGAGGTGTCCGACGTGATGAAAGCAGCAAACAATGACGACCGTTGCGCAGGCATCATCACATGGATGCACACCTTCTCTCCGGCCAAGATGTGGATTCATGGTCTCCAGATCCTAAACAAACCGCTCCTCCATTTCCACACACAGTTCAACGCAGAGATTCCCTGGGACAACATTGACATGGACTTCATGAACCTCAACCAGAGCGCTCATGGCGACCGTGAGTTCGGACACATCTGTGCCCGCATGCGCCTGCGCCGCAAGGTGGTGGTGGGACACTGGACTGATCCCGAGGTGATTGAGCGTATAGCCGTGTGGGAACGTGTCGCTGCAGCATGGGCAGACTCTCAGGACATGCTTATCGTCCGCTTTGGCGACCAGATGAACAATGTGTCAGTGACAGACGGTGACAAGGTCGAGGCCGAGCAGCGCCTGGGCTATCATGTGGACTATTGTCCCGTCAGCGAGCTCATGGACTACTGGAAGAAGGTGTCAGACGCTGATACAGACGCTCTTGTGGCTGAATATTTCATGCTCTATCCCCACGACCCCGCGCTTGAAGACAAAGAGACTGAAGGCTACAAGTCAGTGCGCTCTGCCGCCCGTGCTGAGATTGCTCTACGTGCCATTCTTAAGGACAAGGGAGCCAAGGGCTTCACAACCAACTTTGATGATCTTGGAGATGTTGATGTCAATGACCCTAACTTCGTGGGATTCGACCAGATTCCAGGCCTCGCATCACAGCGCCTCATGGCTGAAGGCTATGGCTTCGGAGCTGAGGGCGACTGGAAGAGCGCGGCGCTCTACCGCACCGTTTGGTTCATGGGTCAGGGACTCAAAGGGGGATGCTCATTCCTTGAGGACTATACCCTGAACTTCGACGGTGCCAACAGTTCGATTCTACAATCACACATGCTTGAGGTCTGTCCGCTCATAGCAGAGGAGCGTCCACGCCTGGAGGTTCATTTCCTCGGCATAGGCATCCGCAAGGCTCAGACAGCCCGACTGGTGTTCACCTCCAAACCCGGCAAAGGCATAACAGCCACCGTCGTAGATATGGGCAATCGCTTCCGTCTCATCGTCAACGACGTGGAGTGCATCAAGTCCAAGCCTCTTCCCAAACTCCCCGTGGCCTCCGCCCTATGGATTCCCATGCCTGATTTCAAGACGGGGGCAGCCGCATGGATTCTTGCCGGCGGCACACACCATTCGTGCTTCTCCTACGATCTCACACCGGAATACTGGGAAGACTACGCCGAGATTGCCGGCATAGAGATGCTTCATATCGACGCAGACACAACCATCCCGGCTTTCAAGGACCGCCTGCGCTGGAATGAGGTCTACTACATGCTCAACAAGTCGCTCTGCTGAACCTATGAACGCTAAGGAGACCATCGAGTCGGGCCACGCTACACTCGGCATCGAGTTTGGCTCGACACGCATCAAGGCCGTTCTCATCGATGAGGAGTTCAGGCCCATAGCCCAGGGAAGCCACGAGTGGGAGAACCAACTCGTCGACGGACTCTGGACCTACTCCATTGAGTCCATATGGTTTGGCCTTCAGGATTGCTATCGCGACCTGCGCGCCAAAGTCCGTGAGATTTACAACGTTGAGATAGAGACACTCGCATCTATCGGCATCAGCGCCATGATGCATGGCTACATGCCATTCGCTGCCGACGGTCATATGCTCGCCCCTTTCCGCACATGGAGAAACACCAATACGGGCAATGCTGCCTCCCGACTCTCTGAACTGTTCGTCTACAATATCCCACTCCGCTGGAGCATCTCTCACCTCTATCAGGCAATTCTCAACGGCGAAGAGCATGTCGGTGACATCGATTTCCTGACCACTCTTGCCGGGTATATCCACTGGCAACTCACCGGCGAGAAAGTCCTTGGCATCGGGGATGCCTCCGGCATGATTCCGGTCGACCCTGAGACCAAACAGTACTCAGCCGCCATGATTGAGAAGTTCGACAACCTCATCGAGCCTTTTGGCTTCAACTGGACTCTCGAGCAGATTCTACCCTCCATTCTTGTGGCTGGAGAAAAAGCCGGATATCTGACAGAAGAAGGAGCCTCACGTCTCGACATCTCTGGCCATTTGAAAGCAGGAATCCCCTTCTGCCCTCCGGAAGGCGATGCAGGAACAGGGATGGTGGCGACAAACGCTGTGAAGCAACGCACGGGCAATGTCTCTGCCGGGACATCTTCCTTCTCAATGATAGTCCTTGAGAAAGAACTATCTCGTCCCTATGAGGCCATCGACATGGTCACCACTCCCGATGGAAGTCTCGTGGCAATGGTTCACTGCAACAACTGCACATCAGACCTCAACGCATGGGTAGGACTTTTCCGTGAGTACACCGAACTCCTGGGACTGCCCATAAACATTGAGGAGATATATGGTAAACTATATAATAACGCTTTGAAAGGAGACACGGATTGCGGAGGTCTGCTGGCCTACAATTTTATATCCGGAGAACCCATTGTCGACATCTCCGAAGGGCGCCCCTTGTTCGTGCGCAGTGCCACCGGCCGTTTCAATCTGGCCAACTTCATCAGAGCCCACCTTCACGCCTCAGTGGCAGTGTTGAAACTTGGCAACCACATCCTCTTTGACATTGAGAAAGTCAAGGTCGACCGTCTCACAGGCCATGGCGGCCTTTTCAAGACACCTATTGTAGGACAGCGCATCCTTGCGGCAGCTCTAGCCTCTCCCATCTCCGTCATGGAGACAGCCGGCGAGGGTGGCGCATGGGGCATGGCTCTCCTTGCCGCCTTCATGTCTGATGAGACAGGGAAACCCCTTGCTGACTGGCTTGAAGACAAGGTCTTCATAGGCAACAAGGGGGTTGAGATTACACCTACTCAGGAAGAAATCGAAGGTTTCAACCGCTATATAGAGACATATAAGCGCTGTCTCCCCATAGAGCGTACAGCCATCGACTGCAAATAGTAATCATGAATTTTCCGAGAGAGGGAGTCACTTTTGCGGCTTCCTCTTTCCTTTATTTGTCAATACCATCCCAGCTATGATAATCACCATCGCTATGACCTGGATAAACTTCAGGTGGCTCATGCCCATGATCACTGCCACTATGGTCGCCACCACCGGGAGCAGATACTGATAGAGCGACACGAGCTCCGAGCCTATATTCTTGATGGCAGGCTGGACAAGGAAATAGGCGATGAACGTCGGGCAGAACAATATGAACGCAATCTCAAGCCAGGGGACAGCCTGAGTTGTGTGAAGTATGGGCATAGTCCTCATGCCCGGGACAATGAACAGCGCTGGGATAGCCGCGAAGAGAAACACCCACTTCAACATGGTGACCGGGCGATAAGTCTTCGTAGGTTCCTCAAGTATAAACAGGTAGAAGGCATAGCAGATGGTTGAGATGACAGCAAGTATATCGCCCAGAAGCTTGTCACTTCCCTTCTCACTGCCTCCTGCATCAACTATGACCACGACAGCCCCTGCAAACGAGACAGCCACACCAATCCATTCCATCACCGATGGACGGTAATGCCTGAAAAGTATACTCATCAATATCACAAACACCGGGGGCAACGTCATGATAATCGAGATGTCGATAGGCTCGCCATATTTCAGCGAGGTTACAAACAGATAGATAAATCCGAAGAGTCCCGCAAAGCCTCCAAAGAAAAGTTTGCGCCAATCCTGACGCTCAATCCCTTTACTCTTCACGAACAGCGAGGCAATCCAGAACAACACACAGCCGCCCACTAGCCTGACGGCCGAGACACCTTCGGCCGTCATCCACTCAGGGATAAGCGCCTTGGTGAAGGGGATATTTACACCCCAGAAAATCGTGGCCAGAAGGATGCAGCCATTCCCAAGCAGGAAGTTGCCACCACCGGCTCCATTGTTTTGTTTTTCCATAGCCTAAAAAAGTAGAGCCTCCACAATGAGGGAGGCCCTGTTCATTTTTTTAGTGAAGACCGTGAGAATCAATAGTTCTTGGCCTCGAGCTCAAAGTATGACTTCGGGTGCTTGCAGACCGGACAAATCTCTGGAGCCTTCTTTCCGAAGACCACATGGCCACATTCGCGGCAAACCCAGAAACGATCCTCATCTCTCGAGAAGACAATCCCCTCCTTGATGTTCTCTGCCAGGCGACGATAACGCTCCTCATGTGTGCGCTCGATGCGGCCCACGAGATCAAACTGTGTTGCGAGTGCTGTGAAGCCCTCCTCACGTGCCACACGTGCAAATTCTGCATACATGTCGGTCCACTCATAGTGCTCGCCGGCGGCTGCATCAGCCAGATTGTCGAGAGTGTCGGGCATATCCCCTCCGTGAAGAGCCTTGAACCACAGTTTTGCATGCTCATGCTCATTGTGAGCAGTTTCGGCAAAGATTTCACCTATCTGGTTGTAGCCATCTTTCTTTGCTTTCTTGGCATACATGGAATATTTTGAGAAGGCAAGCGATTCGCCTGCGAGAGCGGCCATCAGATTGGCCTCAGTCTTTGTACCTTTGAGTTCTTTCATAACGGTTACGTGTGATGATGAAGTTGTTTTCTGTTCTCATAACATTTCCTCCGTCTGAAAAGTTCACAGCAGGTATTATTTTTTTTCAGAATCGCCGTCAATCACATATTTTCTATGCTCTGCCCCCCATCTGGCAAGTGCATCCAACAACGGGTGCAGACTGGCGCCGTGAGGCGTCAACCTATATGCCACCATCAGGCGTGAGAAGGCTCCCACTGTCGAGACAACACGCTCAATGAGGCCATCGTCCATCAGCGACCTGAGATTGTGTGAAAGTATTTTGTCTGTAAGACCCGGATTGCGCTCCATGATATCCTTATAGCGTATATGACCTCTGACTATCGTCATAAGGATACGCAATTTCCATTTCCCGTAGAGCACATCAAGGGCATCAGAGATCAGAAGCATATGGCGATTAAACTGCATCTGATCATCTTGTTTGAATATTTCTTCTAAGGTTTGTTCCATTTGCTAAGAGCGGTTCGCTTACTGCAAAGTTAATAATAATTTCAATACCATAACACTTTCCAATAGGAAAGGTCACGCTCTCAGCACCATTCATCGACCTTTCTCTCGAGAGTGAACTTTTTGATTTTCCGCAGTGTTGAAAGTCTATACCTCACGTTGAGATTATGAAAAAAAATTTCATCCTACCCATCGCTATCACGCTTTTCAGCGTCAATATGCCCCTCCGCACCTTTGCCGGAGACCCTCCTCTCATCACTCCGCTCCCATCTTCTTGGACATACCAGCCCATCCACGAGCAACTCCTCCCTGAAGATGACAACTGGTGGGAACGCTTCAACGACACCCTTCTCGATTCTCTTATATCAGGAGCAGCCTCGGCCAACTACAACCTGCTTGAGGCGAGTCACCGTCGTGAGGCTGCGCGCCTTGCAATACGCCAGGCTCAGAGTGCCTACTGGCCCACACTGACTGCCGGCGCCTCATATACTCGCGCACGTACCGCAGGCGTAAACTCCAACTCATGGTCGCTCGGCGCTCAAATGAGTTGGGAAGTTGACCTCTTCGGCCGCATCACTGCACAAGTCCGGTCAAAAAAGGCTGCCTATCGGGCATCAAGGGCAGAATATACAGCCGCAATGGTCAGCATGGCTGCTGAACTGGCCACATATTATATTGACTACCGTCTGTTGCAGGCTCAGATAGCCATTGCCAACGAGCATCTTGTCTCACAAGAAAAGGTCCTGAAGATTGCTGAAGCCCGTCATGAAGCCGGACTTGTCTCCAAACTCGATGTGGCTCAGGCCAAGGGGGTTTATCTCTCCACTCAGGCAACCATCCCGAGCCTCCAGTCGTCACTGAGAAGCACACTCACCTCTATCGCCACCCTCCTCGGCGTCTACCCCGATTCCATCGCACCCTTGCTCGAGACCCCGCGTCCACTTCCGGCCTATGAGATGCTCATCCCGGCTGGCATCCCGGCAGACCTCCTCAGGAGACGTCCGGACATACTTGCAGCCGAGGCAAATCTTGCCGAGAGTGCCGCAGCAGTAGGAATCGCCAAGAAAGAATACCTCCCTTCACTGACAATTGAGGGCGAGATTGCCACCGTGACCCCCAAGGCCGAAAAGCTATTCGGCAAAAACACACTTCACTACTCCATAGCCCCTACCCTCTCCTGGACAATATTCGACGGACTCTCGCGCACCTATGGCGTTGCACAGGCCAAGGAGCAGATGGCTGCATCCATCGATGCCTACAACCTCACAGTCATGACGGCCGTAGGCGAGGTCGACAATGCAATGGTCTCCTACCACTCAGCCATTGAAGCCCTTGAAATATACCAGCAATATTATGAGCAGAGCCACGAGGCCCTCACGCTCTCCATTGAGCAATACAAGCAAGGGCTGTCTGCTTTCACAAACGTTGTCGACGCACAGATTGACCTGCTCAACGCTGCAAACTCGCGTGTCTCAGCCCGCAGTAATGCCATTATCGCCCTCATTGATCTTTATCGCGCCCTTGGCGGCTCTCCTAATCCCTAAAAATAATAAGAACTCATATGAAACTCCATCTCATCCCTATGATAGCATTGGCGGCATCAGCCCCCGTGTTCCTCTCCTGCAAGTCTGACAAACACACCTCCGAGGCAGAGGGCGAGGAGACCGTCTCTGTAGCATTGCCTGTGGTTAAAGATGTCGTGCTATACAATGAATATCCCGGCTATCTGACAGCCAATGTCTCTGTCAACGTCGTGGCTAAAGTCAATGGCCAGATCCTCAGCAAGAATTATGAGAGCGGTGGCAACGTCAAACAGGGACAGTTGCTTTTCAAAATCGACCCCTCTGTCTACAGCGACCGTGTGGCCCAGGCCCAGGCATCACTCACAACAGCCATAAGCGAACGCGACTACGCCAAGGAACACTATGAGGCTGTCAAGAAGGCTCTTGAGAGCGATGCAGTCTCCAAGATGGAGGTAGTGCAGGCTGAGAGCGACTATGAGCAGTCTGAGGCTGCCATAAAGACAGCGCGCGCAGCCCTCGAGACCGCCCAACGTAATCTATCTTACTGCACCGTCATAGCCCCCATTTCCGGCATGATAAGCACCGACAACCTGAGTGCCGGAAACTATGTCACTGGCGAGTCTCAGCCATACACTCTTGCCACAATCTACGACATCACAAGCGTCACGGCCAATTTCTCTATCGAGGACAGCCGCTATCTCGACCTGCTCAACTCCAAGGAGGCCAATGACACACTCGACTTCGCCCATGTCCCAATCACCTTCTCTGAGCCGCTTCCCCACTCTTACACCGGCTCCATCTCATACATGGCACCCGATATCAAGCAGACCACCGGAACGATGAACGTCCAGTGTAAGATTATGAACCCCTACAGCGAGCTACGCCCCGGCATGTATGTCAAGGTCAGCCTCCCGTATGACCGCATCAATCAGGCCATCCTCGTCAACGATGCCTCAATCGGCTCAGACCAGTTGGGCAAGTACCTCTATGTTGTCAACGACTCAAGCGAGGTTGTCTACACACCTGTCGAGCTTGGCGAACTCTACAACGACTCGCTGCGCATCGTCACCAAAGGAATAGGACCGCACGACCGCTATGTCACAAAAGCCCTCCTCAAAGTGAGAAACGGAATGAAAGTCAAAACCAACTAGTCCTCCACATCCGCCATGTTGTCAAAATTCTTCATAGACCGTCCCATCTTTGCCACCGTGCTGGCCATCATCATGGTGCTTGTGGGCATTGTCACGGTCAAGACCCTTCCCGTAGCTCAATATCCCGACATCACGCCTCCCACCGTAATGGTCAGCGCTTCATATCCGGGCGCCGATGCTGAGACGGTGGCTAAAGTCGTAGGCGAACCGATCGAGGAGCAGGTCAACGGAGTCGAGGGAATGATGTATATGAGTTCAAACTCCTCTGATGGCAGTTACAGCCTCACCGTCACTTTCGAGAACGGAACGGATCTCGACGAGGCCGCAGTGAAGGTCCAGAACCGAATCTCGCTGGCCGAGTCAACTCTCCCCTCAGCCGTAAAGCAGCAGGGCATATCTGTGATGACCGAGTCATCTAACATCGTGCTGTTCATTGCTCTTGAGACAGATGACCCTGAGCGTTACTCTGCGCTCTATCTGACAAACTACGCCAAACTCAACATCATCGACGAGCTCTCACGCATCGACGGTGTGGGTGGTGCAGGTGCCTTTGGCGCCGGTGAATACAGCATGCGCATATGGCTCGACCCCGGCAAGATGCAGGTGCGCGGACTCACCCCGGCCGATGTCATGGACATGGTCCAGTCGCAGAACCTTGAGGTCTCTGCCGGAAGTGTCGGCACTCCGCCCGTTCCCACTGACGTCGACTTCCAGTTCACCCTCACAGCCCACGGCCAGCTGACCACCCCTGAGGAGTTCGGTGCCATCATCCTCCGCACTGAGAGCGACGGCTCTATCCTCCATCTGCGCGACATAGCCACAGTCGAGCTTGGCAGCAGCAGTTACTCCACTGTCGCCCATGTCTCAGGCGAGAATGCCGGACTGATTGGCATCCAGCAGCTCCCGGGTGCAAATGCCCTCGACGTTGTCAAAAGATGCAAGGCCAAACTGGATGAACTCTCAGAGTATTTCCCCGAAGGAGTACACTATCGTGTCATCCTCGACACTACCGACTTTGTCAACGCCTCAATCGACGAGGTGCTTGTAACCTTCGTTGAGACCACTCTGATTGTGATGATTGTCATCCTCATCTTCCTTCAGAGCTGGAGAGCCGTGATCATCCCCATGATAGCGATTCCCGTCTCCCTCATCGCCACCTTCGCTGTGATGAAACTGCTGGGGTTCTCGCTCAACACCCTCACCCTCTTCGGTCTGGTGCTGGCCATTGCGATTGTTGTCGATGATGCCATTGTGGTTGTGGAGGACTGCGCCCGACTGGTGCAGGAGGGCAAACTCTCTCCTCGCCAGAGCGCTGAGAAGGCCATGCAGGAACTCCAGGGCCCTGTCATTGGTGAAGTCCTCGTGCTGCTCTCCGTATTCATCCCCACTGCCTTCATCAGCGGAATCACCGGTGAGCTCTATAAGCAGTTTGCCCTCACTATCGCCACGTCCGTAGCCTTCTCAGGCTTCAACGCCTTGACCTTCACCCCGGCCATGTGCGCCCTATTCCTCAAGAAAAAGGAGTCTGCCGAACCTCGTTTCTTTATCTACCGTTGGTTCAACAAGGGCTATAATGCCGTCCTCGGCCGATATGGAAAGATGATTGGGTCTCTCCTCAAACATCCATGGATGGCCATAGGAATATATGCCGTGCTATGTCTCGCAGCATTTTGGGGCTTCACCAAGTGGCCCACAAGTTACATTCCCGAGGAGGACCAGGGCTATTTCATGACCTCGGTCCAGCTCCCCACAGGTGCCACAGTGACCCGCACTGACTCCATAATGACACACCTCTCATCAGAGGTGCTGAAACTCCCGGAGGTGAAGGATGTCATCTCCATTGCCGGACAGTCAATGATGGGTGGCGGCTCCGGCGGCAACATGGGTTCGCTTTTTGTCGTGCTGAAACCCTGGAGCGAGCGCAAGGGCAAAGCTGAGAGTGTCAACGGAGTCATAGCGAAGGTCAACGAGATTTCCTCAAGCCTTCAGGAACCTATAGTCTTCTCTGTCAATCCTCCTGCCATCCCCGGTCTAGGCATGACCTCCGGACTTCAGATGGAGATTCTTGACATCAATAATCTTGGGGCCGATGCCCTCGCCGACGCTATCGAGACCATGAAGGAGAAGGCTGCTAAAGATGGACGCATTGCCGAGATCAACACCCAGTTCCAGGGATCCGTCCCACAATACACCGTCCAGGTAGACCGTGAGCGCGCCAAGATGCTCGGACTGCTCATAGAGGACATCTATGCCACACTCTCGCGCTTCATGGGAAGCAGTTATGTGAACGACTTCGTTCTATTCGGGCGCACATATCAGGTAACCATTAGTGCCGACGCAGCCTCAAGAGCTACGATTGAGCAGATACCCTCGCTCAATGTCCGCAACACGAGCGGCGAGATGGTACCCTTCGCAGCGTTTGCCAAGGTTGAGCCAACCCAAGGGCAGGCAACCGTGAGCCGCTACAACATGTACACCACCGCCTCCGTCACAGGTACTCCCGCCAAGGGAACATCGAGCCATCAGGGCATCGAGGCCATGGAGGAGCTCCTCAAGGAGGCTGTGGGCGAGAACTTCTCATATGCATGGACCGGCGTAGCCTATCAGGAGACCCAGGCAGGCACGACAATCACAACCGTGCTGCTCTTTGCAGTCATCATCACCCTTCTAGTGCTTGCCGCCCAGTATGAGAGCTGGACAGACCCCATCGCTGTCATCATCTCTATGCCCACAGCGATTCTAGGCACCATCATTGGTTGCTTCTTCATGTCACAGTCCATATCTATCTACACCCAGATAGGCATCATCCTTCTGCTCGGACTCTCAGCCAAGAATGCAATCCTCATTGTCGAGTATGCAATAGATTTCCGCAAAGCGGGCAACGACATACGCCAGGCCGCACAGGATGCCGGAACAATCCGCTTCCGCCCCATCATGATGACGGCACTCGCCTTTGTCTTCGGTGTTATGCCCATGCTCTTCGCCACCGGCGCCGGCGCCGCATCTCGTGTGGCCCTCGGAACAGCCGTAGTCTTCGGTATGGCCATAAATGCCATTGTCGGCACACTCTTTGTCCCCGGATTCTGGGAACTTCTGCAGAACTTCCAGGAGAAGTATCTCTCCAAGCTCTTCGCCTCTGCCGACAAAGCCGCCACCCCCTCTCCTGACGACAAACCGCAGGACTCTACATCAGGAAACAAAGAATCTGTTTAAACCTCACAAAATAATCACCCCCTGTGGCCCGTTGGCTGAATATATAACCCTCAGCCATCGGGCCACAATTACTTATGAAAGATAACTCCAACGAACTCCTCCCCATTGTCGATGAGAACGGCTGTCCCATAGGCACAGCCACCAGAGGTGAGTGTCATTCGGGCACCACCAAACTTCTTCATCCTGTCGTCCACCTCCATCTCTTCGACTCAGATGGCAGGCTCTACCTCCAGCGACGCCCTGATTGGAAAGATATTCAGCCCGGCCGATGGGACACGGCTGTAGGTGGCCACGTCGACCCAGGCGAGACCATTGAGGAGGCTCTCAGGCGTGAGGCTCGCGAGGAACTGGGTCTCACCTCCTTTTCCCCTGAGTTTCTTGACAGATACATCTTTGAGTCAGACCGCGAGCGTGAACTGATCCATGCCTTCAAAGCCGTCGCAGACGGCCCTGTCAACCCCTCGGCCGAGACAGACGGAGGCCGCTTTTGGCAGAAGAAGGAAATCATAGCCTCGCTCGGCAAGGACATCTTCACACCCAACTTCGAGCAGGAATTCCTCCGGCTATTCTAATAGATACAGCAGGGGCGACAAGATTTTGATTCTGTCGTCCCTGCTGATATTTTGCCCTTTCTGATTCTCTTATTCCTCCATTGCGTCCTTTGTCGGGTTGCGGAAATGGATCTTGTGCTCAAGATACTCCTGTGTGGCGATGAGTGTAGGTTTCGGAAGACGCTCGTAGAAGCGCGAAATCTCTATCTGCTCACGGTTCTCCGACACTTCCTCAAGGTTGTCGTTGAGCGAAGCAAACTCCTGGAGTTTCTTCTCGAGGTCATGTTTCATCTCGCCTGCTATCTGGTTGGCTCGCTTGGCAATGATGCATACAGTCTCATAGACGTTGCCTGTGTCCTCGCTCATAGAGATGAGGTCACGTGTCTGTGTGTTGAGAGGGGCGTTTGTCTTTTTGTAGTCCATGTATTTGGTGATGATAGTTTTTTCTTATTCTTTAATTTGATGCATACCGGCTCGCTATCGCAAAGATATTGTCGGCCTCCTTGCGGTTGGGGGTGTCCGGATAGTTGTTGATGAACGAGTAATATTCATCAATCACCTCTGCATAGCGGTCGGCCTTCTTCTCCTCCACACTCTCGCGGGCCTCCTGATAGCGGGCCTTAAGGATGAGGAGCTCAAGATCTTCCTTATATTTTGAATATGGATAGTCTTTTATGGCGTTTCGGGCCACGATGATGGCGCTCTCATAATTGTTGCCGCGATATGTGCCGAGGTTGTAATACAACTGCGCATTCTCAAGTTGCTTGAGCGTAAGTTTATCCTGGAGCTCAAAGATGGCGTTCTGCGCTATCGACACTTTATCGCTGCGGGGGAAGAAGTCCAGAAAAGCCTGAAGCTCCTCTATGGCCTTGATGGTTCCGGTCTGGTCAAGCTGCGGGTCGGGCGAGTCCAGATAGTAGCCATAACCGGCATAATAGCGAGCCAACTCCGTATATTTCCCCTTAGGATAGCGCGTATAGTAGTTTTTAAAATATGTCCCCGAGGTCTCATAGTCCTTGTTCTCGAAATATGAGAGTGCCATGAGATAGAGGGCATCCTCAGCCTTCTCATTGCCGCGGAAAGCAGTGGGGACATTCTCCAGTGCCGTGGCAGCCTGGGTATATTTCTTCTCCTCAAAGGCGCGCTTTGCATACTCCAGACGATAGTCAGGGTCTGTGCTTTTAAGCACTCTCTGATACTCGCCACAGGAGGTCATTGCCAAGGCGGCCAGCAGAATCATGATGATATGGCGCATTATTCCCATGGATGGATTGACATTTCAAACTGCAAAATTAGAAATTTCTCGCGAAAAAAACAACTCACATTTCCTCTTTTGTGTAAATTGTGTTAATTTTGCACCAAAACTAACGCTATGGACATTCTTCGCGTCATTTGTATTGTCCTTATCACAGCCTTATCATTGCCATGCGTCCAGTCATCCCCCAAGCGTGAGATGCGCGGTGTATGGGTCGCCACTGTGTGGGGACTGGACTGGCCCTCAGTCCAGGGCACTGACGACTCTACCGTCAAGCGCCAGAAAGAAGAATTGACCTCCCTATTAGACAGTTTCAAAGCCCTCAACCTTACCACTGTTTGCCTGCAGGTGCGCCCCATGGGCGATGTCCTCTACAAATCGAGCCTCGAGCCGTGGAGCAGTTTTCTCACCGGGCACCGAGGCGAGGATCCCGGATGGGACCCGCTCGAATTTGCGGTAGATGAGTGTCACCGACGCGGACTCGAACTATACGCCTGGGTCAATCCCTTCCGCTGGTCCACCGGAACCGACTACAATACTGACATTGACCGCCGATGGAAACGGAACGGTTGGCTCCTCTCCCACGGGAAATATACTGTCTTCAACCCCGGAATCGAACAGGTCAGAGCCCACATAGTCGACATCTGTCATGAGATTGTAGACGGCTATGATGTCGACGGGCTTGTGTTCGATGACTATTTCTACCCCAACCGCATCCCTGCAGACAAAAGCGCCCCTGACTATCACCTCTATCAAGCCGAGGCTCCATGGATGGACTTTGCCGATTGGCGACGGGCATGCATACACAAGGTGGTAGCCGATGTCAAGGCCATGATTGCAGACACACGCCCCGGCTGCCGCTTTGGGATATCTCCTGCCGGAGTGGCCGGAAAAAGGACCTCCTCCGCTGACAAGTGGGGCATGGAACCGTGCAGAGTACGCGCCGCCGACTGGCAATACAATGAGATCTTCTCAGACCCTATAGGGATGATGTATCAAGGCACCATAGACTTCGTCTCTCCTCAAATATATTGGCCCACTACACACTCCTCAGCCCCGTTCACCCCACTGGCCAAATGGTGGGCCGCCACAGCATGCCACTTCGGGACACATCTCTATTCGAGCATCACCCTCGAGCGTATTGACAAAGGAAATATCCAAGAGAACATTCGCGACACCGCCCGGCAGATTGACGCTCACCGAGCCGTGAGCTTTGATGGCAAAGGAGGGGTCATGATCTACAGTTCACGTTTCCTCCCCAAAGTCTCCGGTGTCCTCTCAAGCAGGTTTGAGACTCCCTGTCTTCCACCCGTCTCAGGCCCGGAGTCTGAAGACCGTCCGTCCGCCCCCGTGAAACTACGTCTTAAAGATGGCAAATTGAAATGGGAGGAGACCGAGGGGGAGCCGGGCGAGATTGTCAGATATACTGTCTATGCACTCCCCCCGGAAGTCAGCAAGGAGGAAGCCTCTGATCCTGACGGCGACGGCATTGATGTCCGCTATCTCCTTGGAGTCACCTACGTTCCTGAATATGAGGTGGCTCGGCGAGGCGACGGATGGCGCTATGCCGTCTGTGCATACACTCCTCAGTCAGCCGAAGGCACTCCGGCATGGCTGGAATGACTCCCTCTCCACCTCCCCGATTCTCCCGGAGCGCTCAGTATCTTGCCTGACATAGAAACGGATCATGGCATAGACCATACACTGCACCGGTGTGAGCGTTTTCTCAGGGCTTTCTCCCAGGATTAGATCCATGCTGAGAGCGCGGCTGATGGGACCGCGGTCTTCTGCCGGAAGTGAATTGATGGTATTTACAACGCGGGGACTGATTACGAACATGGCTGATAGTTGTTTAGGTGATTATGCTGCAAATTTATATCGCAACATGGGCAATATTACCACCCATCAATGTTAAACAATCCTGGTCTCATAATTTTATTGATAATGCCAGAGCACACACCCTCCTGACCATCCAAACAAACTTTCCCCACTCCTTACACCTTATATGTGCTGAAAAATTGCTAACTTTGGGGTCGCAAAATCAGAATATGAAAGAAGAAACCAAAATAGTTTCAATAGGGCAATTTGAAATCGCTCGCCCGACAAAGCCTCAAGAGCCTGATATGGCTGATCTTCCGGTCATTCCCATGAGAGATCTCGTGCTGTTTCCAGGAATAACCTTCCCCATCACGCTCGGCAGGGAGTCTACTGTCCACACCGCCTCAGTCGCGTCTGAGAAAGGAATCCCAGTGGGCATCTTCTGCCAGACTGATCCCTCTGAGGACAACCCAACCGCCGAGTCTCTTCACAAGTATGGAGTCGTGGCAGATGTCATCAAGACCCTCGAACTCCCTGACGGCACCAAGACAGCCATCCTCTCAGCCCGCGGCAAAGTAGCCATCACCGGGCCTGGCGCCGGCAAGACCATTCCCGGAGCCATCAGCGTCTCTGTCCGCTCCATCAAGGAGTCAACACCCCGCCCCACCGACAAGGAATTTGCCGTCATGGCAACCGAGATACGGGATATCACCATGAACATCCTCCAGAAGGAGCAGGACAAGGTGCCTGATCTGATGTTCAATATTGAGAACATCCCCTCTCCCGTCATGCTGGTCAATCTCATTGCCACACACTCCGCCTTCAGCGTCAGTGACAAGATCGAGATGCTCAAAAAGCCCCGCATCAAGGACAGAGCCATGTATCTCCTATCGCTCCTCGCCCAGAACGAGCAGATGGCCGAGCTCAAGGCTGAGATCCAGCGCAAGACACGCCGCAACATCGATGAGCAGCAGCGCAACATGCTCCTTCATCAACAGTTTGAGACCCTGCGCGACGAACTCTTTGGCGATGAAGATGACTGCGCCACATTCCAGGCAAAGGCAAAGGAGGTTGATTTTCCCGAAGATGTGAGGAAGCGTTTTGACAAGGAGGTGGAGAAACTGCGCCGTCTGAATCCTCAGTCGCCTGACTACTCTGTCCAGTACTCATATCTTCAGACCCTTATCGACCTTCCGTGGGGCAAAGAGGCAAGCCTCAACTGCGACTTCCTCAAGGCTGAGGAGATCCTGAACTCCGAGCATTACGGACTTGAGAAGGTCAAGGAACGCATTCTCGAGCAGCTTGCCGTCATGATGAACAATCCCTCAGGCCGCTCACCCATCATCTGTCTCGTGGGAGCACCCGGTGTGGGCAAGACCTCGCTCGGTCAGTCTATAGCCCGTTCACTGGGACGTCCCTATCAGCGTGTGTCTCTCGGCGGTCTACACGATGAAGCGGAGATAAGAGGACACAGACGCACATATATCGGAGCGATGCCAGGCCGTATCATAGACGCCATTCGCAGGGCCGGTGCCTCAAACCCCGTGCTGCTGCTCGATGAGATAGACAAGACCGGCAACGACTATAAGGGCGACCCATCCTCAGCGCTCCTCGAGGTGCTGGACCCTGAGCAGAACTCACACTTCCACGACAATTATGTGGATCTTGACTACGACCTCTCGCATGTCCTCTTCATAGCCACCGCCAACACCCTCTCCACAATCCCCCAACCTCTGCTTGACCGCATGGAGATTATCGACATCTCCGGCTATCTCCTAGAGGAGAAAGTCGAGATTGCAAGGCGCCACCTCATCCCGCGTGTCTCTGTCGAGAATGGATTTGACCCTGATTACTTCGATTTCACCCCTGAGACCATCACACGAATAGTGGAGGGCTATACATCAGAGAGCGGTGTGCGCCAGCTTGAGAAGAATATTGCAAAAGTAGCGCGTCAAGTCATCCTGCGCAAGATGCGAGGCGAGAAGACATCAGCCACAATCACTCCTGACAGACTCAGGGACTACCTTGGAGTGGAGCGCTACACCCCTGAGCGATATGAGGTGACAGACATCCCCGGTGTCGCTGTGGGCTTGGCGTGGACCTCCGTGGGCGGCGAGATTCTGTTCATAGAGAGCGCATTCACACCCGGCAAGGGGGAGAAACTCACCCTCACCGGAAACCTTGGAGATGTCATGAAGGAGTCTGCGGTCATAGCCGCCCAGGTCGTGAAATCACGCTCAAGCCGCTATGGAGTCGAGCCTGAATGGTTTGACACCCACACACTCCACATTCATGTCCCTGAGGGCGCCATCCCTAAGGACGGCCCCTCTGCCGGAATCACCATGTGCACATCAATCCTCTCCTCCCTCACCGGAAGGCCTCTGAAGGAGCGCCTGGCCATGACGGGCGAGATTACCCTGCGCGGCAAGGTGCTTCCCGTAGGCGGCATCAAGGAGAAGATTCTTGCAGCCAAACGAGCCGGAATCACAGAGATAATCCTATGTGCCGACAATCGCAAGGACATCGAGGAAATCCGTCCGGTCTATCTTGAGGGTGTCGAGTTCCACTATGTACGCACCATTGATGAAGTTTTTGAAATAGCATTGAAATGAAACGTCTCCTCATCAATCTTCTGCTCATGGCACTCGCCACAGTGATTGTGGTGTGGCTTGCCATGATGTGGCTCGACATATGGACTCGCCACGGCGACACCATCACCGTCCCCACCGTCAAGTCCATGACTTACGACAAAGCCTTCAACACCCTCACAGACATGGGGCTTAAGGGAATAGTGGCAGACTCTGTCTATGACACCCACACCGCCCCCGGGACCGTCATCGAGCAGAACCCCAAGGCAGGCACCGTGGTAAAGGAGGGGCGCGAGGTGTTCCTCACCATCACTGCCTTCTCTCCAAAGGTGGTGACCCTACCGGCACTGACCGACATCTCGCTCCGCCAGGCCATCTCAATTCTTGAAGGTCTGGAGATAACAAATATCGTGGAGCGTCGTGTCCCCAGCGACTTCAAGGACCTGGTGGTTGGCGTCCGCTACAAGGGTGCACGTCTCATGCCCGGAGCCCGCGTCCCTGTCAATGCTGAGATCGAGCTCGAGGTAGGAGAGGGAATGCCTGAATACTCCGACTCTCTCACCATAGAGTCAGACTCCGCCATCGTCTCCGACCAATTGAATCTGTTTGAATAATGGACCAAGAGCAACTCTATGAGCCTCTCGACCCTGAAATAGATGAGACCGGGGAGAGCGGCGGGAGCGAGGACAATGGCCTCTATGAACATTTCCGTTTCATCGCCGACAAGGGACAGCAACTCCTCAGGGTAGACAAGTTTCTTGTCATCCACATGGAGCATGCCTCGCGCAACCGCATCCAGCAGGCTGCTGAGGCAGGATGCATCCTTGTGAATGGGCGCCCCGTCAAATCCAACTATCGTGTCAAGCCCGGAGACCTCATACAGATTGTGATGGATCGTCCGCGCTACGAACTCGAGATCGTGGCTGAGGATATCCCGCTCGACATCGTCTATGAGGACGACACGGTGCTTGTCGTAAACAAACCTGCAGGAATGGTGGTTCACCCCGGACACGGCAACTACAACGGCACTCTTGTCAACGCCCTTGCATGGCATTTCCGCGACAATCCTGACTATGATGTCTCCGACCCGCGCCTCGGTCTTGTCCATCGCATAGACAAAGATACCTCCGGGCTGCTTGTTGTGGCAAAGACGCCCGATGCAAAGACCCATCTGGGAAAACAGTTCTTCAACAAGACCACCAAGCGCGAATATAACGCCCTTGTGTGGGGACTGCCCTCCCCCCTCTCAGGGAAAATCGAGGGAAACATCGGGCGCGATCCAAGAGAGCGCTTGAAAATGACAGTCCTCCCGGCCGACGACCCCAACGGGAAGCATGCCGTGACACACTATGAGACCATCGAGGACTTCACACACACAGCCCTTGTCAAGTGTGTGCTGGAGACCGGCAGGACACATCAGATTCGAGTCCACATGACCCACATTGGCCATCCCCTCTTCGCCGATGCCCGATATGGCGGCGACAAGATTCTCAGAGGTGAGCGCTCCGGAGCATATCAGAAATTCATCCGCGACTGCATGGAGGCATGCCCGCGTCAGGCCCTGCATGCCAGGACTCTCGGCTTCATCCACCCCTCCACGGGCGAAGAGATGTTCTTCACAGCGCCCATCCCACCCGATATGGAGCGGCTCATTGAACTATGGAGAAACCGTATGCGTTAAAATCTAAACGACCCTCAACTTTCAACTAGATATATGGCTCAAATCACGGCAAGTTCATCGACTGAAGACCTAGGCAACAAATCCATAGGCAAACTGCTGGCCCAATACTCCATTCCGGCCATCATAGCCAGTGTGGCCACCTCACTATACAACATCATCGACTCTGTCTTCATCGGTCGAGGCGTCGGCCCCATGGCCATCGCCGGACTTGCCATCACATTCCCGCTCATGAACCTTGTGGCGGCATTCTGCATGATGATAGCCGCCGGCGGCGCTGCCATCAGTTCAATCTTCCTCGGACAGAAAAACTATGACAGAGCCACAGACGTAGTCAACAACGTGTTCACACTATGCATGATACACGCCTTCGTGTTCGGTGGTCTCGCACTTCTGTTCCTCGACCCAATCCTCTACTTCTTTGGAGCCACAGACGCCACCATCCCCTACGCCCGCGAGTTCATGAGAGTGATCCTCTGGGCCACTCCACTGAGTTTCGTCTTCATTGGACTGAACAACCTTATGCGCGCCACCGGCTACCCCAAGAAGGCCATGGTCTCAGCCCTGATTTCCGTGGTCATCAACCTCGTGTTTGCTCCAATCTTCATTTTCAAACTCGAATGGGGCATCCAGGGAGCAGCTTGGGCCACAGTCCTTGGCCAGTTCACAGCATGCGTCTGGGTGATGTTCCACTTCCTCTCCAAAAAAAGCTCAATCCACTTCAAACTGAGCAACAAATGGCTCACCGGGGCAATCGTGAAGCGAATATATGCAATCGGTCTCTCCCCATTCCTCATGAACGTGACGGCCTGCGTTGTGGTCATCTTCCTCAACCGCGCCCTTCTTGACTACGGCGGCGACCAGGGCAATCTCTGCGTCGGAGCATATGGAATCATCAACAGAACCACAATGTTCTTTGTGATGATAGTCTTTGGCGTAACACAGGGCATGCAGCCCATCCTTGGCTTCAACATCGGCGCCGGACGCTTCGACCGCGTCAAGCGCACACTCCGCTCAGGCATATGGATTGGCGTAGCCATAACATCGCTAGGATGCCTCATAAGCGAGGCCTTCCCCGATGAGGTCAGCAGCCTCTTCACCACTGACCCGACACTTATCAGAATCGCGCGCGACGGTTTCAGGATTTTCTTCTTAGCCTATCCGGTTGTCGGCGCCCAGATTGTGATTCAGAACTTCTTCCAAAGTGTTGGCAAGCCCAAACTCTCCATATTCCTCTCCCTCACCCGCCAACTTATTTTCCTGCTTCCCTTCCTGCTCACCTTCCCGCGCTTTTGGGGTATCGACGGTGTCTGGGCATCCATGGCTTCCTCTGATTTCCTCGCATTCGTCGTGGCCATCATCACCCTTGTCTGGTGGATGAAACACGTCATGCGCAAGATGGAATTGAGAGCAGGATATATCACAGACGACATTTCCAAATGACACAGACTGTTGAACTTCGCGTCGACCCACGGACTGCCTCCGAAGAGATGTTGCTCCGCGCAGCCGCATCCACCGCACTCGCCATCGACGCAAACCGCATAAAGCATCTCCGCATCACCCGTCGCTCCATCGATGCCCGTCAGCGCAAGGTGATGGTAAACCTCTCAGTCAAACTTTGGCTCGACGAGATGCCTGAGTCAACCGCTCCTGAAATCAATGCCCCCGTCTACACCCCAGTTCCCTCTGACGCCCCTCAGGTCGTAGTGGTGGGCGCCGGTCCAGCCGGCCTTTTCGCTGCGCTACGCCTCATAGAGCTTGGCATTAAGCCGATTATCCTCGAGAGAGGCAAGGATGTGGACTCACGCCGCATAGACATGGCCAAAATCTCAAGAGAGAACATCGTGGATCCCGACTCAAACTATTGCTTTGGCGAGGGGGGTGCAGGTGCATTCTCTGACGGCAAACTCTACACTCGCAGCAAAAAGCGCGGGTCGGTCGATAAAATCCTCAACATCCTAGCCTCCCACGGTGCCCCTGAGGACATTCTCATCGACGCACATCCCCACATAGGGACCGACAAACTTCCGCGCGTCATCAAGTCCATGCGCGAGACCATCATCCGTTGCGGAGGCGAGGTGAGATTTTCCACACGTGTCACAGACCTGATCCTGTCAGGCAACACCGTCACAGGGGTCATCACCGCCGATGGCTCTGAGGTGTCCGGCCCAGTCATTCTTGCCACCGGACACTCCGCAAGAGACATCTACCGCATGCTCCTCAACCACAAGATAGACATGGAGCCTAAAGGACTGGCCATAGGTGTGAGATTGGAGCATCCACAGGAGCTCATCGACCGTCTCCGATACCACTCCAAGGATGGACGAGGCAAATGGCTCCCAGCGGCCGAATACACCATGCTCACTCGTGTGGATGGTCGTGGGGTCTACTCGTTCTGCATGTGTCCCGGCGGATTCATCATCCCGGCTGCCAGCGCCCACGGCCAACTGGTTGTCAACGGCATGTCCCCCTCCGGCCGCAACACCCGCTGGGCCAACTCCGGCATGGTTGTCGAGATTCTCCCTGAGGATATCCCCGACGGCGACGGCGTGGAAGGACATGTGCTGAAAATGATGCACTTCCAGGAGATGATTGAGAGAGCATTCTGGGAGGAAGCACGACACACTCAGAACGCACCAGCCCAAAGAATGACCGATTTCGTGAACTCAAAACCCTCTGAGTCCCTTCCATCCACATCATATCCCCCCGGCATACACCCGGCCCGCATCGACAGGCTGCTCCCCAAGATGATATCCCGCCGTCTGCAGGAAGGATTCAAGGAATTCGACCGCAAGAACAAGGGCTTCCTCACCCCTGAGGCCACACTCATCGGAGCAGAGACCAGGACATCATCTCCCGTCAGAGTCCCCCGCCAGCCAGATACTCTCTCTCACGTCCGCATCGAGGGCCTGTTCCCTTGCGGCGAAGGAGCCGGTTATGCCGGAGGAATCGTCTCCGCTGCCATCGACGGAGACCGCGTGGCCGATGCCGTGAGCAGTTATATCGGTTAATACCCCTTTCGATACTTGTCATCCTCCGAGTCCTCGAGGATAGACAGATAGGAGGCATAGCGCGACTCTGAGATGAAATGATTCTCCACAGCCTCCTTCACCGCACATCCCGGCTCATGCGTGTGTGTGCAGTCTCCATATCGGCAATCCTTCCCTATGCTGAATATCTCCGGAAAGAAATGACCCACCTCATGGCGGTCAAACTCGAGTGTGCCAAACCCCTTCACCCCCGGAGTATCTATAATAAAGGTGCCATTCTCCATTCCAGGCACAGCAAACATCTCTGAGAAGGTTGTCGTGTGCATCCCGGTGTCGTGGATAGACGATATCTCCGCCGTAGCCAACTCTATCCCAGGGATGAGAGCATTGATCAGAGTAGACTTCCCCACGCCTGAATTGCCCGAGAAAAGAGTGGTCTTCCCGTCAAGAACACCGCGGAGGGTGTCCAGCCCTTCACCCGTACGAGCTGAGATAGGTATCACCTTATAGCCGATAGAACTATATAGGTTGATGACAGCTCCGAGATACTCCATGGCCTCCTCATCCCCCTCCAGAAGATCAATCTTGTTTATGACAATCACCGCCGGAACCCTATATGCCTCAGCCGTAGCCAGAAAACGGTCTATAAAAGTCGTGGAAGTCGTGGGATGGGAAAGTGTCACCACCAGACACACCTGATCAAGGTTTGCAGCAAGTATATGAGCCTGCTTGGAGAGATTGCTCGACCGGCGTATTATATAATTGCGCCTCGGGGTTATTGAAATAATATATGGTGTCTCCCCACCCGCAGCGTCCGTTATGGTGACATGGTCACCAACAGCCACGGGATTGGTCGTCCGTATCCCCTTCAGTCTGAAGTTACCCTTGATTCTGCAGGTCATCTCGCGCCCCTCATCTGTGAGCACCACATAAGCCGCTCCTGTATTTTTAATTACAATTCCAGTCATATATCGGCAATGATATTCCCTTGAGGGATTTTGCTACAATCATATAAACATAACAAATCCGTCGGCGAAATGGATGAAGGCTCAGGAATCAATCCGGCCATATGAGCCAGATAGCCCGACAGTTCATTTGCCGACATCCTGAGACGCAAACTCTCCATGCTCATCGACTTGTCGCGCTTCGACAATCTCTGTCCGTCCTTATTGCAGACAAGAGGCAGATGGACATACCTTGGGTCTCTCAGCCCCAGCAGCCGCCTCAGATACACCTGCTGCGCTCCTGACAGCAAAAGGTCACACCCCCTCATCACTTCATTCACACCCATAAGCGCATCATCTACAGTGACAGCCAGCTGATATGACCAAGCCCCGTCTGCACGGCGCACTATGAAATCGCCACACTCACGCGCCAGGTTATAACGCTGACAGCCATACACACCATCCTCATACTCAATCTCCTCATCAGGAACAAAAAGCCTTACCGACCCTGGACCAGGCATGGACGCTGACGGAAACTGAGCCGGACGGCATGTCCCGGCATAAACCACCCGCCCGTCACTCTGATGAGGGGCACTCGCAGCCATTATGTCAGCGCGTGTGCAGTGGCAGGCATAAGTATATCCCGTCCTTACAAGCTGTTTGAAGAACTCCTCATAGATATCCCTCCGAAGGCTCTGCATATAAGGGCCATGTGGGCCCACACCCTCAACTCCACCCTCATCCCAGTCCAATCCGAGCCACCTGAGGTCATCCTCAATCATCCTGGCATACTCCAACCGAGAGCGCTGCGGATCCAGATCCTCGATACGTAGAATCCACCGCCCCCCTCTCGACCTTACAGAAAGCCACGAGAGAAGCGCGGTAAACATATTGCCCAGATGCATACGGCCTGAGGGGGACGGCGCAAACCGCCCCACCGGCAACGTGGCACTCTTTTCAGATTTCATGGCTGCAAATTTACTCAAAAACAACGTCCACAGAAAATTTTTGAAAATTTTTCAGAAAAACAGGGTTACATTCTCCGATTTCCGTCATATATCTTATGTAAACCGCTCTCAACCATTAATGGAAACTCTTATCTGTCCCGAAGACCAAAAGCTGATTGAAGCACTCCGAAACGGCCTCCCCGAGGAGACACGGGAGTTCTTCTACGAAGACCTCTGGGCAATGATTGAGACCATCCGGCTCAAACTCTTTCAGGGAAAGCCTGACCACAACGACCTTGTGAGCGAACTTTACATACACCTCTCTGCAGGAGACTGGCGAAAACTTGACACCTTCACCGGCCGTGGCGGCTGCCGCCTGAAGTCATGGGTATCAATCATCGCATGGCGCTTCTTCATCCTTCGATGCGCTCAGGCAATCCCCTCAGAGGCCATCGTCGACGAGACAGAGGTCTCCGACGAGCATTCGAGCGACGACTCAGACATGCAGACAGTCATGGATGTTAGAAACGTGCTTGAGCGCATGCCCAACCGCCGATATGCCCGAATCCTCTCGATGCTCATGCTCGAGGGATTCTCTCCCAAAGAGACTGCCGACGCCCTGGGCACCAACACCGCCAATATCTATAATATGAAACGCCGGGCCATAGACCAGTTTATCAAATGTTTTGATTCATGACCGGCGACATACACACACCACACGCTTTTTCCAGGGAGGACGCCGCCACGGGTGTCCTCCCAATCGTTTTTTCCTCGTTTTATGCCATAGATTCAGCAGGAATTTACTACCTTTGCATATCACACACACAACACACATCCTGAAGACACAGATGAAACACCTGCATATACTGCTCATACTCCTGGCAATGCTGCTTCCCATCCAGAGCCACTCACGCACCAAAAGGGCTCTGGTGATAGGCCTCGGCGAGCAGCAAGACCCCTCATGGATCAAAATCAACGGCGACAAGGATGTCCCGCTCGTCGAGGCTATGCTGAGGGCCAACGGTTTCACCGAAATCTCGACCCTCATCAACTCCAAGGCCACAAAGAAAGGTATTGTCAAGGGGCTATCCACCCTCGCATCACGCGCAAAGAACGGAGACATCATATATATCCACTTCTCAGGTCACGGTCAAAAGATGACAGATATCGACGGCGATGAGACTGACGACCCCTGGGACGAGTCGTGGATCCCCTATGACGCCTACCGGGCATATTGCCTCAAAGACAGAGGCGAGAAACATCTCTCAGACGATGAACTCGACGACATGCTCACAATCATCGCCGGAAAGGTCGGCTCCCAAGGCTCTGTCGTGGTCACCGTCGATGCATGCCACAGCGGCGACGCCACCCGCGGGCCTAAGGAGAGACTGACAGTTGTCCGTGGCGTCCGAGACAGATTCATCATACCGGGCAGCGATTTGATGGCTGACAAAACAAACCGGAAAGAGAGGACTCAGACACCATGGGTTACACTCAGCGCATGCCGAGACTACCAGCTCAATGCCGAGAACCCCCTCGGATTCGGCAGCCTCACATATGCCCTCCACGAACTTTGGCCCACTCTCTCCGGCATCACTGACAACTCTCTTCTCGTCAAAACCATAGCCTCTCAAATCCGCAAGAGCGGCATCGGTCTTGAAGTCCCCCAAACACCTGAGATCTCAGGAGACCCATCCCGTCCCTTCTCCGTCATCTTTGCCCCTCTCCAATGACAGCCCCCCCACCCTCCGATGCCATCCTCGTGAGAGCATTCACGAGCGGCAACAAACGTCTCCAGGCCATCTGCTACAGGAAATGCCGAGCCACATTCGACAAAATCTCTCGATACTTCAAAGCCTCCGAGCAAGACCTCGACGACCTATTTCATGAGTCATTCGAGGCACTGTGGAGCTCAATTGACTCCGGCGCAATCTTTGTTGAAGGCTCAGGAGTCAAGGCCCTGAGGAGCGATGGCATCACAAATCCTATCAATGACCTGACAGGCGCCTATTTTGCCGGAATTGTCCGATTCAAGTTCCTGGAATACTGCCGTCGCCACGACCGGATTGCTGTATTCGACGACAAGGCCCTCCCTGAGGCCGTCGACCTCCCGCCTGACGAGACTATTGATGAAGACATCGACACCATCAAAGACCGTCTCACCCTCATCTCTCTCAACTCACTGGCAAAAAGCTGCATAGATATCCTTACTAAATTCTACCACGAGAGCAAATCGCTCCAAGAGATACTGGCCGAGCGACCCGAAAACAACTCCTACGACGGTCTAAAATCGCAAAAGGCCAAATGCCTGAAGACACTCAAAGAGAAAATCATCATCCTATTCAAGGCCCACGGCCTCACCCCACCATGACATACACACCTGAACAAGACAGACAAGAACATATTGACCGCTTTCTTCTGGGGCACATGACTCCCGAGGAAGAGAAAGGATTCAAACGGCAACTCACCTCTGACCGGCAACTCGCCGATGATGTCTGCATCATGCGTCGCATCATGAAGGCAATCTCGCTCAGAGCATCCCGCCGTGAATGTATGGAACGCTGGGACAACGAGGACAAAGCCCCTGCAACAACGTCCACCTCCTCGGGACGGAGACGTTGGATGCCTTGGATATCCGCCGCAGCCATTGTGGCCGTCATCCTTACAGCCGGCTCCATATTCTTTATCCAAGAAAAAACGGAGTTCCGGTCAGCAGCCACACGGTTGAGCGCCCAAGCCACCCCGGGAAACTATCGAGGCGAGAGTGTTGAGACAAGGCAGATCGAACATCAGATCAACTCTCTGCGCAAGGAGGCACGGTTCACCCTATCAGACATCGACTCCAATCTTGAGCACTCTATGGTCGAGAAGGGTCTGCGGCCCCAGGAAGCCGCCTATCAGCAGATTATGATAGACCGCGAGAGATACGAACTGACATGGCTCCGCATCAAAGCCCTGATCTCCGCAGGGCAAATACGGGAGGCTAAATCCGAACTTCAGAAATATGCAGCCGAGGAAGGCTACAATCAGGAAGCCGCTAAATCACTCCTCAAACAATTTGAATGAAAAAGATAATTGCCGCCATCACAGCCACTATAGCCATCACGCTTGCTGTGACTCCCGCATCAGGAAATGCCGGAGACATAACTCAGACAGCTACTGACACCGACTCATTGGCAGCCACGGCTCTCTCCCTTGAAGAGCAAGCCACCGAGGCCGACAACAGCGCCCGTTTCGAGGACGCATACGCGCTCTACAACCGCAGCCTCGACTTATACAAGACCATCGGCGACTGGGCCTCTGCGGCCAGGGCACTCCTCAAAATCGCCACGGTAGAGGACCGCCTTTTCCGCATGGAGTCATCTGTGTCAACTCTCAATGCAGCCGAGCAGGCTGCACGCATAAGCGGCGATGAGGCACGCCTCTTCGAGATTCTCGTGAGAGAAAAAAAGACTGCCCGCACCCTCAACAGATACTCAGACTATCTCAGGGCATCCACGTCAATCGACTCCCTCGCCGGAAACTCATCAGACATAGCCATCAGGCGCGAGGCCATCGCAGACCTTGCTGAGACCGCCGAGGAGGCTGGCGATCTAGACAAAGCCATCAGGATATATAACGGCTTGCTCGAATGGCAAGACTCCATGCCTCAATCACAGCAACGTGATGTCGTGATAACATCAGTCCTCGACAAACTGGCATATCTGAATCTCGACAACGGCGATTTTGAAAAGTCGCTCGAGGCAGCCCGCAGGAACGTTAAGATGAAAAAGTCCGGCGACACCAAGAGCCCCATCGGACTGGCTCTCACATATCATCGTCTGTCATCCACATATGCCGCCATGAAAGACACTGCCATGGCCGTGAACTACGCCGACTCCATCCTCCATGTGGCATCAGAGACTGAGCAGCCATTCTACAAGGCATACATGAACCTCCTGGGCGGCGTCTCATTCAAGCAGACAGACTCCCTCGAGAGATCCGTGGAATGCTACACACGAGCCATGGAATATCCTGGGCTTGAAATCTCAGCCCATGGCCTCATCGGAAACGTCTACCACCGTCTTGGAGGCAAGGAGAAAGCCCTCGAACACTTTCAGAAATATGCCGAGCTCAACCTGGCCCGCTATGGCGAGAGATCGGTGGAATATGCATCCGCCCTCCGCCATGTCGCCAACATGAAAGCATTCAACGGCGACCTCGAGGGTGGATGCGAGGCTTACATGAACTCCATAGCCATCTCTCACGACAATCTCCGCGAGAGACTCAGATTTATTCCATCAGGCATGAGGGAGAGCCTCCTGAGAGATCTCACAGAGTCCTTGTCTCTGATGACACCTTTCGGCATCTCCTCCGGCCACATAAACGACAATTTCACCACCAAGGCCTACGAGGGGCTTCTCCTCACCAAGGGACTTCTCCTCGCTTCAGACCAGTCCACCGCAGGACTGATCCAGGCTCACGGATCTCCCGATGACAAGGCCGACTATGCCGAGATTCAGCGACTGAAAAACCGCATCGAGGTGATGCAGGGAAACCCGGAGCTGGCCGACTCCGTCCCAAGCCTCTACCACAGGCTCCTGACCATCGACAACCGCCTTGCCTCCAAATGCACCCGTTATGGCGATATAGGAGCATTTGCCTCAACCACTTACAAGGATATCTCCAATGCTCTGGGCGACAAAGACCTCCTAGTCGACTTCACAGACTATGAGATGAATGACGGTGGCAAGCAGTATGCGGCCTTCATCATCCGAAAAGGAATGGAGGCTCCAATGCTCATCCCCGTCTGCCGTCAGGCCCAGATAGACTCTCTACTCGAGGCAAACGACAGTTTCATCAGCCGCCTCTATGAAGATGAGGCCGGAGAGTCACTCCGCGCCCTCTGCTTTGACCCCATAACAACCCACGCCAACGAGGGGGGAAGACTATACATTGTCCCCTCAGGTTCATTGTATTCCATATCATTCGCCGCCATTCCGCTTGATGCCAACACTATTGCCGGAGAGAAATATTCCATCTCCAGGCTCTCATCTGCCCGATGCCTGCTTGATTCCACAAAAATTTCTGACAGACGCTCCGCAATGCTCTATGGTGGCATAACTTACAATATGGACGACAACGAACTCGCTCTTGCAAGCATCCCGGTCGACGACTATATGGCAGCCGCGTTTGTCCCGCGCAGTCCGGCGGTTCACTCTGATACTCTTCCCTATCTCCCCTACACCCTCACCGAGGTCAAAGCCATCGCCGCCCTCCTCTCTGACTCCGTTTCCACCGTCACGCCTCTAACAGGCAAGAAAGCCACTGAAGCATCATTCATCTCACTCTCAGGCCACTCCCCTGCCATACTCCACATTGCCACCCACGGATTCTACTTCGACCCCGATGACCACGAAAAAGCAAAAGGCCTGTCAGGAATAACAGACCCCATGAACCTAAGCGGATTGGTGATGTCTGGAGGTAATGCCGAATGGACAGGCCAGCAATTGCCCCCCACCACTCTCGGCGGACTCCTCACCGCAGCCGATATTGCCCGTTGCGACCTCTCAGGCACATCGCTCGTCTGTCTCTCGGCCTGCAACACTGCCCGCGGATCCTCAGCCACATCCGAAGGGCTCTATGGCCTGCAGCGAGCCTTCAAGAAAGCCGGAGCCGGAACCCTCGTGATGAGCCTTTGGGAAGCAAGCGAGCTCTCCACGTCAATCTTCATGAACAGTTTCTATAAGAACCTGGTGTCCAACGGCTTCAAAAGACACGCTGCCTTTAGGGCTGCCAGAGCCGAAGTGCGTCGGCAATTCCCCGAGCCATACTATTGGGCCGGATTCGTCATGGTCGACTGACGGTCCAACACATTAGCAATCCACTCGCCCCCCACATCCATCCCCACTCACAACCGCAGGCAGCAAACGGCGTCCGGAGGACGCAGATTTACTCGTAACCCCCGGTCATGCGAGCCTCCTACAGGGGGCGAGGATGCCCGGGGTAACCGGGGAACAAATAGAAACGGCGCCCGTAGGCCGCCGAAAACCATCCCGCAGACCCCATATCCGCATTATCGCACTACCAAACACACATCTCATTCATACCTTTGCTCATCCTCAAACCCGACACGAACATAGCGCCCGACGAACCACCACCCACCATCGTCATCACCCTCCCCGTCAGGTTGCCCCCCTTATCGCCACCTACACTTCCGTCAACCTCATCAACCTCCACCTCCCCTCCACACCCACTCTAGCAGTGCGCCGTGCTCCGCGACCCAAAGTCAAACCGCACGGCAAGCGCTCTTTGACATTTTGGAAACCCTCCCCGCCTGATGGCTATTTGTTAATTTCTGTTGGCAGAATCGTGGGTAAGTTGGCGAATTGATAATTATTCAGTAAATTTGCACGGTGTTTCGGCCAGCCGTGACACCTCGACAACAAACCGGACGACTCAAATTGAGGAAATCTCAGATATATATTATCTTATTGGTGCTACTTTGCGCAGCCAGCATGGGAACTTTTGCTCACCCTGATGGTCGCGCACAGATAGAATCCCCCATATCTGAGCCAATAGTAGCCACAGAGACAATCGCCGAGCCTGACACACTGACAAAGCCCCTGACAGTCATGCAGATTGCGCCCGGTAAGACTATTGCTCCCGATAGTTCATCCATGGTCACAACCATCGACTCCGTCAGGACAGACTCCATACTCCCAATTGACTCCATCTCACACCTTCCGGTCAGACATATCGCTGAGATTGACACAACGAAACGCACACGCCTGAGCCGCCGTCGCATCAACACACAGCGCGATTCCATCAAGATTGTCCGCACAAAAGTGGACCTCGACAATCCGGTCGACTATTCTGCCCGTGACTCCCTCGTGCTTCTCGGGCGAAATATCGCCTACATGTATGGAGCAAGCCAGGTCATCTATGGCAAAATCAAACTTGACGCCGAAGAAATCAAGATGAACCTTGACAGCACAACGGTCTATGCTGTCGGTGTCCCTGACTCTCTCGGCGAGATAGTCGGTTCACCCGTCTTCGACGACAACGGAACAAGCTATGAGGCCAAGGCTATGACCTATAACTTCGATACAGAGTATGGCTACATCACCAATGTGATAACACAGCAAGGCGAGGGCTATCTCACGGGAGGAAGATCTAAAAAGGTTGACGAGAACACTTTCTATCTTGCCGATGGCCGCTACACCACATGCGATGACCATGATCACCCACACTTCTATCTCCAACTCACAAAAGCCAAGGTGCGCCCCGGCAAAGACGCCGTCATTGGCCCGGCATACATGGTGCTCTCCGGACTCCCCCTGCCCCTCGCCGTCCCCTTCGGCTACTTTCCCTTCTCCGACAAGTATTCCTCCGGTATAATCTTCCCCACATTTGGCGACGACTACAACCGAGGCTACTATCTCAGTGATGGTGGCTACTATTTTGCCATCAACGACAACGTTGACCTGGCCCTCACAGGCGAACTCTACACTCTGGGATCTTGGGGACTTAGAGCCCAATCAGCCTATCTCAAAAGATACAAGTTCAACGGTTCCTTCAACGTCTCCTACATCAAGACCATAACAGGCGACAAGGGAATGCCTGACTACTCCAAGGCCACTAACTTCCAGGTGTTGTGGAACCATACACAGGACTCTAAGGCCAACCCCAACGTAAGTTTCTCGGCCTCAGTCAACTTCACAACCTCCGGCTACTCGCGCAATGACCTCGGATCCTATTACTCAAACTCTTTTACAGAAAACACCAAGAGTTCAACAGTCAACCTGACCTACAGAATCCCCAACTCTAAATGGTCTATCTCCTCTACCGCAAACATCTCCCAGAGGTCGCAGGACTCCACCCTGGCCGTCTCATTCCCCAACTTTACCATCACCATGTCCCAGCTCTACCCTTTCAAGCGCAAGAGAGCCGTGGGAGCCGAGAAATGGTATGAGAAAATTAAACTCTCCTATTCCGGACAGTTCAACAACTCGCTGACCTCGAAGCAGGACGAGTTTTTCAAAAAGAGCCTCATCAAGGACTGGAGAAACGGCATGAAGCACTCCATCCCCATCTCGGCTACATTCAATGTATTGAAATACTTCAATATTACCCCCTCTATCAATGTCACCGACAGAATGTACACCTCAAAAGTGAGACGCCAATGGGATCCAAACGCCTCCGCCGAGGTACTAGACACCACCTACAGCCTCTACAACGTGTGGGACTTCTCAGCAGCCGTGTCAGGATCGACCAAAATCTATGGCTTCTTCCAGCCGCTGCCATTCCTGGGTGACAAGGTGAAGATGATCCGATATGTGCTCACCCCTACCGTCTCATTCTCAGGTGCTCCTGACTTCGGGTCGAAATTCTTCGGATATTACGACTCCTATCAGTACACCAACGCCCGCGGCGAACTTGTCACCAGAGACTATTCCCTCTTCCCCAACTCTATGTTTGGAGTACCCGGGCGAGGCAAGAACGGCTCATTAAGCTTCTCCCTCTCCAACAATCTTGAGATGAAAGTGCGTTCAGACAACGACTCCATCGGTGAGAAAAAAATCTCCCTCATCGAGAATCTCTCGCTGAGCCAGAGCTACAACTTCGCGGCAGACTCAATGAGATGGTCTAACCTGAACACCTCAATCATGCTGCGGCTCATCAAGAACTTCAATCTCAATCTCTCAGCCACCTGGGATGTCTACATGTATGCACTGAACGCAGCCGGCAACCCCGTGAGAGTAAACAAACTCCGGCTCACACACGGCAAAGGCTGGGGCAAACTCTCGAGCACCGGAACATCCTTCAGCTACACCTTCAACAACGACACGTTCAAAAAACTCTTTGGCGGAGGTGACGACAATGACAAGGATAAAGACAAGGACAAAGGAAACGAAACCGAGAGCCAACTATTTGCCGAAGACACTTCCGACTACGAAGACTCCCGGGACGCCGCCCCGGGAAACGGCAAGAAAAACGGAATCAAGATTGGCTCAAACGGCTACATGAAATGGAATGTCCCATGGAGCCTCACATTCAACTATTCAGTCAACTACGGCTATGGAGAGTTTGACTATAAGAAACTGGAATACAAAGGTAAAATAACACAGAACCTTTCGTTCTCAGGAAACCTCCGTCCCACTTCAAACTGGAACATCGGATTTTCGGCATCTTACAACTTCGACACCCACAAACTCGCCTACATGAACTGCAACATCACACGCGACATGCACTGCTTCGCCATGCGAGCCAGCTTCGTCCCCGTAGGCCCATATAAGAGTTACAACTTTCACATTTCAGTCAAGTCATCACTGCTTGCCGACCTGAAATACGACAAGCGCTCATCTCTGTCAAACGGTGTGAAATGGTACTGATCTCCCTCAACCTGAGTAGAAAGATCAGTTAGCCATAATGTTCTTGGGATGATAGAGCCATCCCTTGAAGTCAGGCCCAAGCCGATTCACAGCCCGATGCCACACCTTGCTATAGTCATCGCTGAGAAGGTCATCGGCAGACCTCAGGTCTGTCACAGCCCATACACGCTGGGCAATCTCGTTCTCCAACTGACCGCTTGTCCAGCCACTGTAGCCCATGAAAAAGCGGATGCGTCCGCTAATGTCATAACCGTCATTGATGATAGAGAGCATTACATCAAAATCGCCCCCAAGCCACAGCCCCTCACCTATCGGAGACGCCCCAGGAATAAGATCGCCCAGAGTGTGGAGGAAATAAAGTCTGTCGCTCCCAACGGGGCCGCCACAGAACACAGGAATAGGCTCCTCGACTTTAACACCCTCAATCACCTCCTGGAGTTTGTAGTCAGTGGGATTGTTGACCACCACCCCCATGGCTGACTGACCGGGCTCATAGTCGACCATCACAATCACAGCATGATTGAAATATGACTCCCTTAGGAAAGGCTCTGCCACCAGCAGACTCCCTACAGCGGGTTCATAACCCGTCGGGATGTCGATGTTGAAGAGGAAGGATTTACGTTTCATACTATATAAACCCCACAGAAAGCAGGAAATATTACCACGCTGATGTTAAAAATCGTTAAGCACCGACACATTCAAGCAAAATTTCGTTTCACCGAAAACATTTACGCTCACATTAACATTATTTTCACGGGGCTGATGATAGTTTTGCAAAAATTTTCCTAACTTTGCGTCAGCAAGCAGCCCCAGCGGCGCAATACTCAGGATAAGAATCATCAAATCTATATAACCAAATAGTTAAACAAATGGTAAATTACAAGGAATTAGGTCTTGTGAACACCCGTGAGATGTTTGCAAAGGCTATCAAGGGTGGCTATGCAGTCCCCGCCTTCAACTTCAACAACATGGAGCAACTCCAGGCTATCATCAAGGCAGCCGCTGAGGAGAAATCACCCGTTATCCTCCAGGTTTCGAAGGGCGCACGCAACTATGCCAACCCCATCCTTCTCCGCTACATGGCTCAGGGCGCTGTCGAGTATGCAAAGAGCCTCGGCTGGGAGCATCCCCAGATTGTGCTCCATCTCGACCATGGTGACTCATTTGAACTCTGCAAGGACTGCATCGAGCACGGCTTCTCATCTGTGATGATCGACGGCTCACACCTCCCTTATGAGGAGAATGTAGCCCTCACAAAGAAAGTATGCGACTACGCTCACCAGTATGACGTGACCGTTGAGGGTGAGCTCGGCGTTCTTGCCGGTGTTGAGGATGAGGTCTCATCTGACCACCACACCTACACCGACCCCAACGAGGTTATCGACTTCGCCACACGCACAGGTGTTGACTCACTCGCCATCTCAATCGGCACAAGCCACGGCGCATACAAGTTCAAGCCCGAGCAGTGCACACGCGACCCGAAGACTGGCCGTCTGATTCCCCCTCCCCTTGCATTCGACGTTCTCGAGGCAGTTCAGGAGAAGCTCCCCAACCTCCCCATCGTGCTCCACGGATCATCATCAGTTCCACAGGATGAGGTCGACACCATCAACAAGTATGGCGGCAAGCTCCCCGACGCCATCGGCATCCCCGAAGAAGAGCTCCGCAAGGCTGCTAAGATGGATGTCTGCAAGATCAACATCGACTCTGACAGCCGTCTGGCCATGACCGCCGCAGTGCGCAAGACACTCGCCGAGCATCCTGAGGAGTTTGACCCCCGCAAGTATCTCGGCCCCGCTCGCGACAACATGGAGAAACTCTACAAGCACAAGATTGAGGCTGTGCTTGGCTCTGCCGGCAAAGCTGAATAAGCGATTATTCGCACATACTATCTAATCTCAAGAGGGAGCGTCATTAAAGTAATCATGACGTTCCCTCTTCGATTCCCTGTTTTTTAATTTGTTTGGCTCGTTTTTGAAAGAAATATTTTGCCAAGTCGGGAGAAATTTGTAATTTTGCACCGCAGTTTGTGGAAACACAGGCTGTACAGACAAACAAATACATTCACCCGGCTGAGACTCCATTGAGGTAAGGCCACAATTCAAACAATCAAGAAACACTAAAATGATCATCGTACAAGTAAAGGAAGGCGAGAACATCGAGAAGGCTCTCAAGAAATTCAAGCGCAAATTTGAGAAGACAGGCATCGTGCGCGAACTCCGTTCACGTCAGGCCTTCGAGAAGCCCTCTGTCACCAACCGCAAGAAGATGATGAAGGCTGTCTATGTGCAGCAGCTTCGTCTGAACGAGGAGTAATCCAACAAGCAGCACCTCGATTGCGCAAGTGAACATCCAAATCCCTCTCTAACTAACCGAAAGGAGGTCTGTAAGACTAAACGGAGGTACTTCTGACGAGTTCAGGTCACCTCTAGCCCGAATTGAAAGAACGAAAATCTAAATAATCAAAGGAACCACAATGGCGGGAGTGTCGACCGGCCCTTAAACGGGGCGGCAGAAACTCAGCGCCATTTGTGTTTTTTTATCTGACCATGTTGATGAGGTTGATAATAGCCATTGTTGTCATCGTCACCCTTACCGGATGCCGGCGAGGGGTGGAATCTCATCCACCGAAATCGGTCAACACATCAGAGATTGACCTGAATCTCAAGCTGAAGGAAAGCACAAAGACAATGACCCCCCTGGAGATTTATATCGGGGGAGCATTGATAGACCCGGAAGAGGCAAAAAAATCGCTAATATCGCTGACTGACAACGGCATTATAGCACGAAACAGACTCCCTATGGAATATGATATTCCTGAATGGGGAGTGGCATCCCGTGAGGTCTATTGCGCTACAGGCTCGGGCGAGTGGCTGCGTGAGGCTTATAATATCATCATGGCCACGCTGCGCAAGGAGCGCCAATCTGTCATCGATGGAGACGGGATGGTGCATGGGCTATCCACCCACCTCTCAGAGGGATATCCTGACTGGCTAAACGAGGCAGACAAGGTTTCACTGACGTCGCTCTATGTAAATGCGTTTCATCAACTCACTCTGGAAACGTCAGCAGAAATGGCAACCCTGCTTGGCTTGGCTGCCGACATGCCAATGAAGTTTGAGGCCAAGCAAGTGAAAGACAATCTGAACAGGAGATTCTGGTCGGCTCCCGACAGACATTACGGCCAATATCTCTATTCTACTCCCTACCCCATCCTCTCCAAAGGTACTGACTATGCGGCAAATGCCGTTTGCATTATCGGTGGAATAACAACTGCAGAGATGTCAGACCTGACAATCACATCACTTCCCGCCCTTCCAGGAGGATTCCCCGATACTTATCCCCTCAGCGAGACATCGACATCTTATAGCGCCTCCGTTCAGGCTCTCATTGCTCTCGCTGCAGCCAAGACAAGGAATACAGAGGCATTCAAAGCGGCCCTAGAATCGCTATGGAGACTCAATGGCGGAGACAGCATACTCTGGCAAGGGGTGCTTTTGCGCAGCATCTTCGGCCTAAACATGACCCCTGAAGGCATCAGTGTGTCACCATTTATCCCTGAGGGTTTCACATCAAGTGTCAGACTTGACTCCCTGAAATATCGGGATATGACACTTTCGATGTCAATTCATGGATCAGGTGACAGGATTGCATCCTTCGCCATCGACTCTGTGAACGGTGACCCATTTATCCCTGCAACATTGACTGGCCATCACGACGTTGAAATTGTGATGGCAAACAACACTATGGCCGATCAACGTCTCGCCCGGCTGACTCCTGACGAAATTCTGTCGACTCCCATGGAGGGCCGGGGCAACATTGCCGGCTATAATATTTACATCAACGGGATTCTTGAAATCGAGAAGGCTGCACGTCCACCTGAGCCTAATGGCAACGATGTCATCTCATCAGTCCCGATGAATGAGGATGGCATTGAAGGGGTAGCAGGAAGGCCAATGTTCAATCAGTCTGCCACTGAGTTTGTGACAGTAAACGCTACAGCCATCACACCCCGGCGCCCACCACTACATCTCATTAAGAACCGAGAGACGGCCACACACTACATCGAACTAGCGCCCAGACATAACACACGTCTGACCTTCTACGCAACACTTCCCGAGGCGGGACGCTATTTCGTTCGCATATACTACTCGAACGGCACAGACAAAACGGCTCTACGCACTCTGGGTGTGATTCATTCGACAGACTCTACGAGAGTCGATACACCCGTTGGCACGCTTGTCTGTCCACCCGTCACACCGGGAGACTGGATCAAGACCGAGCCCTCGACATGGTTGGAGGCTGAACTGGAAGCCGGAGTGAATCATCTGTCGCTAACCTATATCAACGGGACCATCCTTTTTAACCGAATAGAATTCCTCAAAAAATGAAGACTATAGGAATACTCTCCGACACCCACTCTTGCTGGGACGACCGTTATGCACTTCATTTCAAGGACTGTGATGAGATATGGCATGCAGGAGATATCGGCGACATAACTATCCTTGAGCGTCTGAGGGGAGTGGTCCCTGTTGTCCGTGCCGTAAGGGGTAACATAGACCATGGAGACGTGTGCAGGGAGTGTCGGGAGGTAGAACTGTTTACAGTCGAGGGTGTGACCGTGTGGCTCACACACATAGGTGGATATCCGGGCAAATATGCGCCCGGAGTGGCCAAAATTCTGGCAGAAAACAGAGTGAACCTGATGGTTTGCGGCCACTCACACATACTTAAGGTGATGCCTGACCCACGGCTCGGACTGCTTCACATAAATCCGGGAGCCGCAGGCTATCACGGCTGGCAGAAAGTGAGAACCCTCGTGAGGCTCACCATAGATGGTGGGGTGATAAAAGGTCTTGACGTTATAGAACTTTCTCGACACACGGCGAACTGATACGATGTCTGAGGATGGCGGCGACATGGTCGGGCATGTCGGGCATCGGGATCACCCACGCACGGTCATAATCAGGATGGAATACGCCGAGCATAGCCTTTGACACGCGGATGCCATATTTCTCCTCGAGAATGAAACGATAAACGCTCAACTGCAGGGCATAGTGCCAGTAAGGAGTGTCAGGGATATTTGATATGGGGTGGAATCCCATTGTCCCGAATCGATTATTGGAACAGATATTGTATTCCCGGTCGACAAGTTTGGAAGAGCGCTTCCAGTCCCAAAGGTTGAAAGTGCCTCCGGGGGTAAGTTCAAGGAAGTCTAGCGTCCCGGCTATGTCATACTCCTCATGGTATATGCGCCATTCAGTGCGGTAAGGAATGAGAGTAGTATTGGCGGCAAATCTGCGGAAAAGCCGGAATGAATCGGCGTCATCGCCACAGTCTGAGCCGAGATAATATTGGTCAATCTTCTCATGCATGGCTGTGCCGAGTTCGCGAGCGCGCCTGCCTTCCGCCTCCCAGCGCGACCTGACTACCTGAGGGTCGACCCCTTCACGGAGGGCAATCTTGACCGACCATTTTTCGGCATCAAACTTCGGGAAGTAATCCTCAATCAGAGTGGTGACCGATTTGAACTCACGGCCATGATATGTGTAGCGATGCTCATCGGGGTCAAATTCCAGATGAGCATCTCGAGGATGAGCGTTAGACTCGTTGCAGGTCATTTGCGTTCCATTGCTTTTGCTTCGTTCCAAAGGGTGTCCATTTCCGCAAGCGTCATGTCGCGCAGCGGCTTGCCCATCTCGGCGGCTTTGCCCTCAATGTAGTTGAAGCGGGAGATGAACTTTGAGTTTGTCCGCTCAAGGGCATTTTCAGAATTTATGCCATATAGACGAGCGGCATTGATGACCGCAAAGAGTACATCGCCCATCTCTGCCTCCATCTCGTTCTTATCCTTGCGCTCTGCGGCACGGGCAAACTCGTCCATTTCCTCGCGCACCTTGTTCCAGACATCCTCACGCTTCTCCCAGTCAAAGCCGACATTTGCGGCCTTCTCAGTGATTCGCTCGGCCTTGATCATGGCTGGGAGAGCGACGGGGACACCTGAGAGGACAGTCTTATTTCCACCCTTTTCCTTGAGTTTGAGTTCCTCCCAGTTCTTGAGGACATCGTCTGTACCGTCAACCTTGGTCTCGCCAAACACATGCGGGTGGCGGAAAATCAACTTATTGTTGAGTGCATCGCAGACATCGGCCACATCAAACTCCCCCTTCTCCTCACCAATCTTAGAGTAGAAAAGGACATGGAGCAGGACATCGCCCAGTTCCTTACGGATATTAGCGTTATCCTCCTTGATGAGAGCGTCACAGAGTTCGTAGACCTCCTCTATTGTATTGGGACGGAGGGACTCATTGGTCTGCTTGGCATCCCAAGGGCATTTCACTCTGAGTATGTCAAGCGTATCTATAACACGTCCGAGCGCCTCCAACTTCTCCTGTCGCGTATGGCTCATTTCACAGAAATTTTAGCGACACGGCGAGCATGGCGTCCACCCTCGAAGTCAGTGTTAAGGAATGCCTCTACAATATTTATGGCTGTGACATTGTCGATGAAACGCGCGGGAAGCACAAGGGCATTGGCATCGTTATGCTGACGTGCAAGCTTGGCAAGCTCGACATTCCAGCAATGTGCAGCGCGGACACCTTGATGCTTGTTCATGGTCATCCCGATGCCGTTTCCGGAGCCACAGAGCGCTATGGCTGGATATATATCACCGTGCTCTAGAGCCTCAGCACATGGATGGGCAAAGTCGGCATAATCGCAACTTTCCGGGGAGTATGTCCCGAAGTCCTTAAACTCTATTCCTTGGGCCTCAAGATAGCCTTCGAGAAGCATTTTCATTTCAAAACCGGCGTGGTCACTGCAGAATCCCACCGGTATTCCGGGTTTCAGTATCATAGATATCTTAATATTCGTCGTCAGGGTTTTTATGGATCAAAGCATTGAGTGGACGCATCAGGTTGACCAACTGCTGGCTCCATGTGGTCTCAAACTCCTCCCGCATGGCGTTGATCGTCGATGCCATGAGCTCGGAGTCGAGCGAGCCTTTTACAGACTCAACAAAATTGTAGAAAGTCTGGAAAAGATCGCAGAGTCCCTCGGCTACACTTGCGCCTATGGGGGTGTCGGAATACTTCATCTCCTCCTCAAATACCTCAAGATACACGTCGTCAGGGCCAAGCAGATTCTCAATCTTCAGCCTGAGAGCCTCATAGTAGTCTTCCTCGAGATAATTGTCGAGAGTGGGATCCTCATCGTCAGATATGGTCACCTGACGCTCGAGGTCGGTCGCTGAGATATAGATGCGAGGCAACAGCCGAACCATAGTGGCGAGAAACTCCCGAGCATCGGTAGCCTCAACTCCCTCGACAGCAGCACAATACTCGCGGCAGAGGCCGATAAGGCTTAAGGTATTAGGCTTTAGGTCCATATAAGTTGTTGGTTTTAATATAATCGAATACACCCGCGGGGAGGAAATAGGTCATGTCCTTTCCCCGGGCTATGGCCTTGCGGATGAATGTGCTGGAGACGTCAGTGACTGGAGCATTGACAATCTCGACACGGTGGTCGAAGACTGTCCCAACAGGATAGCCTGGGCGTGGATAAATGATGACCCCATAGTCATCGAGAATTGCCTCAGAGTCTTTCCACTGCGAGAAAATCTTCCAGTTGTCCGAGCCAATGATCAGTCTGAATGTGTGGCGTGGATAGCGCTTGGTGAGATAGCGGAGAGTGTTGATGGTATAGGATGGTCGTGGCATCGAGAGTTCGATGTCGTTGACCTTGATACCCTCTGCTGTCCCTAGGGCGATGTCGAGCATCTTCAGACGATAGATGTCAGGGATAAGTTCAGATGAATTCACCTTGAGTGGATTGAGGGGGGAGAGCATGAGCCACACCTCATCCAGGCCTGCAAACTGCCTGAGAAAACTTGCAAGCATCATGTGGCCTATATGCACGGGGTTGAATGATCCGCCTAACAATCCGATTGTCATAGAGAAGAGGAATTGGATATGTTATCTTATAAAATTCTTTATGATATCGCCCACCTCGCAGACAGCATCCCGGAGGTTGTCATTGACCACGGTGTGGTCAAAGCGCGGAGCGAATGAAATCTCAAACTCCGCTCGCCCTACCCTCTGGTCGATTGCCTCCGGGGTCTCTGTCCCTCGGCCTTCGAGGCGACTGCGCAGGGCGGCAATGGATGGGGGTGCTATGAAGATGCTCAGTGCTGAGTCGGCATATTGCTCCTTGACATTGACACCGCCTTTGACGTCGATGTCAAGAATGACATTATGGCCATCATCAGTGATGCGGCTTATCTCACGCTTGAGAGTCCCATAGAAGCGACCGGGATATACCTCCTCATACTCCACAAACTCTCCGGCCTCGATGGCGGAACGAAAAGTTTCATCGTCCATAAACCAATAGTTCACGCCATTTTTTTCACCGGGGCGCGGCGGACGGTTTGTGGCTGAGACTGAGAACTGCATGTCAATCTCACCCTGTTCAAAAAGGGCATTGATTATGGTTGATTTCCCACAGCCAGAGGGGGCTGAGATGATTATCAATTTACCTTTGGACATAGACCGTGAGGGGTTATAGGACGTTCAGTACTTGCTCCTTTATCTGCTCGAGCTCATCTTTCATTCTGACAACCAGCCGCTGCATCTCTGAGTGGTTGCTCTTTGAGCCGAGGGTGTTTATCTCGCGTCCCATCTCCTGGGAAATGAATCCTAGTTTCTTTCCCTGTGCTGTGTCTGACGATGCCATTGTCTGCATGAAATATTCAAGATGCTGAGCCAGACGCTGTTTCTCCTCGTTGATGTCAAGTTTCTCAATGAAAAAGAAGAGTTCCTGTTCAAGACGCGAGCGGTCAAAGTCGACCCCATTCAGAGTCGAAAGACCCTCCTCCATCTTCAGTCGGATACGCTCAATCCTCTCGGTCTCATATCGTGGCACTTCGGCGAGGAACCGGGCTATCCTCTCAATTCTCAGAGCAAAGAACGACTCGAGTTTCTCGCCCTCTACGCGGCGATAGTCCATCAGAGCCTTGAGCGCTGAGTCGAGGGCAGCCAGAGCAGCCTCCGTCTCAGAATCGTCAGCCTCCTGTGGTGCCTCAGCCTTCATAGAATCGGGGAAGCGCAAGAGCAGTGAATACCAGTCTGTTGGCTCAGGAAGACCAAGGGTATCCCGCATCTCCATGATTCGGGCAACATACTGCTTGAGGGCAGGGATGTTGAGCGACTGCTGGGCCTCGCCTGCGATGGTCTCGACAGTCACTGTCACATCTATCTTGCCGCGCAGGAGTGCTGTCACAATCCTGTTGCGCATCTCAAGTTCAATCCCTCTGAGAGAAGAAGGAATCCTTGTAGCTATATCTGCCTGCTTGCTATTGAGCGATTTCACCTCAACGGTGATTTTTTTACCGGGAATCTCAGCTACGCCCTTCCCGAAGCCCGTCATGGAATATAACATAGACTCTCTGTTATGCTGGATTTGTTTTCCACAAAGTTAACGAAAAAAGATTTATCCGCAAAATAAATCTTATGTTCAATGTTTGTCCAGCAAATTCTCGAGAGTGCCGACTGATGGATTTACGGCTACGACCTCGCCCTGAGGGTCGACAAGATACGATGCATATCCTTCCTCCGGCTGGAAGGAAGTGGTGTGTCCGCCCACTTTAGTGTCAGAGACATGATATTGAGTCTTGACATCAAGACCGTCGTGACGGACTATCTCATCATAGAGTCGCCGATTGTCATCGGTGTTGACCGAGAGGAGCCTGATGTTCTGGCCTGGATGCTGCTTGATGTATCTGTCGTACTCGCCGGCGGCAATACGGGAGACGGCATTGTGTGAGTCCCAGAAATTCACCAGGACATACTTTCCCCTGAGGTCTGAGAGGTTGACATGACCGGTGGTGTTGCTGGCTGAGGTGATGTGAGGGACAGCTCTGGGGTCTGTGTCCTCGCGGTTGACCCTAAGCGCGAATACAGCCACCATGAGAGCGACCGCCACGCAAAACAATATGTATTTAACAGTCTTTTTCATACGCAAAATGTGGAGCGACTAATGTTATAGTCCACATTTAAACAACAAATTGGAGCCGTGTCAGGTTCAAAAAAGTCAGGCAGCCAATTTAGACTGCCTGACTTCTTGAAGCTGAGCCGCGAGTGGGACTCGAACCCACGACCTTTTCGTTACGAATGAAATGCTCTACCGACTGAGCTATTGCGGCTTGTTTGTTTCAGTGGTGCAAAGTTAAAGAAATTTTCCGGATATTCTCGCGGTTTAGGGGTGAAAATTCACTTTTAGAGTGTCTGTTTGCTGAATGAGAACTCGATTCTTGCCTTAGAGAAGTCCAGATGGGTCATGACAGGCTCTGTGACATAGGGTGTGATTGAGCTGACCTGAGTGCTGGTGGTGTTGTAACTATAGCCGTAGTAATACTGATAGTAACTGCTTGTGGAGTTGCTTGCAAAGAACGACACCTGCACAGGACAAATCACAAACTCCTCGTCCTCAGGCTCAACGATGCCCTTTTTGATTATATCATTGATATAACCAAGCATTGATGAGAAGACATATAGCCCCGTGGATGCGTCGTATGTGGCATAAAACGAGTTTAGGTCATCGTTAATCTGGCTCTTGGCAAAGAACTCGTCTTTCTTGGATTTCTTGACCATCAGGACATATGGTGGCGGGGTGAGGCCATAGTCGTTGGAAATGTCATCAGCGGGGAGGGCGAATCTTAGATAATTGACCACAGCCAGGGGACCCGACTGTTCCTGATAACGTTTGAGAATCTCACGGGCTGGAAATTTGAACTCGACATCATAACCAATCGGGCCTACGATGATAGTCTCGCCGTCGTCAGCGCGCTGTTTCAGTTCCTGAGCCATCTGGAAACTGATGTTATTGTTGGTGATTACCTCCGGGGTCACGCCAAGGTATGTGGCCATGAAATTGAGCACAGTGTCGCGCTCCTGGTCAGTGCCGACATCGAGGCGGTCTGTGACGTGATAAAAGAGGTTGATGACGTTGTTGCTTATGCGGGTTACACGTCCAGAGCCGAAAGTATTGGCGATATAAAGACCGGGAAACCACTCAGAGAAGCGCTGCGGTGTGCTGAATGTCTCAGGGTTTGAGATATACTTGTTGAACAGTTCGTGGCCAAACTCGATGGGGAGGTCGACATATATGTTCTTGAAAACAGCGCCCTCGGTGTCAGTGCCAACGTAAGGGTAGCCATCAAAGAGGGCAGAGTAAGAGGCTGTGGCAATGGCTTTGGGGTCATAGTAGCCTTCAGGGTCGAAGTCGCTGAAGATGGGTGAAGGAAGTTGCTTTGTCAGACGATGTATGCTGAGGCCCATGGGGGCGACTGAGTCACCGGCAAAGCCGTCCTTGTAGACAGTGAGACTGAGTTTGACTGAGTCGATGTCATTGATGGTGACATCAAGTGTATCAATGACGGCCGATGGCATATACTGGCAGACCACATCGCTCTCAAACTGGCCGAAACCCTTTGCTGAGTATCGGCCTAGCAACTGGAGGATGGTGCGGGAGCGGACAGCGCCTGAAGCATAAGGGACGCCCTCCACAGTAAAGACGGAATCGCGCACAATCTGTGTCTGGCCTGATACGAGCGACTCGCCAGCGGCTGTCGTTGTATCGTCGCACGACCATAGGGTCGCGCCCAGAGCCACGGCTATTATAAACGAAAGAAACTTGTTCATTTATCTATTCGGTTTGCTGGATTCAACCCTCATTGTCCTGGTCGGTGAGAGAGCGGTAAAAATCCTTATAGTGGTCTTTATCACCTTCGTTCTTAGGTCCAATGAATGACTTTCCGGATGACTTGGCATACTCAATGAGACCAGGGTCGACATCGTCAGTTATCTGCATTACAGCATCGGCATAGTCAATGGCGAGGCGATTGAGGGTGGCGAAATCTACAGGAGCCTCTCCTAACAGAGCCAGATCCTCATCTGTGAATCCATCCATCTTGAGTTTCTCTACAAAACGAGTATCCAAGGTTCCATCGAAACTCTCAGGCTGAAGAGCGTAGATAATTTTGGCAGAGCGGAAAGTGGGGTCATCGGCATACTTGCGACGGATGTAGAGGGGCGCGAGAGCCGATACCCAGCCGCTGCAGTGGATCACTGAGGGCTGCCAACGGAGTTTCTTGACCGTCTCAATAACGCCTGTCGTGAAGAACATGAGTCGCTCATCGTTCTCCTCAGGTATGAGGGCTGTCTCGAGTCCCTTCTCAGGGAGAGGATGGAAAAAATCATCGTTGTCAATGAAATAGACCTGCATCCTTGAGGGAAGCAGTGTGGCCACCTTAATAATAAGTGGATGGTCATTGTCATCGATGACGAGGTTGAGACCGGAGAGGCGGATAACCTCATGAAGCTGATTGCGGCGCTCATTGACACACCCATATTTCGGGGTGAATATCCTGACCTCAAACTCCTTGCCATGGACACCCTGAGGGATGTCTCGTCCGAGTACAGACATTGATGTGTCGGGTACATAGGGCGACACTTCCTGAGAGATGAATAGAACTTTCTTTGCCTCCATTAGCAGATAGATGAATGAGATGGATATGTAAATGCGGTCTTTGATGAAACGAATGGGCATCCCTTCGTTCAGAGACGCAAATTCGCGGTGCAAAGTTACGGATTTTTCACTAAATTCCGTCCAGAGCAAACATTAAAATTGACCATCCACCTAAAGTTTTCACGCTTTTTAACAACCACCGATAAATTTTCATTCGGATTTTTTGGCTAATTGTCGAATATTAACTAACTTTGTGCGTTAAATGTGCGTTAAGAAAACATGAGACAATTAAAGATTACCAAATCAATCACCAACCGTGAAAGCGCATCGCTCGACAAATTCCTTCAAGAGATTGGCCGTGAAGAACTTATCTCAGTGGAAGAAGAGGTAGAGCTTGCACAGCGTATACATCAGGGGGACCAGAGGGCTCTTGACAAGCTCGTGCGTGCCAACCTTCGTTTCGTGGTTTCTGTTGCAAAGCAGTATCAGAACCAAGGCTTGAGTCTGCCTGACCTTATCAACGAGGGGAACCTTGGCCTCATAAAGGCCGCTCAAAAGTTTGATGAGACACGCGGTTTCAAGTTTATCTCTTATGCGGTGTGGTGGATTCGTCAGTCAATACTCCAAGCACTCGCAGAGCAGAGCCGCATAGTGCGCCTTCCTCTCAACCAGGTTGGCTCGCTCAACAAGATTAGCAAGGCGCTGTCGAAATTTGAGCAGGAAAACGAACGCCGCCCCTCTCCTGAGGAGCTGGCAGAGAAACTCGAGGTGCCTGTAGACAAGATAGCCGATACACTCAAGGTGTCAGGGCGCCATATCTCTGTAGATGCCCCCTTTGTGGAGGGAGAGGACAATAGTCTGCTCGACGTTCTCACAAACGACGACTCCCCCATGGCCGATGCGACCTTAAACCAGGAGTCACTATCGAGAGAGGTGGATCGTGCACTCAAGCAGCTCCACGACCGTGAGCGTGAGATATTGAAGATGTTCTTCGGTATAGGCTGTCAGGAGATGACGCTTGAGGAGATAGGGGCGAAGTTTGACCTCACCCGTGAGCGTGTCCGCCAGATTAAGGAGAAAGCCATCCGCAGGCTTAAGGGCCAGAAGAGCCATCTTCTGAAGTCTTATCTCGGGCAGTAAGAGAATATACAAGTCACCAATTTATAATAGGCACTTTATGAATCCCTTTCTTCATTTGAGAGGAAACGGCTTGTAAAGTGCCTTTTCCTTAAACCATTACCATGTCACCGTTTCAACTATTGCTTCTGTCACTGACGGTCACTGTCAGCAATCCTCTCCCGGAAGCCCGGGAGAATGTCCCCGTAGTAGTCAAACTTCCGGCCAAAGGAGCGGAGGTCCGCTCAGTCAGTATAGCCGGACATCCGGATATGCCCTGGCAACTTGACGACATGAACCGCGATGGCCGCGCCGACGAACTCGTGATGATGCTCGATCTCAAGCCGTCTGAGACCGTCAAACTGAATGTCAATCTCTCAGAGAAGGAACCGACCACGGAATTTGAGGCCAAGACAGAAGCTTACATCAAACTCAACGATAAGAATCAGAAGCATCCACGCATACAGGCCATCAGTTATCCCGGCGATGCAGACAACCGCCAGATGTATAATTCGATATATGGACACGGCGCAGTGCTTGAGGGGCTATATTCAGCCATCCGTCTATATATGGACAACCGTCAGAGCGTGGATCTCTATGCCAAAAATCACCCTCAACTTGAACTCGAGACAACGGGATTCTACACCACTGTCGAGCAGATGGAGAATGGCTATGGCCGAGATATTCTCTGGGCGGGGACATCTGTGGCCCTCGGTTCGTTCCGCGGCTGGTCAGGCACAGAACCGCTTACTATTGACTCTGTGGACACCCGTGGGCAGAGCATAGTCACCACAGGGCCGCTCCGCTCGGTGGTCGAGGTTACAGACCGGGGCTGGGTAATGAAGCCGGGCGACAAGCCTGTTGACATGACTCAGCGCTACACCATCTATGCAGGGCGCAGGGACTATCAGGTTGACATCCACATATCGGGTGCTCCTGCCGGCGCAGTATATTGCACCGGAGTCCAGAAGGTGATGGAGGATAACACCGGATTTGTGAATCAGGATGGCCTCGCAGGCTCATGGGGTTGGAATATACCGGAGAAGAAATATCAGGAACTCAAGGACACGCTGGGACTTGGCATATATGTGCCGAAGCCTTTTCTCTACCGTACGATTGAGGATGATGTCAATTATCTCACTCTTCTTCAGCCGGACAGCAGGGGGAATATCCGCTATACCTTCACATCGGCTGCGCTGAGGGATGAAACCTCACCGCGCACAGCTGAGGCTTGGTTCGCATGGCTGAAACGCTGGAAGAAAGAACTTGCCAACCCCGTGAAAGTGACAGTAAAGTAACACGTACAACCAAAATTTAAGGACCATGAAATATCTATCATCACTGATTTTAGCCCTAGGGCTGCCCCTTGCAGCATTTGGAGCGCCGACAGAACAGACAGACACCGTCACCATCTTCATGATTGGGGACTCGACAATGGCCAACAAGCCCCTGGACAAGCAGAACCAGGAGCGCGGCTGGGGCCAGATGCTGCCCCTATATTTCCAGGGGCCTGTCAAGATTGACAATCATGCTATGAACGGCCGCTCATCCAAGAGTTTTCGTGCTGAAGGCCGCTGGGATGTCATAATGGAGAAGATTCGTCCGGGCGACTATGTGATTATCCAGTTTGGCCACAACGATGAGAAGATCAAAAATAAGGACCGCTACACAGAGCCAGGCACAACCTTTGACGAGACCCTGCGCAACTATGTGAACGACACAAAGGCCAAGGGTGGAATACCTATCCTGATGAACGCAATAGTTCGCCGCAACTTCCCTGCAGGAACCACAGTGGCAGAGGACCGCGATGACAACCCGCCTGTAGGACCTACAAAGGACACAGAAGGGGGTGTGATTCTTGTGGATACTCATGGAGCATATCTTGAATCGCCTCGCAATGTGGCCAAGGAGACAGGAGTCACCTTCATCGACATGAACAAGATGACCCACAAACTTGTGCAGGAACTTGGCCCGACACTGTCGCGCGAGATGTTCATGTGGATTCCGGCCAATACATATGAGTTCTGCCCGAAAGGGAAGGCTGACAATACACACTTGAATGTCCTTGGCGGAATCCTTGTGTCGCGACTTGCGGCGAATGCTCTTGCGGAGCAGGTGCCTGACCTCAGAAAGTATATCAAGCCTGAGGTTTGGAACTTGAAGTAAAAATCAAGGTTAATTTCCAATAGAATCACTGACCCGTATGACCGTGAAGATTTCCGGTCTGTACGGGTCAGTATTTTCATATTTTCACTGATTTATATCTAATTTCTAACCATAATTGGCTATCTTTGCAGATATGAGCCCTTGAACTGATATCATGACCGTAAAAAAGAGTGTTATCTTTATTTTTCGCAATCGCGACAGGCTTTGCCTTGTCTGCACAATAACCGAACAAAGAGGAGTGATTCGGCCAAGGATGTGACAACAAAATATCGGGAAATCAAGCATGGATAGAGCGAAAATCATAATTATGGCCGCAGCCACGGCATTGAATGTGGCTGCGCAATATCCCACTATCCCCGACTCTATCAAGGATCGTGGAGCAAGGATGGAAGCCGAGTGGAAAGCCCTCTCAGACAAAGCATGGACAGAGGCACTGCCAATAGTGATGAAGGAAGCCGAGGAGGGCCGACCTTATCGTCCGTGGGCCTCAAAGCCGGAAGACCTTGAAAAAAGCGATATCCCCGCATTTCCCGGAGCCGAGGGTGGCGGCGCATATACCCGCGGAGGCCGTGGCGGAAAGGTGTGTGTGGTGACGTCTTTGTCCGACAGCGGCCCCGGCACACTGCGCGAGGCTGTCGAGAAGGGTGGAGCGAGGACCATTGTCTTCAATGTCTCGGGGGTGATAAGGCTCAAGTCGCCCATCGTAGCCAGAGCGCCATATGTCACCATTCTGGGGCAGACTGCTCCGGGAGACGGTGTGTGTGTCACAGGCGCTTCATTCCTGATTGACACGCACGATGTAGTGATACGCCATATGCGCTTCAGAAGAGAAGGAATGGATGTGGCCTTCCGCGATGATGCTCTTGGGGGAAATGCCGTGGGCAATATCATACTCGACCATATCTCGGCGTCGTGGGGGCTTGATGAGAATATGTCGATATACCGCCATGTCTACAACCGTGACCCGGAGACAGGGAAAGGACAGAAACTCCCTACGGTCAATATTACCATACAGAACTCCATCTTCTCAGAGGCGCTTGACCTTTACAACCATGCATTTGGCGCCACAATCGGTGGACACAACAGCACATTTGCACGTAATCTTTTTGCCTCAAATATCTCGCGCAACTGCTCGATAGGGATGGATGAGGACTTCAATTTCATTAACAATGTCACCTACAATTGGTGGAACCGCACCATAGACGGGGGTGACCATACGAGCCGCCTGAATATTATCAACAACAACTTTAAGCCTGGGCCTGTCACCGAACTGAACTCAGCGGATGCGCCTATCCGCTATAGAATTATCAAGATGGAGGCCGGACGCGACAAGGCTCATCAGAATAATTTCGGGAAGGCTTATGTCAATGGCAACCGTGTGTGGGGATATGACTCCATCAGTGCCAATAACTGGGCCGGGGGGGTGCAGATATTCAACAAACCTGTCCCGGCAGAGAGAATCGAAGAACTCATGGCTGACAAGCCGTTCCCTATGGCTGATGTGACAATCATGGATGCCAATGAGGCTTATGGATATGTGCTTGAAAACGCCGGGGCCACTCGACCTGTCAGGGATGCGGTGGATGCCCGTGTTATCGAGACCGTGAGGTCCGGTAAAGCAATATATGCGGAGGATGCAGAACAGGCCATATGCTCATCTCCCTATGTGAAACGCCGCCTGCCGGACGACTCGTATAAACTCGGCATTATCACAGACCCACGCCAGGTGGGCGGACTTCCTGAATATAAAGGTGAGCCGAGGGTGGACAGCGACAATGACGGCCTCCCGGATGAGTGGGAGAAGTCACACGGATTGAACCCTGCAGACCCGGCTGACTCCGCCAAGGACTCAGGTAATGGATATACATGGATCGAAGTGTATGGCAATGAGTTGGCCGACGGGGATATGTATCTCTCCACGTCATTTCATGAGCCGGCAGTCGACAATCCTCTCATCTCATCGCGACAAAGATGAACAACTTTTCACGCACACTTCTCTCTCTGGGGCTGGTGGCGCTTGCCAGTATGGCCTCAGATGCCCAAGACCTGATTCATTACTCAGGCGATAAGCTGTCAGACCCTAATCGCCACGATGGAGGATTGAGTCCGGTGGTTGGGGTGCATAATATCCAGACAATGAGAGCCAATCGTCGTTATGACCTGTATGACACCAATTCAAACGGTTGGACTTATAACCATCAGCCGATGATGGCATGGTGGAACGGTAAGTTCTACATGCATTATCTGTCCAATCCGGTCGATGAGCACGTGGGGGCAGGGAGGACTCTGCTCCAGACCTCGGCCGATGGCTATACATGGAGCACACCGGAAATCCTTTTCCCGATATATCCGCTCCCTGATGGCTACAAGAAGGAAGGGGTTGACGGAGAGGCGAAGAATCATTTTGCGGTAATGCACCAGCGGGTGGGGTTTTATGTCTCTAAGAATGGACGCCTGATAGCCATGGGCAACTATGGGATATGCATGAATCCCAAGGATGATCCAAACGACGGGAATGGGATAGGCCGTGTGGTGAGAGAGATTTATCCCGATGGAAGATTCGGCCCTATCCATTTCATCTATTATAACCATGGTTTCAACGAGAGCAACACTCTATATCCGTCGTTCAGAAGGAGCAAGGACAAGGGATTCAGGGAGGCCTGTGAGGAGATACTGGCCAATCCGCTCTACCGGATGCAGTGGGTGGAAGAGGCAGACCGCAATGACTCGATAATCCCTCTGAAGAATCCCTATAAGGCTTTCTGCTGGTATACACTGCCGAATGGCAATATCGCTGCTCTCTGGAAACATGCTCTGACCTCAGTGAGCAAAGATGGAGGCAATACATGGCTTGAGCCTGTGGAGAGGGCTGTGGGATTTGTCAACAGCAATGCAAAAATCTGGGGGCAAAGACTCAGCGATGGGACATTTGCAACTGTCTATAATCCAGCAGAGTTCAGATGGCCATTGGCCATATCGCTCAGCAGCGACGGGTTAGACTACACGACTCTCAATCTTATACACGGAGAGGTTCCACCGATGAGATATGGAGGTCAATATAAGTCGTTCGGACCCCAATATGTCAGAGGGATCCAGGAGGGCAACGGTGTTCCGCCTGACGGGGATCTGTGGGTGACGTATAGTGTGGGTAAGGAGGATATGTGGGTGGCCCATATCCCTGTGCCAGTGCAACTCACAGCCATTCGCCATGCATCGGCCAAGGATTTAGATTCATGTGAGACCCTTGCAGACCTACGAGAATGGAACATTTACTCCCCTGTGCTTGCTCCGGTCTCTATGGAGGTGGCCAAGGGAGCCAAGTGGCTGCGACTCGCAGACAAGGATCCTTTTGATGTGGCGAAGGTTGAGAGGAAAATTCCGCCGTCTCGTGAACTGATCGTTGAGTTTGACATCATGGCATCACAGAATGATCACGGGAGGCTGTTGATAGAATTTGTAGATGAGAGCGGCACTGCATGTGCGCGTCTCGAACTTACCCCCGATGGGATTTTCCGCTCGAAGGGTGGTGCGAGATATGGGAAAATCATATCGTACAATCAGGGAGAAACATATCATGTGAGAGTAGATATTTCTGTGAGATCGCGCACATCAACTGTATATGTGAATGGAGAGAAACGCTCTACGCGCATGCTTTTCGCCCCTGTGAAAGAGGTAGAGAGGGTAGTGTTCAGGACAGGTGGACATAATAATTTTCCTACTGTGGACACTGAGCCTGACCAGTCAGACGACATGCCTCGTGCCAATGACTTAGACCCGGAGGCCATCTATAGAATAAGGAATCTAACGACACGTTCCCACGATGAGGATTCGACTGCGGCAATACTGCGTTATGATGATTTCGCGCATCATGCTGAGTATTTTAACTCAGTGGATGATGAGAGCATCGTCCAGGCTATCCCAAACGATGAGGCTTCGGAGTGGATGAAGGCTAACATTCCCTTGTTTGAGTGTCCGGATCGGGGGATAGAGGAAATCTACTATTTCCGTTGGTGGACTCTGCGCAAGCATATCAAGAAGACTCCTGTGGGTTGGGGAATGACGGAGTTTCTCGTGCCGCGCAGTTATGCAGACCGATATAATCTCATAGCATGTGCCATTGGCCATCATATATATGAGAGCCGCTGGCTACGGGACCAAAGATGGCTCAACGGCATCATCAATACGTGGTATCATGGCAATGAAGGGACACCGATGGAGAAAATGATGAAATTCAGTTCATGGAACCCGGATGCTTTATATGGCAGATTTCTTGTAAACGGCGACATTGCACGCCTGAGCGAACTGTATCCGGACCTCTGTGCAGAGTATGTCCGCTGGGAAGAGAGCCATCGTCTTCCCTCGGGGCTATACTGGCAGAGAGATGTCTCGGATGGGATGGAGGAGAGCATAAGTGGCGCGCGTCGCGAGCACCATGCCAGACCATCAATCAACTCATATATGTATGGAAATGCCCGCGCGCTGGCATCCATTGCTACCATACTGGAGTATGATGAGGAGAGTAAAAATTGGGCTCTGAAGGCTGACACTCTCAAGCGCCTTATCATGGAAAATTTGTGGAGCGATGAGGATTGTTTTTTTGAGACACTGAGGGGAGACACTGTTGCCCATGTCCGCGAGGCTATCGGATATATCCCTTGGTATTTCAATCTTCCGGACTCGGGGGTGTATGAGAGGGCATGGCTTCAGATTGAAGACCCTGAGGGATTCTCAGCACCACGGGGACTCACCACCGCCGAGCGGAGGCATCCGGAGTTTCGCACACATGGGGTTGGACAATGTGAATGGGACGGCGCCATATGGCCTTTTGCAACTTCGCAGACTCTCACAGCGCTTGCCAACTATCTCAACTCGACGTCATCGCCCATAGTGAGCGACAGCACATATTTCGCTCAGTTCAGACTATATACGGAGGCACAACATCACCGTGGGTATCCTTATATTGGGGAATATCTTGATGAAGTGACGGGTTATTGGCTCAAGGGTGACCAGGAGCGGAGCCGCCACTATAACCACTCAACTTTCTGCGACCTTCTGATCACCGGGCTTGTGGGGCTTCGTCCGCGCCCTGACAACGTCCTTGAGGTTAAACCGTTAATCCCGGAGGGAGAATGGGAATGGTTCTGTCTTGACGGAGTGTCATACCACGGCCACAATATCAGCATACTATGGGATTCTGACGGGAGCCGTTATCATCGTGGGCCGGGACTGAGAGTGTATGTTGACGGAATGGAGGTAGGCCACTCCCCCTCTCTATCACGTCTAATCATCCCCGGGAAGTTATAACCTATATTTCTGTGACGGTCTCTTCAAGGGATTTGCGCGAGAAATGGTTGGGCAATGCTCCCCCACCCTCCTCAGCAGCATAGCCGAGGTCCAGGAGCATGAGGATTTCCTCGTTTTCAGGAAGGCCCAGGGATGCATGAAGTTTTTCAGGATCAAAACTATTCACCCAACATGAACTCACACCAATGTCTGCCGCCGCAAGCATGAGATGTGTCGCCACAATGGAGGCATCTTCTATGCCGGAATCACGATTACCGCCCGGGTAGGTATAGACATTCTGTTTGTCAAAGGCGACAACAAGCACGACGGGAGCCCCATAGCGAGAGCGTGTGTGCTCGTCTATCTTATCAAGAGCCTCATCGGAGAGGGCAACATAGATGTGTTGTTCCTGAAGGTTTTTGGCCGTCGGCGCAAGCCTGCCCACCTCAAGGATTTGCCTGAGCACAAGGGGATTAATGCACTTATCACTGTATTTTTTGCATGAATAACGCTCGGAAGCCAATGTCTTGAAATTCATATCGTAAAATAATTAATTGAATATCCCGAACTCGTCTGGATCCACAACAAGGATGCCGGCTCTGATGTGCTGTTCCGACTTCGCTATCCTCAGCGCATTCTCGTTTCTCGCTTCGAGGAAAAGCGCCGCGCCGGTCTCCCTATACGCCTTATCCTCCTTAAAGCACGTCAGTGGGGCGGCTCCACCACCACGCAGCTCTATATGGCGTGGTTGCAGTTCCTCCACCGCAAAGGTCTCAACTCTCTTATCATCGCCCACCAAGGAGCGGCTTCCGATGAAATCAAGGATATGTTCGACACTATGATTAAGCAGTATCCTATCGAGATGCTTTACTCCCTTGGTGAGCAGTACAACGAGAATGAGCCGAAGATGATTGGTGTCGGCAAGTCCGGCTCTACGCATCGTGTGCCGCAACGCAGCTGCAAAATCAAAATAGGCACTGCCGAACGTCCCGATGGTTGCCGTGGCGGCGCTTACTCGCTCGTCCACCTCTCCGAGGTCGGCATTTGGAAAAAGACGGAGGGCAAGTCGCCGGAGGATATTGTGCGCTCTGCCTGTTCGGGTATTCTCCTCAAACCCTACACTATGATTGTAATGGAGTCTACTGCCAACGGCACCGGCAACTTCTTCCACACCGAATACTCTGCGGCTGCCGACCCCGACATTCCCTCGCAGTATGACGCGCTCTTTATTGCTTGGTTCGACATTGAGCAATACTCGCTCCCTTTCGCCAACGCCAAGGAGTTGCACAATTTCGCAACTGTCCTTTATGCCAACCGCAACAACGACAATGTTATGTCCTCTCGCGAGGAGTCGGGGCGTTACCTGTGGTGGCTGTGGCAAAAGGGGGCTACGCTCGAAGCCATCAACTGGTATGTGCATGAACGCTCCGGCAAGAACGACCACGCGGTCATGGCTTCGGAGTTCCCCTCCGATGATGTCGAGGCGTTCGTCCATTCGGGTACTATGGTGTTCGACCAATACCAAGTGGAGGAGTTTGAAAAGGGTTGCCGTCCTCCGCGCTTCGTGGGCGATGTTTATGCCGACTGCGATGAGGGGGAGGACGCGCTCAAAAATCTCCGCTTCCACGAGGACAGACAGGGGCAGTTGTGGGTGTGGACGCTCCCGGAGTATGACGATGAATACATCATCCCCAACCGTTACCTCACGGTCGTGGACGTGGGCGGTCGCTCCAACAAGGCTGACTTCTCTGTCATTCTCGTCATCGACCGTCTCAATATGATGGAGAATGGCCGTCCGTCTGTCGTGGCTCAATGGTACGGACACTGCGACATTGACCGGCTCGCGTGGAAAGCTGCGCAGGTGGCGGCTTTCTACGACAATTCTCTGCTCGTCATCGAGTCCAACACTCTCGAGACGCACGACCGCGAACGGCAGGTGGAGGGTGGCGACCAGTCGCTCTATATCCTCAATCAGATTTCAAACATCTATCCCAACCTCTATGCCCGGCGACAATCAGAGGATGAGATACGGCAGGGTATTCCGCGCAAGTATGGTTTCCACACCAACATCGCCACTAAGCCTATGATTATCTCCACGCTCGTCAAGTGCATACGTGAGCGGCTCTACACCGAGCGCGACAAGCGTTGTCTCGATGAATACCTCGTCTATGAGCGTAAGGCCAACGGTGCTTATGGTGCTATCGTGGGCAAGCACGATGACCTCCTTATGACTCGCGCCATCGGTCTGCACATCTGCTTCTACGAAATGGAGATGCCGCGCCTAATACCTCGCTCCCAGTCTCGCGCACCAAAAAGAAAAGGCCCCGTCTCCGAAGCCGTTTTCTGAGATTTTCTCGCATTACGAGGGGGTTACACAACATTTTCTCTTGTTTTATCGTTAGTATTTAAAGTTAAATGATTAACTTTGCAATGGCAACGGAATTGCATTGCAACTACATTGCAACCTACTGATAATTAAAATTTACAAGAAAATGACTCAGCTGACTGTTTCAATAGAAAATCCCGACATGCTCCGCGACATAAAGAAGGCAATACGCATGATTCGTGGTGTCGTGTCGGTCAAGTCTGAAAAGGCAAAGCCCAATGCCACGACTTTGGCCGCAATCAAGGAGGTTGAAAATGGCAACGCCATACATTGTGGCTCTTTTGACGATTACAAACGTATGGTAGCCAATCTCGATGATGTTTGATTTAAGTATCTCCACGCAGTTCAAGCGCGACCTTAAACTGGCTCGCAAGCGAGGACTTGATGAAAACCTGCTTGATGATATAATCAAACTGTTGATTGAGGGTAAACCTCTGCCGAAGAAAAACAAAGACCACACTCTTGTGGGTGATTACAAAGGTTGTCGGGAGTGTCATATCACCCCCGACTGGCTTCTTATTTATTCGATTGATAATGGTGTCAATCTTTTGACGCTTGTGCGCACCGGCACGCACTCCGACCTTTTCTAATCATTACTGCAACATCTGTTGCGC
>JAMPAK010000001.1:355139-444316 GCA_023667285.1 Muribaculaceae bacterium
AGGGCTTGCGATGGTCCTTTGGCGAGGCGGTAGTTGAGGTATTCCTGAAGGATTGCCGCGGAGTTTCGGCCGGGCGGGTCGATGACGAGGACGGGGCGTGCGCGTTTCTGGCGCTCGAGGTAGGATATGACTTTGCGCTCGTTTTTCGTTAGGCGTCGGTTGAGGTATGTCTCGAAGCCACGTATCCCGAGGATGGGGGAGTAGGTTTGTTTGCGGGAGGTGGTGATGAGTTTTTTCATGGTTTGGCTTCGAGAATAGTTAGGTTGCAAAGGTAAGAATGATTAGAGGTTACAATAGTGTGATAATGCCGATGAGAGCCTTCGGGGTGGTTTCGGCGGCCTACGGACGCCGTTTGCTACCTGCGGTGGTGAGGCCCCGGACACCCCGGGCGCTAACGGTGAGGGTGTTTTTTTGTTGGTGGGGATTGCAGTTAATGCGTTGATGTGTTGTTTATTTGTGAAATAACTTTTATCTTTGTGGAGATAAACCAAATTCTTCACGCCATGAAAAATTTTTTTGTCCTTCTGGCTGTGGTGATGTGCGCTGTGGCGACCTCACAGGCGAAGGAAAATGAAAGGTATGAGCTGCAACGTGACATGCCTCTGTTTCTCGACAGCATCAAGAGTGAGCTGACTTATCCGCTGGCCTGGGGCAACAGCGAGATAACTGACTTTGGGCTTTGGCGCTCAACTGCACACGATAAACTCATCGAGCTTATGCTCGCTCCTCCTCCACGCACTGCTGACTATGGCATGGAGGTGATAGGCGAGGATAAGAGGGATGGATATACGGCCAAGAAGATCAGATTTAATCTCACAAAATACTCGCGCGTGGAGGCATATCTGCTTGTGCCAGACGGCGAGGGCCCGTTTCCGGCTATCGTGGCTCTCCATGACCATGGGGGACATTTCTCAATAGGCAAGGAGAAGATGATACGCCCCTTTGGCGTCGGCCAGGAGGTATATGACGACTGCGACAAGTGGGTCGAGGGTCTCTATGAGGGTCAGTATGTTGGTGACTACCTGGCCAAGAATGGGTATGTGGTCATCTCGACGGATGCTCTCTTCTGGGGGGACCGAGGCCGCAAAGAGGGGCATGATGGCAACAAATTTGCCAATGTGGCCGGAAATTTCATGATGCTTGGCCGCAATCTGAGCGCATGGATGAATTTTGAGGATATGTATGCCACGGAGTTTCTCGCGTCGCTCCCTGAGGTAGATGCCGAGCGCGTGGGATGTGTGGGACTGTCGATGGGAGCCTACCGCTCATGGATGCTCTCAGCCCTATCGCCCATCATCAAGGCGGGGTGTGCGGTGTGCTGGATGACGACAACAGAGTCGCAGCTCTCGTGGGAGAGCGGACGCAATGAGCGTGGCGGCTTCGCCAACAATCTCATCGGTGTGCGCAATTATCTCGACTATCCACACATAGCATCTCTGGCATGTCCGAAGGCCATGTATTTCGTGAACGGTGAGACTGACAAGCTGTTTGCACCCAAGGCTGTCCGTGATGCATATGACACGATGCAGAAGGTGTGGGACAGCCAGAATGCCGGCGATAAACTGAAGACGTCGCTTCTGCCGATGGGACATGAGATGCCAAGGAGTGTCCAGGAGTCGTGTCTTGAATTTCTAAACTCAAATCTAAAATGAAAATATGAGCATGATAAACAGAATTCCGGCCATTGTAGCCGCAATGCTTCCGTGCCTGACGGCCATGGGCGCAGAGAACGCAGAGAGAGCCACTGTCACACCTCTTATCAGCGACATAGACACAACGGTGACAATCCCGGCTGAGATCTACGGCCAGTTTGCCGAGCACCTGGGGTCGTGTATCTATGGCGGCCTGTGGGTGGGCACTGAGTCAGCCATCCCCAACACAGACGGATACAGAAACGATGTGCTAAACGCGCTCAGAGACTTGAAGGTGCCTGTGATGAGGTGGCCCGGAGGTTGTTTTGCAGATGAGTATCACTGGACGGATGGCATTGGCCCCAAGGAGGAGCGCCCTGTCATGGTCAATACAAATTGGGGCGGGACTGTCGAGGATAACAGTTTCGGGACACATGAGTTTTTCAATCTCTGCGAGTTGATTGGGTGTGAGCCATATCTGAGCGGAAATGTGGGGAGCGGCACTGTCGAGGAACTGTCCAAATGGGTTGAATATATCACGGCCAAGGAGGGTCCGATGGCTGAGAAGCGCAAGGCCAACGGACGCGAGAAACCATGGAAACTCAAATATCTCGGCGTGGGCAACGAGAGCTGGGGGTGTGGAGGCAATTTCACGCCTGAGGCATATGCCGATGAGTATCGCCGCTATCAGACCTACTGCCGCAACTACGACGGCAACAGGCTCTACAAGATAGCTTCAGGTGCCAGTGACTATGACTTGAACTGGACAAATACGCTCATGAAAAAGGCCCGCAACCATATGAACGGACTCTCTCTCCACTACTATACGGTGAAGGGCTGGGATGGCAGCAAGGGTGCCGCAACGGTCTTCACTCCGGAGGAGCACTACTGGACCATGGGTAAATGTCTGGACCTTGATGAGATTCTTGAGAACCATGATTCAATCATGACATGCTATGACCCAGACAAGAAGGTGGCTCTCATTGTTGATGAGTGGGGGACATGGTGGGATGTGGAACCGGGGACAAATCCGGGACATCTGTTTCAGCAGAACACTATGCGCGATGCGCTTGTGGCTGCCCTGAGCCTGAATGTTTTTCACCGCCACACAGACCGCGTGAAGATGGCCAATATCGCACAGATAGCCAATGTGCTTCAGTCAATGGTGCTCACCAAGGAGGACCAGATGGTGCTCACGCCGACCTATTATGTCTTCAAGATGTATGCCCCTCACCAGAATGCTACGGTGGTTCCCGTCAATGTCGAGACCTCGACAAGGGTGGTGCCCGGAAATAGAGGTGAGCGGACAGTCCCGACCGTCAGCGCGACGGCCTCAAGGAAAGACGGTGAGATGAACATCACGCTCTCTAATATTGACATCGACAAGGATGTTGAGGTCAATATTCCGCTGGGCAAAGGCAAGTACAGCATTGAGGGAGCGGAGATTCTCACTGCAGCCAATATAGCGGACTACAATGACTTCGGCCAACCGGAAAAGGTGACACTCAAGCCGTTTAAGGGAGCAAAAATCAAGGGGGATGAAGTAATCCTCACCCTCCCTGCAAAGTCTGTTGTGAATATCCGAATAAAGTAACCTACATTATCTCGAGGTTGGCCGCCAGACGCTGGCGGACAACCTCGTATATCATCACACCGGCTGCAACAGAGACGTTGAGCGACCCGATGGACCCGAACATGGGGATTGAGACTCTTGCAGTGGTCTCTTTCATGGCCTCGGGGGAGATGCCTATATCCTCGGCGCCCATGATGAGGGCAGTGGGATCTGTGTAGGAAGCCTCAGTGTAGGGATAGTCAGCCTTCTCAGAGACTCCATAGACGGCATAGCCGTTCTCACGCAGGAAGTGCGCTGCCCAGGCTATGGAGGAGACACGACACACGGGAATGTGGAGCAGCGCTCCGGCTGAGGTCTTCACGGCATCGCCACCGACTGAGACACTGCCACGCTCGGGGATGACAATAGCATCGACCCCCGCGCACTCGCATGTGCGGGCTATGGCGCCGAAATTCCTGACGTCGGTGACGCCGTCGAGCATGACGATGAAGGGGAGTATCCCGGCCTCATAAAGTTCGGGGACGAGATGGTCGAGTCGGTGATATTCGATGGCCGACATCATTGCCAGGACTCCCTGGTGGTTGCGGCGCGTGATGCGGTTGATTCTCTCCATGGGGACACGCTGGACGACGACTCTCAGTTTTCTGGCCATCTGGGTGAGCTGTGAAGCGAGGTCGCCATGCAGGTCTTTGGCCATAAAGATTTTGTCGACATTCTGTCCGGCCTCGAGGGCCTCCATGACGGCGCGGATGCCGTAGATATAGTCAGTGCGGTCCATGTGTGTATGTGACGGGATTTTTGTGGGGGGATAGAATTGATGATTATTTAGCGGTGAGGAGCGATTTTGCCGCCTTGACGGCTGCCGCATCAATCTCGGCTCCACTGAGCATGGCGGCGATGGCGTCAACGCGCTCGGCTGAGGAGAGACGTGTGATGCGCGTGTGGGTTGAGTGCTCGTCGTCCTCCTTATATACCCTGAAGTGGCTCTCGCCCTTGGCAGCGACCTGCGGAAGGTGAGTGATGGCGATGACCTGGATTGACGAGGAGATGTCTCTCATCATGCGCCCCATATGGTCGGCAACGTCGCCTGAGACTCCGGTGTCCACCTCATCAAATATGATGGCCGGGAGCTGCATCCTTGAGACGATGATGGCCTTAATCGAGAGCATGAGGCGCGATATCTCACCGCCAGATGCAGTGTCGCCCACTGGCATTAGGGGCTGATTCTTGTTGAAGGCAGCCATGAAGGAGACTGAGTCGATGCCTGTGGGGCCCATATCGGCCGGAAGCACCTGCACCTCTACCTGAAGGTTCTTCATGCCTAAGGGGACGGCTGTCTCGCGCAGGGTCTCGGCAAAACGGATGGCCTCAGCCTTGCGGGCCTCTGAGATCTCGAGGGCTGTCTCACGCGCAAGGGCCTTGGCGCGCCGGGCCTCGCGCTCAAGAGAGGCGAGGATGTCGCCGCTGTTGTCGAGGTCGCGCAGACGGTCGCGCAGACGGTCGCGCAACTCAATGAGGAGGTCGCTGTCGCTGATGTGGTGCTTGTGACACAAGGTATAGATGGAATTGAGCCGCTCTTCAATCCACTCCAGACGGGCAGGGTCAGCCTGAAGTGACTCAGACAGGGACTCGATGGTCGAGGCAATGTCAACGATCTCAATCCTGGCTGACTCCAAACGGGCAGGGATATCGTCAGCGGGAGGGAGCACACTGTCGAGCGACGTGCAGCTGTCAATGGCCTCACCTATCATCTCGAGGGCGTTTGGGGTGCCAAGCGAGAGGGCGTTTCCAGCTCGGGAGAGGGTCTGCTTGATGGAATTAAGGTTTAGGAGAATCTCACGCTCGGACTCGAGAGCTGCCTGTTCGCCGGGCTGAAGGGAGAGTTCGTCCAGCTGCTCGAGCTGGAAGCGTGTGAACTCCTCGTCCTCTCGTGAGCGCTCGACCTGGGCGCGCATTGCCTTGAGGCGGCGGACTGCATCGCGCAGAGCTCCATAGCGGGCAGCATACTCGCGCAGACGCCCTTCGTTTCCGGCAAGGACATCTATGACACGGAGCTGGAACTCCGGGCTTGAGAGGAGTTGGTTCTGATGCTGTGAGTGAATGTCGACCAGGCGCATGGCCACCTCGCGGAGTTTGGTGAGCGGCACGGGGGAGTCGTTGACAAAGGCGCGGGAGCGCCCTGTGGGTGAGACCTCGCGGCGCAGGATGCAGCGCTCGTCATCCCACTCTATGTCGGCTTCCTCGCAGTAGGCTTTCAGGCCGGGATATTCGCTGATGGCGAAGACGGCTTCGATGACACTCTTGGCTGAAGGGTCAGCAACAACGCGGCTGTCGGCTCTGGCTCCCAGCAGCAGAGACAGAGCGCCGAGAATGATGGACTTTCCGGCGCCGGTCTCACCTGTGATGACGTTGAACCCCTGATGGAATGTGATGTCTATCACATCTATCAGGGCATAATTTGAGATGTGGAGTGTTTCGAGCATTTGAGATCAGTTTTCGTCCCCTTTCTTTATCTGGTCGATGCGGTCAGTGTCCGTAGGATAGAGTGGGTAGAGGAGCTTTGAGGCATGGTCGCGTTCCTCTGAGGGTGCCTTGGAGTAGATGTTGACTAGTTCATCTAGCTTGGCATCGCGGAATATGGAGAGCCCTACAGACATCGGCGAGACTTTCTGGATGGCGGGGAGGATGTCGAGCGACGTGTCGATGGCCTTGCGCCCTTTGTCGGGGCTGACCGACATCTGGTCGAGGCCTTTGAGATGATACTGGTAGTACAGGTCGCGGAGGGCACGGGTTGAGGGGTCGGTGAACGCGCTGAGGATAGCCGAGCGGTTTTTGTTGTCCTCAAACTGTTTCCATCCGCTCTCTCCTGACGACTGTGCTTGCTGGACTATGGTGGCGAGGCGCTCGAAATATGGGTCTCCGCCGTGTGAGGCAAAGGAGTCGAAGTCGACAGCCAGAATGAGATAAACATAGAAGTTGAGTATGGCTGTGAGCTGGCTCTCCATGTTCATCTCATTGTAGACGAGCGGCTCATTCTCCGTGTAGTTGAACTTGATGTTTGTGTCGCGAAAGTTGATGAGCGTGGTGGTGTATGAGGAGTTGTAGACGGGGCGTGTGGACTGCACTTGGAGGGTGCCCTCCATGCTGCCGTCGCCCTCGTCATATTTGGTGATGTTGAAGAAGAGCGTGCACTCTATGCGTTCTGTGGGCGAGAACTGGGCATTGGTCCACTTGGTGGTGTTGACATACTCGCTGATGGCGCCCTGGAGAGTCTCGAAGATGGACTTGTTGGTGCCCTCGAGCTGCGAGGTGTTCACCTCGACACGACAGTTCAGTTCCTGGGCTCTGAGGGAGGGACTGAGGGCAAGGAGGATGGTTATGAAAATGAGGGAGAGGGTATGTTTCATGACTCTGGAAGTGAGGAGGCGATGATGCCGACAATGTCTGCGGCTATCTCGGCCTTTGATTTGAGAGGAATCTCCACGACATCGCCGTGGCGCGGGATGACGGTGACAGCGTTTGTGTCTGTGCCGAATCCGGCTCCGGGTGTGCGCATGGAATTGAGGACTATCATGTCGAGATTCTTGCGGTCGAGCTTGCGGCGGGCGTTGTCGAGCTCATGGTCTGTCTCGAGGGCGAAGCCGATGAGCCTTTGGCCGGGGCGCTTGGAGGCTCCAAGGGTGGCTGCGATGTCGGGGTTCTTGACAAGCTTCAATTCAGGGATCTCTGAGTCCTCGCGTTTTATCTTTGAGGTGGCCGGGTCGGCGATGGTATAGTCAGCCACAGCGGCACACATTATGGCGATATCTGCTGTCGGGAAGGCTTCCTGGCATGCCTGGAGCATCTGGCGGCCGCTCTCGACATCGACGCGCTTGATGGCCGGATGGCCGATGGTGAGGCTTACCGGTCCGGTCACGAGAGTGACCTCTGCCCCACGGTCGGCACATGCACGGGCAAGGGCAAATCCCATCTTCCCGCTTGAGAAGTTGCCTATGAAGCGGACAGGGTCAATGCGCTCGTAGGTGGGGCCGGCTGTTATCAACACTTTCTTTCCGTCGAGGGACCCGGAGGCTTGGAAAAAGTCCTCAAGGACATTGAGTATATTCTCAGGCTCCTCCATGCGACCCTTGCCTACAAGGCCGCTGGCCAGAAATCCTGACTCAGGCTCGATGATATGGTTGCCATAAGAGCGGAGGAGGGCCAGATTGGACTGAGTGGATGGGTGGGCCATCATGTCGAGGTCCATGGCCGGGGCGATAAAGACGGGTGATTTGGCTGAAAGGTAAGTGGTTACAAGCATATTGTCTGCCACACCGTGTGCCATCTTCCCGATGGTCGATGCTGTGGCCGGGGCTATGACCATGCAGTCGGCCCAGAGCCCCAGGTCGACGTGGGAGTGCCACTCGCCGGTGTTGGCTGTGAAAAACTCGCTCACCACAGGCTTTTGGCTCAGGGCCGAGAGGGTTACGGGAGTGATGAACTGCTTTCCGGCCGGGGTGATGACCACCTGCACTTCTGCGCCTGCCTTGACAAGGAGCCGGAGGAGCGAGACGCTCTTGTAGGCAGCGATGCCGCCACAGATGCCGAGGACGATATGTTTTCCTGAGAGGGGACTCATCATTTCTTGCCGCGGAGTTTGATGCGCATGAAGCAGTCCTTGGTGTTCTGAGCGAAGTCACCTTTCATAATCCAGTCGAGATAGCTGGGGTCTTTGCGTAGCACTTCCTCAGCCAACATTCCTTTATATTTCCCGAAGTTGACGACCTCGCGGTTCTGGTCGTCGTAGATGAGGCGTCCCATGAAGTCGACATTCTTGTTCTGGCGTGAGTATTCGCTGAGGCCCTCGATGTCTGAGGGGAGGTCGGGGTATCGCTCCACCTGAGCCTTGAGCACCTCGAGTGTCGCACGGGTGTCGGCGTTGGCTGAGTGAGCATCCTCCAGTTCCTTGCCGCAGTAGAATCTGTAGGCGGCCACGAGGGTGCGCTGCTCTTTCTTGTGGAAGATTGTCTGGACGTCGACGAAACGTGCCTTGGAGAAGTCAAACTTCACGCCTGCGCGCTGGAACTCCTGGTCGAGCATGGGGATGTCGAAGCGGTTTGAGTTGAAGCCGGCCAGGTCGCATCCGGTGAGTTCGTTTGCTAGCGACCGGGCTATCTGTCGGAACTCAGGCTCTCCGGCCACATCCTCATCTGTTATTCCATGAACCGCTGTGGCAGCGGCAGGGATGGGCATGCCGGGGTTGACACGGCGTGTCCGCTCGGTCTCCTCCCCATTAGGCATCACCTTGATGAGCGAGATCTCCACGATGCGGTCGTGGGTAATGTCGACACCTGTTGTCTCGAGGTCGAAGAAAACGATAGGCTTTTTAAGGGTGAGTGGCATCTTGTCAGAAGTCAGTTACGTTCATTGGCATGAGAATCATGGTGAGAACCGTGTCAGGCTTGTCCTCGGAGGGGACAATGACAGCGGGACGCGAGCGGTCTGCCAGACGGAAGATGATGTCGTCTGTCCAGATGGCTCCAGCGAGTTCGAGCAGGTAGCTTGACGAGAAGCCTATTATGAGGTCGGTGTCGCCGGTATAGGTTGCGGCGAGTGTCTCCTCGCCTGATGTGTTATATTCATTGTCGGCTGCCTTGATGGTGAGACGGTCGGGGCTGACGCGGAACTTGATGAGTCCGTGGCCCTCATCGACAAACAGACTCACACGACGCACGGCAGTGGTGAATATCTGACGGTTGAGGGTGAGGTCGTAAGGGTTGTTCTTGGGAATCACTCTGTCATACTCGGGGAAGCGGCCTTTGATGAGGCGGCTCTCGAAGGTGAAGGTGTCGGTCTGGAATGTGACACCTTGGCCGGGGACGAGGGTTACCTTTATCTCATCGTCCTTGGAGAAGACTGAGCGGAACACGTTGGTCGACTTGTTTGGCAGGATGAACGAGCCTTCGACTCCGGGCTGGTAGCTGCGGTCCTCAAACTTGACGAGCTTGCGTGTATCGGTGGCAACATAGACGATGCAGTCAGGCTTGATGTCCCAATAAACACCCATCATCTGGGGGCGGATTGTCTCTGTGCCTGTGGCAAAGGCAGTTGTCTCAAGGCCGCGGAGTATAGCCGCCCCTTTCATGTTGAGGACAATGTCTTCGTCAGACTCCTGGCGCTCCAGACGGGGATACTCGGCACCGTTGAGCCCCATGAAGTGATATGAACCGTTGGGATGTGTCATCTCGATGGAGAGAGTGGCGTCGTCGATGTTGAACTGAAGTTCCTGTTCGGGCATCACTCTGAGCAGCTCCACGACGCGGCGCGCGTCGATGCAGAACTGACCATCTCCCTCGACATCCATGATGGGGATGCGGCCGCAGAGTGTGTTCTCGCCGTCACACGCGGTGATGGTGAGAGTAGCGCCCTTGATCTCAAAGAGGAAGTAGTTGAGGATGGTGAGGGCGTTCTTAGCGTTGATGACCTTGCTGACAGATGATGCGAAGGTGTGGAGGGTCTTGCTCGGAACTGTAAACTTCATATATTCAGTTTGTTTTAGTTTCATTGATTGACGAAGGCCGGGGGTGAGCCATTCTAATCTACAAAGGTAAGAATTTTTTTCGAGATTCCGGAGATTATGACCAAATTTAGTCACCCAAACTACCCTTTGATATAATATGCCTTTCAGCCAGAAAAGATGTAAATTCTTATAGAGAGTAAGGGTCTGGTGAAGAGTTTTTAGTTAACTTTGTGTCATGAATATGAAGAAGCTGCTTATAGTCTGTGACGGGATGGACGACAGCCCTCTGGAGTGTCTGGGGGGGATGACCCCGGGGCAGTATGCACGGACTCCCAACATGGACTTGCTTGAGTCGATGGGGAGTGTGAGGATGATTCAGACAACGCCATGTGGGATGAATCCAGGGAGTGAGGTGGCCATCACCACGCTCCTTGGCTATGACGCTCGGGTGGTCGCTCAGTCGAGGGCTCCGTTTGAGGCAGCAGGTGTGGGGTATATGGCTGCTGATGATGAGCTTTTGCTGAGGTGCAACATCATCGGTGTGTCGGCCGATGGGGTTGTCACGTCACACGACGGAGGTGGCTTCACGGACTCAGAGGGCCGCATTTTTGTTGACCGGATGGCCGCAGGCATGAAGGATGAGAGAGTCAGGATAATAGCCGGGCAGGACTACAGACACATACTGGCTGTGAGGGGCGGAAGCAGGGAGATAGTCTGTACTCCGGCCCATGAGATGACAGGACAAAGGATTGCTGACCATCTTGTGAGAGCGGCGGCAGACACCCCATCGCTGATAGGGGGGATGACTCCGGCAGAGACTGCAACGTTGCTGAACGGATTGATAAAGGAATACGGCATCTGGCCATGGAGCCCCGGCTTCAGGCCTCTTATGGAACCACTTGGGGTGAAGGGAGCCGCGGTGACGGCTGTGAATCTGGTGAGAGGGATTGCCCAATACAGTGGTCTGAGACTGATTGAGGTCGCGGGAGCAACGGGGAAACCTGCCACAAACTATGAGGGTAAGGTTGAGGCTGCGCTTGAGGCTCTTCGGACTGATGACTTCGTGATGCTCCACCTGGAGGGACCGGATGAAGCATCACATGCCCGCAATCTTGACGGGAAAATCCGTGCAATCGAGATGATTGACAGCCGAGTGGTCGGTCCGGTTATCGGCAGACTCAGAGAATATGAGACACCTGTGGGCCTGACCGTGACCCCTGACCACGGCACATCAGTGACCACAGGCTCACATCTCCCCTTTCCCGTCCGAGCCATCAACGCCGTCTTCCAGCATGAACTGAAGGGAATAAAGGGTACAGAGCGAGACACAGGGGACCTCTGAACTGAAAGTGAGATAGAGTGGATGCTTGCCGCTCAGGCCTGAGAGCGAGAGGGGGATGGAAACCTGCTGACGTGTCCGAGCCATCGAGGATGAGAGTTCAATGGAACCTACCGGCTGAGGCTCACCTTTCCAAGGGGCTGTGGTGTAGACTCTGATGATCCCGTCAATCCCTTCAGGAATCAGGTCGAGGATCAGAGACACATTTTTCTTTCCGGCGAGAGGCCGGAAGTTGAAATATTTGTAGCCCAGTATGGAGCCGTTGGTGTTGTTGACCACAGGGCTGACGTTTATCGAATCGTTATATGGGTCGTCCACCTTGTGGTCATCAATATAGACCGGAGGGAAGTATGGGCCGGTATAATGCACCTTGGGGTATTTCTGCACTGCAGGCTCGGGGCCTGTGAAATGAGACGCTATGGCTGCGGGATAGCGTCGCAGGGGGTTGAGTCCGGAGGTCTCAAATCCCTCCGAGGTATATTCTGCCTCGCTTATCATTACCTTTCCACCTGGACCCTCCTCGACAGAGACCTCGATGGGTGCCACCATGGCCTGGCGGGAATATTCATTGACCCCGCTCTGGCGATGATAGAACACATACCACCGGCCGTTGACCTCTATGATGCTGCCGTGGGTGTTGCCGTTAGGAGTGGCGGTCACCATAGGGTTGCCCGTAGCATCAGTGTCGCGTCCACGCCCATCGATGATGGTTCCGCCGTATGTGTATGGGCCTAGGGGCGAGTCGCTGTAGGCATAAGCCAGGGTGTAGTTCGATGCAGGAAGACCAAAATCGCCTGGAGCCGACCAACGGCTGTAGACCAATACATACTTATCCTTGACCTTACGGATGGATGATGCCTCATAGAAGCGGAACTGTCCGTCGTCGCTTCGGCTCGATATGAGCCCATCTACAACCTCTGTGCCGGGCTTGACGGTCGACATGGTGGAGGGATCAATCTCAGCGGCCATTGAGCGGTCGAAACCCCAGTAGCCATACACGCGGCCATCATCATCGGCCAGGACCGCAGGGTCAAACCGGAAGACGCCATCGGTCTTCGTGGAATCCTCCTTGCTCCAGTTTATCACCTCAAAGGGGCCGTCAGGACGCGAAGCGCGGGCCACCATGCCGTTGCGGCCTCCCACCTGATTGTTGGGGTAGAGATAATACTCCTTCGATCCGTCTGAGCGAGTGAGCTCGGCGACATCCGGGGCATAGAGGACATCAGACTTGCCGTCGGGAGAAGAGACCTTGAAAATCACACCGTCATATCGCCATGCATCAAGTGAGTCTGTCTGGGCTGACCACACCACGAGGTCCGTGCCGCAATATTGTGTGCGCAGCATGTCGTGGGAGCCATAGAGATACAGACGCTTGCGGCCTGGATTGTCGGGGTCATCGAAGATATGAGGCTCGCCGTCTGGGATGTGCTCCCATAGAGGGAGGAACGGGTTGGCAGCGTCCGCTGAGATGGCTGAGACAGTGGCGAGGGCGAGGACCAGAAGTTTTTGCATGGTTCTCATGGTTCCATCAATCTACCTGCACAAGACCCGGGGAATCTGAGGAGACTATGACCGGACGGGCATCAGGAGCTGAGGGGATAACACGGAGATTGCGGAAGGTGACACCCTCTGTGTGGTTGAGCCAGAAACCTTGAGCCGGGAGAATGCCCCACATTGTCGACTCAGGATATTCCTTGAGTTTCTCATCTGTCGGAGCCGGGGTCTCCCCTACTCCGCCTGCATGGCGGATGGTGATGTTGCGCAACTCGACGTCGCGCACCGGATGGCCGGCCACACCTGTGATGGAACTTCCGCCTGGGCCAGCCTCATCAATCATGATGTCGTGGAGAAGCACACCTGAGATTGAACCGATTTTCTCGACGGGGACATCGGGCGAATATGCACGGGCGCGGTCGGCGAGACGGATGAAGATGGGGCATTGTGTGCCGCGGATTGTGACATCGGCGATATCGATGTTTGTCATGGTGCCACCGTCGACAATCTCGAGGGATATGGCCGAGTGGCCTATCCCACCCTCATAGCCGAAGAACTGGGTGGACTGGTCGGCCGAGGGCTTGACGGTGACTCCGCGCACGATGATGTTGCGGAATCCACCATTGGTCTCAGTGCCGAGCTTGATGGCATTGCAGTGTGAGGAGACAGTGCAGTTAGATATGACCACATCCTCACAAAGGCGAGGAGAGGTGGATTTGAGGGTTATGGCATCGTCGTCAGAGTCGGCTATCATGTCGCTCACCACTACGTCGTGACAGCCATCGAGGTCGAGGGCATCGTTGTTGTAGTTGTTGCGGTTGTAGACAGTGATCCCCTGAATCCTGACGCGGTCGCAGGCCAGGTAATGCTGCATCCAGCATCCGGAATTGCGCAGAGTCACGCCGCTGACGGTGACGTCGCTGCATTGAATGAATCTCAGCAGGTGAGGGCGTGTGATTCCCTCGTCGTTCCATGAGAGTTTTGGGAACGCCGCTCCACGGCCGTCGATGACACCAAGGCCAGTGATGGAGACATGGGAGGCAGAGTCGGCATAGATGAGCTGGATTGTGGGTGTATGTGTGCGCAGGGAGACATATGAAGTCTTTACAGGGGTGTAGTCCTTGATGTCTGTTGAGCCATAGAGGGTGGCGCCGCTCTGAAGCGAGAGTTCCACACCACTTTTCAGGAATATGCTTCCGGTCTTGAAACTTCCGGATGGGACAAGCACAGTCCCGCCACCCTGCGAGGCACATGTGTCGATAGCCTTCTGAATGGCCAGGGTTGATAGACGGGTAGTGTCTGAGACGGCTCCATAGTCCACTATATTGTGGATAGTTGCAGAGGCCGAGGCACACGATGCGCCAAGGAGAAGCGTGAGGAAGAAATTTTTCATCGGGCTAACGAGAGATTAAGGTTGATGCCGAAAGAGGTATTAGTTGTTGGATAAGATGTTGAGGAGACTATGGGAGTGTTGATCTGATGGTCAAAGAAGGCACCTATGGTGAGACGGCGCGACATCACATAGTTTGCAGCGAGATTGAAGTTGATGGTTCGTGTCCCGGAGGTTGCCTGGGTGTATGCTGTCTCGATGCGGCGTATGAGTGCCTGTGTCTCTGCAATGGAGAAGTCGCCGTTGAGGGTGAGGTCGTTTGAGATGCCCTGCCCGCTCCCCTTCATCTTGAGGACAGTGTTGAAGCCCACAATCTTATATCCGACGCCCACTGTGATGCCACGCTGGTTTGCCTCGACGACCTGTCCGGCCGAGGTATTGAGTGTGAGTGTGCGCGAGTCGCGATACTCTGCCGAGAATGTCATCTCATTCTTGAGTGTTACAGCAGCACCGATGAGGGGGGCAAACTTCTCAGTGATGGCCACAGAGGAGATATTGTAGGGGGAGGATGGGACAGGCTCACCGGTGGCCTCGTTGAGGGCGAAGCCAAGCTTGGAGCTACCCTCAGCCGGGAGCCAGTTGAGGAATGATGAGTAGGAGCCCACACTGTATGTGCACTGATAGGCATGGCTCAGGGTGAAACTCTTGAATATGTTGCGGAGATTGCCCATGTAGAGAAGTCCATCATAGGTGACACGCCAGTTGGGGAGGGCGGCCGCAAACGATGGGAACGGGTCGAGATACTGCTTGTGAGGGTCTCGTCCTGAGTATGCTGCAATGAATGCCGGAATAAGCACATCTGAGCTGGTCTGAGGAATAGCGCCCACCTGAGGATTGAAAGGATTGCCAGCATTGATGTTTCCATCCATGAAGCCTCCCTGTGGATAGTTGAGACCGATATACTGATTCTGTATCCGCTCTGCCATCACAGGGATATATGAGAGGAACTTATCGAAGGCTTCAGACTGATATCCGTTCTCAGGCTTGAAATGCTTGAGGGCGGTTTTCAACGCGACATGGGTCTTCGTATAGGATCCGGCCAGCGTGGTGGGCATGTTGTCATACATGAACTGGATGGATCGTGTGCGGTTCTCAGTGCGGTTTGTGGTGAGGACAATCTTCAAGCCCTTTATTGGCTCGACGGTCAGCTCGATGTTGAGTTCGTTCGTGCGAGCGAAGTTTGCCGGGGAGGTCTGTCCATCGTCAGTGATGAGCCACCCACGGCTAAGGGCTTTGTCTATATAGTCGTCTCCGGCGAAACCAAACGCGAAATCAAGACCTGGGGCCATCGGACCGGCGCTGTGGGTCTGACCGAAAATATTGCCGATCTCCGGGCGGAAGAGGGGGATGGACATAGAGCGTGTGTTGCGGTAGCGCACAGCCAGGGAGCGCGGCGACATGACGAAACGCGCGCTATAGTCGCGGATCTCATGCCATAGCGACCGCTTTTCATTGAGAATCTCCTCTATGGTGAGTTTGATGTTCTGGTTGCCCCTCGTCAGCACCTCGATGGTGTTAGGGTCGACAACCCTGTGGGTGATCTTAAATGGATTGCCGGCATCATCGAGCGCCACAATCTTGACCTTGGAGTTTCGCAGGTTATGCTTGACCGTCAGGGTTGTGTCTGGCTTGAGAGTGAATGTACGCTCATACTTCTTGGGCTTCGGCTTAGTCACCGGGCCTTTCTTGGCGGCAAAGCGCTGGTTGATCTCCTTGGTGTATTTAAATTTGTTGTAGAGGGTCTCGAAGTTGATGCGCCCGTCAGTGTTGAAGGCAGCCTGATTAGCAATCGAGTTACCCATGGAGATGCCGTCCACTTCAGAACCGCGGTCCCAACGGTATGTGGCGTTATAGCTTGCGTTGGCTGTGATCCAATCGAGGATAGGGATTCTGTTGAACGGCGCGCGATAAGATGCCACGAACGACTGGTTGTAGCTCCATGGTGTACCCATCGACAAGAGGCTCTGGAGGACAGTATCCTTCCACTCCTTATATTTGTCAGGGAAGAGTTTCTTGTTGACGGCTCCCATTGTCTCCTCGATGCGCGCGGATGTGTTGGAGTTGAAGTTCATGGTCAGGGACTTTGTCAGGTTCCAGGTGAGTGCAAACTGACGGTCCCAGATGAAGTTCTTGCTCACGGAGACCGGGAGCTGGAAGTCGACATCGGTCTCCGAGCGTGTCTGGAGCTCGTAGTAGTAGCGCGAGATGGTGGTGAGGAACGAGATGTTGGTGGGGAGATAGTTGAACTCCCATTCCCGCAGGAAGCGGAGGTTCTTGTTCTTTGAGTCGAACAGGGTCAGGAATGGGCGCACACCCTTGTTGTAAGGCGTATAGGAGTATTGCAGAGAGCCACGGTAGTCGTTGGTGTTCTCATACTCAGTGGTGGGGTCTGTGTGAGACTGTTTGTTAAATGAGAAGTTCAGTGTGAAGTTGGCCGGATCCCAGGGCATGGGGTTCTTTGACTTCACATCAAACTTGAGTCCTGAGATGGAGAAACTCTTGACGGTGGTACGCTCTACGGCAAACGCCTCGATGGAGTCGCGCTGATGCTGGTTCACACAGTCATCAAGTGCATCCTTTAGTTTGACATCCTGGTCGAGCGGATTGTAGAGGGGTGTTGTCTTTTCCTTTGAGACAGAATAGTAGATGGGAGCACGGAGTTTGGCCTTCTCGGGGAGGAAACGTCCGGCATCGACCTGCATGGCGAAGTTATATTGCTCGTAGTCGTCCATGCGGCGGGAGTTGAGAGCCTGGTCCACGGAGCCGAAACCGGCGGTCTCGATATGGGCTCCGAAATTGAGTGTGGCGATATCTGAGACACCGAGGTTGACTGTACCCTTGGCAGCCCATCCGCCTGAGTTGTTGAAGTCTGTAACCTTGAGTTCGTTGAGCCATACGATGCCATCCTTGGCTGTGGGAGAATTGTTGCGCACGCCCACCAGGAGGACTCTCACCTCAGAGAGAGAGGGATTTCCCATCACGGTGATGCGGTTGCGCTCGTTGGCAGGGTCACGCGAAGTGAACGGCACGGCAAAGCCCACTCCCGGCTGCTGCTCGTTTCGGGCGCGGTTGCGCTCCTTCTTCAGGTCCACGAGAGTCTGGAGGTCGAAGTTCAGATAGTTGTTGCGCGGCCATACCTCCCAACGGCCGGAAGCGTCGTCCGAATAATGGCCCGGTGGAGTGAGGTCAAGAGGCACCTCGTACTCATAGTAGTTGCTCTTGACGTCCGAGCCGAGACGGATGAACACCGAGATCTCGCCGGACCGCAGGTTTGTGAGGTCGTCGATGAGTTTCTCAGCATGCACCCACATCTGCATGCGCTTGTAATTGCGTAGGTCAAGGATGGTATTGCGGTAGACAGCACGGGCATCACCGGCCTGCAGGCCGACAACCTTGAGTGCCATCGACTGCTCGTTGAGCTGAAGGATCTGGCTCTGGCCGGGATCCTGGATTCGGGTGACACCGGGTGGGAGCACATAGTTGACCGGCTCACGGTCAGCGTTTTCCTCGATGTTGACCACTGAGATGTCGAGCTGACCCTCAGCCGGAGTGTCGCCACGGGTGTTGAGATTGAAGTCGTAGGGGCGCCACTCACCCTTGACCAGCTCGAGGGTGGCGAAGCGCAGGTGTGTCGGAGCCTTAAACCCGGTCATGAACATGCGGGCAAAACGGATGGTGGAGAAATCAGTGATGTTTCCGACCACCTTCTGATAGTCGCTCAATGGTATCTTGAACTGATACCACACCACCTCCTGGGTTGAGCCGTCGTGATTGGCCACGATGCTCACCTGCTTGTCGGTGATATAGTTCTTTCCCACCTCGAGATCCTCAGGACGTATGGAGACCTTATATTGGAAATAGCGCTCATACTCATTGAGTGTGTTGTCCTGGTTGATATCCTCGACATCAGGGAGCGAGCGCGACGACTGGTAGAGGGGATCCGGAGCATCATCTGGCGATAGAGAGTTGCCCTCCACGCCATTGTAGCGCTTGTAGCGCTCCAGCACTCCGAGTCGCTGCTCATCATAGTCGTATCCGCGGAAGAAGTGATAGTTGTCGCCCGCGGGGTCGTTGAAGGGGGAGAAAGCATCCTCCATCATTTCGGCCAGAGCCTCGGGAGCCAGTTTGGCACGGAGCTGGTCGAGATATCGGCCATAGGATGAGAAGGTGAACTCATCGTCGTTGCGCAGACCGTCGAGGCCCACATCCTGGATGGGACGCGAGCTGGTGCCGTTGTCAAACGCATATGTCAGTGAATTCTGGCGCGAGACACGGCCCCAGACAGTGCTGTCCATATACTGCTCGTTGCCGTCCACAGGGATGCCGTTCTCATAACTCTTCAGACCATCCTTGAGGATATCCTCGCTGATCTCGCCAAAGTTGAGATATAGGTCGCCACCCTCCAGATTGTCAGCATCGGGGTCAAGGAAGGGGGAAAGCATCCAGAACTGGACATACTCGATGTTTGAAGTCTCGAAATTTGTATTGTCCATCTTGCGCATGATGCCACCCCAGCGTTTCTCGGGACGCAGCAGATTGCCCCGGTCGTCAATCTCTGTGGCGTCGAGATTGTAGGGGCCACGCTCTGAGGGATAGAATGAGAGGTTGAGGGTCTGGATGGTGTTTGACTCCCCATATGCCAACTGACGGCCGGGGAATATCTCACGCGAAGTGACCTCGCGGATGTACGGGTTGTTCATCTGCTTGGGGTCTGCCTTGATGTAGCCGGGACACATTGAGGAGTTGCGCGCAGTGAACATGCGGTCGATGAAATACCAGTTGAGGAGGGCGCGGTTCTTGCCGTAGGCCACATCGTTGGAAAGGGCGGCCTCAGGGAAGAGCGCATCGGCCGAAGGGTCGTAAGGCGTAGAGGCCAGGAACCATGAATAGGGTGACCGCAGGTCTATGCCTATCTGGGTCGACTCGAAGTCGTCGATATAACTTGAGCCCTTGTTGGAGCCTGACTTCTGTGCGTGGGGGATGAGTTGGGCAAATTCGGCCTGGAGGCTGAGGGTGGATGGAGAGAGGGCATTGACTGTGGGTATCTTGTTGAGAAGATTGGTGAGCCACATGAAGCGGGTGTTATACTGGGTGTTGAGTCCCCACATGGTGTTGTTGACCACCTCATCGCCAATATTGACCTTCTCCGTGAGCGATTTCTCAGAGAAGTGCATGATAGTGGCGCCCACGTTGAAGTCTTTGTTGAACTTATAGTTGAGGTCGAGGCCCACGAGTGTCTTGCGCTGTGTCGAGAAGAGTGATTGGTTCTCGAGGGTGACGGAGATGCTCTGTCCTGAGTCGATGATGCTCTGGTTTGTGATGGTGACGATGCCCATGGCATAGTCGACGGTATAGTCAGAGTTCTCTGTCAGCGTGACACCTCCGGCCGTCACTATGACGGAGCCGCGGGGGACGTTCATGGCGTTGAGACGGATCTGGGAGCCTGACGATGCCTGATATTTTCCCTCGAGGGTAAATTTGTTCTTGTCTGCAAACTGGCGCGCCACGACGATAGTGGAGTCGTAGAGTTCCTGGTAGACGTATTGCTTTGCTATCTCAGGATTTCCGATTTTCTCAGCGAGATGCTGTCCGAAAGGCTCCACTACCGGGAATATCACCTTGCCCTGGGCGGCGAGAATCGTGTAGCCCTCGATGAAGTCAAAGAATCCATCGGGGTTTGAATTCTCGTTGGTGTCGATGCGGTCTAGGTTCATCACCTGGAGCAGCGGGAGATTTGAGATGGAGGGGATGGGGAGATAGCTGATCTCTGTTCCGGTTGTATCGCTCAGATACTTGATGTTGAGGCGGAAATTCTGTTTCTGCACCTGATATGCCCCGAGCGAGTAGACATTCTTCATCATGAGGTCCCACATGGGGAGACGTGTGTCTATCGTGGTCGACTTGAGCATCTTGAGATAGAGCGACTGGTCTGTGGTTGTGATATCGGCCGAGAACTCACCCACCTGATAGACCTGTCCGTTATACGTGTACTCATAGGCCACGGCAAGCACCTCGTCGGCGCTCAGTGCGCTCTTCAGGGAGATGTAGCCGAGAGTGGAGTTGAGGGTATATTCAGAGGATGTGAGCAGACGGGCTGACTCGACCTTCTCATAGTCCTTGCCTCCGTCTATCCCATAGGCCTGGAGAGGGGCCAGCGTCTGAGTGACCGTATTGATGTTCCTGGCACCTGGATAGTCTGCCTTGATGACAGAGAGGAGGTTGTTTGAGGAGTTTGTGGGGATATCAATCGAGAGATTGGGCTGCCAGTATGTGCTGGAGAGGTGTGAGTTCTCACCGAGGTCCATGAAGCCCACGAAGTTGCGGCTCTGGTCGAAGCGGGAGTTCTTGTTGGTCACCCAGACTTCGATGCGGGTGATCTTTATTCCTGATGAGACAAATGGGAGTTTCGATGCGAAACGGTCGTAGTTGTCGCGGAAATAGTGGGCCAGGAAGAAGTGGCGGTTCTGGTCATACTCATCGGCGCGCACTTTGAAATCGGTGGTCTGCGCGCCACCCTTGGAGTTGACGGTGGTCGACTGCGAGTTCTGCTGTGAGACCAGAGCCGTGGCGGTGAGCTTGCCAAACTGGAGTTTGGTCTTGATGCCGAAGAGGGCGGCGCTTCCTCTGATCAGGGAGGAGCCGGTGGTCATGGATACATTTCCGGCCTCGATCGACTTGACAATATCGTCCTCCTTACCCTCATAGGCCAGCTTGAGGTTCTTTGAGTCGAAGTCAAAGGTGGCGTCGGTGTTGTAGGTCATGTTGAACTTCATCCTGTCTCCCACGCTCGCCTGCACGGTGGCCTGGATTTTCTGGTCGAAGTCAAAGTAGGTCTTCCGGCGTGAATTGAGCGACAGAGCCGGGTTGTCTGTCTTGTTCGACTTTATGCCCATGGAGAGCGTGACGGAGCCCTGGGTCTTCAGCGCCACGCCGCCGGGGCCAAATATCTTCTCGAGCGGCCCGAGGGCAAAGTTCATGTCCAGGATGTTGAAGGGCTCCTTGTCAGGCTTGGTGAGGGCCTCGGAATTGCGCATGCGGAAATATGACCGCATCGACTCGCGGTTCTGCCATGCGTTATACTGCTCAGGCGTCAGATAGAACGGGGTGACAATCTCCTGCTCGCCTAGACGTGTCCTGACCACATAGAAGCCCAGAGAGGGGTCATACTCAGCTGTGGTGGTGATGTTTGAGGGTGTGGACAAGTCAGCGGCAAACTCCTGCTCCATCAGGTCCTCGTAGCTCTGCGGAAGCACCTGCTGCACCGGGAAGGGCATCATTATGGAGTCTGCGGCGTCCAGGGGTGTCTGTGGAGCCGTGATGACTGGAGCCGGAGGGGTGAACTCAGTGGAGATATACTGGGCATACACACGCAGTCCCGCCACCGCGACCGCCACGAGGAGGCCGGGGAGGATAAGCCTGATGAATATGTCGAACCTGTGTTTCAGTGTCGTGGTCGGGGTGAGCGTTTCACATCATGCCGAGAGCCTTCTTGATGGCTGCCTCCACCTTGATGTCAGGCTGTGCGTCGAATATGCGGCGCAACACTTTCTGTGACTGTGGTCTCGGAAATCCGAGGGCCACCATGGCGGCGAGTGCCTCCTCCTGGACTGCAGTGAGGGCCGGAGCGGCTGACGGCTGACTTAATAACGTGTCGTCCGAGGGTTTTATTTTATCCTTGAGGTCAACAATTATCCTTTGTGCCGTCTTTGCGCCGATTCCCTTGACTGCCTTGAGCAAGGTGTGGTCTCCTGAGGTGATGACCGCTCGCAGATCTTCGGGCTTGATGGAGGAGAGAATCAGGAGCGCCGTCCCGGGGCCGACGCCCGAGACTCCGATGAGAAGCCTGAACAGTTCGCGCTCCTCGCTGTCGATGAAGCCATAGAGTGTCCATGAGTCCTCGCGTATCACTTCGTGAATGAGCAGGCGCACCTCCCCTTTCATGCTGTGTATCTTCTCAAAGGAATTTAGCGATATGAGGGCCACATAGCCCACGCCTGAAGCAGTGTCGATCACTACACTTGTCGGCGTGACCTCGGCGAGCGGCCCCTTGAGATATTCAATCATAGGTATATTATAAAAAACCACGGGGATGGCCATTGTGGGCTACCCCCGTGGATGATTGTTCGGAGTTTCTGTGTCCGGGGCAGAGGGTTGATTACTCTGCGGCGGCCTCTTCAGCAGCGGGAGCCTCAGCGTCAGCATTGGCAGCTGCCTCAGCCTCGGCAGCAGCGGCTGCGGCCTCGGCTTTCTTCTTGGCTACGGCCTCAGCCTTAGCCTTGTTCTGAGCCTGCTCGGCCTCAAGGCGAGCCTTAGCGGCCTGCTCCTTCTTGTCGGCCATAGAGGCGCGGAGGGTGTCGACTGACTTCTGCTTGGCGGCTTTCCAGGCGTCGAAACGGCGCTGTGCCTCAGCCTCGTCAAATGCGCCCTTCTTCACACCGCCCTGGAGGTGTTTCATGAGAAGCACACCTTCGTTTGAGAGGATTGTGCGGACTGTGTCTGTGGGCTGTGCGCCACAGTTGACCCAATACAAAGCACGCTCGAAATTGAGTGTTACTGTAGCAGGATTAGTGTTCGGATTATAAGAACCTATCCTTTCAATAAATCTACCATCTCGTGGTGCCCTGCTATCGGCGATAACAATAGGATAGAACGCATAGTTCTTGCGACCATGGCGTTGCAGTCTGATTTTTGTTGCCATTGATTGTGTTTTGTATGAGAAATTTCGGCCACAAAATTACAAAATCCACCGTCCACCAACAAAAGTTTAACAACTTTTAACTAAACATAGGCTTACCTTTTCAACTCTCCGTGAGCCTCGACATGACAAGGCGGGAGGCGGCGACGGTGATGTCGGACGAGGTGACATCGAGGATAGAATCACGTATCTCCTTGTGGGTCAGTGCGCGTCCGCGATGGAGGGTGGCGCGCGCCACGGAGAGTATCTCCTGCTCGGTGTTGACCGATGAGACCGTCATCTGGCCGAGATACTGTCGTTTGGCTGCATCGAGACGCCTGGGCGTGAGGCTGTCTGTCGACATCTCCGCAAGGGTCTGTGAGACCACACGCACACAACGGTTGACATCAGAAGGATCACAGCCGAAGTAGATGGTGAACAGCCCGCAGTCTGTCATCAGCGACGTTGAGGCATCTATCGAGTAGACGAGTCCCCGTCGTTCCCTGAGAGCCACATTGAGGATAGAATTCATGCCGGGGCCACCTATTATATTAGTAAGCAGTGCGAGCGCGTGGCGGTCAGGCGAGGCAAGTCCCCCGGTCCGGGCGCCCATCAGAGTGTGGGCCTGGTGAGTGTGGCGGTCAATCTGTTCTGTGAAAGTGTCCACGGGAGCGGGGAGGGAGCGGTGGAGAGGCTTCCCGGCGCGCGTCAGTGTGGAGAAGCAGCGCGAGGCTGTCCGCGACACCTCCTCGGGTGCGTCGGGGCCTGAGCAGAAGAGCACCATGCGCGATGGTGTGTAGCACTCCTCAATCCAGTGGCGGCAGACATCGGAGGTCAGGCGGGCCAGGCTTTCTCGTGAGCCAAGTATGGAGTGGGCTAGCGGGGAGCCGCGAAACGCCAGCTCGTCATAGTCATCGAAGATGCCATCCTGAGGGATGTCCAGATAGGTGTCTATCTCATCCTCTACGACAGCGCGCTCCTTCTCCAGCTCGCCTTCGGGAAAGATGGAGTTCTCCACAAGGTCGGCTATCAGATCGAAGGCACGGAGAGTGTTTCCGGCCGGATATGTGGAATAGACCACTGTCTCCTCCTTTGTTGTGTAGGCATTGAGCTCACCTCCAACGGCCTCCATGCGGTTGAGTATGTGCCAACCGCGGCGCCGCTGTGTACCTTTAAATATTGTATGTTCGACAAAGTGGGCCACACCCTCCACCTCAGACGTCTCATCGCGGCTTCCGGCATTGACCACCACGCCACAGTGACCCACCACCGCTCCCGGCCGGTGGATGCACACGGCCCTCATGCCTGACGGAAGGGTGAAATATGTGATATTGTCGTCCATCATTCGCGTTCTGAGAGTTCGAGCCAGCGCATCTCCTTGTCGTCCAGCAGGTTTTTGACCTCCTCATAGCGGCGCGCTGCAGCCGCATAGTCACCCTTCACGGCTCCGGTGTTAAACTGGCTTTCCAGGTCAGCCTTCTCAGCCGTCAGAACGTCGATCTCTGTGGTCAGAGCCTCAAGTTCTTTTCTTTCCTTGAAGGAGAGCCGTGCAGGGCGGTCTGCGGTGCGCTGACGGGTGGGCTTCTCCTTGCGCGGAGCCGCCTCCGCGGCCTCAGCCGCACGACGGGCCTTGAGCCATTCGCGATATTCGGAGTATGAGCCGGGAAAGTCACGGATCACGCCCTCGCCCTCCATTACAAATAGGTGGTCCACTACAGAGTCAAGGAAATGCCTATCGTGAGAAATGACTATGACACACCCCTTAAACTCACGCAGATACTCCTCAAGAATGGCAAGCGTGGGGATGTCGAGGTCGTTTGTGGGCTCATCGAGTATCAGGAAGTTGGGCTGACGCACCAGGACGGCGGCAAGATTGAGACGGCGCCTTTCCCCACCGCTGAGTGTCGAAATATATTTCTGTTGGTCAGCAGGCGAGAATAGGAAGCGGGTCAGAAACTGCATGGGAGTGTAGCGCGAGATGCCGTCGAGGACTATGTCGTCCGTGATATCCGTGATGGCATCTATCACCTTCTTCCCTTCCGGGAGGTCGATTCCCTCCTGTGAGTAGTAGCCGAAACGGACGGTCTCGCCGACATTCCACTCTCCGGAGTCCTGAGGGACAAGCCCCTGGAGCATCTTGATGAAGGTGGACTTTCCCACACCGTTCTCCCCGACTATGCCCACTTTCTCTCGTCGGGCAAAGGTATAGGAGAAGCCGTCGAGAATCACCTTGTCGCCGAATCGCTTTGAGATTCCCTCGGCTTCGAATATCTTAGAGCCGATATATGAGGAGCGGAAATCCGTCGGGTCAATGGCACGGTCATCATATGAGACGGAGGCACGGCGCTTGAGCTCGTAGAAGTTGTCTATGCGAAACTTTGCCTTCCCTGCGCGGGCCTGAGGCTGACGGCGCATCCACTCCTGCTCGCGCCTGAGGGTGTTCTTGACCTTCGCCAGCTCAGCGTCCTGAGCCTCAAGCCACTCGGCGCGTCTGCGCAAGTAGTAGTCGAAATTGCCATCATATGTGAAAATCTGCCGTTGGTCTATCTCGATTATGCGCGAGCATACACGGTCGAGGAAATATCGGTCGTGCGTCACCATGAGGAGAGTGACACGCTGACGCGTCAGGTAGTTCTCAAGCCACTCCACCGTTGAGATGTCCAGGTGGTTGGTGGGCTCATCGAGTATAAGAAGATCAGGTGCTGAGAGGAGAAGCCGCGCCAGGTCGACACGCTTCAACTGCCCGCCGGAGAGGGTGTCCACGCTCTGCGACATGTCTGTCACTCCGAGCTGCGACAACATCTGGCGGACGCGATCCTCACGGTTCCACTCATCGTGGCCGCTCTCAGGAATTACCGGCAGGAGGTTATCCATCAATGACTTTGAGGGGTCGAGCACAGACAACTGCGAGAGGAAGCCCACACGGACACCGCTGCGGAATGTGATGGTGCCGCTGTCAGGACTCTCTCCTCCGGCTATGAGGCGGAGTAGGGTTGACTTTCCCGTGCCATTGCGCGCTATGATGCCTATCTTGTCACCCTCGCTGACACCGAAAGTGACATCGCCGAAGAGCAGACGGTCTCCATAGCTCTTGGTGAGATTGTCTACAAGGAGGAGCGGCTTCATTTGTCAAGACAGGCGTCCAGAGCCTTGGTGATGGCCTCGCGGTCCATGTCGCGGCCGATAAAGACAATCTTTATCATGCGGTCGCCATACTCGTCGTCCCAGTCCTTCATCATGCCGGGATTCTCTTCGAGGAGCTGGCGGAACTCATCCTCGGGTGCGGTTGCAAACCACAGGCCGGCCTCGCGCAGCTGCTTCTGACGCCCGGCACTCTCAAAGAGATAGCTCATGTCAGTGTTGTTGCTGAAATAGCAGATGCCTTTGGCGCGGATGACCTCCTTGGGCCACTGACGGGCGCAGAACCAGTCAAACTTATTGAGATCGAAGGCCGGACGGCGATAGTAGACAAATGTCCCGATGCCATATTCCTCAGCCTCGCCCTCCCCGTCGTGGTGGTGGTGATGGTGGTGATGTCCGCATGAGCACTCTCCTCCATGATGTGACTCGCACTCCTCATCGTGGTCGTCGTCATTATGGCCATGGTGGTGATGGTGGTGATGTTCATGCTCCTCCTCATCGTGGTCGTGGTGATGGTGGTGGTGATGCTCCTCTTCCTCGCGCTCTATCTCTGCATTGTCGCGGTCTATCTCGCGAATCCATGCAGCCGAGGTGGCCACGTCGTTGAAGACAAACTTGTGGGTGTTGATGATGCGGTCGAGGTCGACATCGGCATAATCACACTCTATTATCTCGGCCTGTGGCTGAAGCGCGCGGACCACGGCACGGATATGGGCAAGCTCCTCAGGCGTCACCTCAGACGCCTTGTTGAGAAGGATGATGTTGCAGAATTCAATCTGCTGGATAATAAGATTCTCTATATCCTCCTCGTCCAGATTCTCCTTCTTCAGTGAGTCTCCGGCGCCAAACTCGTCGCGCAGACGCAGAGCATCGACGACGGTGACAATGCAGTCAAGGCGAGGTGTCCCGTGCTTGGTGAAGTTCTCACCCATCTGCGGAATGGAGCAAATGGTCTGGGCTATCGGGGCAGGCTCGCAGACACCGCTGGCCTCGATGACGATATAGTCGAAACGGTCCATGGCCATGATGTCCTCAATCTGTTTCACAAGATCCATCTTGAGTGTGCAGCAGATACATCCGTTCTGGAGCGCCACGAGGCTATCGTCCTTCGTGTCGACGATGCCTCCACGCTCTATGAGGTCAGCGTCGATGTTGACCTCGCCGATATCGTTCACTATGACGGCAAATTTGATGCCGCGGCGGTTGGAGAGGATATGGTTGACAAGTGTGGTCTTGCCACTGCCGAGATAGCCGGTGAGAAGAAGTATGGGAGTGTTCATATTTTTTGAATTGCTTGTGGTTTCACCATTCTAAAACGATGGCTACTGATGATAGTTCGGCGGGGACAGGAGGGGTTATCTTGGACACCCTGACCATTCCGCCTTCAATGAGAGGGAATTTCTTGAGAAGAGCCGAGCGGATGCGCGATGCCACATGCTCCAGGAGGGCTGAGGGGATCTCCATCTCGAGTTTTATGACCTCTATGGCCTCCGCATAGTTGAGGGTCGAGCCAACATCATCTGTGGCGGCCGCCTCCTCGAGGGGATAGCGGAGCCTGACGGAGACCTCAAAGAGATTGCCCACACGGGTCTCCTGAGGGTCGACCCCATGGCGAGCCATCAGGCGCAGTCCGTTGATCTCGATTGTTCCTGTCATCATCCCCATGAGTAGTTTGACTTGCGGTTGCTCAGGCCTCGCAGCTTATAATAGAGGGTATAGAGAGGATGGATCGACATGAACCACGGGAATGTGATGAAGATTCCGCGCGACCACAGGGCCACGGAGGTCTTCTTCCATGCAAACATCAGGATGAGCCATGTGGCCATGAGAAGCACACATCCTGCTATCATCGGTATGTAAGACGGAAGCCCCACAATCGAGAGGGCCACTGTAGCTCCGATGGCTATCCACCAGGCCAATGTGCATGAGCTGAAGAAGGCCCGTGCGTGTCCGCGCACCTTGGAGGCGGTGAAGCCATAGCGGAGTTTGCGGGCGCGGTGAGATGCCGCCGGGTTCTCCTCGACAGCGAGCACCATGGAGTCAGCCGACAGTTCTACGGCGGTATTGCGAGCCGTGGCCACCTGGCTGACAAATACATCGTCGTCGCCATACTTAAGGTCGAGCGAGCGTGAGAATCCCTTGTTTCTGAAGAAGACATCACGGCGGTAAGCCAGATTGTGTGATGTTCCGCGATAGGGTCTTCCGGCTATTGCCCACGAGAGATACTCGATGGCAGTCCTGACATTGTCGAAAGCATGAAGCCGTTTGCGTGGCTCACGAGTCTCATCGGCAGCCGCAGCCGGGGCGGCATACCCTATCACCACATCTGTGCCTGGAGTGAAGCGGCGGCACATGGCACGGAGCCACAGACGCGAAGGTATCTGGCAATTGCCGGTAGTGTGGACCACGACATCATAACGCGCGGCCTTTATGCCCAGAGTCACCGCAAGTTTCTTGCGCGACAGGGAGCGGGAGTCGAGCGGGGTGAAGGTCATATATAGATTAGGGTGGTCGCGCTCAAGACGGGCTATCACATCCTTGGTCGAGGCCATGGCTCCATCATTCACCACTATCACCTCAAATCTCCCCGGGTAGTCCTGGTCGAGTATCTGTGGTAGAAGCACCTCAAGATTAGGGGCGTCATCCTCCGAATAGACTATCACCGAGACTGAGGGATAGGCCATCTCGCCCTCCTCAGGAAGGGGGAGGCCGCTGTCGTCGCTGACGCGGCTGCTCACCGTGGCCACATAGTGGCGGAAACCCAGGAGCAGAAACAGGATGGCCACTATAAGCACGGCAAAGAGAGCCAAGACGGTGGGTGTAAATGAAAGTTCAAACATCGTGTTGAATTGCATTTCAGATATATCTCAAAAACAAAATGCAAAATTAAAGAATTTCCGCGAAATCTCACCACTTTGGACGCAGGAAAATCACATGCATAGAATTTTTGGAGGATTGGAAAGTTATTGTTACTTTTGCGTGTGTAAACACTTTTGTATGCAATTCTACAGCACAAACAGACAATGTCGGGAAGCGTCGCTGAAAGATGCGGTGATGGACGGGCTTGCGCCTGATGGCGGGCTGTTTATGCCTGAAAGGATTCCGGTGATTCCCGGTGCCTTTTTCAATAATATTGCCGACATGAGCATTCGCGATATCGCATATGTCGTGGCCGACCTCATGCTCGGAGACGACATCGACTCTGCCGACATAAAACGCATCGTAAACGAGACTTTCACCTTCGATGTCCCCCTTGTGAGAATCTCGGAGGGGGTCTATTCACTTGAGCTGTTCCATGGCCCCACACTTGCCTTCAAGGATGTGGGTGTCAGGTTTCTGGCCCGTGTCATAAGCCACTTCTCCTCACCCGGCAAAGGGGGCGTGAAGGTGCTTGTGGCTACGTCGGGAGACTCTGGGGGGGCCGTGGCCCGCGGTTTCGGCGGAGTTGCCGGAGTGGATGTCTACATCCTCTACCCTCAGGGGGTTCTCACGCCCCTCCAGCGCGCACAGCTGTCGCTCCCAGACTCCAACATACACCCCATCGAGGTGCTTGGGACGTTTGACGACTGCCAGCGCATGGCCCGCGAGGTCATCCTCGACCATGACATCCGCAGAGTGGCCGCACTGACATCTGCAAACTCTATAAACATCTGCAGGCTGCTTCCACAGATGTTCTACTTCTTCCACGCCTACGCCCAGTTGATACACCGGGAATGGCCGGGCGACGGCGTGGTGATATCCATCCCCTCGGGCAATCTCGGCAACCTCACAGCCGGACTTCTGGCATGGCGCATGGGGCTGCCTGTGAAGCGCTTTGTGGTGTCCAACAACTCCAACAGCGTCACGGCTGACTATCTAAAAGACGGAGTGTTCCGTCCGCGCAAGGCAGTGAGGACGGTGGCTTGTGCGATGGACGTGGGCAATCCCTCAAATATCCAGCGGATCATGGATATGTTCGATGGAGACACCGGGGTTCTTTCACACCTGGTGGATGGTTACAGCATCCCTGACCGCGAGATTCTCGACACAATGTCGCAGACCCACTCCGCCAACGGCTATCTGCTCGATCCTCACGGAGCCACAGCCCTGGCCGCCCTAAAGCGCAGCCTGAAAGATGGGGAGAAAGGAATCTTCCTCGAGACGGCACATCCGTCAAAATTCCCCGCTCCGGTGGCTGAGGCTACAGGAGTCACCTTCAATCCGTCGGCCATCGCCGGACACCGCCCGTCCCACAGGAGAATCTCACCCTCGGCGGACGCAATGAAAAAAATTCTGATCTCCGATCTGAAACAATAGACCAACGGCAAGCGTTGAATATATCAAAGAATTTAACACCTCACAATCATCAATATGGCTACGAACAAACGTATTCTCAAGAAAGAAATCCGCATGATCTGCGGCGCACTCGCCGGCGAGTGTGTGATAGCAAAAATCACTGTCCCGGGCATCAACCCCGAGAAACTCAACGAGATCATCTATGACATAGCAGACCTCCAGAGCAACGCCATCCGCATGATCAGCGTCAAATTCCCTCAGACAGAAAGCGCGTTTGCATCCAAGAAGGAGTATGCCGACGCCAAGCACAAATATTTCCATGCTGCCTTCCGCAAACTGAAAGGTGACTTCAACGCCCATGTAGACAAGATCCTCAAGGAGATGAACTCCGCCCTCCCCAAGGCTCAGAAGGAAGCCAATAAGGAGAAAGTTGAGAAGTAACCCCTCGGGATATGTTCAGCAGACTCATGCTCAAACTCTTCGGATGGCGGGTCATCTGCACGGTGCCTGACTATCCTAAGTGCATCATATGCGTAGCCCCTCACACCTCCAACTGGGATTTTGTCCTGGGGAAATTTGCCTACTGGTCTGTGGGGCGCAGGGCCGGATTCCTCATCAAGGATTCCTGGTTCTTCTTTCCTATGAGCCTGATTTTCAAGGCCCTGGGAGGAATTCCAGTGGCGCGGGGCAAGGGGAGCTCGCTGACACAGACTCTCGTGAAGAAGTTTGACGAGAGCACTCACCTCTCCATCGCCATCACTCCGGAGGGGACACGAAAGAAGGTTGCTGAATGGCACACGGGGTTCCTGCGCATCGCCACTGAGGCCCACATTCCTATTGTCCTCGGCGCCATTGACTCCGTCAACAAGGAGGTGCATCTCCAGAAGACATTCATCCCCACCGGCAACCTTGAGGCCGACATGAAGGCCGTACGCGAATACTATGCCCCATACAAGGGGATAAAACCTGAGAATTCCTGATGAAAATCTGTGCAATCCCCCTCGACATCTCTTATGAGAACCCTGAGGAGAATATAGTTTCCGCCGCTCATGCCCTGAGCATGGTGGAGCCTGACACCGACATTGTGGTCCTTCCTGAGCTCTTCACCACAGCCTTTGTCCCTGACTCCAAGATGGTCGAGGCCCTGGCCGAGCCTAACGACGGGAAGACAATGCAGGCCGTGAGACGATGGGCTGCCTTCTTCGGATTTGCCATTGCCGGTAGTTTCCTGGCAGTCGATCCTGACGGCCGGCGCTTCAACCGCGCTTTCTTTGTAGAGCCGGGCGGCGACACAACCTTCTACGACAAGCGCCACCTCTTCCCCCTCTCCACTGAGGACAATGTGCTGACACCCGGACAGAAAATGCCCCCGAGAATCAGGTTCAGGGGATGGGACATCACCCTGGTGGTGTGCTTCGACATCCGTTTCCCGGTGTGGTGCAGGAACACTCCTCAACTTCCGGCCGATGTGATGCTCGTGCCGTCAAACTGGCCTCACTCCCGCATAGAGCAATACAAGATTCTCCTCAAGGCCCGCGCTGTGGAGAACCAGATGATAACCGTAGGCGCCAACCGCATCGGCCACGACCCATTCGGAGAGTATGAACAGATGGACACAGACATGTTCGACTACCTCGGCAACTCCATCAAGGAGACCCGCCGCAACGGACTTGTCTATACCCTGCTAGAGCGTCATGACCTCGAGGAGGCACGACGCCGTTTCCCGTTTCTTTCCGTCTCAGACAAGTGGGAGATTGAATTGGAAAATCACTGACAGGATGTCTATCAGAGGCTACCTCACTGCCATCGCCGTCATGATATGCTCATGGGGTTGTGGCGCCGTGATTCCCGACATAGACTCAGTCGGAGCGGCCTTGTGTCCTGAGGAAATCGCCCCTATAGGAGAGGCGCCATTCGCGATGGCTGACCTTGCGCGGCCCGTTTTCCCTGACCGCGTCATCGACATAAGCAAAGCCGGCGCCAAGCAGGGACGGCTCTGCACAAAAACCATCCAGCGAGCCATCGACAGACTCTCAGCCTCAGGGGGCGGCACTGTGCTTGTCCCCGCGGGCCAGTGGCTCACTGGGCGCATAATCCTTAAAGACAATATCAATCTCCGGCTCGCCAAAGGCTCCACACTGAGATTCTCAGACAAGATTGATGACTATCTCCCCGTGGTCTTCACCCGCAATGAGGGAGTGGAACTGATGAGCCTCGGAGCCATGATTTATGCCAACGGCGCCAGGAACATAGCTGTGACCGGCGATGGAACCCTCATGGGATGCGGACAGACTGATGAGAGCGAGATATGGAGAGAGCAAGGAAAGAACAATCCGGCCATTGAGCAGAGGGTCGACTGGCGCAAACCTGTCTTTGAGAGAATCTATGACGGCGCCACAGACTCAACGCGCATCCATCTCCCCATGTTTTTCGCCCCCATCAACTGCAGCAATGTGCTTGTCGAGGGTGTCATCTTCAAGAATGCCATCTACTGGAACATCACCCCGACATACTGCGACTCCGTCATAATCCGCGGTGTAACGGTCGACTCCGAAGGGGGACGTACCGACGGAATAGACATAGACTCGTCGAGCAACGTGCTGATTGAGTACTGCACCATCTCGAGCGGCGATGACAACTACACCCTCAAGGCCGGAAGATGTGAGGACGGCGTGAGAGTAAACCGCCCCACTGAGAACGTAGTCATACGCCACTGCCTCTCGCTCAAAGGCCCCGGCGGGCTAACTATCGGGACTGAGACAGCCGGAATGGTGAGAAACGTGTGGTGTCATGACTGTGTCATGGATGCCCCGAGCAACGGCTTCTACCTCAAGAGCAGGCGCACCCGTGGCGGAGGGTGTGAGAACATCACAGCTGAACGCATCAGGATGAAGAACGTGAAAAGCGTCCTCACCATCGACCAGCTCGGTAATCCCGCCTGGATTGGCCTCCTGGCTGAGCGAAGGCCCGTCCCTGAGACAACACCTCTTACCCCTGTGTGCCGAAACATCACCATGCGCGACGTCGAGGCCGAGCACTCTGTCAATGCCATCACCATCAAGGGCCTTGGCGAGACACCTGTGGAAGGCGTGAGGATAGAGCGCTGGAAGGTAAGATACCAGAACCCCATGAGGATTTTTGATGTCGGGGACCTCATAATCTCAGAGAGCGACTTCACACATATCCCGAATGAACTTTGACAAAAGACACTTTGTTGAAATTCTATACGTTTCATCAATCTGTCTGAGTCATGTCATCACAACCAGGTAAAAACATTTTCTTTGCAGCGCGCAGGGCGCTGGGCCATCACGCCACCGGAGGCAATGTGCTGATGTGTGCCACCGTGCTCGCACTCATTGTGGCCAATATTCCGGGGGTCAACACCCTTTATAACGACTTCTGGTCTCAGGAGATGCGCCTGCAGATAGGCAGTTTCAATCTCTTCTCCCACGCCGGACACCCCATGACGGTCATCCAGTTCATCAACGATGCGCTGATGGCCATATTCTTCTTCAACATCGGACTGGAGATCAAACGCGAGGTCCTTGTGGGCGAGCTCTCATCCTTCCGCCAGGCTCTGCTCCCCATAATGGCAGCGATTGGCGGAATGATAATCCCCGTAGGGATTTTCTGGCTCATGGCAAAGGGTACTGACTATGCCGGTGGCGCCGCAATCCCCATGGCCACAGACATAGCCTTCTCGCTTGGCATCATAGCAATGCTCGGCTCGAAAGTGCCTGTCTCGCTCAAGATTTTCCTGACCACGCTTGCAGTGGTCGACGACATCGGCGGAATCATCGTGATAGCGGCCTTCTACTCCGGCCACATAGAGTCATCGTTCCTTGCCTTTGCAGCCATAGGGCTGTTGGTGCTACTGGCCGGGGGAGGATGGCTGAAAATCCAGTCCAAGATGTTCTATTTCATCATTGGAGGTGTGGTGTGGTTCCTGGTGCTCAACTCAGGCATACACCCCACGATAGCCGGTGTGCTGGTGGCTCTGTGTGTCCCGGCCGTCCCAGTCTATGCGCCCAACAAATATATCCGCATCATCCGCGACACTATAAGGAACTTCAAGGAAGATGACGACTCCGACCTCGACTCGCGCACCATCCTGAGCCATGAGCAGCTCGACTGGCTCAAGGAGATTGAGTCTGCCTCTGACCGTGTCATCTCTCCGCTGCAGGACATGGAAGACCAGCTCCACCCGCTCACTGACTATCTCATCATCCCGCTCTTTGCATTTGCCAACGCCGGGATCTTCCTCGGAGGGCTCGACCCCACATCCATCGTGAGCGGAATCAGCCTCGCAATTATCCTCGGTCTCGTCGTGGGTAAATTTGCCGGTATATTCACATTCTCATGGCTGACCGTCAAACTTGGACTTGCGCCCATGCCTTCAGGGACAAACTGGAAGATGATTGCGGCCATCTCACTTCTGGGTGGCATAGGCTTCACGGTCTCACTCTTCATTGCTGACCTCACCTTCGACAGTGGCGACCCCGCTCAGACAGCCATGCTCGACAGAGCCAAGCTCGGCATCATTGTCGGCTCCCTCATAGCCGGCCTCGGCGGCTACATCGGTCTCAGAAGCGTGCTTTCGAAAACCTCAGCTGGGTCTTCAGCAGAGGGAACGAAAGAGTAAGGATAGCACCCTCTGTCACATCCCCGTGAATATCGCGCACCGTCTCATCAAACTCCGCGTCAATCCACTCAAGGGTGTAATGATCCTTGAAGATTGTCGGGGTGAGGCGCCCCTTCCTCATGAACGGCTTCCAACGTGAGGCATGAGTCTGCGCCCCACTGATATAGATAATGTCATATCCCCCACTCCCGTTCCTCACGAGAGCCAGACGATATCGTCCGCCCAGCCGTGCCAGATGAGGGTCATTCTCCCGGTCAAGATAATCCCAATACCCCTCTACCGGATCTGAGGAAGAGGCTAACTGTGAGTCAAGCGTGGACTCATCCCACCCCGTCGAGAGCGCTGCCTCCATCTGCGGCTCAGTCTCCGAGACAAGCAGAGAGACAGTCCCGGCACCGGCCACTGTGACCGATGAGGATGATGGCACAAATCCCTCTGGCAGCCTGAATGAACCAATCGGATTCACCCCACGGCTCCCGCCACTCACCTCCCCCACCCCATCGCCTACGGCAACAGCAAGAGTGCTGTATGTTCCTGAAGTCCCCACAAAGCCCTTGACCTCTTCGCTTGATATGACACTGTCTCCCAGCGATATGGTCATGAGCGTGAACCGGCGGTCAAGGATGTCGCCATAGGCCGTATTTCCCCACCTCAGAGACACCCTGAGTGTGTCAATCCCTTCAGTTGGATTCAGCGACAGAGACCATGAACCGCGCGAGAAAACCTCTTGCTCCCTGAGGTCACACAAGGCCACACGAGCCTCCACGCGGAATTTACCCCCCGGTGCAGCAACAGAGGGGAGAGTTATCACGGAATCACACAACTGGACAGGCGCCTGATGATAGACCCGCTCCGTTCCGTGCCCTCCACTCATTAGCAAGGGGAGGAGAAGGGCGAAAATAGCGAGGAGATGTCTCATGAGCCGGTTTCCCTTCCCTTATCTTTTCTCTGTATTTCCCTCATAATAATTTATGAAGGCGCGGTTCACGAGGCGTGTTCCGCCGGGTGTGGGATAATTGCCTGAGAAATACCAGTCGCCAGGACACCCGGGTATGGCGTCATGAAGCCCCGCGATAGTCTGATAGACAAGTTCAACCTCAGCATTGATAGAGCCGTCGGCTGTCAGCATCTTGACAATCCTGGCTGAGATCTCCTCCTGAGTGAAAGCCGCATAGATGGCCTTGACACAGTTCTCAAGTTCAAAGTCCAGTCGTTTTTCCTGCTCGAGACACCTGCGATAGGTCTCATCCAGCACATTGGCCATCCCCTTTTCCTTGAGCAGGTCGACAGCCGCCCTGAAGGCAATGAACTCACCCATGCGCGACATATCGATGCCATAGTAGTCCGGATAGCGCACCTGGGGCGAACTGCTCACCACCACAATCTTGCGCGGATGCAGGCGGTCGAGCATCCTGAGGATAGACTGCTTGAGAGTCGTTCCCCTCACTATACTGTCGTCGATGACTACCAGATTGTCCACATCATTGGCGATAATTCCATATGTCACATCATAGACATGAGCCGCGAGGTCATTGCGTGAGTCACCCTCAGCAATGAATGTGCGCAGTTTAATATCCTTGATGGCCACCTTCTCCACGCGCAGTTTCTCGGACATGATGGCCGACAGTGTCGACGGAGTGAGCGTCCCTGCACTCTGCGCCTCAAGAATCCGGGCTGACTTCACCTTGTCGAGTTGCTCCTCGAGACCTTCCACCATACCGATGAAAGCGACCTCTGCCGTGTTGGGAATGAACGAAAAGACACTGTTGTGCAAGTCATTGTTGATGCTCCTCATTATGTCAGGCACAACATTTCGCCCCAGAAGTTTACGCTCCCTATAGATGTCGGCGTCACTGCCGCGTGAGAAATATATGCGCTCAAACGAGCAGCGCGAGTTGACACCCTCCCCCAGGACATCTGTCACCTCCACATGTCCCGACTTCTTGACTATGAGCGCGCTGCCTGGAGCAAGTTCGCTGACCTCCCTGCGCGCCACATTCATGACCGTCTGTATGACCGGACGTTCCGATGCCAGCACAACAATCTCATCGTCCATATAATAGAACGCGGGGCGGATGCCGTGGCGGTCTCTCAGCGCAAACATGTCGCCTGAGCCCGTAGCCCCACAGATGACATATCCCCCATCCCAAGACGGAGCCGTGGAGCGGAGGACACGTGTGATGTCGATATTATCCTCGATGGTGTGTGTGAGCTGTGGGTCAACCTGGCTATCCCTATACTGCCTGTAGATGCGGTGGTTCTCCTTGTCGAGAGCCTCGCCGAGCTGCTCGAGCAGGATGACGGTGTCTGAGTATATGCGCGGATGCTGACCGTGGTTCACGACACCCTGGAAAATCTCATCCACATTGGTCATGTTGAAGTTCCCACACATCAGCAGATTGCGCGAGCGCCAATTGTTGCGCCTCAGGAAGGGGTGGCAATATGAGATGCCGCTCTTACCGGTGGTCGAGTAGCGGAGATGCCCCATATATATTTCGCCCAGGAAGGGGGCATAGGTCTCCACCTCCTCTCTTGTCGCCGCTGATAGGTTGAAGTCGGCCAGGGTCGAGTTGACCGTGCCGAAGATTTCCTGGATGGCATCCTTGCCCAGGGCGCGCTCCCTGAAGACATATTCATGACCCGGTGTCCCGTGGAGTTTGACCACACCGATGCCGGCGCCCTCCTGCCCACGGTTGTGCTGCTTCTCCATCATCAGATAGAGCTTATTCAGACCGTAGCTCCATGTCCCATACTTCTTGCGGTAATAATCAAGTGGTTTGAGCAGGCGGATCATGGCCACGCCACACTCATGTTTGAGTATCTCCATTGTCTTGAGAACCTATATGTGATATGATAATGGGTGCAAAGGTAAGAACTTATCCAGTTAATTTGACAATATAAAAGTAATTTAAACAGAATTTAACCAAACAGCCGTTTAAACCTATCGCAGACGCCGGAGTCAATAGTTATGTCTCGACCCCGAAAATGAGGGATGGAAAAAGAAATTTGAAACTCAAAAAACGTTTACAACGATACAAGAAATGTCACGATTCACCCGCGTTCTCCTCACGCTCTTGTTCATATTGCTGTTTGTCCCGTCGCTCAAGGCCGTCAACATCACCGGTCTGGTGAAAGATGTTGCCACCGGCGACCCCCTCATGGAGGCTTCAATCCGCCTGCTGGCCGCTAAGGACAGCGCTTTTGTCAAAGGAGTCTCGACAAACATCAACGGACGGTTCAAGATTGAAGGCGTCAAGGCCGGAAAATATATCCTTGTGGCATCTTACATCGGCTATGCCGACACAAAGCAGGACATCACCGTCGGAGCCTCAAACCTCCGCCTCGGCACGATTGAGATGAAAGAGACTTCAGAGCTCCTAGGCGTGGTCGAGGTCGTGGCTGTCAAGACCCCCATCAAGGTGATGGAGGACACCGTCGAGTATAACGCCGACTCATATCACACGCAGCCAAACGCCGTCGTAGAAGACCTCCTGAAGCGTCTCCCCGGTGTCGAGGTCGACACTGACGGCTCGATTACAGCCAACGGCAAGACCGTCTCTAAAATCCTTATCGATGGCAAGGAGTTTTTCAGCGACGACCCGCAGGTGGCATCCAAGAACCTCCCCGCCAACATGATTGACAAACTCCAGGTCGTCGACCGCAAGAGTGACATGGCACGTCTCACCGGCGTGGACGACGGTGAGGACGAGACCGTCATCAACCTCACATTCAAGCGGGGCATGAACCAGGGATGGTTTGGCACAGCCGAGGCCGGTTATGGAACCGACGAACGCTACATGGGCTCCTTCAACGTGAACCGCTTCTGGGATGGCAATCAGGTGACACTTTTGGGCAACTTCAACAACACCAACCAGATAGGCTTCACAGACTCTAACGGCAACAGATTCCGTCGCTTCGGCGGCAACAACGGAATCACCATCTCAAAGGCTCTCGGCCTCAACTTCAATGTAGGCAAAGAGGAGATTATCCGCATCGGCGGCGACCTGATGTGGAGCAACACCGATGCCAAGACCATCCAGCGCCAGGAGAGAGAGAACACATATGAGGACTATTCTACTTGGAACAAGTCCAGCAAGCGTGCCCGTGACAAGGGCAATAACGTGCGCGGTGATTTCCGCATCCTTTGGAAGCCCGACTCATTCAATACCCTTGAGTTCCGCCCCAACTTCTCTCTCAACTTCAACCGTTCCACTGACAGCGAGGTCGAGTCATATTTCAACCGCGACTACACCAAGATGAGCGACAACACATCTGACGGAAACTCAAAGGGTGACTCATATGAGGCCGGAGGCCGTCTCATATACTCCCACAGGTTCAATCAGCGCAGAGGACGGTCGTTCTCCGTGAGCGGTCAATATCGCTTCTCTGATGTCACTGAAAAGGAGACCTCCTACAACGATTTCATCCGTTACATCACCGAGGAGGACCCTGACAACACTGAGGACGACAGCGAGCTGCTCAACCAATGGACTGACAACCACACCTGGAACAATCAGGTGATGGGACAGTTCACCTGGACCGAGCCTCTGGGAAATATCCAGAACGGCAACTACGTCATGTTCAGCTATCGCGCCAACTACCGTTGGAACAATGCCGACAAACTCGTATATAACATCCCCGACCGCTACAACCTTGGCATCTACCCCCCCGTCGGCGAGGAGCCTGACATGGACTACTCAAACCGCTACCGCAACAACTATTTCAACCAGAACATCCGCCTCGGATATCGCAAGGTCACAGCAAAGGCCAACCTTGAACTTGGCATGGCGCTCGTCCCCCAGATGTCCAAGTCAATCTTCCTTGACAACTCCGATAAGAACATCGACCGCTGGGTGTGGAACTTCGCTCCCTTCATGCGCTTCCGCTACAAGTTCAGCAAGCAGCGCTCTCTGCAGATGAACTATCGCGGCAACTCATCTCAGCCTTCCATGACTCAGTTGCAGCCAGTGCTCAACATCTCAAACCCCACAAACAAGATTCAGGGTAACCCCAACCTCGACCCCTCCTTCAGCCACAACATCATGATGCGCTTCCAGGATTTCAACATCGAGAGCCAGCGAAGCATAATGCTCATGAGCCACTTCACCTTCACCCAGAACTCCATCATCTCCAAGACAAGTACCGACGAGTATGGCGCCCGCCTCACAGAATATGTCAATGCCAACGGAGTCTGGAACGGCATGCTTATGAACATGTTCTCCATGCCTTTCAGAAACAAAAAATGGTCATTCTCAAACAACATCTTCATTAACGCCAACCGCAAAGTCGGCTTCAACAACGGCCTGCGCAACGCTTCGCTCTCATTCCGCATCAATGAGTCGCCCTCCATCACATTCCGCCCTGACAACTTTGAGTTTGAACTGCGTCCGCGCTACTCCATTCAGACAACCCACAACACCCTCCAGTCTAGAAACGACCAGACTGTCCACACTTATGGCGGCCGCTTCGACGGAACATACTACACCCCCTGGGGCCTAACCCTGCAAACCGATGTCAACTACTCGGCTACTGCCGGCTATGCCGCAGGCTTCAACACCAAGACCTGGATATGGAACGCCACCATCTCCCAGCAGTTCCTGCGCGACAAGTCTCTGACCCTAGCCATCAAGATATATGACATCCTCGACCAGCGCAGCTCCATCCGCCGCAGCGTCAGCGCCAACGCCATCACCGACTCGGAGTATAACACCTTGTCACGCTACGGAATGGTGACAATAAGTTATCGCTTCAACACGTTCGGCAAAGGCAATGAGCCTCAGAGCCGCAACGGATTTGGCGGTCCCGGCCGATTCGGTGGTCCCGGCGGTGGACGTGGTCCCAGATAAGAAATTGATTAAGGTATGATAAAGCATGATTTGTTTTACTATTTAGATAAGTTAGGTTAATTGTTCAGAAAGGGCCGTATCCCCGACGAGACGTCGCGGATGCGGCCCGACTTTTCCGGCTATATCTTCTGACTCCAAGTTTTATTTGCATCAAAAATGAAAAATGTTTAACTTTGTGTCCCGTTATGAAAAACGGATTTGACAATGAGCGCTATCTCAGAATCCAGTCTGAGCATATCATGGAGCGCATAGCACAGTTTGGCAACAAACTCTATCTGGAACTCGGTGGAAAACTCTTCGACGACCATCACGCTTCGCGTGTGCTGCCCGGATTTCAGCCAGACAGCAAACTGCGCATGCTCTCGAAGATCGCTGACAAGGCTGAGATTGTCATAGTCATCAGCGCCGCTGACATCGAGAAAAACAAGGTGCGCAACGACCTGGGAATCACCTACGACATGGATGTGCTCAGGCTCCGCGGTGAGTTTGAGAAACGCGGCTTCCTGGTGAGCTCTGTGGTCATCACCCACTATAACGGCCAAAGCAGCGCCGACGCCTTCCGTGCGCGCCTCGAAAGGCTGGGCGTCCGCACATATGTCCACTATCTCATCGACGGCTATCCCACCAACGTCGACCTTATCGACTCAGATGAAGGTTTCGGCAAGAACGATTATGTCGAGACCACACGCCCCCTTGTCATAGTCACAGCTCCCGGCCCGGGCAGCGGCAAGATGGCTGTATGCCTCAGCCAGCTCTACAACGAACACAAGCGCGGGATTGAGGCCGGATACGCCAAGTTCGAGACCTTCCCTGTATGGAGCCTGCCGCTCAAACACCCCGTCAACATAGCATATGAGGCCGCCACCGCTGACCTCAACGATGTCAACATGATAGACCCATTCCATCTGGAGGCTTATGGCAAGACCGCCATCAACTACAACCGCGACATCGAGATATTCCCCGTCCTCAACGCCCTCTTCGAGGGAATATATGGCGAGAGCCCGTATAAATCCCCCACTGACATGGGGGTGAACATGGTGGGATTCTGCATCTCAGACGATGAGGTGTGCTGCCGCTCATCTAAGGATGAGATCATCCGCCGCTACTTCACTGCCCTCAACCGCCTCGCCCAGGGCGACGGCAACGACAGTGAGGTAAACAAGATTGCCCTCCTCTTCAAGCAGGCCAAGATTGGGATTGCCGACCGCCGCCCCGTGGCCGCTGCCCGCGAGAGAGCCGAGAGAAGCGGTGTCCCTTGCTCGGCAATCGAACTGGCCGACGGCACCATCATCACAGCCGAGACATCGGCTCTGCTCGGGCCGAGCGCAGCCCTCATCCTCAACGCCATCAAGCATCTGGCAGGCATCGACCATGACATCAAACTGATTCCTCAAGACATGATTGAGCCTATCCAGTTCACCAAGACCCACTATCTGCGCTCCCACAACCCGCGGCTCCACACCGACGAAGTCCTGGTGGCGCTCTCTGTCCTCTCCACCACAAACGAGAACTGCCACAAGGCTCTCGCCTGCCTGCCTCAACTCTATGGTTGTCAGGTCCACTCCACTGTGATGCTTGGCGAGGTCGACCGAAAGATTTTCAAGAAACTCGGTGTGGGTCTAACCTGCGACCCCGCCAAGAAAAAATGACCTCCCGGTCACCCCAGATTCATATCGGCATATGACGGGATCTCAGCCAGAAACTCACACCGACCCGCCTCATAGTCGACACGCACACAGTAGTGCGACAGCCCGTTGCTCACTATCAGATAGCGGACATGAAGCACCATGTTGTAGCGCACTATCTGGTCGAACACACCGCGTGTTATGGCCACATCCGGAGCCTTATACTCAACAATGGCAAGAGGCAAAAGCGAGCGCGAGTATACCACTGAATCACAGCGCTTCGTCGTGCCGTTAAGAGATATTGACTTCTCATTGGCCACAAGTGTCGGGGGAACCCCCAGGGTCCCTATCATATAGCAGACAAAGTGCTGTCTCACCCACTCCTCGGGAGTCAGCACAAGCCAGCGTCCACGGCGCGGGTCATAGACCTCAGCTCCGTCTCCCGTGTGGCGCAGCCTGAGTGTGGCCGGCGGGAGATTGAGCGGCCGGGCTATGTGGGTAAAATCGCTCGATTGTGGCATAAGTGACGATTAAAAAATAACAGCAGGCAAAATTAAAGAATCGGCCTGAAAGTTCAAAAAAATTTGTCAGCCTTAGGGGTTTTTCGTAAATTTACACTGACTAATCCCATCAAATCGACATCTATGGCCAAAAACGAGACACAGGATACATTCTCTCAACTCCGGCGCGACCTCGCGGCAGGCAAAACTGCGCCCGTCTATCTGCTCCACGGCGAGGAGGGCTACTTCATCGACGAGCTCGTCAAGGATTTCGAGAGACTTGTGCCTGAGGATGAGCGCGACTTCAACCTCTACACTCTCTATGCTCCGGAGTCAGGGGTGGAGACCGCCATGGACATCTGCCACCGCTACCCCATGATGGCAGACCGCCAGGTGGTCATCCTCAAGGAGTGTCAGGCCATCCGCGCCGACCAGCTGAACAAACTCCACCACTATGCCTCGCGCCCCAACGAGAGCACCATCTTTGTGATATGCTCGAGAGGCGCGCTCGTGAAAGGAAAGGAACTCAACGCAGCCGTCAAGAAAAACGGTGTCATCTTCACCTCAAACAAATTCAAGGAAAACCAGATAGGCCCGGCCATAGCCGCCATTGTCAAAGAGAAAGGCCTCAACATCGAGCCTAAGGCCATGGTGATGTTGCGCGACTACATAGGCACTGACCTCTCCCACCTCTACAACGAGATAGACAAACTCAGCCTCATCCTCGGCAAGGGTGCCATGATCACCCCCGAGGCTATCGAGCGAAATGTCGGCATATCGAAGGACTACAACAACTACGAACTCATCGACGCCCTCAACTCGCGCAATGCCAACAGAGCCTTCGCCATAGTGAGATATTTCAGCAACAACCCCAAGAGCAACCCCATGGTCATGACCGTCAATGTGCTCTTCAACCATTTTGCCAACATTCTCATCTACCACTACACGGCAGATAAGACAAAGTCGGGCTACATGGATGCACTGGGATTCCGAAACGACTGGCAGCTTAAGTTCTTTGAGCCGGCCCCCCGGAGCTACAACGTCAGGCAGACCATCGAGATCATAACTGCCATCAGAAAGTGTGACGCCATGTCAAAGGGAATAGGCTCACGCCAGGATGCATATGACCTCCTTAACGATCTCATCTTCCATATCCTCACGGCAAGAGGTGTGATCGAGGCATGAACGCCATCTGAGGCTACCGATAGCCACCGTAACAGTTGAGTCTGCCCTATTAGATATGTGAAAAATTGCATATTTGACACAATCATTGTAACTTTGCAATGTCATGAACGAGGAAAAACGCAAATCGGCCGCTCTCCGACTGCTCAACAAGCACCTGCAATCACACAGGCTACGCACATCGTCAGAACGTCTTGCCATTCTCGACAAAGTGCTTCTGCTGAAACTCAACTTTACACCCGCCACTGTTGAGGACGGATTGAAGGACGATGGTTTCAGAGTGAGCCGCGCCACCATCTACAATACCCTGCATCTTTTCGAGGAGGCCGGGATTGTGATGTGCAAAGACGGCGTGTGGGAACTCAGGGGCGAGGACCCGGTGAAGATTACCCTCGTCTGCTCCCGCTGCGGCCGAAGAAAACAGGTTCGCGACGCGGCTCTCTTCCGCGAGTTGGCGGCCAAGAGATTTCCATCGTTCACGACATCAGGCATTGACATCACAGTGAGCGGCTCGTGTCTGCGCTGCCGCAAGAATGGATAAAAGAAATTTTAGAATAAACCAAGATATGAAAGTAGATGTGCTTCTCGGGCTCCAGTGGGGCGATGAGGGAAAAGGTAAGGTAGTCGATGTGCTGACCCCGCGCTACGACGTGGTGGCACGATTCCAGGGTGGTCCTAACGCCGGTCACACCCTCGAGTTTGAAGGTAAGAAATATGTGCTCCGCTCCATCCCGTCTGGCATCTTCCAGCACGGCCAGATCAACATAATCGGCAACGGTGTCGTGCTCGACCCCGTCCTCTTCAAGCAGGAGGCCGAGGAACTCGAGAAGAGCGGCGTCGACCTGCGCTCCATTCTGCGCATATCCAAGAAAGCCCATCTCATCACCCCCACACACCGTCTGCTCGACGCCGCAAACGAGAAGGCCAAGGGAGGTAAGAAAATCGGCACCACAGGCAAGGGCATCGGCCCAACCTATACAGACAAAATCTCGCGCAACGGACTGAGACTCGGCGATGTCTTCCATAACTTCGACGAGAAATATGGCGCCCTCCGCGCCCTTCACCTCTCACGCCTCGAATCCATGGGCGCCACACCTGACAATCTCGACGATCTCGAGAAGACCTGGATGGAGGCCATCGAGTATATAAAGGGCTATGAGATTGTGGATTCCGAACATCTTGTCAACAACCTCCTCGCCGAGGGCAAGAGTGTGCTGTGTGAGGGCGCACAGGGCACCCTGCTCGACATCGACTTCGGCTCATATCCCTTTGTCACATCATCTAACACCATAAGCGCCGGAGCATGCTCCGGTCTCGGCGTGGCTCCCAACAAGATTGGAGAGGTCTACGGCATCTTCAAGGCTTATTGTACTCGTGTGGGGAGCGGACCATTCCCCACAGAACTCTTTGATGAGACCGGAAAGACCATCCGCGACCTCGGACATGAGTATGGCGCCGTCACCGGCCGCGAGCGTCGCTGCGGATGGATTGACCTTGTGGCTCTCCGCTATGCTATCATGCTCAACGGTGTGACCCAGCTCATCATGATGAAGAGCGACGTCCTCGACGGTTTTGATGAAATCAAAGCCTGCACCGCCTACAAGATTAACGGCGAGGAGACACGCCAATTCCCCTACTCCATCGAGGAGGGAATCGAGCCTGTCTACACCACCCTCCCCGGTTGGAAGACAGACATGACCAAGATGCAGAGCGAGGAAGAGTTCCCCGCAGAGTTCAAGGCATACATCGACTTCCTCGAGAAAGAACTCGCCACACCCATCACTATTGTCTCCATCGGCCCGGACCGCAAACAGACCATCCTCAGAAAAAAATAACTCCATCGACAAAGAACCTACCTTAAACAAAACACTGCCATGGCTAAAGTAAAACCGTTCAGAGGCATACGTCCCCCTCGCGATCTTGTCACCCAAGTGGCCTCGAGGCCATACGATGTGCTCAACTCAGAGGAGGCTCGTGAAGAGGCTCAGGGAAATCCCAAGTCACTCTATCACATCATCAAGCCTGAAATCGACTTCACGCCCGGGACAGATGAACACGCCCCGGAGGTATATGACAAGGCCGTAGAAAACTTCACAGCCTTCCGCCGCAACGGATGGCTTGTCCAGGACAGCGAGGACAGATATTATATCTATGCCCAGACCATGGACGGAAGAACCCAATATGGCATCGTCGTCGCCGCCAATGTGGAGGACTACATGGAGGGACGCATCAAGAAGCATGAACTCACCCGCCGCGACAAGGAGGAGGACCGCATGAAGCATGTGCGTGTCAACAACGCCAACATCGAGCCGGTGTTCTTTGCTTTCCCTGACAACCCCGTGCTCCAAAAGGTCATCGACCGCGTCACCGCCGGAAAGCCCGAATATGACTTCACAGCCCCCGACGGATTCGGCCACCACTTCTGGGTAATCGACGACCCGGAGACAATCAAGACCGTCACCGAAGAGTTTGCCAAGATACCTTCGCTCTACATTGCTGACGGACATCACCGCTCAGCCGCCGCCGCTCTCGTGGGGCATGAGAGGACCCTGTCCAACCCCAATCACAAGGGGGACGAGGAGTACAACTGGTTTCTCGCAGTGGCTTTCCCGGCCTCTCACCTCAACATCATCGACTACAACCGCGTGGTGCGCGACCTCAACGGTCTCACCCCCGATGAGTTCCTGCAGAAGGTGTCAGAACATTTCACAGTCGAGGACAAGGGGACAGACGAACCTTACCGTCCGCAGGCGCTCCACAACTTCTCACTCTATCTCGATGGCCACTGGTATTCACTGACCGCGAAGGAGGGGACATACAACGACTCCGACCCCATCGGTGTGCTTGATGTCACCATCTCGAGCGACCTTATCCTGCGCGACATCCTGGGCATCACAGACCTCAGGTCAGACAAGCGTATTGACTTTGTGGGTGGCATCCGCGGTCTCGACGAGCTAAAGCGCCGTGTCGATTCCGGAGAGATGGCCGTGGCTCTCGCTCTCTATCCCGTCAGCATGAAGCAGCTCATGGACATCGCCGACTCCGGAAACATCATGCCCCCCAAGACAACATGGTTTGAACCTAAGCTCCGCTCAGGCCTGGTGATCCACAGCCTAGACTGATCCGCCACTCTGAATTCACGACATCCACACCCCGGCATAGGCCCCCCAAAAGTCTATGCCGGGGTTCTTCATAAAGTCAAAATCCATATATTTCAATTTAGATTCTCGCGTCAATCGGCACAATTGTACCATCTATCAATCAATCACTTGCAAATTATATAATTGAGATTCCATTTAGATTGGCCTCTAAACTATGGTTTCACCCCTGCGGATTGCATAACTTTGTGGTGTGTAAAAAATCAACAACCTGTTCAGAGGTCGACCAAAACGACTATAAGTAAGAATTTCATGTGACATGCAAAATTGCAAGTTCAAACCGGGCTGCCTCGCGATGAAGCAGTCCGGCATCATTTTTTTCATTAACTTTGCACTATGAAGACCCTCTTTGTTACAGATATGGACGGCACGCTGCTTTCGACGGACAGCCGTGTGAGCCGCAGAAGCGCTGAGATCATATCGACCCTCAGCCGCCGTGGTGCGTTGATAACCGTGGCTACCGCCCGCACACCGGCAACCGTTGAGCCGCTCCTCGCCGATACTCTCACCCGTGTTCCGGCTATCGTGATGACCGGAGCAGCCCTCTGGGACAGAGACAGACATAAGTTCCTGAATCCTGTTCTGTTCCCTGCACAAATGGCGCGCGAGACTGCGGCAGCCATGACCCACCACGGAGTAAATCCATTTGTATACTCCCTCACCCCCGAAAATGGAATGCTAGTCCATCACTGCGGTCCCCTCACCCGTCGCGAGGACTCATTCTATCAAGAGCGTCGCAGCCTCCCTCTGAAAAAATTCATCTTTGACCCGGCCGAGGGATATGCTTCACCCTTCCCAGACACTATTCTATTACTGGGAATTGGAGAGACAGAAACAATCGGCCCCTTGGCCGACGACCTGCGGCAGAACCCCATGCTCTCTGTCTCAGCCTATAGCGACATCTTCAACCCACGGATATCATACATAGAAGTCTTCTCAGCCGGAGTCAGCAAAGCCGGGGCCGTGATGAGACTCAAGGAGATGACAGGAGCAGACAGAGTGGTGGTCTATGGCGACAATCTCAACGACCTCCCCATGTTTGAGGTCGCTGATGAAAGCGTCTCACCCTCAAATGCCAGGCCTGAGGTGATTGAGAGAGCGACGAGGGTGATTGGCCCCAATACGGCTGATTCAGTCGCGCTCGACATGGCCGCTATTTTCCACACCCTTTCTTGAGCGCAAAATGCTTCCATAGGGGAGCAGCCATCAGAGCCTGTTTCAGATTGTCTGAGCGGAGCATCTCTAGCACCTCATCCTCTTCAAGAAGCTCAACCTTGATATCCTCAGTCTCATCAAGGTGCTGCTCAGTCTGGCGTGTCACACCGCGAGCAGTGAAACAATATGCCAGATTGTTCTGACTCCCCGGATTGGCTGAGATGACCATAGACAGTTCCCACTCTCCCCCTCCGAATCCGGTCTCCTCTAGAAGTTCGCGCTTGGCTCCATCGAGTGGATCCTCACCATCTTCAACCACACCAGCACAGAGTTCGGTAGCCACAATTCCGAGACCGTGGCGATACTGCTTCACCATCACATACTTCCCTTCAGGGGTTATGGCAATGACATTTATCCACTTCGGATATTCAAGCACATAGTATTCAGGATGAATCACACCGTTGGGAAGACGCACGGTGTCACGGCGCACAGTGAGCCACGGACGGTTAAAGAGATACTCGCTCTTCACAACCGTCCATTTCATCGAATCGTCTGAAGAATTTGAATCTGGAGCCATATTTATGTTAATGATTATTAAATATTTGAGAAAATTATGGTTAATCTGTATCTTTGTAATGATACATATTTGTACTCATATACTGACCTCAACATAAAAACGGTTGCCACTCAATCCATATTGCACAAAAGACCGTTCTCCTTCTCCCAAAGAGGTGAAATCTCACCCCCTCCCGGCAGCCGTGACGTCTCAGCATCCCCGTCCCATCCCCGGCGACGGGGATTCCTGTCAATAAACATTTATAACTCTCCGGACGTTAGTTTTTAAAACAACATCTGAAAATAGAGTCATGAAACATCTCATACTACTCCGCCACGGCCAGAGCCAGTGGAACCTCGAAAACCTGTTCACAGGATGGACCGACGTCGAACTCTCCCCCAAGGGACGCGAGGAGGCAGCCGAAGCCGGCCGGAAGATTGCTGAGTCAGGCATCCTTCCACGCTATTGCTTCACATCTTATCTCAAGAGAGCTATCCACACCCTCGACATAGCCCTCGACTCCATGGACAGGGTCTGGCTCCCGGTGGTGAAGGACTGGCATCTCAACGAGCGCCACTATGGCGCCCTACAGGGCCTCAACAAGGCTGAGACAGCGGCCAAATATGGCGACGAGCAGGTCCACATATGGCGCAGAAGTTATGACGTTTGTCCCCCCGCCCTTGAGCCAGGCGATGACCGCTCCCCCATCCGCGATCTCAGATACAGTGAGCTCTCAGCCAACGAGCTCCCCCTTACAGAGTCGCTCAAAGATACCGTAGCCCGTGTCAAACCGGTCTGGGAAGAGAAGATAATCCCCGCTCTCCAGCTCTACGGCAAAGTGATTGTGGCGGCTCACGGCAACTCCCTCCGCGCGCTCGTGATGATGCTCAACCATCTCACCCCGGAGGCCATTGTCCACGAAGAGATCCCCACAGGCACCCCACGTGTCTTCACCCTGGACGACCGAATGAAAGTCGTCGAAGACAAGTATCTGTAAGCCCCCCTGCTGAAAATGCAATATTCCCCTCCGATTCCTCGTTTTAATGTGTGGATAACAATAGAAGAAAAGCAAGATGACACATAAGACAGGAATGCTGTTTGACCTTGACGGAGTCCTGGTCGACAGCGAGGGAGAGTATTCCGTTTTCTGGGGCTCTATCGGCGACCGCTACCAAAAAGGGTCCGACTTCAAAGACCGCATCAAGGGGACAACCCTAACTGAGATTCTCGAGAACTTCCCTGAGGATGACCGCGAGAAAATCAAGGATGAGCTCTATCAGTTTGAGAGCCGGATGGACTATGTAGTCTATCCCGGGGTCAAGGAGTTCCTCGAGTCTCTGGCCGCCCACAACATCCCCACAGCCATCGTCACCAGCAGCGACAATGCCAAGATGGACAAACTCTTTGCCCGCCGCCCAGAGCTGCGCAATGCCGCCTCTAAGATTGTCACCGCCGACATGGTGTCCAAGAGTAAACCCGACCCCGAAGGATACATCCTTGGAGCCGGGCTTATCGGTGTGCCCGTGAGCGATTGCTATGTCTTCGAGGATTCCATAAACGGACTTCTTGCCGCCCGCGCCTCTGGCGCCACAGCAGTGGGCATTGCCACCACAAACCCCATTGAGACCGTAGCCGAGCTCTCAGACATCTGCGTCAAGAGTTTCAGCGAACTGTCGTTGGAAATGCTCCTCGAATTCAGGGAATAGACTATTTCTTAGCCTTGAAACTCATGTCGAGCCCTTTGACTGAGTGAGTCAGGGCGCCGACTGAGATGAAGTCCACACCACACTCTCCATAGTCACGGAGGGTGTCGAGTGTGATTCCACCCGATGACTCGACCTCAACACGCCCGTTGATGAGTTTCACGGCCTCACGAGTCCGCTCAGGCGTGAAATTGTCGAGCATTATGCGGTCTACGCCGGCCTCGAGAGCCTGCTGAATCTCCTCAGTGTTGCGCACCTCGACCTCAATCTTCAGGCCCTTCCCCTTCTCCTTGCAGTAAGCCTTGGCAGCTTCCACGGCCTGCTTGATGCCACCGGCAAAGTCGACATGATTGTCCTTGATGAGAATCATGTCGAAGAGTCCGATGCGGTGATTGCATCCGCCGCCGATGCGGACAGCCTCCTTCTCGAGCATACGCATTCCCGGTGTGGTCTTTCGGGTGTCAAGCACCTTGGTCTTCAACCCCTCGAGACGCTCCTGATAGCGGGCCGTCTGTGTGGCTATGCCACTCATGCGCTGCATGATATTGAGCATCACACGCTCTGTCTGGAGCAGCGAACGGACAGTGCCCTCAACCTCAAATGCCACATCGCCCGGCTTCACATGAGCGCCATCGTTGATATAGACGGTCATCTTGAGCTCAGGGTCAAACTTCTCAAACACCTTGCGCGCCACATCGACACCCGCAAGGATACCCTCCTCTTTGATGATGAGGCGCTGCACTCCGCGCTCGTCTGCCGGAATGGTGCTGAGAGTGGTGTGGTCACCGTCGCCCACATCCTCGGCAAACGCCAGAGTGAGGAGGTCGTCAATGAGTTGGTCTTTAGTTTTCATATCTGTTTGTATAAAATTATTTCTATCAATGAAAATCGTTATCATAGCCGTGGGCAAGACATCCACGCCATACATAGCCACCGCAGTCGACGACTACCTGCGCCGCGCCTCTCACCATGTCCCCGTCGAGATGACGATTATACCTGATCTCCGCTCCCCGCGCGGACTCTCTGAGGATGCCCAGAAGCAGCGCGAGGGTAAGTCCATACTGGCAGCTCTGCAGCCCGGCGATCTCGTGACACTCCTCGACGAGCGTGGCGCCGAGTTGAACTCGCGTCAGTTTGCCGCAGAGATCGAGCGAGCCATGGTGAGCGGACTTAAGAGGATAGTCTATGTGATAGGCGGCCCCTATGGATTCTCTAAGGAGGTCTATGACCGCTCTGACCGTAGACTGTCCCTCTCCAGGATGACCTTCACCCACGAGATGGTGAGACTCTTCTTTGCAGAGCAAGTCTACCGAGCCACCACCATAATGAGAGGCGAGCCATATCACCACGACTGACCCGACGGCTCACAAGAAAATCATAATCACATAGACTATCGCCAGTCCCACGGCCGTGTAGGCCGCACTGCTCCTGAGCAGAGTGCGCCGCGCCCCCTTGCGCCGTGGCGACATCCACGTGTAGAGGCCCCCGGAAAATATCCCGAAGACGAAGGACGCCAGAATCCAGTAATACACGTTGCCCATACCCTCACATCAAGCCTTGGCACCCTTCACTCCACCCTTGGCTCCACAGGTCATCGCAAAGATGTTCTGGTCATAGCTCACGGTTTTCTGTCCCTGCTCACGCTTGCGCTTGAGAGCCAGGCGCACCAGGCGGTCCATAAGTTCAGTGAAGGGGATGCCCGTGGCCTCCCACAGATAGAATGAGAGAGAACCTGGGATAGTGTTTATCTCGTTGACATATATCTCGTTCTTGTCATCATCTATGATAAAGTCGATGCGGCTCACGCCATGACAGCCAAGCACCCTGAAAGTCTCGCCCGCCAGAAACTGTATACGCTTCGTGACATCGGCAGGAAGTTCGGCAGGGATGCGCTTCTGTGATGCCTGCATACCCTTGGCTCCCTTCGTGCCACCCATATACTTGTCCTCATACGAGAGAATCTCCGCACTCTTTATCGGCTCCTCGAGCACCGACGACTGATACTCATCGCAGTCGCCCAGCACCGAGCAGTTGATCTCCTTTAGATTGTCCACCATGTCCTCCACAATGATGCGCGATGAATATTTCTCAGCAGTGTCGATTTTCTCAATGAGCTGTTCACGATCAGCCGCGCGCCCTATGCCCACACTAGAGCCGAGATTGGCGGGCTTGACAATCACCGGATAGCCAATCTTGCTCTCGATGCGCTCAATCAGCTCTTCGCGCTTCGCAAACCACTCCTTGTCTGTGAACCACACATAGTCAATCACCGGGATTCCACACTCGCGCAGAATCATCTTCATTGTTATCTTGTCCATGCCGTTGGCGCTCGCCAGGGTGTTGCACCCGGCATAGGGAATCCCTATGGTCTCCAGCACTCCCTCAAAGATGCCATCCTCAACGTTGGATCCATGAAGCACCGGGATGACCACATCGAGAGTAGTGACGACAGCCGAGCCGAACATAGGTTTCTTCACACGATAGAGGTTATAGTCGCCATAGCTTGGCTCCATGTAGACCTGTGTGCACTTATCGAGAAGAGCGGGGATATCCTTGTAGTTCTTGATGTCAAATAGAGCATCGCCTGTATAATAGCGTCCCTGCTTGGAGATATAGATGGGTGTCACGTCATATTTCTCGCGGTCGATGGCGGCCATGGCCTGCGAGGCCGAGATGACCGATATCTCATGTTCGGTGGAACGGCCGCCGAAGAACACTCCGATGTTTGTTTTCATTCTGAGATAATGGGATTTGAAGGATTGACCTTACTTGTATTGGATTATTTAAATGTGTCAGGGAGATCATTCTCATAGAGCACAGTGTCGCCGGGCTTGAGCATCCCGGCCAGCAATGTCTGCGACTCCGCAAACGACCCCACCGTATGAATCTTTGCTATGCGCGGCTCCACACTCTCGATGCCAGAGACTATGGCGTCGCGGTTATACTCGCCCACAACGATGGCTATGTCGGCCGAGATGGCAATCCGTTTTCCGAACTCACGGTTCAGTTCCTCCTGCTTGTCGCCGAGCTCAATCATGCCCGGGGTAACCACTATGCGTCTCCCCTTGTCCATCATGGCAAGCACATCCAAGGCCATCCCTGAGCCTGTGGGATTCGAGTTGAAGGCATCATCGATGATGGTGACTCCCATTGGCGTTCGCTTCATGTTGAGACGGTGCTCCACCTGCTCAATCTGCCCCACAGCATAGCGTATCTTCTGTTCGGGCACACCGAGCCTCAGCGCCACGATGATGGCTGCAAGGAGGTTGCTGACATTACATTCACCCACCAGGCGTGTCGAGAACTCCAGCCGGCTTCCGTCAGGAGTGACCACTGTGAATTTTGTGCCTGAGGGGGTATATCTCACATCTGTGGCCACGTATTGTGCTGCGCCTGTCGAGGTGACGGCATAGCGTATGCACTCCACATTCTCAACCTTCCGCGACGCTACATAGGGAAAGTCATCGTTGACCACTGCGAGGCCGTCGGCTGGGAGGGAGTCGACAAGCTCAAACTTGGTCTGCTGGACCCGCTCGATGGTCTTGAACGACTCAAGATGCTGCGGCCCAACGGCCGTGATTATTCCAATCTCCGGATGCACAAGGTCGCAGATTTCCTTGATATCCCCCGGCTGCTTGGCCCCCATCTCAACGATAAAGACCTCATTGTATGGCTTGAGATATTCGCGGACAGTGCGTATCACACCCATCGTGGTGTTATAGCTGCCGGGGGTCATCATCACATCGAAATGCTCCGCGAGTATGCGGTTGAGATAATGCTTTGTGCTGGTCTTGCCATAACTGCCTGTGATTCCTATCACCTTCAGTCCCGGCATCGAGCGCAGGATGCGCTCCGCATCGTTGTAATACCCCTTATTTATCTTCGTCTCCACAGGTTTCAGAAGCCAGTTGGCTATGAGTATGAAAAGGTGTGAGAAGCAATAGACACCCAGGGCGGTTACGGCCGCAATGCTCACTCCACACTCCCCCTGTCCGGCCAAGAAATATGAGCCGGCTATGACGACAATGGCCAGAAACGCGGTGACAGCATAGATGCGTTTTGCCCTCGGTGTCCAAACCAGCGGCTTCTTATAGCGCGCCGTGATGAGATTGATGATATTGAGTATCGAGACAAAGCACACAAGCCCCATGGAGACGAGGGGGAAACTGAGCGTTGAGAAGGAAGCCAGCACCACTGCCCCGCTCACCAGTCGGCGCAGGGAGGTAGTGTCCTCCGAGGCAGTGAGCCATCGGCGATATCGCTCGTTTCGATAAGAATTCTGCTGCAGCATCATCAAGCATCGCCTCAGTTCGTAGACTGCGCCGATAAGTGCTATAATCAGGGTGATATACGTGAACAGATACATAGTTGGTTGAGCAGTGAGAGAAGAGAATTTGACTTACTTCAGAAAAGTTTCCAGCACAGCCTTGAAGCCCCTGGGATTGTCGAGAAAACTGTAGTGGCCACACCCGTCAAAGCTGACAAGACCTGCGTCAGGAACCAGGCTCTCCATCTTGCGCGCATCTGCCAGCGGTGTGGCGGTGTCGTCAGCGCCCCATATGAGGAGCGTGGGAGCCTTGATGAGCGGCAGCCGTGAGGTGAGGTCTTCGTTGACAACCTTTGATAGGATGCGCCTCATCATCGGGGTGGCCTGCGCATAGTCTGACGACCCGGCCTTTGCCCTCCGGGCATCGAGCCTCCGCTCAGCCTCCTTGCGTCCGAGAGCCAGATACATCAGCCACTTCATGGCCTTGAAGGCATACACCTTGCGATAATATGTAAATGTGCGCCGTGGCTTTATGCCGGCGGCGTCTACAAGTATGAGTTTGCCAACCTCAGGATGACGCGATGCATAGAGAATGCCCACTCGCCCGCCGAATGAATGTCCCAGCAATGAGGGCCTCTCAATTCCCAGGGCTGAGACAAGGTCCTCGATGACCCGGGTGTACTCCTCGACTCCCCACACCTCCGGCGGCTCCTCAGAGCCTCCGAAACCAGGGAAATCAACATTTATGACACGCCACCCCTCACTGAGCGCTACTCGCTCCACAGACGCCAGGGTGGTGTGGTCACAACCCCAGCCGTGCATCAGCACGAGTGTCCGAGGCCCGGAGCCGTTGTCAGTGTAGTGGAGTCTTACTCCGCTTAGAGTGATATCCTTGTCCATACTCATGAAATTGACCTACAAAAGTACATAAATCCCCCCTCATCTCCAACTTTTCCATCGAATTTTGCCATGAGGAGTTTTTTGGTTATCTTTGCATGTTATTTATGCATCCGACCGACAAGCGATATTACAAGATTGGCGATGTGGCAGAGATGCTCGGCCTGCCTCAGTCAACACTGAGATTCTGGGAGACTCAGTTTCCCACTGCCGTACCACACCGCAACGCCAAGGGGACCCGCCTCTACACTCCGCGCGACATCGAGAACCTGCGCATACTCAAGTTCCTGCTTCACGACAAGGGGCTGCGCATCGAGGCTGCACGCGAGGAACTGAAGGTGAACCGCGACGGTGTCATCAAGCGCGCTGAGGCTCTGGCCTCGCTCCGCGATGTCCGCGACAAACTCCAGTCGCTTCTAGACTCACTCCATAAATTGAGATGACTGAACAGAAACCCACAGAAACTCCAAAATCCCCTGCTCCGCGTCCTAAAAAGCCAAAGACACCCGGGAGAAAAAAAGGGAAGAACAAGGAATCATGGCTTCACCGCCACTCCATGGGGGTGATGATAGCGGTGATTGCCTTCTTTGCCGTGATTTTCGGAGTGTTTTGCTTCGCCTTCATCCCCCACACAGGTGCCGGTGATGATGGCGACTGGGTCTATATCCCCAAGGGTGCCGACCGGGATGCTGTGAAGGATAGCCTGAAGTCATCCCTGGGATCCTCGATGGGAACTAGGGTCTACATGATGTGGTCGCTTATTGGAGGCACCCCAGGCGGGAGCAACGGTGCATATAGGATAGACAATGGGATGACGGCTCTGAAGGCAGCCCGCAGGCTGTCTACAGGCAGGCAGACTCCGGTGACGCTGTCGTTCAAAGGCCCGAGGACTATGGACCTGCTCGCCGCCCGTATAGCCTCACAGCTTGAATGTAGCCCCGAGGAATTTCTGGCTGCATGCGATGAGGTGCTTCCCGCAGAGGGATTCAACCGCGCCGGATATCCGGCCGCGTTCATCCCTGACACATATGAGTTCTATTGGAATTCCTCAGCCTCCGGCGTGGTGAGACGCCTGCTTGACTATCGCAATCGCTTCTGGACACCCGAGCGTGTTGCCAAGGCCAAGCGGGAGGGTTTGACCAAGGTGCAGGCAGCCACGGTGGCTTCCATCATTGAGGAAGAGACAGCCAAGAGCGACGAGCGCCCCAAGGTGGCTCGCCTTTACCTCAACCGCCTCCACAAAGGGATGAGGCTTCAGGCTGACCCGACGGTGAAATTTGCCACCGGCGATTTTTCACTGCGGCGCATCAAGGGTGAGCATCTCAAAGTCAACTCCCCTTACAATACCTATCTCCACGCCGGACTTCCACCTGGTCCCATCAGAGTGGCGGCGGCAGCCTCCATAGACGCCGTGCTTAATGCCCCTGACCACCCCTATCTATTCATGTGTGCCAAGGAAGACTTCTCAGGCTACCACAACTTCGCCACTGACTTTGCGGCTCACCGCGAGAATGCCCGCCGCTATCAGGCTGAGCTCAACAGACGCAATATAAAATAACACCAAAACACCATCCCCTATTCTCTCCAGTATATATGCAGATCCAAGACCCCAGACGCTCATTAGGATTCAGGCGTGACATCCATGTGTTTCGAACACTGAAAGAGATTCCGTTCATCTCATTTCCGGCCAAGCTCGACAGCATGATTCTGGCCGTGTGTGGCAATGGTGAGGTGTCGGCCGAGATTGATGTGACTCCGCGCAAGATGGGAAGCCATCATGTAATGGTGCTACGTCCGGGTCATGTCGTGGACCGATTCGAGACGAGCAACGACTTCAAGGGCTTTTTCATCACAGTGACCGAGGAGTGTCTACACCACATGCTCCCATCGCTACAATACGTCATCCCCTACAGCCTCATATATAACGGTGACCCGATGATTAAGATCACATCTGAGGAATATGAGTCGCTCTCTCTGATTTACGACATGTTCAAGCGTCAGCTCCGCGATGTCGACCGTCCCTTCGGCACCATGGCTCTTGAGAGCCTGTGCGAACTGCTGTTCTACAATGCTCTGGGCATCTACGCGCTGCGCACAAGGGATCTGGGCCACAAGTCGCGCCGCGAAGAACTGCTCTCTCAGTTCATTGAGACGCTGGAGAAGAATTTCAAGAACGAGCGGTCTGTGAATTTCTATGCCGACAGGCTGTTTGTGACCCCCAAGCACCTATCGTCGGTGCTAAAGGAGGTGAGCGGACGCACCGCGGGCGACTGGATAGACCAGAGGGTCATACTCGAGGCCAAACTGATGCTACGGTCCACCGGCATGAACATTCAGGAGATCAGTTCGTCGCTCAACTTCTCCAACCAGTCGTTTTTCGGCAAGTATTTCAAGCATCTCACGGGTATCTCACCGCGAGAATACCGCACTAATCTCTCCGACATATGAGAAACTGCATCACCTTGGCACTCATGATGCTGTCAATGCTGAGTGCATTGGCCGAGACACCCTACATGGAGGCTGTCGGTGAGGCCGACAAGGCTTGCGCTAAGGGTGAGTGGCTCAAGGCTCTCGCAGCCCTCGACCGCGCCATGACTCTGGAGCCTGAGAATCCGGGCAACATAATGCTGCTGTGCAATGTCGGGCTTATACAGTTCAATCTGGGCCAAGACAGTATTGCCCTGGCCACTCTGGATGAGGCTCACACTCTCGCACCACGCTCTGTCACCATTCTCACCAATCGCGCCCGTGTCCAGGCTGCCCTCGGAAATGACCGTGAGGCCATGAAGGACTATGAACTCATCATGCAACTTGACTCCGTCGACACAGGCTCGCGCTTCAATCATGCCCTGCTCTCACTGCGCCACCGCAAGTTTGCCGCAGCCAGAGCCGACACCGAATGGCTCAATCTTCACGCCCCCGACAGCGATGAGACCCACATAGTCTCTGCGGCATTTCTGTGCTCCATGGGCAAATATGAGGAGGCGATTCCACTCTATACACAGATTCTTGACACCTACAAAGTGCCTGAGTATTATGGGGCGAGGGCTTACTGCAATCTCATGACCGGACGTCTTCAGGAAGCGTCAGATGATATAGCCATCGCCTTGGAGATGGCTCCTGACGATGGCGAGCTCTATCTCTACAGAGCCGCACTCAACAAGATGCGCTTCCGTCCTGAGGACGCCAAGGCCGATGCCCGCCGAGCAGTAGAGCTCGGCGCCGACCCACGCCGCGCCGCAGAGTTCATGAAATAATTCCATCCCCCGATTGGGGCTTCAACGCAAAGATTTATATCCCTTGGTTTGGTCATTTGCAAAAGCCTTCGGGAAGGTAATTCAGCGGCCCGCGGGCGCCGTTTGCGGCCTGCGGCTGCGGAATTCCGCATACTTTTAGATTTGTCATTGGGCTTAGGGGAAAAGAAAAACCACCCTGCGACCTTCGGGGGAAGGAGCGGGGTGGTTGTGTGGGTTGTTCAGGGGTATCTTTATTGACGGCCTGAGGTTGCAGCCTCGGGGGCTATCTTGGCCACCAGTCCCTGCAGCACCTTGCCGGGACCTACTTCGATGAACTCTGTTGCACCATCGGCCACCATGTTCTTGACACTCTGTGTCCAACGCACGGGGGCTGTGAGCTGAGCCACGAGGTTGGCCTTGATTTCAGAGGGATCGGTGTGGGGCTTGGCATCGACGTTCTGGTATACGGGCACAGAGGGTGTGTGGAACTCTGTCTTCTCGATGGCCTCTGCGAGCTCTGCGCGGGCAGGCTCCATGCAGGGTGAGTGGAAACCGCCACCAACCTTGAGTTTGAGGGCGCGCTTCGCACCGGCAGCCTTGAGCTGCTCGCATGCAGCGTCGATAGCCTCGACCTCGCCTGAGATGACGAGCTGTCCGGGACAGTTGTAGTTGGCGCAAACGACTGTGCCGTCAATGCCGGCGCAAATCTCCTCAACCTTCTCATCTGGAAGGGCGAGGACAGCAGCCATTGTCGAGGGGTTCATCTCGCAAGCCTTCTGCATGGCCTGCGCACGGGCTGACACCAGGCGCACACCATCCTCAAAGCTGAGGGCTCCGGCTGCCACGAGAGCAGAAAACTCACCGAGCGAGTGGCCGGCCACCATCGAGGGGTCAAACTCATCGCCCATGGTCTTGGCGAGAATAACGGAGTGCAAGAATATGGCGGGCTGTGTCACCTTGGTCTGACGAAGGTCCTCGTCAGTACCCTCAAACATGAGGTCTGTGATGCGGAAGCCGAGGATATCGTTTGCTTTCTCAAACATCTCCTTAGCCACGGGGTTATTGTCATACAGGTCCTTGCCCATACCAACAAACTGGGCACCCTGTCCGGGGAATACAAATGCTTTCATATCTGTGTGAATGATTAGTTTCGTGATTTTCGGCTGCAAAGGTAAGAAATTTTTGCCAATTATCAGTCATTCACACGCCTTATTCCGTAGAGAGTCACCACAATGAAGCAGATGAGGGGGAGGACAAACGAGAAATTCACGGCTGGGAACCCGGCCACAGAGCCACAGTCGATGATGCGGGCCTGGAGAGGTGGAAGCACTGAGCCTCCCAGAATAGCCATGATCAGTCCGGCCGCGCCAAATTTGGCATCGTCGCCCAGGCCGTTGAGGGCTATGCCATAGATGGTGGGGAACATGAGCGACATGCAGGCTGAGACAGCCACCAGGCAGTACATGCCCACACGGCCATCGCTGAAGATGACTCCCAGGGTGAGAATGGCTCCGGCTATGGCGAGGATAGCGAGAAGACGCCCGGCATTGACAAATCGGAGCAGGTAGGTGCAGATGAAGCGGCTGCAGCAGAAGATAGCCATGGCCACAATATTGTAGCGCTGAGACAGCACCTCCGCACTCTTCTCGTCCATCCCCTCGAGCATGAAGACCCTTGTCCCATACTGGATGATGAAGGTCCAGCACATTATCTGTGCGCCGATATAGAAGAACTGGGCTATGACACCCTCGCGATAGCGGGGAATGGAGAATATGCGCTTGATGGAGTGGAAGAAGTGGACATCGTGGCTCTTGTCGCCATTGTGAGGCATGCGGGTCATGGCGATGACGGCAAAGATGACAAGCACCACCAATCCTATGAACATGTAAGGTTCGATGAGGACTCCGAGATCATAGTCTCTCACGGCCTCAAACTCAGCGTCAGAGAGTGAGGCGCGCCCGGCGCTGTCCATGGGGTTGAGTCGAGCCTGGATAAAAGTCATGGCCACCCACATTCCGGCCAACGATCCCACGGGATTGAACGACTGCGCCATGTTGAGGCGGCGTGTGGCCGTCTCCTCCGAGCCCATCGAGAGGATGTAAGGGTTGGCGCTCGTCTCCAGGAAGGAGAGTCCGCAGGTGAGAATGAAGTAGGCCAGCAGGAACGGATAGTAGGTGCCCGTCATCATGGCGGGATAGAACAGGAACGCACCCAAGGCATAGAGGCCGAGGCCCAGAAGGATGCCAGCCTTGTAGGAGTAGCGGCGGATAAAGATGGCGGCCGGGAAGGCCATGGCGAAATAACCGCCATAGAAGGCCACCTGGACAAGACTCCCCTCCGTGACACTCATTCGGAATATCTTGGAGAAGGCCTTCACCATGGGGTTGGTGATGTCATTGGCAAATCCCCAGAGGGCGAAACAACTCGTGATGAGAATGAACGGAAGGAGATAGTTCACGCCATTGTAGCGGAACATTGACTGTGACTCTTTCATGGTGTGTCCTCCAGTGTGTCTGCATCATAAAGGTAAAACATCCTCTCCATGGGCTGCCATTTGTCTGCCGACGAAGCTCCGGGACCTGACTGCTGGAAGAGGGACATATAATCTTCCCACTCCTGCTGACGTGGGAGAGTGGCAAGCCGCTCCATGGCGGCGTCAAGGTCGAGAGAGGCGGGAGCCTCGAGAATCATCACCAACCGTGTGTCACGGATGTAGATATCCATCCCGAGGATCCCCACCTCACGGATGCCCGCGATGACCTCTGGCCATACATTGCCCCGGGCATGGCGCCGACGATATTCGGCTATCAGGGCAGCATCGTCGCGCAGGTCAAGAGTGCGGACATAACGTGTGGTCTTTTCTTCCATCGGCTCACTTGTATATGGGGCCGTAGGCAGCGCAGGCGCGATAGTCTGAGCCTTCCTTGTCCATTCCGAAAGCGTTCCAGGCAGCGGGGCGGAAGATGCCCTCGTCCTCGATGTTGTGCATGCACACAGGGATGCGCAGGATTGAGGCGAGAGTGATGAGGTCGCGCCCGATATGGCCGTATGAGATGGCCCCATGGTTTGCGCCCCAGTTGTTCATCACTGAGTAGACATCCTTGAAAGCGTCACGGTCAGGGCAGAGACGGGGAACGAACCATGTGGTGGGCCATGTGGGGTCTGTGCGCATGTCGAGCACCTTGTTTATCTCAGGGTCGATCTCCACAGTCCATCCCTCAGCTATTTGGAGAACCGGTCCGAGACCCTTGACAAGGTTGAGCCTCATCATGGTGACAGGCATGCCGCCCTTAGTGAGGAAGTTGCTTGAGAAGCCCCCTCCGCGGAAATAGTCGCGGTCAGCTGGATACCATGTTGTGGCCTTGAGGCAAGCCTCCATGTCCTGTTCAGTCATCTCCCATGAGGGCTTCATGCAAGGCTCACCCTTGGCATTGACGCTGGCGCCGGTGGCATCGAGAGTCGTGGCGCCTGAGTTGATGAGGTGGATGATGCCACCTGAGGCACGTCCTGTGAGTTCCTTGCCGGTGACACGCTTCACGGCCTCAGGGCTCCAGTAGGTGCGCACGTCGGAGAACATTTGGCCACACCCGGTGAGGAGATGGCCGAAAAGCATCGCGACACCGTTGCAGGCATCGTTCTCAGTGGCCAGCACAAAAGCCTCGCGGATGCCGTTCCAGTCGAATGAAGTGTTCATGAGAGCCTCGGTGTAGTCGCCGTTGGGCTTCCAGTCTGTCCACTGGCGCTGGCCCTGGAAACCGGCTGCGATAGCGTTGTGGCCGTTGGCTTCCTCCTTGAATCCCATCTCGAGCAGACGGGGATTTCCCTTCATGAGGTCGCGGACAATGAGAGTCATCTTCACGATGAACTCCCAGTCAGCATCCTTCTGCTCGCGGGTCTTCTTCTTCTCTGGGCGGTTCTTGAAGTCCTCACCCTCGTTGGGCTTGCAGTATTTCTCGGTCCAGGCCATAGCCCTGGCATACTCCTCATGGTCATAGATGCCCTCGTCCATGCGGCGGAGAATCTCGGTCTCGTCGACGCTCTCGTTGCGCATGCCCAGGTATTCCTGGAAGAAGTCAGGATTAACAATCGAGCCGGCAATGCCCATGCACATTGAGCCTATGGAAAGGTATGACTTGCCTCTCATGATAGCCACAGCCATAGCAGCGCGTGCGAACCGGAGAAGTTTCTCAGCTACATCGGCAGGTATGGTGTTGTCATCGAGATCCTGGACATCGTGGCCATAGATGCCGAATGCGGGGAGGCCCTTCTGGGCGTGGGCGGCGAGGACTGCGGCCAGATAGACGGCTCCGGGGCGCTCAGTGCCGTTGAAACCCCACACGGCCTTTGGCCAGTGAGGATTCATGTCCATGGTCTCGGCGCCGTAGCACCAGCAGGAGGTGACGGTGATGGTGGCGCCTACTCCCTCGCGCTCGAACTTGGCTGCGCAGGCGGCTGTCTCGGGAACACGGCCAATAGTGCCGTCGGCTATGACACACTCGACGGGGGTGCCGTCAGGGTAGCGGAGGTTTGTGGAGATGAGGTCGGCCACGGCATGGGCCAGACACATTGTTTTTTCTTCGAGGCTCTCGCGCACGCCACCCTGGCGCGCGTCGATGACAGGACGGATTCCAATCTTGGGATATTTGTTCATGGTAATTTAAGGTTGATTCGTGAATGATAATCGCAAAGTTAAGAATTTTTTGTCTATTTTTAGAACCTAAAACGCCGGTTTGAGTGTAAAAATGGCTAACTTTGTGTCTGATATTACTCAAAGAGAACCAAAAACACCATGATACCCTGCATATTCAACCTTGGCACAGGCGAGATAATAGTGATTCTCGTAGTTGTGCTTCTGTTATTTGGCGCTAAGCGCATCCCTGAGCTGGCTCGCTCGCTCGGTAAGGGGGTCAGTTCCTTTAAGGAGGGCCTGAACGATGCCAAAAATGAGATAGAACGGCCAATAGAAGCCGACAAAGAGAAATGAACCGGTCTACCTTCTGGGACCATGCCGAGGCCCTGCGCGGAGTGTTGCTCCAGGCAGTTGCCGCTGTTGTCGTGCTCACAGGAGTGTGTTTCGCGGCGATGCCGCGGCTGTTCGACCGTGTCATCCTAGCTCCGTGCCATCCGGATTTTCCGCTCTACGGGGTGCTTGGAATAGGCATGGAGGAGGTGAACCTCATTAATATCCGGCTCGCGTCACAGTTTTTCGTCCATGTCTCCACGTCGGTGTGGCTGGGTGCGGCGCTGTCATTTCCAATCATCATATTCCTGCTGTGGGGATTCGTGTCACCGGGGCTTTATGACCATGAGAAGCGTGGAGCCGTCCCGGCCTTTACAGGTGGATGCCTGATGTTCTTCCTGGGGATGGCCACTGGCTATTTCCTGGTCTTTCCGCTGACGCTGCGCTTCCTGGCAGACTATCAGCTGAGCGCTCTCATCCCGAATCAGATATCACTCGACTCATATATAGACACCTTCATGATGACGGTGCTGGTGATGGGGATTGTCTTTGAGCTCCCCGTGGTGGCGTGGCTGCTGGGGAAGGCCGGGGTGTTGAGACGGGGTGTGTTCAGCCTGTACAGGCGCCATGCCATTGTGGCGCTCCTCATCATCGCGGCGGTGGTGACTCCGTCGGGCGACCCTCTCACTCTCCTGGTGGTGTTCACTCCGGTCTATATCCTCTGGGAATTGTCGGCTCTGACTGTCCCACGTGAGTCCGGGCGCTGGATGATAAGTGAAAGAGACAATAGACAACAAAACAATTAAACGATAACCTCTACATAAATCCAACTGTGAGAATTGCTATAATCGTGGCGATGAGCAAAGAGCTCCGCCTAATACTCCCTCTCCTCGACAATCCCGTGGAAGAAACACGCGGAGCCACGACATTTCACCGTGGCACTATAGGGAGCCACACCGTAATAGTGATGGAATGTGGCATAGGCAAGGTGAACGCTGCCATGGGCGCCACCCTGATGGCTGACCATTACAGCCCTGACCTGGTCATCAACACGGGTGTGGCAGCCGGCGCGGGGCCTGAGGTGGCCGTGATGGACACCGTGATTGCCACAGCGCTGGCCCATCATGACTTCTGGTGTATAGGCGAGGAATGGGGACGTGTCCCCGGCTCGCCACGCATGCTCCCGGCCGTGACGTTTGAGGAGGTCCTCGAGGGGCCTTCGGTGAAGAGGGGCATGATTGTCTCCGGTGAACTTTTCATATCGAAGCGCGAGGAGGTCGACCTGATACGCTCGCGGTTTCCCGGAGTGCTTGCTGTCGACATGGAGAGCGCGGCCATCGCCCAGGTGTGCGAGCGGCTCTCCATCCCATATTTCTGCATGCGCGTCATCAGCGACTCACCCTGGTGCTCTCACGACAACTCACGCCAGTATGCCGACTTCTGGGAGGACGCCCCGCGCCACTCCTTCTCACTCGTGAGGAAACTCCTTGAATCCCTGCCTGAGAAATGAAGAAGATAGCAAGTTTCACCATCGACCACAACCGGCTGCTGAGGGGGATATACGTCTCGCGCCGCGATGTCACCCCTGCGGGCGACACCCTCACCACCTTCGATATCCGCATGACAGAGCCTAACCGGGAGCCGGCGCTGCCGCCTGAGGCTTTCCACGCCATGGAGCATCTCGTGGCCACTTATCTGCGCAATCACCCAGTGTGGGGGGACAGGATAGTCTACTGGGGGCCCATGGGATGCTGTACGGGCAACTATCTCATCATCCAGGGCCAGGTGAAGAGCGAAGAGATACTTCCGCTCATCAAGGAGGCAATGGAGTTTGTGGCCGGATTTGATGGGGATGTCCCCGGAGCCACCCCGCGCGACTGCGGCAACTACTCGTTCATGGACCTAGCCGCGGCAAGGAATGCCGCCAGAAGATATGCGGATGAGGTTCTCGCCCACCCTACTCCCGACAATCTCAACTATCCGCAGAACTGAGCCGTTAATCTCATAAAGACTCCACGATGAAAGATCTCCGCGGCATAAAAGGCTCACACTATATAGCCTCGCTCATAGAGCAGGGTGAGCATGAGCGGCAGGATTTCAAGTTTGCCATCCCTGACTCGCGCAAGATAGCGCGGTCGCTCTCGGCGTTTGCCAACCACTCGGGGGGACGTCTCCTCATCGGGGTCAAGGACAACGGCGTGATAGCCGGTGTGCGCTCTGAGGAGGATGTCTATATGGTCGAGCAGGCTGCGGAGATGTTCTGCGTTCCGCCTCAGAAGGTTGATGTGACGCCGTTCAAGGTTGACGGGGGAGTCCTAGTGGTGAGAGTCGAGATAGCCCCTGCGCTCAGGCGTCCGGTGTGTGTCCGCGAGCAAGGGGGTGAGCTCAAGGCATATTTCAGAGTAAAGGATGAGAATATCCTGGCGTCGTCACTGATGGTGAGGGCGTGGCAGAAGGCTTCTGACCCTGAAGGCACTCCCCTGCTCCAGCTCGACTCGACGGCCCGGACACTCCTCAGTCTCGCCTCGCGCCCGGAGGGGACAGACATCAATGAGGTGATGCTGAGGGGCCATCTGTCCACGGCCGCAGCCGAGGAGCTGGCCATAACTCTCCACGCCATGGGGCTGATAGATTTCAAATATATCTCCGGCCGGTTCAAACTAACAGCCTCCGATATTGGTTGATATTATATAACACCATTAATGTCCAACCAAGATGACCCCAAAACTCTACATAATAGCGGGCTGCAACGGAGCCGGAAAGACCACCGCTTCGTTCACTGTGCTCCCTGAGGCTCTCGACTGCCGCGAATTTGTCAATGCTGACGAGATTGCCAAGGGGCTCTCGCCTTTCTGCCCTGAGGAGATGGCCATCGTGGCCGGACGTCTGATGCTCATGCGCATACAGAAACTGATATCCATGCGCCAGACGTTTGCCATCGAGACCACTCTCGCCACCCGCTCTTATCGCAACACAGTGCGCCGCGCACATGCTGCAGGCTATGAGGTCGTCCTGCTCTATTTCTGGCTCCCCTCGCCTGAACTTGCCATCTCGCGTGTGGCCCAGCGAGTCCGCAACGGGGGCCACAACATTCCTGACGACACTGTGCGTCAGCGTTACTACCGCGGTCTCCACAATTTCTTTGAGATTTTCATGCCCATCGTAGACTATTGGACCATCTACGACAACTCACGCTATCCTGTGGAGATTGCAAACTCCGACAAAGTATCACAACCTAAAGTCTTCCGCCATATAGCCAGTCATGTCACCCAAGGATAAACAGACCCTCCGCTCGCGTCTCGGCAAGAGCCTGCTCCACGCCCACGAGAAGATGTTGCGGGACAAAGCCCTGCACGGCGACACAGTAATCTACTGTGACCGCCAGGGGGACCCCATCATAGTGCCTGCCACGCAGGCTCTCGAGGATTTCCAAGCACGCTATCCGGCCTGAGGGGCGACAGAACATACAGAAAAAAAGAAGGAGAGAATGTGTCTCGTCTGAAACTACATTCTCCCCATGGTTTCTGTCAATCGATTTTTGAGAATTGGTCCTTGCCTACGCCACAGATGGGACAAACCCAGTCGTCAGGGATATCCTCAAATTTTGTACCGGGCTTTATGCCGCTGTCGGGGTCGCCTTTGGCGGGGTCATATATCCACCCGCAAACGTCACATACGTACTTATCCATAATTCATGAGGGTTTTAGATAGTTGAATCTTTACACTAACTAACCATTTTCTCCTCAAGATGGTTCAGAGGAGAGTGTGAAATGGGAGTTCAACGAGACTCGACGTATGTGGGTTTTTGATGTAGGTTTGGTATTTTCGGGTAAAAGGTGTAACTTTGCATGGATTTTTCGAACAATAGTGGACAAATTTGGCTGCTTGCAACCACTTCAAAAAATGCTAAAAATGAAGACTTACCTTTTCACATCGGAGTCAGTCTCCGAGGGCCATCCCGATAAGGTGGCCGACCAGATTTCAGATGCCGTCCTCGATGAGTTTCTTGCGCGCGACCCCAAGAGCAAGGTGGCTTGCGAGACTCTTGTGACGACAGGACAGGTGATCCTCGCAGGCGAGGTCAAGAGCAACGCCTACATCGATTTGATGGATGTGACACGCGAGGTTATCAAGAATATAGGTTATGACCGTTCCGAGCTTAAGTTTGACGGCGAGGCTTGCGGTGTCTTCTCAGCCCTTCACGAACAGAGCGCCGACATCAACCGCGGCGTGGAGCGGGAGGAGGCCGAGAGTCAAGGTGCAGGAGACCAGGGCATGATGTTTGGTTATGCCTGTGACGAGACTCCTGACTATATGCCTTTGACACTCGATCTCTCTCACAGGCTGCTCATAGAGCTAGCCGCCATCCGCCGTGAGGGAAAAGAAATGACCTATGAGGCCGACGGGAAGAGGCGCACTTATCTGCGCCCTGACTCGAAGAGTCAGGTGACTGTGGAGTATGACGAAAATGGACGCCCTCTGAGGGTGGACACCATCGTCATCTCGACTCAGCACGATGAGTTTATCCTCCCCACAGACTCTACTCCCGAGGCTCAGGCCAAGGCCGACAGTGAGATGCAGCGCATCATCACTGAAGACATTGAGCTGGTGTTGATTCCGCGTGTCAAGGCCCAACTCCCTGAAGATGTGGCCCGGCTGATAGATGGCTACAGACTGTTGGTCAACCCGACGGGCAAGTTTGTCATCGGTGGCCCCCACGGGGACACGGGTCTGACGGGTCGCAAGATTATCGTGGACACCTATGGTGGACGTGGAGCCCACGGCGGCGGTGCATTCTCGGGCAAGGACCCATCGAAGGTTGACCGCTCGGCAGCATATGCCGCCCGTCATATAGCCAAGAATCTTGTGGCTGCAGGTGTGGCGCGCGAGGTGCTTGTGCAGGTGGCCTATGCCATCGGTAAGGCTGAGCCTGTTAGCCTCTGCATAGATACCCGTGGCTCTTCGAAGGTGCCCTTCACGGATGCTGAGATAGCGGAGAAGGTTCTGGCTATGCCTTGTTTCTCGATGACCCCATATGCAATTGAGCAGCGTCTCAAACTCCGCAATCCTATATACAGGGAGACAGCAAGTTATGGACACATGGGTCGTAAGCCCCGTGTGGTGACGAAGCGCTTCCACTCCAAGTATGAGCCGGAGGTGGTGCGTGAGGTTGAGCTTTTCACATGGGAGAAGCTCGATGCCGTCCCCGATGTCAAGAAGGCATTCGGACTCTGAAACCGCAGGTCATAGAAATTGCAGAAGCGTCCTTGAACGGGGACGCTTCTGTTGTTTCTATGTGTGTCAGGTCATTATTTCAGGTCGAACCCAGCAGCCTCGACGGCCTGGCGGACAGCCTCAGGTGAGACATCTCCCTCGACGGTGGCGGTTCCGGAAGCGAGGTCGACGGTGACGGCTGTGGCGCCCTGCAGACGTGTGAGAGCCTTCTCGACTGTGGCGCGGCAGTGGGGGCAGGCCATGCCTGCAATCTGATATTCTTTCTTCATATATTCTGTAGTTAATGAGTGGTCGTGGTGATGGTGGTGATTTGTGAAAAAGGCATAGATTAGGAGCACGAGGAGCAGGCCCGAGCAGAGAGTGGGGAAGAACTGGAAGCCTCCGGCAGCCTCGGCACCATGGCAGGCTGCATGGACGGCGCCCGATGGAATGAACCATGAGGCCGGGAGCAGATAGTCAATTAGCAGTCCAAATGCGATGGCGGTCAGAGCCACAGACCCGACATAGATGGCGGTGGCACGGCGCCCTATGGTCTTGCCGAGAATCATCACTGAGGCAAAATTGGCGGCGGGTCCGGCCATGAGCAGGACAAAGGCCACGCCGGGGGTAAGCCCTTTGAGCATCAGCGACATGGCTATGGGAATCGACCCTGTCGCACATATATACATAGGTATAGCCACCAGAATCATGACAAGCATTGCCAGGATGGGGTAGCGGCTCAGGGAGACAAACAGCGTGTCAGGAACAAGCACGGTGATGAGAGCGGCCACTACAAGACCAATGACAAGCCATTTCCCTACACTCGCCACCATGTCAACAAGGCCATAGCGCAGGGACTCGACGATTTTCTCGCCAAAGGTCATTGAGGCTAGCCTTTCATCGTCGGCATCCTCTATTTGGCACTCCCTGGCAACGGCATCCCTATCTGAGGAGCCGACAGCCATGCCTCCGAAGACTGAGCCTACAAGGGCCGCTATGGGACGGACCACTGCGAAGACGGGGCCGAGGAGCGAGTAGGTGGCGGCTATCGAGTCTACGCCGGTCTGTGGGGTGGCTATCAGGAATGATGTTGTGGCGCCCTTGGAGGCTCCGTTGCGTCTGAGGGAAACGGCCGTGGGAAGCACTCCGCATGAGCAGAGTGGAAGGGGGATGCCAAACAGGGCGGCCTTGACGACAGGGCCCATGCCGGGGCCGGAGAGGTGGCGCACCATTGCCGAAGGTCTTATGAAGACATGAAGCGCTCCGGCCAGGATGAATCCCAACAGGATGTATGGCGACATCTCGTTGAGAATGGTGAAAAGGGAATTTAAGAAATGTTCCATCTTGTTATCTGTTTTTCTGATGCAAAGGTAGTTACAATCCGGGGTTCGTGCATTACACCATTCGGGAGAAAACTTACAGAATATCGGAGGCGAATGAGGACTTCGGCATTATCACACCTCTCCGAGGTGGTGAGATGCCTAAATTTGCGCTGTCAAACCAAAAAATTATATCAATGCGTAACATCAACAAAATTATTGTCCACTGCACGGCTACACCTCCTGGCCGAAACGTCACAATCGCCGATATAGACCGCTGGCATCGCAACCGCGGATTTGACTGCATCGGTTATCACTATGTTGTCTATCTTGACGGCAGTGTCCACCAGGGACGCCCGATGGAGCGTGCAGGCGCCCACTGCCGCGGCTATAACGCCACATCTATAGGTGTCTGCTATGTGGGTGGAGTTGCTGATGACTGCCGCACACCTCTCGACACGCGCACTGAAGCACAGAAGGCATCGCTGCTCAGTCTGCTCAAGGAGCTGAAGGGGCGTTTCCCCCTCGCTGAGATTCATTCCCACTCAGACTATGCAAGGAAGGGTTGTCCGTCGTTTGACGCCACGGGTGAGTATGCCGATCTCTGAGGCTGACTCAATCTTCTCGGGCGATGATGTCACGGATGGCAAGTGAGGCTAGTGTGAGTCCGAATGTGGCCGTGATGTGCATGAGGGAGCCGTTTGTGGCAACTTTGCCGTAGGTATTCGAGCCGTCAGCCCCACCGTCAGTGCGGGGATTGTAGAGAGGGTGCTGACCGACAAGCTCATCGGAGTATACACAGGTGAACTTGCGCGAGGGATAGACTCCGCTCTTTTTGAAGCGACGGCGCAAGGCGGCTGCAAGAGGACACCCCTTCACTTTCCAGAACTCGGCCGTGGAGATGCGTGTGGGGTCCATCTTGAGCGCGGCTCCCATCGAGGAGTAAAACCGTGTGGCTCGCGGCGAAGCGGTGGCGTTGAGAATCAGGAGCGCCTTGTCAGAGAGGGAGTCGATGCAGTCGAAGATATATCCGTAGGAAGCCAGGTCAAATTCGGGAGCCGTCTCTGGATTATACAAGCCATGGATAGAGGTTATCTCTGCCTGAGGGTTGATGTCAAGCAGGCGCTCCTTGACCACGTCGACCTTGCTTCTACCCATTGTCGAGCGAAGTGCCGGCATCTGGCGATTGATATTTGTAGGGGCCACAGAGTCGGCATCTACGATTGTCAGCCGGGCAAATCCCGTTCTGACCAGCGCCTCGGCTGTCCAGGAACCAACTCCGCCAACGCCAAAAATAATGACCGGCGCAGATTCCATTCTCTCAAGGGCCGCATGGCCTGTGAGACGTGCTGTCCGGTCAAATGAAAGATTACGGTCGTGTGTGAGTGGGGCCATCTTTATCCTTTCCTGAAGACACCTGAGAGTCTGTTCCAGAACGAGGGTGTGTCGTCGTCAAGACGCAGATGTATGTGGACATCAGAGTTTTCCTTATTCAGGAAGATGATGGAGGAGGGTAACACTATGGCTATACATGACTCAAACTCCACAATCTCATGAATGCGCGACAACTGTAGGGTTGCAAATGGTGACGAAGGGTCGACACTTCCAATATAGAGGTTATCCTCGTCGATGAAGATGCCATGATTTTCCATGGCATAGTCAAAGAGCAAGGCGATGTTGAGTTCGTCAGTCGACTGAGGCGGCTTGTTGAACTGCTTGTATAGTGTCTGGATGACTTTTTTCGTTACCATATCAATCGGTGTGTGCGATGAATGTTGAGGAGAGTGACATGCTTATGCATAGTTTAAACAACCTGTATCCTGACTAAGTTTTAGACAAAGTAAGAAAAAGGCGAAAATTATGGCCGCCCCATTGAACGAGACGGCCATATTTCGTAGGAATTGTCAAGCGAGGAATCCGAGCAGGACACCGGCTGCGACAGCCGAGCCTATCACGCCGGCAACGTTCGGGCCCATGGCATGCATGAGCAGGTAGTTGCTGGGGTCATATTCGAGACCGAGGTTGTTGGATATACGCGCTGACATGGGCACAGCCGAGACGCCGGCATTGCCGATGAGCGGGTTGATCTTCTTTGACTTTGGCAAGAACAGATTGAATATCTTGACAAATATCACGCCGCTCGACGAGGCGATGACGAAGGCCATGAATCCGAGCAGGAAGATGCGGATTGTCTCTGAGGTGAGGAACTCCGAAGCCTGAGTGGAGGCGCCCACAGTCATGCCAAGCAGGATGGTGACAATGTCGGTGAGGGCATTGCTGGCAGTCTTGGCAAGACGGTTTGTTACGCCACACTCGCGCAGAAGATTGCCGAAGAAGAGCATGCCGAGCAGAGGGATGCCTGAGGGCACCACGAAGCAGGTGAGAATCATGCCCACGATGGGGAAGATGATCTTCTCGTTCTGCGACACGGCGCGTGCGGGCTTCATCTTGATGAGGCGCTCGTTCTTTGTGGTGAAGAGGCGCATCAACGGGGGCTGAATCACTGGCACGAGTGCCATATATGAGTAAGCCGACACGGCGATGGCGCCCATAAGGTTGGGCGCGAGCTTGGACGAGAGGAAGATGGCTGTGGGGCCGTCGGCGCCGCCGATGATTGCGATTGCACCGGCCTGGTCAGGGGCGAAGCCGAGAAGAAGTGCCACCATGTAGGCACCGAAGATACCAAACTGGGCGGCAGCTCCGATTAGCATGAGCTTCGGGTTGGCGATCAGGGCAGAGAAGTCGGTCATGGCGCCGATGCCGAGGAAAATCAGAGGTGGATACCAGCCGGCGCTCACACCATTATAGAGGATGTTGAGCACCGAACCCTCCTCATAGATGCCAATCTCAAGCCCGGCGGTGGTGTTGAAGGGGATATTGCCTATGAGAATGCCGAAACCGATTGGCACCAGGAGCATAGGCTCAAAATTCTTCTTGATGGCGAGCCAGATGAAGAAGAGGCCCACTACAAGCATAACGAGATGCTCCCATGTGGCATTATAGAATCCTGTCAGATGCCAGAATTCCTGCAGGTTCTGAAATAAGAAATCACTGAAAGTCATGTCCTGGAATCTCTAAAGGGATTATTCAAGAGTGATGAGGACAGCGCCGTCGAGCACAGAGTCTCCGACGGAGACAGCGATAGAGGCAACGCGGCCATCGTGGCCTGCATGGATGGCGTTCTCCATCTTCATGGCCTCGAGCATCAGCACTGTGTCTGAAGCCTTGACGGTGTCGCCGACCTTGACGGGGATGCTCATGACGACGCCGGGGAGGGGAGCCTTGACCTGGAAGCCGCCGGCAGCCACCTGGGGCTTGGCAATAACTTTTGCGCCTGTGTCAGTGCGCGGGGCGGCTGAGGGACGGGGCTTCTGCACGATTGTGACAGGCTTCTCCGATTTCTCGAGTTCGACCTTGTAGGGCATACCGTTTACTTCGACCTTGGCGATATTGCTTTCGATGTCGCCCACCTTCACCGAGTAGAGGTTGCCGTTGATGCGATACTTATATTCTTTCATTCTGATGATGAATCGTTAGAAGGGGAATTGTGTGATGATGAATGGGGAGTGAGGCTCTCTCAACGTTTGGGAAGCTCGCGCATGGAGTAGATCTTTGAGCTCCAAGGAGAGTATGAGCGGCGCACCTTATTGATGGTGAGCACGGCGGTCTCTTTGTCGTGGGCTTCGAGGTGGTCTCTGAGAGCCATGGCGATGGCGGCGATGACCTCGCCGGAGTCCTGCTCGTGGGCGTGGTCAACGTCGGTCTCCTCATCGGCAAACGCCTTGATCTTGCGGCGACGCGATGATCTCTCGCCTATCATGCTGATGATCTTGAAGCAGATGGCCAGCACGAGGAGCGCGGTGAACACGATGCACATGGCCATGATGGCCATGCCGAATCCGTTCTCATCCTGCTCGGCAAACATGTCGACCTTTGAGTTTGTGCTCTTGATGATGTTGTTGCTCGAGGGGGTGATGTACTTCTCAGGAGAACCGTCGCGCACCTCCCAGTCGTCGGGGTTGCCTGTCCCGCCCTCGCCGTCGGCCTTGCGGGCATAAGACTGTCCGGGCTTCAGCGAGCCGGGGATGATTATCTCGTCAATGAGGCTCTTTCCGTCGGCATCATAGATGGCGATATAGTTGTCGACTCCGGGGGTGAAGGTGAAGTTCATGTGGAACGTGCCCTTGTTAGGCTCGCCGTCGGCCCAGAAGATGACATGCTGGCGCGTGGGAACCTCGGTGTTCACATCGCCGAGTGGCACGGGATACATGGTGTGGTCAGTGCTATCGTTTGTGAGATAGACACTTGAGATTTCAAGCGGTCCGAATGTAGAGTTGAAGAGCTCGACCCAGGCGGAATACTGTCCAAAGTCGTCGACAACACTGCTCGAGTCGTTGGCCACCATCACCTCGTTTATCCTTAGCCCGCGCCTTCCCTGGGCCGAGAGCGTTGCAATGCCGGCCACGGCCACAAGGATAAGGGTTAATATACGATGTCTCATTTAGTTCGGTGGGGTTGATGGGGTTAGAGGGGAATGTTGCCGTGTTTCTTGGCGGGATTGACAACCTTCTTGGTGGCAAGCTGCTGCAGGGCGCGGATGACGCGGAAGCGTGTGTTTCGCGGCTCGATGACGTCATCGATATATCCGTAGCGGGCTGCATTGTAGGGGTTGCAGAAGAGTTTGTTGTATTCTTCCTCCTTCTCCTTGAGCACCTTGGCGGGGTCGTCGGAAGCCTTGGCCTCCTTGGCATAGAGGACCTCGACAGCACCTGCGCCACCCATCACAGCAATCTCAGCGGTGGGCCATGCATAGTTCATGTCGCCGCGGAGCTGCTTGCACGACATCACGATGTGTGATCCGCCATAGCTCTTGCGCAGAGTCACAGTCACCTTGGGGACAGTGGCCTCGCCATAGGCATAGAGGAGCTTGGCGCCATGGAGGATGACGCCGTTATATTCCTGGCCTGTGCCGGGAAGGAACCCGGGGACATCGACGAGAGTGACAAGGGGAATGTTGAAGGCGTCGCAGAAGCGGACGAAGCGCGCACCCTTGCGCGAGGCGTTAGAGTCGAGCACGCCGGCGAGATATTTGGGCTGGTTGGCCACAATGCCTACGGCCTGGCCGTTGAAGCGGGCGAAACCGATGATGATGTTCTTAGCATAGTCGCGCTGAATCTCAAGGAACTCGCCGTTGTCGATGATGGCTCCGATGACCTCATACATGTCGTAGGGACGGTTTGCCGAGTCAGGGATAATCTCGTTGAGGGAGTCCTCGAGACGGTCGATTGGGTCGTTGCACTCCACCAACGGGGGCTCTTCGAGATTGTTCTGAGGAATGTAGCTGAAGAGTTTGCGGATAATAGAGAGTGTCTCCTCGCCATCCTCGGCAGCGAAGTGAGCCACACCGCTCTTCTGTGAGTGGACGGCTGCACCGCCGAGGGCTTCCTGGGTGACATCCTCGCCTGTGACGGTCTTGACCACTTTGGGGCCGGTGAGGAACATGTAAGAAATGCCCTTGGTCATGATAGTGAAGTCTGTGAGGGCGGGTGAGTAGACGGCGCCGCCTGCACAGGGGCCAAGTATAGCAGAGATCTGGGGGATGACACCAGAGGCAAGGATGTTGCGCTGGAAAATCTCAGCATATCCGGCGAGGGCGTTGATGCCCTCCTGGATGCGCGCGCCGCCGGAGTCGTTGAGGCCGATGACAGGTGCGCCCATCTTCATGGCCATGTCCATGATCTTGCAGATCTTGAGAGCCATGGTTTCGCTGAGCGAGCCGCCGAAGACGGTGAAGTCCTGGGCGAATACATAGACAAGACGCCCTTCGATGGTGCCGTAGCCTGTCACGACGCCGTCGCCGAGGAAGCTCTTCTTCTCCTGGCCGAAGTTGTGGCAGCGGTGGCGCACAAACATGTCGATTTCCTCGAACGAGCCTTCGTCGAGGAGCTGTGCGATGCGCTCGCGTGCTGTATACTTGCCGCGCTCGTGCTGCTTCTGGATGGCTTTCTCGCCGCCACCCAGACGGGCCTCCTCGCGCAGGGCTATAAGTTCTTTTACTTTTTCAAGTTGAGTGCTCATATGTGAATCTTGTCTATTTCTTATTTGTTGGGGTCCTCACAGAGTTCGATGAGCGTTCCGCAGGTTGACTTGGGGTGAAGGAAGGCGATGTTGAGTCCCTCAGCGCCCTTGCGGGGAGCCTTGTCGATGAGGGCGCAACCCTTGTCGCTCACCTCAGCGAGAGCGTTGGCCACGCCGTCCTCGATGGCGAGAGCGATGTGCTGGATGCCGCCGCGGCCGCCGTTTTTCTCAATAAACTTGCTGATGGCGCTCTCAGGGGCTGTGCCCTCGAGGAGCTCGATTTTGGTCTGGCCGACTTTGAAGAAAGCTGTGCGCACTTTCTGGTCAGCCACTTCTTCGATGGCAAAGCATTTTAGGCCGAGAGTGTTCTCGTAGAAGGCGATGGCCTCCTCAAGGTTGGGCACTGCGATGCCCACATGTTCGATATGTGAAATATCCATGGTTATGAGATTGTTATGTGTATTGATTGATCATGTAGTTACATACGGCATAAGGGCGCGGAATGAGTCCGCGCTCCTAACCGTGTGCAAAGTTAGCCAAAATTATCCTAACACCCAAGCCATAAGCCGACAAAAAAAACGCTGTCGGCCATAAAGGCGACAGCGCTTTGTGTGGGTTCGTGGATTTGAATTATTCAGCCACAACCTCGAAGGGAACCTTGACGGTGACGTCGCGGTGGAGATTGATGGTGGCCTCATAGTTTCCGACTTCCTTGACGGGGTCAAGGGAGATGTACTTGCGGTCAATGTTGTGGCCGAGTTTCTCGAGGGCCTCAGCAATCTGGATGGCGTTGACAGAACCGAAGATAGTTCCGGTGCTTGACACCTTGGCGCCGATTGTGAGTTTAACGTCCTTGAGGGCTTCAGCCTGAGCCTCTGCCTCTGCCTTGATGCGCTCGAGTTTGTGGGCGCGCTGGCGCTGGTTCTCAGCAAGCACTTTAAGAGCAGAATCAGTGGCGATCACAGCCTTCCCGAAGGGGATGAGGTAGTTGCGGCCATAACCGCTCTTCACTTCGACCACGTCGTCCTTATAGCCGAGGCCGGAGATATCTTCTTTGAGAATGATCTTCATAATTACTGATAGCTTTTAAAGTTTATTTCATCAGGTCGGTGACGTAGGGCAGGAGAGCCAGATGGCGGGCGCGTTTAACGGCCTGGGCCACACGGCGCTGGAATTTGAGCGATGTGCCGGTGATGCGGCGGGGGAGGAGCTTGCCCTGCTCGTTGAGGAACTTCTTGAGGAACTCAGGATCCTTGTAGTCGACATACTTGATGCCGCTGCGCTTGAAGCGGCAATATTTTTTCTTCTTCACGTCCACCGACAGGGGAGTGAGATAGCGGATTTCAGATGCTTGTGCCATGGTTTAGTTCTCCTTTGCTTCTTCGGTTGCTACTGTGGTTGCGTTGTTCTTGACGCGATTGCGGCGCTTCTCGGCATACTCTGCGGCATACTTGTCGAGACGGAACACGAGGAAGCGGAGCACACGCTCGTCACGGCGGAATGCGGTCTCGATTTTCTTGACGATAGTGGGATCGCCGTCAAACTCCACCAGCGAGTAGAAGCCGGTCGACTTCTTCTGGATTGGATAGGCAAGTTTACGAAGGCCCCAGAGCTCTTCGTTGACGATAGTGGCGCCGTTGTCGGTCAGCACCTTCTCGAACTTTTCTACCGCTTCCTTCATCTGCTGGTCAGACAAAACGGGAGTTAAAATGAAAACGGTTTCGTACTTATTCATTTTGGTGAATTATGTTGATTGATTGGTGAACGGAAAGAACCGTGCAGGTTTTTCCGGCCGCAAAGTTACGGTTTTTCTCCGAATCCACAAAATCTCGGAGATGGATTTTTCAAGGATTTTTCAAGCATGGCGTCAGAAAGTTTGTCGGTCTGAGAGATAATTTATAATTTTGCGGCGGATTTCAGTGCCTAACCGTGAGAGCGGGGAGGCTCAAAAGGGAATCCGGTGAGAATCCGGAACAGTACCCGCTGCTGTAAGTTCCTGCCATCCAGCACATCTCCGTGTCTTATTGCCACTGGACGCCTCATGTCCGGGAAGGCGCACGAGAAGATGGGAACAAGTCAGAAGACCTGCTGAGACCCATTGTAAAGACGAGGCCTGCGGGAAAACAGGATGTTTTTGTGTTTCATGACGGGAAAAGGTGTGTCCACTACACCCGATGCCCCGCTCTGACACACTTTTTGTTCATTTTCCTCATGGCCCGACGTCACGACGAACTGTGAGACCAATCATTTTTCTATAATACGACAATGAACAAAAAGTATTTTCTGACGCTATTGGCCGCACTGCCGGGTTTTGCAGGAGCTCAGGCCACAGAACAAGTCGATACTGTCTCCCTCAATGAGGTTGTGGTCATCGACGACTATGGAAAAAATGCCGGAGTGGGCAAGCTCGATGTCCCTGCTTGGGAGGCACCGATGTCCATCTCTATCATGCCGGCCACAGAGATTTCAAACATTGGAGCGATGAGCCTCAACACGCTCACCCGCAATGCCACAGGCATACGCCCCAACAACACTTATGGCGGCTTCATGACCTTCAACATCCGCGGCTTCAATGCCTTTGTGCTCCTCAACGACGGCATCCGCGATGAGCGCCATAATCTTTACGGCTCGGCGCCAAACACCTCCCTCGCCTCAGTCGAGAAGGTTGAGATTCTCAAGGGAGCCTCGTCTGTGATGTATGGCCACTCAGCCCTGGGCGGCATCGTCAACATCGTGCACCGTCAGCCCACCAAGGAGACGCATGTCAACACCACCATGACTATGGGAAGCTGGGGACGATATTCAGTCTCCGGAGGCGCTGGAGGAACAATCGTCAACTCGCTGACCTATCGCGCCGACTTCGAGATGACCGGCGGCAAGGGATGGCGCGACACTGACAACCGCACACGCAATGCTCGCATCGCCCTGAAGTGGAAGCCCACTGACTCTGACATGTTTGACTTTGTGCTGATGGGCAAGAACGACATCTATGGGACAGATATGGGCGAGCCTCACTTCGACCACGACATCTATTCTTCGAAGACAGATGCCCTCGCCTATCTCAAAGGCTCACGGCCCGCCGGCATGAAACTATCCACCAGATATGCCGACCCAAAGGATCATCTCTATGACAAGGATATTCTGACCTCGCTGAGATATGAGCACAGTTTCAAGGATGGGATATGGAAATTCTCAGACTATCTGTCGTGGTATTTCAACAAACTGGACTACTACGCATCTGAGAAACTGACCTATCTCACATCTTCAGAGCCCATCTACGACCACTATTATATGAACGGCAATAACCGTACATATATATGTACCGACTCTATCCAGCGTGCCGGGTATGCATTTGCCTACAAGACCAACCTCACGCAGAACCAAGCTGAAATCCAAGGCCGCTTCAACACCGGAAGCGTGAAGCACAACTTCCTGGGCGGATGGTCATTCTCCTACAATTACACTCCGCGCTACACCACTAACTATAACCGCGACGCCACCGGCCCGGGCAAGAACTCGCACGTCTCCGTAGTGGATCCCGTGCTCAACCAGGGGAATGTCTCACTCCCATTCTCCGGCCTCAACCGGGCCCATGAATATATGAACGGCGTCTATGTGCAGGACTGGATCAATATCACGCCCCAACTCTCAGCCCTCGCCAGTCTGCGCTTTGACCGCTATGACCGCAAATATCAGCAGGATGTGGTGAACAACACCACCGTTCTCTCGACCGGAGAGGAGTCGAAGACTCACGACAATGCCTTCACTTATCGTTTCAGTCTCCTCTATCAGATAGACAAGCGTGTCAATGTCTTCGCATCGACCAGCAACTACTTCAAGCCCACACGCACCGTGGCCGCTCCCGGTTATATATACGTGGGGAGCGACGGCAAGGAAATCACACCTGACGGCAAGAATGTGTTCAGCCCCGAGAAGGGCTATCAATATGAGGTGGGCTCACACATGCTCATCCCCAATGTCATCGACGCCAATCTCTCGGCGTTCTATATCTTGAGAACAAATATGGTGCAGTCGCTCGGGACATATGAGGGCAGCACCGTGTCGGGGCAGGTGGGCAAGAACGACTCCAAAGGTCTTGAGTTTGACTTCAATGTCTATCCGCTACAGGGTCTGACCATATCAGGCGGCTACACCATGACATTTGCCAAAATCAAGGAATATAAGGAGAACATCTATGCCCAGAACACTCAGGCGGGGAACTATCTGAATCTCGTTCCACGCCATATGGGCTACGGATGGGTATTCTATGACTTTCACGGAGCAGCCACAGGGCTTAAGGTGGGCGTGGGGTTCAACGCCTCGAGCAAGTGTTATGTCAACACCGCCAACACCCTTGAGTTCCCGGGGTGGGCAGTGGCAAACGCCATGGTCGGATATAAATTCGACAACTGGCGTCTGCAGTTGAATCTCAACAACATTTTCGACAAGACATATTACATGACCTCTGTCAACACCATCGGCTTCATTCCTGAGGAGAAGCGCAACGTGATGTTCACCGCATCGTTTGAAATCTGATGGGGCTGCTGAAAAAGTCACTATATCTTCACAAGGTACTCGGGTATAGCCTGGGTATCTTGTTTTTGATGTGGTTTGTCAGCGGAACCGTGATGATATTCAACCGCTATCCACGTGTCACTCCCGGGATGACAGTGGAGCATGGGCGCAATCTGAGCAGCGGCATCTCACTGCCAGACAGCATCCTTCCCAACGGTAAGGCCGTCAGCATCAGTGTGGAGGATTATGGCGCCGGGCCGGTGGCCAATATCGACGGCCGTAAGCATCCACTTGATGTCAATCATTTAGATGCTCAGGGTGTCCCCGCAAGGTGGGGAGAGTCGGTGATCGCCACAGACACTCTCATGGGCATGGATGTGTGGCTCCTCGGACGTATGCCTAAAGGAAGTGATTTTCCCATAGCGAGATACACTTATGCCAACGGTGATGAACTGTATGTGTCACAAACCACTTCTGAGCCGATGCAGTTCACCGGAAGCCGTGAACGTGCGGGGGCCTGGATGGGGGCTGTCCCTCACTGGCTCTACATCACTCCTCTCCGCAGTCTGGGGCGAGAGCCTTGGGCATGGGTCATCATCACAATCTCTCTGGCAGGGGTGGTCATGGTGCTGGTGGGGTTTGTGGCAGGTCTGATTTTGGCGGTGAAATCCTCACGCCATCAGGGATATCTGTCGCCATACCGGACCCGTTTAGCCAGGTTTCATCATCTCTCGGGATGTCTGTTCGGCATTTTCATCCTGGGGTGGATATTCAGCGGCTATATGTCGATGGTTCAGATTCCTGACTGGCTTGTGGGGAAAGCCGAGCGTCCTTCATGGGCCGACTCATCCAAGGTGACCCCGTCGAAATTCACACTCCATCCGGACAGCGCACTGGCTCAGGTCTCCAATCCACGCTCGCTGACATGGCTTGAGATAGCAGGGTGTCCTGTCTATCGGATTACCTCGGCTGATGGAGACAATCATCTGATTTATGCGTCAGGACACGATGCGGGTAAACGGCTTGTGATAGACCGCGATGTTTGCCGACTCATCGGAGGGGCAGGATGTGCCGTAGACCTTCTTGAGGAGTACGACGATGGATATCTCAGTCTTCGCGGCGAGCTTCCCCTACCCGTCTATCGTATCATTGTCCCGTCAGATGACGGTCTGACCCTGTATGTCAGCCCCTCAGATGGCGTTATCAAGAGCGTAGACACCAACAGTCTGACCCGGAGCCTCCTATATAGGGGACTTCACTGCCTCGGATTTCCGGTCATGGCCCGACATCCAGAGCTGCGCATCACGCTGATGCTCATATTCATGATGCTCGGGCTGATGGTAACCCTTTCCGGAGTGGGACAAGCATTCAAGAAATGACTCTACACGATAGATGCCAGTTCTGAAGGACCGGCATCTTTTATTTCCCACGCTTAAGTTTTATCAACAAATATTTGCATTTTTGGTAGATAATGCTTAAATTAGCCGTCGGAATTGCTGCGGCAACCCGACACTGAATATTTTTTACCGATCCCCTTCGGTCACTCGCCATCACCTATGGCGCTGTGACAGAAGCATTTTATCACATCCCACACCCCCTACGAACTGTTATGGAACAGCGTGACCCGTCGACAGAGCCTGCAGAGGTTCAGTCAACTACCTTGAACAATGAGACCGCCAAGGCGGCCGAGACCGTGAAAACCGAGACTACTCAAGAAACCACTGAAGAGACCACTGCCGACGCCGCTCTCTCTGAGGAAAACGAGCCTATGGCTACTCAGCGCCCCCACACCAAGGAGGAACTGACCGCTACCCTTGCCGAACTGTCAGGCAAAGAGGCGGCTGAGATTTCGAACGATGAGGTGGCTCACCTCAAACAGCAGTTCTATGCCCTGCGCAACGAGGAGCAGCGCGCCGAGCGCGAGGCTTATGTCGAGGCCAACGGCTCAGACGAGGGCTATGCCCCTGCCACTGACCGGGCCGAGGAGGCTTTCAAGGGCCTTCTGGCCATAATCAAGGAGAAGAAGGCTGCATATCGCGCTGCCGTCGAGGCCGAGCAGCAGGCCAACTATGAGAAGAAGAAGGCTATCATCGATAAGCTCAATGAGCTCAGCGGCGACACTGACAATGTGAACCGTGCGTTCCCCACCGTGCGCGAGCTCCAGGCTCAGTTCAAGGAAATCGGCGAAGTGCCTCAGACCGTCTCATCTGAACTCTGGAAATCTTATCAGGACGCCGTGGAACGTTTCTACGACCAACTGAAAATCAATAAAGAGCTCCGCGACTACGACTTCAAGAAGAATCTCGCCGAGAAGCAGGCCATTATCACCGAGGCTGAGAAACTCAAGGATGAGGAGGATGTGATTGTGGCGTTCAAGCGCCTGCAGGAATTCCATGACCAGTGGCGCGCCATCGGCCCCGTCCCCAAGGATGTCAGGGAAGAGATCTGGGGCCGCTTCAAGGAGATCTCAACTGAGATCCACAAGCGCTATCAGGACTTCTTTTTGGAGCGCAAGAACCGTGAGCGCGAGAACGAGGAGGCCAAGACTGCCCTCTGTGAACGCATCGAGGCTCTCGACTGGCACGACCTTAAGACATATGCTGCCTGGGACAATATGACAAAGGAGTTCATAGCCGCCCAGGAGGAATGGAAGAAACTCGGATATGCCTCAAGGAAGTCGAACAACGCACTGTTCAACCGCTTCCGCAGCGCATGCGATAAGTTCTTCTCTGCCAAGGCCGAGTTCTTCAAGAAGATGAAGGATGTCCTCTCAGAGAATCTTGAGAAGAAGATAGCCCTCTGTGAGCGCGCCGAAGCCCTCAAGGAGAGCACAGACTGGCGCGCGACAGCCGAGGAACTTGCCACCCTCCAGAAGGAATGGAAGACCATCGGCGCCGTGGCCAAGAAACACTCAGACCAGGTGTGGCGCCGCTTCCTTGACGCCTGCGACTATTTCTTCGACCGCAAGAAGAAAAATGCCTCAGGCACCCGCCGCAACGAGCGTGCCAACCTTGAGCAGAAGCAGGAGATAATAGAGAAACTCAAGGCCCTAGCCGAGAATCCCGGCGACGACCGCGAGACCACCATAAAGACACTCAAGGACCTTCAGGCAGAGTGGCAGAGTGTGGGCCATGTCCCCTTTGCCGAGAAAGACAAGGTCTATACGGAATATCGCGCCGTCGTCGACGCGCTCTACGCCTCACTCTCCATGGGACGCAGAGGCTCGAGGATGGAAGCGTTTGAGAACACACTCTCAGACATGGAGGGCGACTCACAGCGCCTCTATCGTGAGCGCGAGCGCCTGCTGCGCGCCTATGAGCAGCGCCGCAACGAGCTCCAGACCTATGAGAACAACATGGGCTTCCTCTCAGCGCGCTCGAAGAACGCCGAGTCAATGCTGCGCGACATGCAGCGCCGTGTGCAGCGCCTGCGTGACGACCTGGCAGACCTGGAAACAAAAATCAAATCTATTGACAGCAAACTCTGAACACTGACTAAAGCGCCAGGCCCGGCGTTCACACCCCGGCGCGGATCCTACGCATGAGGAGAGAGGAGAGGTCCGCGCATCGGGGGTGTACGCACTCCAAACGGGCTTGGCGCTCTTTTGCCCACAACGCTGTAACACTGCGGAGACATGTTCCAAAGGGGAAAATACGGACGATTCATACATTCGATTTTCGCACTGGTTGACTTTATTGTGCTCAACCTGTCGTTTCTCGTGCTTGTGATGGTCCACGTCGGCATCGACGACCTCCACACACGCATGATATGGCTGCTTCTCAACGTGGCCTATATCCCCTCAGCCCTGTGGCTGAGCGATGTCTATAAGGAACGCCCCATGATGATGGAGAGCGTGATGCGGTCGACGCTGCTTGCAGTCGGCTCACACGCCCTGTGCTTCATCATGCTGCTGTATGTGATGGAACTGGACGACATTCCTTGGAAGGTGCTTGTGGAGTACTATATCCTGCTGACGGCAGCCATGCTGGTGTGGCGCATCACCGGCCAGACCATGCTCAAGCGCTTCAGGCGCATGGGAGGCAACAAGCGCCGCGTAGTCATAATAGGGTGTGGCAACACGGGGCGAAGGCTATATGACGAGATGAATGTCCATCCCGGATTCGGCTATGAGGTGATAGGGTTCTTCGACATATATTGTCCGCCGGATTTTCCATATAAGGACCTGTACAAAGGCAATATCCGTGACCTAGCCGAATTTGCGGCTGCGATGCATCCCGATGAGCTCTTCTATGCTATCTCCGGCGAGGACCGCGAGACGGTCCAGCTGGCGGTGAATGTCTGCGACTCTGGGATGACAAAATTCTATTATGTCCCCCAGCTCTCACCTTATCTGACACGCAATTTCCGGCAGGCTCAGATTGGAGCCATCCCGGTGATGGGTGTGCTCAACAATCCGCTTGAGTCTACAGTAAACTCAATGATGAAACGCGGATTCGACATTCTCTTCTCAGCCTTCTTCCTGCTGATTTCGCCGCTGGTATTCATCCCGGTGGCCATCGCCATCAAGTTGACATCTCCGGGGCCTATCTTCTTCCGTCAGAAGCGCACGGGATATATGGGAAATGAGTTCTGGTGCTATAAGTTCCGCACCATGCACGTCAACGCCGATGCAGACTCGCTGCAGGCCAGCAAGGACGACCCGCGCAAGACCCGTCTGGGCGATTTTCTGAGGCGCACAAGCATCGACGAGCTTCCCCAGTTCTACAATGTGCTGAAGGGAGACATGTCCGTGGTGGGACCGCGCCCTCACATGCTCAAGCACACCGAGGACTACAGCCGTTTGATAGGGAACTACATGGTGCGCCATTTCATCAAGCCGGGCATCACCGGCTGGGCCCAGGTGATGGGATATCGCGGGCAAACCGAGGAACTGTGGCAGATGGAGAAGCGTGTCGAGCACGACATCTGGTATATCGAGCACTGGAGTTTCCTGCTTGACGTGAAGATTATCATCCGCACCATCATCAACGCCCTCCACAAGGACCAAAATGCGTTCTGACACCATGAAGCGAGTGCAGGAGAAGGCGACAGCACTTCTGAAGCGATTCTATGGCTACGGCTCGTTCAGGCCGCTGCAGATGGAGATAATCGAGAATACCGTCAACGGCCGCGACTCCGTGGTGCTGATGCCGACCGGAGGGGGAAAGTCTGTGTGCTATCAGATTCCGGCCCTTCTCTCTGAGGGAGGGGTGGTTATAGTGGTCTCCCCCTTGATAGCCCTGATGAAGGACCAAGTCTCCGCGCTGACCTCCAACGGGATACCTGCGGCGGCCGTCAACTCCATGCAGACAGAGGAGGAGAACGAGCATATCCTTCGCCAACTCTCCACGGGACGTATCAAACTTCTCTACATCTCGCCCGAGAGGCTCCTGATGGAGATAGACAGATGGTCGAGAGACCTTCCCATTGCCCTCTTTGCCATAGATGAGGCTCACTGCATCTCGCAGTGGGGCCATGACTTCCGTCCGGGCTACACCCGGCTGACACGTATAAAGGAGGTGTATCCCCATGTGCCAGTGATGGCTCTGACCGCCACTGCTGACCGCATCACACGCGAGGACATAGCAACCCAACTCAGGCTACAGAATCCGGCCCTTTTCATCGGGTCGTTTGACCGCCCCAACCTCTCGCTCAAAGTGCTTGTGAATCCCGGCAAGAGCCAGCGACTTAATATAATATCGGCTCTCATCGACCGACACCGGACCGATGCCGGGATAGTCTATTGCATCTCACGCAAGACGGCAGAGGACACCGACCGCCAGTTGAGAGAGCGGGGCTACCGCTCGGCCGTCTATCATGCCGGGCTCTCCACTGACGCCCGCAACGAGGCCCAGGAGCGTTTCATCAACGGCGACCTGCAGGTGATATGTGCCACAGTGGCCTTCGGGATGGGAATTGACAAGAGCAACATCCGCTGGGTGGTCCACAACAATATGCCACGCAACATCGAGAGCTACTATCAGGAGATAGGCCGCGCGGGTCGTGACGGCGCCCCGGCCGAGACCGTGATGTTCTACTCGTATGCCGATATCGCCACCCTCCAGAGTTTTGTGGATGAGAGCGGGCAGCAGGCGCTAAACGCTGAGAAACTCTCGCGCATGAAGGAGTATGCCGAGGCATCGCTGTGCCGCCGGCGCATACTGCTGAGTTATTTCAATGAGAGCATGGACCACGACTGCGGCAACTGTGACGTCTGCCTCAATCCACCCGAGCGCTTTGATGGCACCATCGCAGTCCAGAAAGCCCTCAGCGCCATCATCAGAATCAACGGAGGGGCCGGCATAACCATGCTCATCGACATCCTGCGCGGAGCCTCAAGACAGGAACTCATCCAGCGCGGCTATCACACCATCAAGACTTATGGGGCAGGAAGAGACCTGAGTTTCAGCGAATGGAACGCCTATATTACCCAGATGATCCAACTCGGACTGATAGACATAGCCTATAATGAGGGAAATCATCTGAAAGTGACCCCCTACGGCCATGAGGTGCTGTCAGGGCGTCTGCCGGTCGAGCTGGCGCTCTACAGGCCCACGGACCGCCGCAAGAGCGGCCGCAAGGAGGATGCGCTCAAGAAGGTGCTCTCTCCTGCAGAGATGCTCATGGAGACTCTCAAGGAGGTGCGTCAGAAACTGGCGCGCCAGGAGAAAGTGGCGCCATACCTTGTTTTGAGCGACAAGACGCTGCTCGAGCTTGTCAGAACCGAGCCGCTGACAATGGAGGATTTCTCACAGACCGAGGGCATTGGTGAACGCAAGGCCGTGAGATACTGGAAACCCTTTGTCACAGCCATCCGCAAGCACAAGGGGATAAAGGAGAACATGGGGCGTGGATTCTCGTCGCGCGAGACCCTGCTGCTGCTCCGTTCGGGATATGACATCCCGGCCATCGCGGAGGCCAAGGGAATCAAGGTCCAGACGGTCTACGGCCACATAGCTGAGCTCATAGACTCAGACATGCTCTCTGATTTCTCCGGCATCATCACACGCCAACAGTATCTGAGGGTCATGCAGGTGGCCAAGGAGCAGCCCATGTCGCTCTACGAAATCCTGTCCACAGAGATGCCTAAGGGGCTACCCAAAGTGGCTCTCGCCATCAGCGACTTTCTGCTCAGGCATAAGGCGAAAAGTTGAGAGACTTGAGTTCCTCAGCCTCAGCCCTGAGACCGCGGCGAACCACATCGCCAACAGGAACCAACGGGAGGCGCAGCACCTCATGATAGGCCGGGAAGAGAGCGTGGAGCAAAGCCTTGATGCCGGCAGGATTGCCATCCTTAAAGAGAAGCGAGTAGAGGGCAGAGAAACGCTGATGGAGACGCGATGCCTCGTCGTGGCGCTCAGGATCGAGACTCAGATGAATCATCTCTGAGAATTCCTTGGGAGCGGCATTGCCAAGCACAGAGATAACCCCGTCGCCGCCAAGGCCTATCATGGTGTGGGCCAGCGAATCGTCGCCTGAGATGACAAGAAAGCCTTCAGGGCGGCGTGTGATTACCAAAGATGCCTGCTCCATATTGCCTGAGGCTTCCTTGATGCCGATGATCTTGCCATAGTTCTCACTGGCAAGACGGATTATGGTGTCGACACCCATGTTGACGCCTGTGCGCCCGGGGATGTTATAGAGAATCACCGGGATAGGACATGCGTGTGCGACTGCAGTGAAGTGGCAGTACATGCCCTCCTGTGTGGGCTTATTATAGTAAGGCACCACTGAAAGAATGGCATCAAACTCCTCTAGTCTGGGCATGACGCGGATTTCCTCGATCAGACAGTTGGTGCAGTTGCCCCCCATCCCCAGTACGACAGGCACCCTGCCCGCCACACGGTCGAGGATATGTAGTGCAAGTTTGTGGCGCTCAGGTTGCGTGAGGGTCGGTGTCTCGGCGGTCGTTCCGAGCGCGACTATATAGTCTGTGCCACCGTCGACAAGAAAATCGATGTGAGCATCGAGGGCATCATAGTCTATGGATTCATCAGCCTTGAAGGGGGTTGTGAGCGCGACCCCCATGCCGCGCAGTCGTGAGGTAGTCATGGGAATGGAACGTGAGTGAAACTTTCTAACGGTATAACGCGCCGGCGCCCCCGTCTGTTCGCACGGCAAAGTTACGAAAAATAACCGTGAGAAAACCTCGATTTGATTCTGTGGTGAAAAAAATGCACGAAAATTTGCACAAATCGAAAAATGTTTCTACCTTTGCAACGTCAAAACGAGAACACCACCTTTTGACACAAAAAATTGCCTTGTGGTGTAATGGTAGCACGTCGGATTCTGGTTCCGCCTGTGAGGG
>JAMPAK010000001.1:444416-472036 GCA_023667285.1 Muribaculaceae bacterium
TGCTGTCGGGGCGGCGATAGGAGAGGTATTTTATGCGCCGTTCTTTGCCTTTGAGTCGTGTGGGTGTGTAGATGGCGCCGAGGGCCTGGGATGGGCCTTTGGCGAGGCGGTAGTTGAGGTATTCCTGAAGGATTGGCGCGGAGTTCCGGCCGGGCGGGTCGATGACGAGGACGGGGCGTGCGCGTTTCTGGCGCTCGAGGTATGAGATGACTTTGCGCTCGTTTTTGGTGAGGCGTCGGTTGAGGTATGTCTCGAAGCCACGTATCCCGAGGATGGGGGAGTAGGTTTGTTTGCGGGAGGTGGTGATGAGTTTTTTCATGTGGTGGGCTTCGAGAAAATGAATGTTAGGTTGCAAAGGTAAGTATGAGATGTGTGTTATGTAGTGCGATAATGCGGATATGGGGCCTGCGGAATCGGCGGCCTGCGGGCGCCGTTTGCCACCTGCGGTTGTGGGGTCCCGGGCATTCTCGGCGTCCTAGCGGGCGTCTTCTCGGCTTCGCCGAGGGGGAATGTTAGTATTTGAAGTCGGTGGGCTTGAGGTAGATTCTGAAGTCTTTTATTGCTCCGGGGACTTGGGCTTCCATGCGGGGGAGGTACTGGAGGCCTGTCAGGGTCTTTTCGGAGCCGAGGTCTATGACTATTGAATGGGGGTATTTCGTGCCGTCGACGGTTGACCAATAGGTCGATTCCTGAAGATCGTAGATTTTATCTGCGGAATAATTACCGGCTTTGACTTCCTCAGAGTCAGCGTAGCGCACTAGCCATGGTTCGCGCGACAGCCGCTCGCCATCGCCGTCGATGAGATAGAGCTCAGCTATGGCGGCTTTGTCATCGCCATTGATTGAACTGAGCATTTCAAGACATAGATAACGGCCTTTGACGGGTGCAGGGAAGTTGACGGTCTGCCAACCGTTGCCGGGCTTGAATGAGCCTGTGACAACCGGTTTCTCTCCATCGAGATTCAGGTTCTCGTCTTCTTCACGATGGATGAGTCGTTTCTGTATCTGTAACTTGTCAAGGATAGGAGCATTGAAACCTTCGGTCTTAGCCTCCTTTGGGCCAACGATATCGAAGACGATGATTTCGTTCTCACCTTTTTTCAGCCAGCATCCCGGCAGATAGAGAGTCTGTTGGGGACCGATTTCCCAGAAGCGTCCGAGAGGGTGACCGTTGACATAGACAAGACCTTTGCCCCATGTCTCGAAGTTGAGGAATGTATCGGCCGGTTTGTCCACATTGAACACCGCACGATAGACACCGTTGGGGAGACGTCGGTCTTCTCCGGGAGTGAATGCGCCAAGGGGCATGAATTCCATAGAGTCATAGAACTCAGGGGTGTCTTCGAGGTTGAACACTTCCCAATTCTTGAGGTTGCAAACAAAGGAATGTCCGTCGCGTTCCTCGGTGATGGTCACATTGCCGGTTATGCCTTTGAAGTCCTTAATGGCCCGGCCGAAGTTTATACGACCCATGGCCTCGACGAGGATGTCGAGCTGCGAGCCGGCCTCAACAGCGGGGATCTGCAATTCCTTTTCGCCAAGTCGGCGGTCGAGTTTGCCGATATATCTGCCGTTAATGTATACCTGAGCGAAGTCGTGGGGGTCATTCACTGAGAGAGTGGAAGCCGACGGGATGGCAGGGAGGGTGGTTCTGTACAATATGCTGCCAAATCCCTGATTATATTCCTCCATTGTCCTGATGTCAACGTCTTTCTTTGATGAGGGAAGATTCGGGAACAATGGCGCGACCTCTGTAAACAAGAACGGGGCAATCTTGCCGGTGGAGATTGGCTTGGGGATGGGAGCTTGCTTCCCTTTTGTGTATTTTGCAAGGGCTTTGCGTAAAGCATGATATTTTGGAGTTGCCGCACCTTGCTCATTGATGGGCGCGTCGTAATCGTATGAGGTAACATCAGGAGCGAATCCTGGAGAATTGGCCCCGGCCCAGTGTCCCCAGTTAGTCCCTCCGTGAGTCATGTAGAGGCTGAAAGATATGTTCTTGTCGAGCATCTCGGTCAGTCCGGCTATCATATCATCAGCCTTACGTGTCTCATGGTTGCCACCCCATTTGTCAAACCATCCGCTCCAGAACTCCGAGCACATCAGGGGACTGTCAGGGCGTATCTCTTTGAGTTTGGCAAACTGCTGGTCGATGTTGGCTCCCGTGCCGAAATTCAGAGTCCATATCAGGTCATCAAGACCGTTGTTAAGGAAGTTGGACGACCAGTCGCACTGAAACAGAGTGACGTCATTGCCAAAGTTCTTGCGGAGCATATCGCGGATCTCGCTTATATATTGCTTGTCAGTGCCATATGAACCATACTCATTTTCAACCTGAACCATGATTATCGGGCCGCCATCTGCAATAGTCTGACCTTTGACCTCCTCGGCTACGGCCTTCTGGAACTTATCCACCCGCTCCATGAAATAAGGGTCGCTCTCGCGCAGCCGGATATCTTTCTTTTTCAAGAGCCACCATGGGAGGCCACCCATTTCCCACTCAGCACAGACGTATGGGCCCGGACGGAGAATCACTTTCATATCATTGGCATTGCAGAGATCTATGAAAGCCGAAAGGTCGTTCTGACCATCGAAATTGAAATTGTCCGGCTCGCTTTCGTGAGCGTTCCAGAATACATAGAGGCATATTGTGTTCATGCCGAGAGCCTTGCACATCTTGATGCGGTGATCCCAGTATTCGCGCGGGATGCGTGGGTAATGCAGCTCAGCGGCCTTTACCACAAAGGGTTCACCGTTGAGAAGGAAAGTTCCGTGGCCGGCCTCGATGCGACCTTTATTATCAGACAGCCTCTGACCGTGGTCAGGGTTTAATCCGAGGAGCGTCTCACTGTTGCCGAAGAGGGAAGAGAGTGAGAGGAGTATGATTGTCAGAATGAGATTGCTGTTTTTCATCATTTCCTTGTTTTTATGTCAATGATGCAAAGTTAATCATTTTCAAAGGAAAGGATAGAAAGTAGGGGATTTATTTGTATGTGAGGTGGGGGATTGGTAACTTTGCAAGTGAATGTACGGAATTTTGTAAGGCGCGTGTGGGTGCCTATCCGTAATTTTGCATCAAAAAAGAGATATGATGACAAGGTTTATCTGTATTATTGTCGCTTCGTCGCTTGTGTGGTCGTGTGGAAGTGCTGATAGCCACGGACATGGACACGAGGGGGCGGCTGTTGAGAATAACGGGCATGATCATGCTGAGGGCGAGATAGTGGTGAGCGAGGCTGACGCTGCGCGCTTTGGCATTGTGGCTGAGGCTGTGAGGAAGGCCCCTTTTGCAGAGGTTGTCAAAGTCTCAGGAGAGGTGCTTCCGGTGTCGACAGACAAAAGCGTTGTCTCAGCCCCCGCCGCAGGACTCGTGACACTGGCCAAAGGAGTGACTCAGGGAAGTGTGGTGAAGCAGGGTCAGGCCGTGGCCACCGTCTCAGCCAAAGATGTTAGCGGCGGTGATTCTGACCGGGCAGCCCTGGCAGCCCTTGAGGCGGCCCGGCGGGAGGTGGAGCGTGTGGCCCCGTTGTTGAAGCAGGGTCTTGTGACAAAGAAGGAGTATAACGATGCAGTCGCAGCCCTCGCGGCCGCAGAGGCATCGTATTCCCCACGTGCGGCCACAGGGGTCGCTACCACTCCGCGAGGTGGCGTGGTGACACAGTTGATGGCAAAGGACGGTGAGTATGTGACAGCAGGCCAGCCTATTGCTGAGGTTGCCTCATCGACCAAACTGACACTCAGAGCATTGCTTCCGGCTGCGGAGGGCGGCTTCCTCCCTAAGATAAAGGATGCTGTCATGACCCCCCACACAGGCTCTCCGGTGAGACTGAGCGAGAGGGGTGGACAGCTTGTGTCTGCCTCGACAGCGTCAGGAGTGTCGATGCCCGGATATATACCTGTTTATTTCTCATTTGATGAGACGGGTGAAGGGGGTATTGTGCCGGGGATGGCTGTTGAGGTCTATCTGGCAGCCTCGCCGGAGGGGGAGGCGATAAGTGTCCCCCGCGATGCCCTGTATGAACAAATGGGACAGATGTTTGTCTTTGTGAAGACCTCGGGCCACGGCTATGAGAAGCGTCCGGTGAAAACAGGGCGCTCAGACGGTGAGCGCGTGAGCATCGAGCAGGGGCTTGCAGAGGGAGACTTGGTAGTGACCGAGGGGATGACATATGTGAGACTTGCAGAACAGGCCACAGTGGTGCCTGAGGGCCACAGCCACAATCATTGAACATCATGCTTGACAGGATAATAAGAACCTCGCTAGGGGCAAGAATGGCTGTACTGATAATGGCCGGCCTTGTGATGATGTGTGGTGTCGCGGTGATGATGAGGACACAGGTGGATATCTTCCCTGACCTCAACGCCCCGACGGTCGTGGTGATGACGGAGGCACCGGGGATGGCGCCTGAGGAGATAGAGAAGGGTGTGACCTATCCCATAGAGACATCGGTCAACGGTGCAGAGGGGGTGAGAAGAGTGCGCTCACAGTCGAGCACGGGCTTCTCAGTGGTATGGGTGGAGTTTGACTGGGATACGGATGTCTACAGGGCTCGTCAGATAGTCTCAGAGCGTCTATCAGGGCTTGCCGGAGAGATGCCTCCGGGTGTGGGGACTCCCACATTGGGGCCACAGTCGTCCATTCTGGGTGAGATGCTGATAATAGGACTTAGCTCTGACTCAATCACCGGCGGCGAGGAACTCAGGACAATTGCAGACCGTCTTATAGCTCCCAGGCTTCTGTCGCTCCCCGGAGTGTCGAATGTCTCGGTGATAGGTGGAGAGGCACGGGAATATCAGATACTCCTCTGCCCGGCCAAGATGCAGCGCCATGGTGTCAGCATTGGGGATGTCAAGGGGGCAGTCGAGGGGATGAACACCAATGTGACCGGAGGAGTTGTGTATGAGCATGGAAACGAATATCTGGTCAAGGCCGACATCTCGACCACCGGCCTTGAGGACCTGTCGAACAGCGTGGTTGCCAGCGGCTCAGAGGGGATTGTGAGACTCTCAGATATAGCGGAGGTGCGCACAGGGAGCGAGGAGCCTCGCTTGGGGACGGCATCAATATGTGGAAACGAGGCGGTGCTTGTCACTGTCACCAAACAGCCGGGAGCAGGGACGATTGAACTGACTGAGGAGATTGAGGAAAAACTCCAGGCACTGAAGAAGACCTTGCCTGGAGATGTCAGGGTGGATACTGAGATATTCCGTCAGGCTGATTTCATAGGGCGTTCGATATCGAACCTCAGGGAGTCACTTTTCATAGGGGCGATCTTTGTGATAATTGTGCTGTTTGTGTTCCTGATGGATGTGAGGACCACCCTGATCTCGCTTGTGGCTATCCCTCTCTCCATCATGGTGACAATCATAGTGCTGGACCTGCTGGGATTCACCATCAATACCATGAGCCTTGGAGGCATAGCGATAGCGATAGGCTCTCTGGTGGATGATGCCATCGTTGATGTGGAAAATGTCCATAAGAGGCTGTTGCGTGACCGCCCTAAAGGGGGAAAGAACATGCTGAACACAGTGTTTGAGGCATCAAGAGAGGTGAGGCTGCCGATATTCAACTCATCGCTCATCATAATGGCGTCGTTTCTGCCACTCTTCTTCCTGGACGGCATGGAGGGGAGGATGCTCAGGCCGCTTGGCATCTCGTTCATAGTGGCGTTGGTGGCATCGACAATCGTGGCGCTTACGGTGACTCCGGTGCTTTGCTCATATCTCCTTGGAGGGAAACTCGCTGAAAGGAAGATGGCCAAGGAGCCCCCGGCCTCAAGGTGGCTCGCCGCCGTGTATTCGAGGGCCCTGGAGCGTGTGCTTGCCAATCCACGGCCTGTGCTTGTCACTACCGGGGTGCTGTTCGTAGTGAGTCTTGGGCTTTTCCTGACACTGGGAAGGTCGTTCCTGCCGCCGTTCAACGAAGGGTCTCTGACCATCAATGTCAGCACTCTGCCGGGAATCTCACTTGAGGAGAGCGACAGGGTGGGGCGAGAGGCTGAGAAGATAATACTTGAGACGCCTGAGATCTCCAAGACGGCGAGAAAGACGGGGCGAGCCGAACTTGATGAGCATTCGCTCGGTGTGAATGTCAGCGAGATTGAGGCTCCCTACACACTGGCAGGGAGGCCGAAGGATGAGATGCTGGCAGATCTCAGGCACCGGCTGAGCCATCTGCCGGGTGTGAATATTGAGGTGGGCCAACCGATTTCGCACCGTATTGACGCCATGCTCTCAGGCACTGAGGCTCAGATAGCCATCAAGCTGTTTGGCGATGATCTCCCGGCTCTCAATAGGCTTGGAGGGAGAATCAGGCATGTCGTTGGCGAGGTAAACGGGGTTGTGGATGTCAATATCGAGCAGCAGATGGAGCGACCTGAACTTGCCATCAAGCCTCGGCGCGACATGCTGGCTTACTATGAGATAACCCTCCCGGAGTTTGCTGAGTTTGTCAAGGTGGCTCTGGCCGGAGAGAAAGTGTCTCAGGTGTATGAGGATGGACAGCCATATGACCTCACACTGAGGATGGAACCCTCAGCCCGATCTACGGCTGCAGACATAGCCTCCCTGCCCATCGACTCAAGGGTGGGTAAGATACCTCTGGCGGCTGTCGCAGAAATTGAGTCGACCGCGGGGCCTAACTCTATCAGCCGCGAGAATGTGAACCGCCGCATAGTCATCTCAGCGAATGTGGACGGACGTGACCTGCGGGGAACAGTGGAGGACATTAAGAAAGCCATCGAGGACAATATAGAACTACCGGAGGGGTATTATGTGACGTATGGAGGACAGTTTGAGAATGAGGCCGCGGCCTCGAGGACTCTCGGGCTTGTGAGTCTGCTGTCTGTCCTGATAATCTATATGCTTCTTTACGGGCAGTATCACTCAATGGGGCGCTCGTTGATAATAATGCTGAACATGCCTCTGGCGCTCATAGGGGGTGTTCTTATATTGTGGCTGACCTCCGGCCAGCTCAATATCCCGGCTATCATCGGCTTTATCTCACTCATGGGGATAGCAACTCGAAACGGCATGCTGCTGATGTCGCGCTATGACTCGCTGATGCAGACGGGGACGCCGCTGCGGGAGACGGTGATGAGAGGGTCGGCGGACAGGCTGAACCCCATACTGATGACCGCCCTGAGCTCGGCGCTGGCCCTAATACCGCTCGCAGTGGGCGGGGCGCGACCAGGCAATGAGATTCAGTCGCCGCTGGCCATAGTGATTCTGGGGGGGCTGCTGTCGTCGACACTGCTCAATCTGCTGGTAATCCCTGTGATATACACATGGTTTGCGAAAAAGGATATAACGAAAGGAAAACATAATGGTAAGGAAACTGATTTTGTCCCTTCTGATGACAGTCCCGATCGGACTTATGGCAGAGACACCGTTTGACAAGGCGCTGTCTACTCTCTTGAATTCAAATCAGACAATGAAGTCAGCGCGTCTTAGGAGCGCTGCCAGTCTTCTGGATGTAAAGGCCGAAAACCAACTAGACGGACCTGAAGTGGAGTTCTCAAGGGTCTGGGGGTCCAATAGGGCTGCGGGAAATAAGTGGGAACTGTCGGTGAGCCAGTCGTTTGACTGGCCGGGGGTCTATGCTGCCCGAAGGGAGGCTTTCATCCGGGCAGAGACTGCGTCTCAGTTCATCACAGAGTCAGAAATGATTGAGACTCGCGCTGAGGCTCGACAGTTGCTGCTAGATGCAATCCATCTGGAGCAGGTTCTTGAGATGCAGACGACGTTGGCGCACAGGGTTGATTCGCTTGAACAATATTTCCGTTTGGCTGCCGAGGAGGGGATAGAGACACGCCTCGACTATAACAAGACGGTGATTGAGCGCATATCCGTCCACCGTGAGCTACACACCCTCCAGTCGCAATGGGGTGAGCTGATGTCTAGCATAGAGGCGTTTGGGGGAGGTTTGGATGCGGAGGCGTTAGTGAGGACATTGGGAGGTGAGTATCCCCCTGTGGCAACAATACCGATGGCCCCGACACGCGAGATGCTCAAGCAGCGTGACCCGGCTTATGCCGCCGCGGTGGCTCAAAGCGAGGCGGCAAGGTCGATGATGAAGGTGGAGAACAGGCTTCGTCTTCCGGGATTCTCGGTAGGGTATGTCCACGAAACGGAGTTGGGGGCGAGGTTTGACGGCTTCTCAATCGGAGTGGCTCTGCCATCATGGGGCCGCAACCATAAATCGAAGGCGGCGCTGCTCGAGGCGGAGGCCTCTCTGATGGATGCTGAGATTGAGCTTGTGAAGACACATGCCTCTATGAATGGGGATGTGAGGCGACTGGCGGCTCTGAAAGAGGTGATTGATGAGTATGAGCCTGTTGTGGGGTCGAACGACCAGGGGGCATTGCTTAAGAGCGCGCTCGACGCCGGGCTGATAACGTATCTCACATATATTGAGGAGTCGAACTATCTGATAGCGGCTCGCCGGGACTATCTGGACACGCTCTGGGAGTATCATAGCATCGTGGGGAGGCTTGCTAGATATGATTGATAGATCTTGATTTTCGGGGATTTTTGGCTGTTAGGGGAAAAATGAGTAAATTTGTGGCGGTGATGTGCCTAATAGGTGCGTTACCGCCAAGAAATTGTACATTATCACATATAGAGCATAATATCAACTGCAAAAGGAGAAGTATGGTCGTATTTTTCAAGAAAGGCACCGGCGCGGTGTATGCCGTGGAGACTGCCCATAAGTTTACTGCGGAGGAGACGGAGAGGCTGGCATGGCTCTTCGATGGGGCAGTAGCCCTGACCGGCACCTCTGTGAAAGGGTGTTTCATAGGCCCACGCAAGGAGATGATAACACCGTGGAGTACGAACGCTGTGGAGATAACCCAGAATATGGGTCTTGAGGGTATCACCCGTATCGAGGAGTTCACCCGTGTGCCATCAGGCGTGGAACCATTGTTTGACAAGATGCTGTCGCGCCTCTATCCTGACGGACTGAACCAGAAGGTGTTCACTACGTCGACGGAGGCTGCGCCTATTGAATATATCGATGATATCTCAGAGTATAACAAGCGTGAGGGCCTGGCGCTCTCGGCTGAGGAAGAGGACTATCTCCGCGGCCTGGCCGAAAGACTGGGGCGACGGCTGACGGACAGCGAGGTGTTTGGGTTCTCGCAGGTTAACTCTGAGCATTGCAGGCATAAGATTTTCAACGGGTCGTTTGTGATTGACGGCGAGGAGAAGCCTATGTCGCTCTTCAAACTTATAAAGAAGACCTCGCAGGTGAATCCGGGTACACTCGTGAGCGCATATAAGGACAATGTGGCGTTTGTGGAGGGTCCGGTGGTGGAACAGTTCTATCCGACGCATCCCGAACGGCCTGACTACTTTGAGGTGCGTCCCCTCCCGACGGTGTTGTCGCTGAAGGCTGAGACCCATAACTTCCCCACTACGGTGGAGCCCTTCAACGGCGCGGCAACAGGGAGCGGGGGTGAGATACGCGACCGTCTGGGTGGAGGCAAGGCATCGCTCCCGTTGGCAGGTACGGCTGTCTATATGACTTCTTATCCCCGTCTGGCCGAGCATCCATGGGAGCTTATGATGAATCCTCGTGTGTGGCTATATCAGACCCCGGCTGAGATTCTCATCAAGGCATCGAATGGAGCGTCGGACTTCGGCAATAAATTTGGGCAGCCTCTTATCTGCGGCTCTCTACTGACGTTTGAGCATGATGAGAACGGCAAGATGTATGCCTATGATAAGGTGATTATGCTTGCAGGCGGAGTGGGCTATGCTGCAGCGAAGGATGCCATCAAGGGTGTCCCCGAGGCCGGGGAGGCCGTGGTTGTTATGGGCGGTGACAACTATCGCATCGGTATGGGCGGCGGAGCTGTGTCGTCAGTAGAGACAGGGCAGTATGCCTCAGGGATCGAGCTCAATGCTGTGCAGCGCGCCAACCCTGAGATGCAGAAACGTGTCAGCAACGTGATCCGTGCGCTTGCTGAGAATGATGACAATCCCATTGTGTCGATTCATGACCATGGCGCTGGCGGCCATCTCAATGCACTCTCTGAACTTGTGGAGGAGACCGGAGGACGCATAGCGATTGACTCACTCCCCATCGGTGATAAGACGCTCTCGTCCAAGGAGATCATTGGCAATGAGAGCCAGGAGCGTATGGGCATGGTGATGAAGAAGAAGGATATAGAGTATGTCAAGACCATTGCGGACAGGGAGAAGGCTCCGATGTATGTGGTGGGTGAGACTACCGGTGACCACAGGTTTGTGTTTGAGCAGAAGGATGGGGTGAGGCCCATCGACCTGGCGATGTCAGATATGTTCGGCTCGTCGCCCAAGACGACTCTTACAGACTATACTGTCAAGACAGAATATCTGCCTGTAGAATATCACGAGAAAGAGATAGACCGCTATGTGGCCTCGGTGCTTGCGCTGGAGGCTGTGGCCTCGAAGGATTGGCTCACGAACAAGGTGGACCGCTCGATTACGGGCAAGATAGCCCGTCAGCAGTGTCAAGGCGAGATACAGCTGCCTCTCAGCGATTGTGGCGTGGTTGCTTTGGACTATACCGGGACGAAGGGTATAGCGACCTCGATAGGGCATGCCCCGCAGGTGGCGCTGATTGATTCGGCTAAGGGTTCGGTGATGGCTGTGGCTGAGGCTCTGACAAACATCGTGGGAACTCCTCTGAAGGATGGAATCAAGACGCTGTCGCTGAGCGCCAACTGGATGTGGCCCTGCAAGAATCCCGGAGAGGATGCGGCGCTCTACAGAGCAGTGGAAGCATGCAGCGATTTTGCGTGCACTATAGGTGTGAATATCCCCACCGGCAAGGATTCGCTGTCGATGACACAGAAATATGGGGCGGACAAGGTATATGCCCCGGGCACGGTGATAATCTCGGCTGCGGGAGAGGTGACTGACGTGAGGAAGACTCTCTCGCCTGTGATCAAGAGAAAGGCATCTCAACTCTATTATATAGACTTCTCGTCGTGTGAGATGAGGCTAGGCGGCTCGGCTTTTGCCCAGATGATGGGGAGGCTGGGGGACACAGCGCCCACTGTGGAGGATCCATATAAGTTTGTGGCTGCCTTTGAGGCTGTGCAGACACTTGTGAAAAAGAATATGCTGCTGGCAGCCCACGATGTCTCGGCCGGTGGTCTGGTGACGACGCTGCTTGAGATGACTTTTGGCAACATGGCGGGGGGTATTTCCCTTGACACCGCGGCGTTTGAGGAGAAGGATCTCGTGAAGATTCTCTTTGCTGAGAATCCGGCTCTTGTGGCTCAGGTAGATGCCCGCAAGGTCGAGAGGGTCGATGATATCCTAAATAAGGCAGGTGTGAAGTTCTATCATATAGGTGTGCCGACTGAGGAGAGGACGCTCATAATAACCCATCACGGGACGGAGCGTCTGCTGGGGATTGACCATCTGCGCGATGTGTGGATGCATACCTCTTATCTGCTTGACTCACTGCAGAGCGGTGAGAAGTGTGCGGCTGAGCGCTATGAGAACTATAAGAAGCAGCCTATCCGCTACAGGATGCCCTCAGGCTTCGACGGCAAGCTGGCATCGCGCGGCATAGCCCTGAGCCGTAAGGGACACGGTGACAGGGTGAAGGCTGCCATCATCCGCGAGAAGGGTGTGAATGGAGACCGTGAGATGGCCTATTCGCTGTATCTGGCAGGGTTTGACGTGAAGGATGTCCATATGACTGACCTCATGAGCGGGCGCGAGATGCTTGAGGATGTCAACATGATAGTGTTCTGCGGCGGTTTCTCAAACTCAGATGTGCTGGGCTCGGCCAAGGGCTGGGCTTCGGGCTTCCGCTATAATGAGAATGCGCGAGTAGCACTGGAGAATTTCTATAAGCGCGAGGATACGCTCTCGCTGGGCATCTGCAATGGCTGCCAGTTGATGATTGAGCTCGGGCTTATCAATCCTGACCATGAGAAAAAGACCAAGATGCTCCACAATGACTCGCACAAGTTTGAGTCGCAGTTCCTGGGTCTCACTATCCCGGCGAATCCCTCGGTGATGCTTGGGTCTCTGGCGGGGAGCAAACTTGGCATATGGGTGGCCCACGGAGAGGGCAAGTTCCATCTGCCGCTGCCTCTGGACCGCTACAATGTGGTGGCTAAGTATAACTATAATGCATATCCTGCAAATCCCAACGGCTCTCGGAGCGCGGTGGCCGGTATCTGCTCAGACGATGGGCGCCACCTGGCCATGATGCCTCATCTGGAGAGGGCTATATTCCCGTGGCAATGCGGGTACTATCCGGAGTCTCGCCATGCGGACGAGGTTACGCCGTGGATAGATGCCTTCATAAATGCCCGGAAATGGGTTGAGACGCATGTTTCACATTAATTCACACGGCAGATTTACAAAGTTTTGATTAAATTTTGTAAATTTGCCGTTGATTTTTTGATAATTAACCAATCAAACCATAATATGAGTCTAAACATCATCGTGCTCGCCAAGCAGGTGCCAGACACCCGCAACGTGGGCAAGGATGCCATGAAAGAAGACGGCACCATCAATCGAGCAGCGCTCCCGGCCATCTTCAACCCCGAGGACCTCAATGCCCTCGAGCAGGCACTCCGCCTTAAGGACGCCAATCCAGGCTCCACAGTGACACTTCTAACAATGGGACTTCCCCGTGCCTCGGAGATTATCCGTGAGGCTATCTATCGTGGGGCGGATGCCGGCATTGTGCTGACAGACCGTGCGCTGGGAGGGGCCGACACTCTTGCCACCTCTTACTCTCTGGCGCAGGCTGTGAAGAAGTTTGGTAACTATGACATCATCCTCGGCGGCCGTCAGGCTATCGACGGCGACACTGCTCAGGTGGGTCCGCAGATTGCTGAGAAACTTGGAATACCTCAGGTGACATATGCCGAGGAGATTCTCGATCTCAAGGATGGATATGTGACTGTGAAGCGTCGTCTGGAGAACGGAGTGGAGACTCTGAAGGCTCCTCTTCCCTGTGTGGTGACCGTGAATGGGTCAGCGGCTCCGTGTCGTCCGCGCAATGCGAAGAGGCTCATGAAGTACAAGTATGCAGCGTCGCCCACTGAGGCCAACGGCCTGAGTGATGAGCGCAAGAAGATGCTTGAGGAGCGTCCTTATCTCAACATTCAGGAGTGGAGCGCATCGTATGTAGATGCGGACCCCACACAGATAGGTCTGGCCGGCTCGCCTACGAAGGTGAAGGCGGTTGAGAATGTCGTGTTTACCGCCAAGGAGTGCCGTGTGCTCGACGACAGCGATGAGCAGATTGAGGGACTCGTGAAGGAACTCATTGTAAACCATACAATAGGATAATCACACAGCCATGGATCAGAACAACATAATAGTATATCTCGAAATCGAGGATGGCCGTGTGGCCGATGTGAGCCTTGAACTTCTCACCAAGGGTCGTAAACTCGCTGACCGTCTCGGCGTAAAACTGGAGGCTCTCGCTGTGGGCGCTGACCTCAACGGCGTTGACGGGCAGGTGTTCCCTTATGGTGTGGACCGTCTCTACAAGGTGGAGGACGAGCGTCTGCGCCACTACACTTCGAATCCGCATGCTGCGGTGCTCATCAATCTTTTCCGTGAGATCAAGCCTCAGATCTGTCTGATGGGGGCAACCTGTGTGGGCCGCGATCTTGGCCCGCGCGTGAGCTCGTGTCTGCACAGCGGTCTGACGGCTGACTGTACATCGCTTGAGATTGGTGACCATAAGGATCCCAAGACAGGCAAAGAATACACTGACCTTCTGTATCAGATCCGTCCGGCATTCGGCGGCAATATCGTTGCGACGATTGTCAATCCGGAGTGTCGGCCGCAGATGGCTACGGTGCGTGAGGGAGTGATGAAGAAGCAGGTGCTTGACCCTGAATATAAGGGTGAGGTTGTGAAACTCGACGCTAAGAAGTATGTGAGCGATGAGGATTTTGTAGTTGAGATTATCGACCGCCACATTGAGAAGTCGAAGATCAATATCAAGAATGCCTCAATCATCGTGGCCGGCGGGTATGGCGTTGGCTCGAAGGAGAATTTCCAGCTGCTCCATGATCTTGCTGACACACTGGGCGCTGAGGTTGGGGCATCGCGTGCGGCTGTTGATGCCGGTTTCACTGAGCATGCCCGCCAGATAGGGCAGACGGGTGTGACGGTGCGTCCTAAGCTCTACATAGCCTGTGGCATCTCCGGTCAGATACAGCATATAGCCGGAATGCAGGAAAGCTCAATCATCATCTCGGTCAACAATGACCCTGCTGCTCCCATCAATACGATTGCCGACTATGTGATCACCGGCAATCTGGAGGATGTGGTGCCCAAACTCATCAAACACTATAAGAAGAACTCAAAATAATAGCATCATGGCTAACTTCTATACAGACAATCCCGACCTCAAGCACCATCTTACCCATCCGCTGATGGAGAAGATTGTGGCCTTGAAGGAACGCAATTATACCGATGCCGAGAAGTTTGACTACGCTCCCCTCGACTATGCGGATGCCCAGGACTCATATGACAAGGTGCTCCAGGTGGTGGGCGAAATTTGTGGCGATGTGATTGCCCCGAACGCTGAGGATGTGGACCATCAGGGACCTCACGTTGAGAACAACCGTGTCGTCTATGCCGACAAGACTAAGGAGAACCTCGACGCCTGCCGCAAGGCCGGGCTGATGGGCATGGCGATGCCCCGCAGATTCGGCGGTCTGAACTTCCCCATCACCCCTTACATCATGGCGGCTGATATAGTGAGCCGTGCAGATACCGGATTTGAGAATCTTTGGGGCCTTCAGGACTGTGCGGAGACAATCTATGAGTTTGCCTCAGAAGAGCAGAAGGCTAAGTTCATCCCTCGTGTGTGTGAGGGTGAGACTATGTCAATGGACCTCACAGAGCCTGACGCCGGCTCTGACCTTCAGAGCGTGATGCTCAAGGCCACAGAGCAGCCTGACGGGACATGGCGCCTTAATGGAGTGAAGCGATTCATCACCAATGGCGACTCTGACATTCATCTTGTGCTGGCCCGCTCAGAGGCAGGGACTAAGGATGGCCGTGGCCTGTCGATGTTCATCTATGACAAGAGGGACGGTGGCGTGAATGTGCGCCGCATCGAGAACAAGATGGGCATCAAGGGGTCGCCCACGTGCGAGCTTACATATAAGGATGCGAAGGCTGAGCTCTGCGGCTCACGCCGCATGGGCCTCATCAAGTATGTGATGGCACTTATGAACGGTGCGCGTCTCGGCATTGCGGCGCAGAGCGTCGGAGTAAGCGAGCTGGCATATCGCGAGGCTTTGGCATATGCACGAGACCGCAAGCAGTTTGGCAAGGCTATCATAGAGTTTCCCGCTGTCTATGAGATGCTCTCAGTGATGAAGGCTAAGCTTGATGCCTCGCGCTCGCTGCTCTATGAGTGTGCCCGATATGTGGACATCTATAAGATCTATGATGATATAGCCAAGGAGCGCAGCCTCACTCCTGATGAGCGCAAGGAGGCCAAGTATTACTCGAAGTTGGCAGATGCTCTCACTCCGATGGCCAAGGGTATGGGCTCGGAGTATTGCAACCAGAATGCGTATGACTGCATCCAGATTCATGGCGGCTCGGGATTCATGAAGGATTATGCCTGCGAGCGCCTGTATCGCGATGCGCGAATCACCTCAATCTATGAGGGAACAACGCAGCTTCAGGTCGTGGCTGCTATCCGCCACGTCACCACCGGTACTTATCTCAACCTGATCCACACGTATCAGGAGGCGGAGGTGCGTCCGGAACTGCAGGCTCTGAAGGACCGTCTGGCTCTTCTGACGGAGCGCTATGCGAAGGCTGTTGAGAAGGTGGCTTCAGTCGAGGATCAGGCCTATGGCGACTTCATGGCCCGCAGGCTTGTTGAGATGGCTGGTGTGATCGTGATGAGCTATCTGCTTCTTGCAGATGCCCAGCGCAATGAGTCGTTCAACCGCTCAGCCGAGGTGTATGCAAACATCGCGGAGGCAGAGGTGGCGAAACATGCCTCGTTCATCGATATGTTCAATCCTGATGAGGTTGAGCTCTATAAGCAGTCTTGACAAATAGAATAAGCAAGTTAGAATGGCGGGCTATCGTCTGGATCAGACGATGGTCCGCTTCTGTATGACATGTCGTGTGAAAAATATCCGGTGCTTGGTTTTGCAGTCTGATAAATTCTCCTTACCTTTGCATTGCTGAAACTGCCATGTATTTGTGGCATGACATAGCGGGGTCCGGTAGCTCAGCTGGATAGAGCATCTGCCTTCTAAGCAGACGGTCATGCGTTCGAGTCGCATCCGGATCACAGATGAATACGGCACATAGCTGCAAATCGCTGAAACTAACGCAGTTTCAGCGATTTTTGTAATACACTTATCCAGCAGAATAGTGAACATTTGACCTATAGGTCTAAATTTTTAACTCTCTAATTATGTCGGGAGAAGAACTCAACTCATATGGATTGACTCCATTAGAGGAATTGTCAGACAAAGTGCTGGCCCGCATTATGGAAGATTTGTTTAATCAACTTAATGATTGACGGGCATATAAATAGGGCTATCTGCAATCTTGCTTAATGGACAAGTGCGTTCATTTCCAACCGTCTTTCATACAGTCGTCAATTACTTTGTTCATTTCTTTTCTCCATTTCTTGTCCTTGTAAATGTAGATGGCGAGCGCGGGGCCACCAACGACCACTCCGCAAAGGAGCAGACAGGTGAAGAAACCGGGGCAAGAGGCGGCGATGATGAAAATGATGATTGCCCAAATTATAAGTGCAAACGGCATGGGTGTTTATATCTTCTTTTAGATGGTAAACGGTTTGATGCTTTTAACTTCCTCCGCTCCTCCAGGACTTCTGGATGTTTGCGGACATATAACCAGTCATCAATAAGTCCGTAAACAATCATCGAGCCAATAACGGCCACAGGCATAACCCCCACAAGAAACCAAAAGATTCCGGCTGAGGAGATGTAAACTAAGTAGAATAGCAATATTAGCCACAAGATTAGGATTATCATAGGGATGGGTTATGATGTTTCGGTGTCCCAAAGTTACAGAAAATATCCACACTTGGTTGCAATCACATGAAATTTGTGTCACTTGCCGTGGTTTTTTAGTAAAACCATAGAGATTATTTGACATCTCCAGGCATTCAGCGCACTTTATCTTCTATATCTCATTGTTACTTAGGTGCTTGTGTCGTAATTCATGCAAACTTTACAGTATAACCGCTTGTGGCGGTTTTTACCTTTTTTGGGGGTGAGGGTGTGAGAATCACAGGATTTTTGTGTACTTTTGTGTCTATGAATGATTCGAGCGTAGTCTATGAGGATAATCACATCATCATCGTGGACAAACTCCCGGGGGAGATTGTGCAGGGTGATAAGACGGGGGACACTCCTCTGTCTGAGTGTGTGAAGGCCTGGATTAAAGAGAAATATCAGAAGCCGGGCAATGTGTTTTGTGGCGTGGCACATCGGCTAGACCGTCCTGTGGGTGGTCTGGTTGTTTTCGCCAAGACATCCAAGGCTCTGGCTCGGCTAAATGAGATGTTTCGCACCGGGAAAGTGAGGAAGAGGTATCTTGCCATCACCCGTAATCTGCCTCCAAAGCAATCCGACAGGCTGACGGGGTATATCACGTCGACAGAACGCAGCAACAAGAGTTACGTCTCACAAACCCCTCGTTCTGGAGCCAAGGAGGCGGCTCTGTCTTATAGGCTTCTAGGCTCGTCTGACAGGTATCATCTTCTGGAAGTAGAGCTCGAGACCGGACGCAAACACCAGATCAGGGTGCAGCTGGCCTCGATAGGGTGTCCTATAAGGGGGGATTTGAAATATGGTGACAAACGGAGCAATCCCGACGGATCAATCTCTCTCAGGGCGCATCGCATCACGTTTGTCCATCCGGTGTCCGGTAAGGTTGTTGACATCACTGCTCCTATTCCGGATGACCCTCTGTGGCAGGCTTTCTCACAGGTAATCAAATCAGACAGGGATGAGGATTGATATAGCGGAGGTCCTGAGACAAAGGATCCCGGGGGTGGCCCGATGGATGCCTTCGGGTGTCGTCAGATTTCTGGAGCGGACCATCTGTCAGGATGGTCTGAACGAATTGCTGGCGCATAGCGACGGACTTGAGGGTGCCGACTTTGCGGACAGTGTCCTATCAGCTCTTGGAGTCACATATAGGACTGGCGGGGCCATTGACCCTACAAAGCGAAGGGTGGTGCTTGTCTCAAACCATCCACTTGGTGGACTTGACGGGCTGGTGTTGTGCTCGATGGTGAGACGTCTCTATGGGAGCAGGGATATGAAGTTTATTGTCAATGATCTTCTGACGTTTGTAGAGCCGATGAGAAGTGTGTTTCTCGGTGTGAACAAACACGGCGCCCAGTCCAGAGAGTCAGCCTTAGCCATCGATGAAGCCTTTGACGGACCCGATCCTATCGTTATGTTTCCGGCGGGATTATGCTCCAGACGAGGGGCGGACGGGAGTGTGAGGGACCTCGAGTGGAACAAAATGTTTGTGAATCGTGCCATTTCCTCGCATCGAGATGTAATTCCTGTGCATTTTAGTGGTGAGAACTCATCTTTTTTTTATAAATTTGCACGGTTAAGGGTCAAATCAGGCCTGAAACTGAACATTGAGATGATTAGGCTGCCGCGCGAGATTTTCATCAACCGTGGCAGAGAGTTTACGGTCACGCTCGGCTCGCCTATCGGATGGGATACCCTCCGAGGTGGGAGGGACGCACTCTCCCAGGCCGCGGCGCTGCGTGAAATAGTCTATAACCTGAAAAGGGAAAAAACTCCAGACTGATGACACAACAAATCATAGATCCCATAGATCCGGCTCTCGTGAAGGCCGAACTCACTCCGGAGCGGCTGCTGCGTCAGACCAACAAGGGGGGCAATCTCATCTATGTTGTGGATGGCCGTGAGTGTCCGGCCACGATGCGTGAGATAGGGCGCCTCAGAGAGGAAACGTTCAGGGCTGCCGGAGGGGGCACAGGGAAGGAGACTGACATTGATGACTTTGATCTCATGGATCCGCCTTGCCGCCAACTGATTGTCTATGACCCTGAGCATGAACTGATATTGGGTGGGTACCGCTACATAATAGGTTCAGACATACGTCTTAACCCTGATGGCACCCCTCGCATAGCCACAGCACACATATTTAATTTTTCGGACAGATTTATCGACAAATATCTGCCCTATACCATAGAGCTGGGGCGCTCGTTTGTCAGGCTCCAGTATCAGTCGTCGCAGGTAGGGGCGAAAGCAATCTTCGCCCTTGACAATCTGTGGGACGGCCTGGGCGCGTTGACCGTGCTTCACCCGGAGGTGCGCTATCTCTTCGGGAAAATGACTATGTATCCCAGTTATGACCGCAGCTGCCGTGACATGATCCTTTATTTCCTGAAGCGGTATTTTCCAGATCCTGACTCGCTTGTCACCCCCGTGAAGGCTCTGCCCAATGATTATGACACAGCAGAGATGGATGCTCGCTTCAATGGAGGTTCTTTCAAGGAGGACTACAGGATTCTCAATCATGCCATCCGCGATATAGGGTTCAATATTCCGCCTCTGGTCAATTCCTATATGAGCCTCTCGCCCACCATGAGAGTGTTCGGGACGGCTGTGAACGATGAGTTTGGTGATGTGGAGGAGACCGGAATTCTGATAGCCATATCAGATATCTTCGAGGAGAAGAAGCGGCGCCACATCGGCACTTATAGAGGGGTGAGCGATGAATTGCCAGGGATTTGAGGGATATGTGAAAACATACGCTCGGTCTGGGATGTTAGTAAAAGAGTAACCAATTAAGAACGATAGAAACTATTTCTGTTATGAAACAGCGCATTCTTGTCACTGGCGGTACAGGCTATATTGGCTCACACACCGTCGTAGAGTTGCAGCAGGCAGGCTATCCTGTAGTAATAATCGACAATCTTTCGAACTCGAGCGCCGATGTAGTCGACGGCATCGAGCGCATCACCGGGATCCGTCCTGACTTTGTGGAGGGTGACTGCACAGACATCGAGACACTCCGCAAACTCTTCGCTGACTATCCTGGCATCAAGGGTATCATAAATTTCGCTGCATCAAAGGCTGTGGGGGAGAGCGTGGAGAAACCCATTTTGTATTATCGCAATAACCTCAATACTCTCCTTAATCTCCTGGACCTGATGGGTCCGGCCGGAGTTAAGGGGATTGTGTTCTCGTCGTCGTGTACCGTCTATGGCGAGCCTGATGAGAATCCAGTGACAGAGGCTGCCCCTATCAAGAAGGCTACATCCCCCTATGGAAATACAAAGCAGATCTCTGAGGAGATCATCACTGATGTGATCAACTCAGGCGCGCCTTACAAGAGTGTGATACTGCGCTATTTCAACCCCGTCGGCGCTCACCCCTCAGCAGAGATAGGCGAGCTGCCCAACGGTGTCCCCCAGAATCTCATACCGTATCTCACACAGACGGCCATCGGCATCCGCAAGGAGCTCAGCGTGTTTGGAGATGACTATGATACTCCTGACGGTTCATGTATCCGCGACTATATCAATGTTGTCGATCTCGCCAAGGCTCATGTCATTGCAGTGGAGCGTATGCTCGACGATAAAAGCGAGGCCAAGATAGAAATCTTCAACCTCGGCACGGGCAACGGAGTCTCCGTCCTCGAGCTCATCCATACGTTTGAGGAGGCAACCGGTGTCAAGGTGCCTCACAAGATTGTAGGCCGCCGTGCGGGTGACATTGAGAAGGTATGGGCCAATCCTGAATATGCCAACAGAGTTTTGGGATGGAAGGCTGACACTCCTCTTGCTGATACACTCAAGTCAGCCTGGGCTTGGCAACTCCGTCTGCGTGAACGCGGTGTAATGTAATTGGGCAACTTGCAATGACGGAAGACGAACTCTGGGAACTTCTCGACACAGAGGCCGCGCGCATCAACTCGCCGGCCTTTGTGGGAGAGGATCCCGTGCAGTTTCCGCGAATGTTCGATGACCTGCGCGACATCGAGATAACTTCATTCCTCACATCATCCATAGCCTGGGGAAACAGGCGGATGATCTGTCGTGACTGCTCAAGGATGTTGGCGTTGATGGATCATCAGCCTTATAAATATGTGATGGACGAGGGCTATGAGGATCTCGATGATGACGGCAACATACACCGGACATTTTTCAACCGTCATCTCAAATATTTCTGCCGAGGTCTGAGATCCATCTATTTGAGAGACGAGTCGCTACAGGAGTTTGCCCGGCGGACAGATGTCTCATCCTCAGAGTTCCCGGCATGGAAACTTGTGGAGGGGATAAACTCTCACCTTGAGTTGGCCAATGGGGATGTGTCGAAGCGTGAGATGGCCTCGCGATGCCTGCCTCAGAGTCTGGGCACAACGGCATTGAAGCGTGTCAATATGGCGCTCAGATGGCTCGTGAGAGATGACGGGATTGTCGACCTTGGGGTATGGGATGTCATAAAGCCGTCGCAACTCTTTATCCCTCTCGATGTCCACGTGGGCAACACTTCCAGACAACTGGGGCTTCTGACGCGCACGGCCGCTGACCGTAAGGCGGTCATCGAGCTCACCGACAGACTCAAGAAATTCAATCCCTCTGACCCCACCTTATATGACTTTGCACTCTTTGGCATAGGAATGAAATTATGAAGACACTGAAGATGTATCCCACAAGCCTCAATGACCGCTATCTCGATGAGGCAGTAGAAGTGCTGAAGGATGGAGGGCTGCTGATCTATCCAACAGACTCGCTTTACGCTCTCGGGTGTGATGCGCTCAACAATCGTGCCATCGAGGCTCTATGCAAGGTGAAAGGGATAGATCCCAAGAAGGAGACTCTGTCCATCGTCTGTGACAATCTTTCAATGGCCTCTGAGTATGCCAGGATTGACAATGAGGCATACAGGATTCTGCACCGTAACCTGCCTGGGCCTTTCACATTCATTCTCCCGGCTGCCCCAACTCTTCCAAAGGTGTTCAAGGGGAGGAAGACAGTGGGGATTCGTGTGCCTGACTCAACAATAGCACGTGCGCTCGCCGAGAGGCTAGGCAATCCACTGCTGTCAACCTCGATTAATGCCGAGGGCGTATATGACCAAAGGGCTTCGCTTGTGATAGATGGCGGTGAGGCTGACGGCACTCCAACGGCCATAATAGACATCACTGACTCAACCGCCCCTGAGATTGTAAGGGAGGGTAAAATGGAACTGCAATGAGGATAGAATCCGTCGGGCCGGTGGAGTATGGACGCTTGTTTTCCAGGCCGTCACACATTTATAACGCTGTGGGGTTCAACGAACTGAACCGTACGAAGTGTGACTCCATCCGCTATCTAGTCTTTCGCGATGACCGTGAGCGTGTCCGCTTTGGATTGATAGCCGGGGAGAGGGATGGTTCACTGCGCTCACCGTTTTCGGCTCCGTTCGGTGGGATGGAATCCTCCGGGTCACAGCGCACTATTAAGTGGGTTGAGGCTGCCGAGGCGCTGCGCGATTATCTGGGTCAGACGACACTGCGTGTCATTCTTCCTCCTCTTGCCTATGACAGGGACGGCTCTGTGACTAAACAATTACTGGCTCTTCAGGGAGCCGGTGGGAGAGTGAAGTGGAACGATTACAACTATCATCTTGATCTGCGCTTCTTCACGGATGGATATCTCTCTTCTCTCGATTGTAAGGTGAGAAACACATATAAGGTGTCGCTCAATCAGGGTTTCGTCTTTACTCCGATGCCGTCAGCGTCTGCCGATGAGATTGCGGAGGCTCACAGGATTATCCTTGCCAATCATCGGGCGCTTGGCTATCCTGTCCATCTCTCAGCAGAGGATCTCGTCTCGACCTCACGGGTCATTCCGATAGATGCCTTTGTGGTGAGTCTTGACGGGGTCAATGTGTCATCGGCCATCGTATATCATAACGCTCCGGGAGCTTGTCAGTTAATCTACTGGGGGGACTTGGGGGAATACCGATCAAAACGGCCAATGAATTTCCTGGCTTATAATCTCTTTGCTCACTATGCCTCCATCCCTGAAATAGATATCTTCGATATGGGGCCGTCTTCGTCAGAGGGGATCCCGTCACGAGGCCTATGCGCATTCAAGGAGGGACTGGGCTGCACATTAACTTCGAAAATCACTATCGAACTATGATCATGACCAAATTCCTAACGTTAATAACACTATCTATCATGTTCATCAACACAGCCATTGCAGATGAAATCGAACTTCCTGCACCCGAGAAAACAGGGGGGCTTTCCGTCAATCATGCGCTTGCAGAGCGCAAATCAGTCCGGGATTTTGACCCTGACCGCTCTCTTTCCCTTCAGACAATCTCAAATTTGCTCTGGGCCACTTGTGGCGTCAATCGTCCTGAGGATGACCACCGCACCAATCCTACGGCAATGAACCGTCAGGAAATAGATGCCTATTGGTTTGATACCAATGGTGTGTATCTCTATGATTTTAAGGGTAATAAACTCATTCCCGTCGTTGAGGGTGATAAGCGTTCTCTCCTCGCAGGGACTCCTGAATTCAGCCAGGATTTTGTCATGGACGCACCGGGTGCTGTACTGATTGTCATTGACACGACGAAATCAGGTTCAGATGAGCGCGCTATGTTTATGGCCTCTATCGATGCAGGCATTGCGAGCGAGAATCTGAGCATATTCTGTGCGGGCAACGGCCTCGCCACTGTGCCACGTGCTTCGATGGATGTGGCCGGAATCTGTAAGATATTGTCTCTACCAGAGACTTCCATCCCTGCCATTAATAATCCGGTGGGTTATCCCAAGAAATAACAAAGGAGAAGATAAAAATCAAGGCAGATTGCTGAATTGATTTTATCCTCAATCCCGGCCGTCCGGCAATCATATATAAGGCAATAGTCTGATAAACAATATGCTCACCGGCTTGATTGTGGGAAAAGACAGACATGAATCAACGCCGAGCGGCAGAAGGCAGAAAAATATTCTAAAAGATTTGGCCATTCAAAAAAAACTGTGTAAATTTGCAGTGCCGAAACAGAAAAAGTGCGTCATACAAAATAGGCAGTCCTTTTTTTGACCTCGAGGAGAGGTGGGTGAGTGGCTGAAACCACCGGTTTGCTAAACCGACGACGGGGTCAATCCTGTCCACGAGTTCGAATCTCGTCCTCTCCGCGATAACATTTTAACGACCTCTGTAAGTTGCTGACTTTCAGAGGTCTTCTTTTTGCCCGTTTTGACAGGATTTGACACAAAATAGCCTCTTTTTGACACTTCTGTGCAACTATTATGCAACTGTGCCATCTTACTATAGTTATAGTTGCATATAAAGAGCTAAGTCATTGACTTGTCTATATTTGTCTAATTTTTGTCTACTCAAAGTTGTAGAGGAGACAGTACCTTTGCGAACCTATTCGCTATGATGGTCTACCGCCGGATGGTTTTAACATTTCCGGAGTGTAACCGCCATATGGGTGATCAGCCCAAGAGAGGGCTTTTCGTGCAACTATTTGCAACTATTGCCATTTTCGAGGCAAAAATCCAGTTGCAACAGCCCCCAAAATCGATAGGAGATAAAATCGCAATGTTAAATAATTCTAACAAAAAAGTAAGACAAATGAGCAAATCAAGCAATTTCACTGTCCGTTTCTACATACGTAGAGACCAGACCAACAAGGACGGCACATCTACTATCATGGTGCGCGTCACAGTCAACGGCGAAAGAGCCGTGTTCAGCAGCAAGCTGACTGTTGATCCCAAGCTGTGGGACAACGAAGCCAACCGTGCTATTGGAACTTCAAGAGCCGTCAAGGAGCTTAACCGCACTCTTGAAGACATCCGTGCCACCATACGCCACCACTATTATGAACTGGAGCGCTATGAGGCTCTAGTAACAGCGGAGAAAGTACGCAACGCATTCCTCGGAATCACGGTGCGTACCGAATCTATCCTTCAACTTTTCAAGGAGCTTCTTGAAGAATACAAGTCGCTGGAGGGTATCAGCAAGAGTAAAGCAACTGTGCAGAAGTACACCCGCTGCTATAAGCGTGTTGAACAGTTCCTCAAAGCGAAGTACAAACTCAGCGATATGCCGCTCGTTGAAATAGACCACAAATTCATTGTGGCCTTCGAGTGCTACCTGCGTACGGTGAGCAAATGCAACGAGAATACATCCGCCAAGTTTCTCCAGACCTTCAAAATGGTAATCATCCGTGCCCGCAACAATGGGTATATAAAAGGTGACCCATTCTCCAACTACAAAATCAAGCTCAAACGTGTTGATCGCGGCTACCTCAACGAGGAGGAACTGGAGCGCCTTCATAACACTCCAATTACCTCCAGACGTGTGGCTCAGGTGCGTGACGTGTTCCTCTTCAGCTGCTACACCGGCTTGGCATACATCGACCTGAAGCTTCTCCGCGAGGAAAACATCCAAACGTCGTTTGACGGCAAGAAGTGGATAATGACCCACCGTCATAAGACTGACACTGTTGTCAATGTGCCTCTTCTTGACATCCCTATGGAACTGCTGGCCCGTTATAAGGGTCTGTGCAAAAACGGGCAGCTCCTCCCTATCCTCAGCAATCAGAAATGCAACCAGTATCTGAAAGATGTGGCTAAGGCTTGTAAAATCGAGAAGAACCTCACTTTCCACATGGCCCGTCACACCTTCGCGACTACCGTAACCCTATCGCAGGGTGTCCCTATCGAGTCAGTGTCAAAGATGCTTGGTCATACCAACATCAAAACTACGCAGATCTACGCGAGAATCACCAATCAGAAGATAAGCCGGGATATGCAGGAGCTGGCTGAGAAGATGCGACTCAAACGCGATGCCAAGATAGCGGAGGATAACGCAAAGGAGTATGACGAGTTTTGAAATTAACATTTATGCGACCACATTAAATTAATAGTAAGCGTTTTAGCTAATGATGTAAGGTTGATGTAAGGCTGAAATGTTAAAAATCGAGCCGGGAGAGCAAATCTTCCGGCTTTTTTCATGCCCAAATAGTTAAGAAGTGTTTAGATTCGGTCATTATGCTTTGATAGTTAGCCTTATAAGGTTTTGTGTAAGGATGTGAGTTCATGCCGTTGAACTACTTTTGCAATGTCGATAATGACACACTAAAATCCAAAACACAATTAAATGATCAGAAATGAAAATGAATTCTACATCCGATTTGAGGCTCTCTGTAGCGACTGTGACAGACTGCGGGCCGAAGTTGAATTCCTCAGCAGCTTCATCAAGGAAGCCATCAACAACTGCTACCGCACCGAAAGGCTTCTGTCGAAAGGCGAGGTCGCCGACATCTTAGGCGTAAGCGAGCGCACTGTTGACCGATACAGAGAGGAACGCGCCCTGCGATGGGTGATGGTTCGCGGACGAGTCTGCTTTGAGAAAGACGCCGTTTGGGAACTGATTCGTGAGGAAACGATAGAGAAAGCGCCCAAGACCAGAGAAGAATTTGAAAGAAGTTATCAAAAATATGTAAGAGACAAAAGAAACACGACATGGAGGAACAGATGATAAGCATCAAGACATTCGACCGTTACATGAAGATATTATTCGCCCGAATAGACCGGCTCGAAGCGAAGATCGATTCAAGCAAGCGCACCATTCACCCCAAGACGGTGGTGATTGACGGCAACGAATATTTCGATGTCTGCGCCCTCACGATAATCTTTCAGGTCACAGCCCACACCATATACAGATGGCGCGATGAAAAGAAGCTGCCATTGGTGAAAATGGGAGGCAAATTCTATATCAGTATCAATGACCTAACGGATGCAATGTCAACAGGCAACCTGACCGAACCGGCTCGGTAAAATCAGCCGGATAATACCCACTAAAATCTCCAAAACAAATGGACCAAAACCAAGAACAAGAACAGGTGCTGATTGCCCGAAACAACGAGACCGGGCAGGTAGGCGCAGTTGTCGGGCAGAACCCCGACGGCACACCAAAGATGACCGATGTAAAATCGGCAAAGATGTCTGACCTCGTGAAGTTCAACAAGGGCGAGAACCCCTTGGAGGCTTTCCTCTCCAACTTCATACGTCAGGTGAAGAATCCTTCAACCTTCAGCTTTTTCAAAGTCCCCGCTGACCGCTACGAGAGCGTAGGCATGGCTATGGCCGACTTCATGCAGAACCCTGAAGCGAATGCCGAAATCCTCAAGGACTTCAAAGTCGGGATGCCCCAACAGGCAAAGGCTGAAACCCAGCAGCAAGAGAAGAATCCCGCAGAAACTCAGGAACAAAAGCAGTCAACTTATCATGCCATTGACCCCGGGAAAATCAACTGGGAAGAGTTTTCAAGCCAGTGGGGTGTAAATCGGGAGCAACTTGAAAAGTCTGGCGACCTCGACAAAATGCTCAACTATGGCAAGTCCGGGTTGGTAAGAATCTACCCTACACTCGCCGGTGAGAAGATAGAACTTGAGGCAAGACTCTCACTGCGAACCGATGCCAACGGCAATATCAAGCTCGTGGCGCACCCAATCTACAACCGACCAAATCTTGAAAAAGAGTTCAAGGGGTACAAGTTTACCGCTGAGGACAAGGAACAGTTGCTCAAAACCGGCAATCTTGGCAAGGTCGTGGAACTGACCG
>JAMPAK010000001.1:472136-574282 GCA_023667285.1 Muribaculaceae bacterium
CGCCATCTACACACCCACACGGCTCAAAGGCAAAGAACGGCGCATAAAATACCTCACCTACCGCCGCCCCGACAGCATCCGCGGACACACACTCGCCTACATCCTCCTGCTCAACACCCAGGACGCCAAAACCTTCTCACCCCTGCAGGCCCGGCCCGACGGCTTCCTCCGACTCTGGAACGCCCTGCTCCCCGCCCTCTCCGGCTGCGGATTCTTCATCGTCCACATCACCGCACCGCGCACCCGCGGCCACGCCGACAAACTCGCCCGGCTCTTCGCCCGGCGTATGCACCGCATCCTCATACCCGACACTAAAAAGACGTCCGACGAACCGCCACCCACCATCGTCATCACCCTCCCCGTCATATTGCCATACTCAACCCCAACTTCCCCCACAACCTCCCCACCCTCGACCTCCCCACCCCACCCACTCTAGCGGTACGCCGTGCTCCGCGACCCAAAGTCAAACCGCACGGCAAGCGAACTTTGACATTTTGGAAAAAACCTTCCCTCCGCTGGAAATTGCCACCTCGAGGACATATTGGAGTGAAATTAACACACTAAAGTGCAAAAACCCGCTGCGACAACGTTTTCACACTATAGTGTAATGAAAAGCCGGAAAATATTGATTAACTTTACAGCGTCAAAAACATCGGCGTCATAGAGGCTGCTCTCTGATGCTTTTCTTAATTGCAACTTCACAATAGTAGATCAATCAAATCACAATTGTATATGGACAAATTCTTAGACTCGGTGGGGTTAGGCACAAAGGATGATATTTGGGCCTTTGTTATAACAATGATTGCCTGCTTGATTTTCGGTAGCATCGTTGGAATGTTCTATGGCAGGAAGAAGGCCTCTAAGGGGGATGCGGTCCCCGCTCCTGCAAAGCAAGGTATCTTCTCCGATGCATGCTCGGATGGCTGGTTCAAGCTCGCACTGTCAATATTCCCTCTCATCCTCTTCTGTAACTACTTCCTGCCTTCGGCATTTGACCTCTTTGCCATTATAGGCGCGCTGTTTGCTCTCTGCCTTGTGGTGAGAGTGATATGGGTTTTGTCACATAAGCCTTCAGCCTCAAGCCGTGTGGCCCGGGCGGCAGAGGGTATAACAAGAGTCCCCTTATGGGTCGTCATGTGTGTGATGTTCTATCAGGCTTCTGGTGGTGCACTGCAGATTGTCGTAAGTGGTTATTGCTTGGCTCTTGTCTGTGTCGCAGCATCAATATCTAAGGCAATCTGCTATCCTCCGGAATCATAACCGCGACCCCTATCGCTTTGAGATTCCCCAGAGGAGTTTTGAACTGAGGGTGTCGACAAAGGTGTGGCCGGAGCGATGCAGCACATTGACCACAAACGGCGCGCGCCTTATCCGGAGCCTGACACTGATGGGTAGCACCAACAGGCGCCCGTCGAGATTGACACGATATGTCTCCGCGCGGCTCTCTACGCTCGTCTCGATGACATGGCTGTCGCTCACCACCAGCGGGCGCATGGTCAGGGCGTGGGGCGCCACCGGCGACAGCACCCAGCATGGAGCCGTCGGCTGCACTATAGGCCCCCCGACGGAGAGATTGTAAGCCGTCGAGCCGGTGGGGGTGGAGATGATGAGGCCGTCTCCCTGATAGGAAGCAATCTCGATGTCGTCGAGGCGCGTGTGCACATTGATCATCGAGGCCGAGTCGTGGCGCAGGATGGCCACCTCGTTGAGAGCATAGGGGCTTCCGGTGAGCAGGTCGGAGGCGCCATAGCCGAGAGCCTTCACCTCGAGAAGAGAGCGGGGCTCGGTGAAATAAGCACCCTCCACAAGATAGTCCACAATATCTCCGGCATCTGTCAGCGACTCCTCGGCCAGGAAGCCCAGATGACCCGTGTTGAACCCCAGGATAGGAGTCTCCTTGGCTGCGATGCACCCGGCGGTGCGCAGGAAAGTCCCGTCCCCCCCGATGCTGATGGCCAGGTCTGCGTCAAAATCAGATCCCTCAAAGACATCGTCCACCTCCAGCGCGCTCCCCAGCTCGCGCGACATCGCCTCATAGAAAGGCTGCTGGGCGGCCACAAACACATCACGGTCAGCCAGGTCACGGATCAGGCCGACAATCAGAGGTAAATCCTGCGGACTCTGGCGCCGCTTGCCGAAAATCGCTACTTTCATACTCTACATTTCAAGATAGTGAATCAATTCAGCCAGGCGCGACGACATGAGGGTGTCGTCAGCGATTGTCCCTTTGTCGACATCAAGCACCTCATAGCCATATCGCTCCAGCGAGCGCGCCACAGCCAGTGGTGACCGGTGGGTCACCCTGAGCTCAAAGACAGTGCGGTTGTCAAACCGGGAACTGTCCGAGGTGACGTTGAGATTGACGAGCTGTGCGTCGCAGTCCTCCACAGCGCGAGCTATGCGCGACGCGCTGTAGTCTGACGGCAGGCATGCGGCCAGCAGCCGCGATGACTCGTCGAGAGGTGGGTAAAGCCGTGCAGCCTCAGGCTCCGTGGAGAGTGTCGGAGCCGATTCCTCAGGCAATATGTTTTCTTTTAACGGCAATTTATTTCACTTTTTAGGATTTTCTGAGTAAATTTGCACTCTGTTAACCCATGAGGGTGGAGTAGCGCTCAGATTTTACAAAGTTACAAAAAATCCATCATATCTCCACCCGCGGCAATGACAAAAAAACAATAGGATACATGACAAATCTCAGTGTAAATATCAACAAAATAGCCACCCTGCGCAATGCCCGTGGCGAGAACACACCTGATCTTCTCGCTGTGGCTGAGGACTGTGAGCGCTTCGGCGCCCAGGGAATCACTGTCCATCCGCGCCCTGACGAGCGCCACATCAAGCGCGACGACGTCTACAGGCTCCGCTCACAGGTGAGGACTGAATTCAACATAGAGGGATATCCCACGGACGATTTTATGAAACTCGTGCTGCAGGTGCGCCCTGAGCAGGTCACCCTCGTCCCCGATGCTCCTGATGCCCTGACCTCGAGCGCCGGATGGGATGTGGCTCCAAACATGGAGTTTCTCTCAGGAGTGGTTGAGCGGCTCCGCGAGGCCGGGATACGATCCTCGATATTCGTGGGGACAGACACCGACAATATCCGCATGGCCGCCAAGACCGGCGCTGACCGCGTGGAACTCTACACCAAGCCATATGCCGACATCTATCCCACCGACCCCGAGAAGGCTATAGCTCCCTTCGTCACCGCCGCCGAGGCCGCCCTCCACTGTGGCCTGGGGGTCAATGCCGGGCACGACCTGAGCCTTCAGAACCTTGAGTGGTTCCACCGCCACATCCCGCGCCTCAGTGAGGTCTCAATAGGCCACGCCCTCATCTGCGATGCCCTCTATCTGGGACTCGAGCAGACCATACGCCGCTATCTCGACTGTCTTAAATAACCCCATCTTCTCATCAGCATATCTCCCCTTCAACTTATGTTACAAACCGAAACTCTGGCCGCTGTGGCCACCGAGGCCGCTCCGATCCAGGAACTCTCAGTGTGGGATCTGGCACTCCAGGGGGGCTGGATCATGATTCCCCTGCTCATCCTCTCAATCATCAGCGTCTATATATTCGTGGAGCGCTCCATCGTCATAGGCCGTGCGCGCCGCGACGACGACACCTTCATGAAGCGCATCAAGGACTATATCCACGAAGGGGAGATCGACAGCGCCCGTCGGCTATGCGCCACAACAGACACCCCTTACTCCCGCCTCATATCCAAGGGCATCTCGCGCATAGGCCGCCCCATGCAGGATGTGCTTGTGACAATAGAGAACACCGGAAACATCGAGATTGCCAACCTTGAGAAGGGGCTCCCCTGGCTCGCCACAACCGCGGCCGGAGGCCCCATGCTCGGATTCCTGGGCACGGTTGTCGGAATGGTGAAGGCCTTCTACAACCTTGCAGCCGCCGGCACCGGAGCCAACATCGCCGTGCTGGCCGACGGCATCTATGCCGCGCTTGTCACCACTGTGGCCGGCCTTATTGTCGGCATCATCGCACTGTTTGCCTACAACTATCTCGTGGCCCGCATCAACAAGGTGATGAACATGCTTGAGGCCAAGACCATGGAGTTCATGGACCTCCTCAACGAGCCTGCATAACAATCCCCCCGCAGCCATGTCACTCAAGCGAACCAACAACATGATGGCGGCATTCTCCATGGCATCCATGACCGATGTCATCTTCCTGCTGCTCATATTCTTCATGGTCACTTCGACAGTGGTGTTTCCCACTGCCCTTGAGGTGAATCTCCCCGAAAGCTCACACCAGACAGCCCTCAAGCCCTCAACCCGTGTCTACATAGATGCCGACAACCGGCTCTATGTCTCCGTGACCGGCGAGGAGCCTGTAGAGGTCACAATCGAGTCGCTGGCCGGAGCATTGGCCGAGGCCGCTGCCAAGACTTCCCCTGAGGACGGAGACTACATAGCCGTCTATGCCGACGAGGCCGTCACTTATGGTGCACTCGTAGAGGTGCTGGACCTCGGAGCCGGAAACAATCTCAAGATGGTGCTTGCCACCAAGCCGGCCCCGGCGTCCGCCAAAATTAACAATTAATTATCTCACAGTGTCATCACGCCGACAACATATCATCGCCCTCATCATCACTCTCCTGTTTCACGGAGCGGTGCTTGCCGTGCTTATGCTCATCTATCTGCGCTACAATCCGTCTGAGACGCTCGAGCGCGAGTGGCCTCCGGTGGACTCATCTGAGGTCCTGTTTGGAGGTGAGTATGTGATGGTGGGAGACACCCCTGAGCCTGATATGGCCGATGAACCCTCCCCCGAGGCTGCGGAGGAGGCATCAGCCACTGTAGAGCAGACCCCCGCAGCCCCTGATCCGACTCCGGAGCCGGTTACGCCCAAGACTCCGGCTGTGGCCTCGAAGACACCCTCGCCCGCCAAGGCGGACGACCGCGAGACTGCCGCCGCAAGGGAGAAGGCCGAACGTGAGAGAGCCGCTGCCGAACAGGCTAAACGCGAGCAGGAGACACGCGACGCCATAGCTTCGCGCGTCAAATTCGGCAAGAATGGCTCCAGTGGCTCAGGGTCCGGGAAATCCGGCTCCCCCGACGGCAATTCTGACATAGGGAAGTCGTCAGGGACACCGGGCTACAGCCTTGGCCGACGCACCATCGCCTCATGGAAGACACCACCTTCCGCTCCGATAGGCTCAATCACCATCTCAGTCACTGTGAACCGTGAGGGGCATGTGGTTGCTGCCTCCTATCAGTCAGGCACGGGAGCCGCCGCGGCCAGCACAAAGGCCCGCACGGAGTGTGTCAATGCCGCCAAGCAGTCGCGCTTCTCAGTCGACCCAGACGCCCCAGTCTCCCAGAAGGGCACTATAACTTATCACTTCAAATAAAAAAACTTCTATCTCATTATGGCATCAATGTGGTTTGAAACTAAAGTCCGTTATGATAAGACAATGGAAAACGGAGCTGTGAAACGTGTCACTGAGTCCTTCATGGTCGATGCGCTCTCCTTCACCGAGGCAGAGGCCCGCATCTCAGAGGAGGTGGCTCACTTCACCTCTGAGTTTACAATCTCAGCAGTCAAGATTACAAAAATCGCTGAGATTTTCCAGCAGTATAACGGCGACAAATGGTATCTTGTCAAGGCAGCCTTCATAACTCTCGATGAGAAGACCGCTGTAGAGAAAAAGTCCATCTCACAATATCTTGTGGCTGCCGACTCTTTCAAGGAGGCATATGACCACTTCATGGAAGGAATGAAAGGCACTCTCGCCGACTTCGAGATCAACACCATCCAGGAGACACCCATCATGGATGTCTATGAGGCAGACCTCAGCGGCAAGAAGACTGAGAACAAGGAATAATCCATGTCCGTCTCCGACAATCTCAATGCTCTGCGCGCATCCCTTCCCGAGGGGGTTGTGCTTGTGGCTGTGTCGAAATTTCATCCCGTCTCAGCCCTGCGCGAGGCCTACGACGCCGGTCAGCGGGTGTTTGGAGAGAGCCGCGCACTCGAGATGACCGTCAAGGCCGGGGAGATGCCAGAGGATGTGGAGTGGCACTTCATAGGCCATCTGCAGACAAACAAGGTGCGCCCCGTGGTGGCCACAGCCACGATGATCCACAGCATCGACTCTCCACATCTCCTAGAGGCAGTCGAGAAGGAGGCTATGAAGGCAGGCCGGCGGGTGAGAGTGCTGATGCAGCTCCATGTGGCGCTTGAGGAGACTAAATTCGGCTTCACTCCTGAAGAACTTGATGAGTATCTCACACCCGCTCTGGTCCGCTCCCTGAAGGGGGTGGAGATTGCCGGAGTGATGGGGATGGCCTCCAATGTCGACGATGAGGAGCGCATACGCCGCGACTTCTCTGCAATCCGCCACACCTTTGATCGGCTCAGGAACAGTGTGTTTGCCGCTGACGACCGATTCTCTGTCGTCAGCATGGGCATGAGCCACGACTGGCCCATAGCCGTGAGCGAGGGTGCCAATATGGTCAGGGTGGGTACAACAATCTTCGGCGAAAGGGAATACTGATGAGACGAAGGATAGCCATTGCCACAGGGACACGTGCTGACTGGGGACTCCTCAGCCCCGTGGCCTGCGCTCTCGCCAGGCGAGATGATTGTGAGGTCGAGGTCCTGGCCACTAACATGCATCTGATTCCTGAGTATGGCGACACCATCACAGAAATTGTGGCCGACGGCTTTGCCTCAGTGAGGCGTGTGGAAATGCCCGTAGTCACCGATACACCCCTCTCGACAGTCAACGCCATGGCCGGGTGCATGGAGGGGATGGCAAAGGCTCTGACCGAGATGCGCCCTGACTGCATAGTCATTCTGGGAGACCGCTTCGAGATGCTGGCCACGGCTACGGCCGCCCTCATGACCGGTGTGCCAATAGTCCATATAGCCGGCGGTGAGATCTCCGAGGGAGCCGTCGACGACTCCATCCGCCATGCCATCACCAAGATGTCGTGGCTCCACCTCACGGCCACTGAGCCTTACAGAGAGAGAGTCATCGCTATGGGCGAGGAGCCTGACAGGGTGTTGAACACCGGTGCAATCGGCGTGTGGAACATGCTCCATTCGCCGCGCCCCACTCGCCGCGCCCTCGAGGAGTCCATCGGCTTCAGCCTGCCCGAAGGCTCGCTCCTGGTCACCTATCATCCCGCCACACTCGATGAGGCCGATCCGGCCATGCGCTGCCGCGAGCTGCTCAGCGCGCTCGAAATGTCGGGAGACCGCCATATCCTCATCACATATCCCAACAACGATGCGCGCGGACGTGTCATCATAGCGCTCATCGAGGAGTATGCCAGACTCAATCCCAGGCGTGTGAGGGTGGTCCCCTCTCTGGGACGTCAACGATACATAGCCGCCCTTCAGTGTGTCTCGGCCGTCATCGGAAACTCCTCGAGCGGCATAGTCGAGGTCCCCTCCATGGGGATTCCGACGGTCGATATAGGCATCAGGCAGCGTGGACGCCTCGCGGGGCCCTCAGTGATCCATTGCGGGGACTCTCGCGTCGAGATAGCCCAAGCCATCTCCATGGCTCTCACTCCTGAGATGCAGGAGGTGGCCCGCACCGCTCCTAATCCCTATGCCAAGGCAGACACGCTCGACATCATGGCCGAGACCATAGCCACCTCCCCGCTCTCCCTCACCAAACATTTCCACGACCTATGAAGCCCTTAGTCATAATCCCTGCCCGTGGGGGCAGCAAGGGGATTCCCCGCAAGAACATCAGGCCACTGGGCGGACGTCCGTTGGTGTGCTATGCCGTCGATGTGGCGCGGGCGGTGGCACCTGATGATATGATTGTCCTCTCGACTGACGATGAGGAGATAGCGCAGGTCGCCAGAGATTGCTGCGGACTTAGCGTGGACTATCTCCGCCCGGCTGAACTTGCCACTGACACTGCCGGCTCGCGCGAGGTGATGCTTGATGTGATGGACTGGGCTGACAAGCGCGGTCTGGAATATGACTGCGTTCTCCTCCTGCAGCCCACATCACCCTTGCGGACCTCTGATGATGTGAGGCGCACACTAGAGGCTTATGACAGCGAGTGTGACATGGCTGTCACCGTATGTGCCGCTCCCTGCAACCCTTATTACGACTGCTTTGAGACTACCCCTGAGGGCTATCTGCATGTCTCGAAGGGTGACGGCCTCATAACACGCCGTCAGAACGCGCCCGCGGCATGGCAGATGAACGGCGCAGTCTATGCCATCAATCCCGAGTCGCTCCGCCGCGCTCCTCTCGGGGCTTTCATCAAACGGATTCCTGTCGAGATGCCGCGCGAGCGCAGCGTCGATCTTGACACATCTCTCGACTGGATCATAGCCGAAACTCTCTTAAGCCATGGACAGGTCTAAAGTTGAACTTCACACCGTCAGTGCATCGGCCACTCTGCTAGATGCACTCAGCAGACTTAACTCACTCCCGTCAGGCTCCTCCATGACCCTTGTGGCCATCGGGGAGGACAACCGCGTGTGTGGGACTGTCACCGATGGAGACCTGAGGCGCGCCATGCTCCGCGGCCTTCCCCTCTCAGCCCCAGTCAGCGAGGCCATGCACCGAGAGTTCGGTCATATACCGGCCGGAAATGCAGAAGTCGAGTCGATAAGGGAAATGAGGCTCCGCGGCATCCGTCTCATACCCGTCACCGACGGCGACCTTCACCTCGCAGATATACTCGACACAGCCGAGACGCGCAATATGCTCCCCCTCTCGGCCATCCTCATGGCCGGCGGCAAGGGTGAGCGGCTGCGTCCCCTCACGCTCACCACACCGAAGCCACTTCTCCCCGTGGGTGGACGTGCTATCATCGACTATAACATCCTCGCCCTCCATGATGTAGGGGTCAGGAATATCAGCGTGACGGTCAACTATATGGCCGAGAAACTCCAGGCTCATTTCGCAGGGACAGATGTCAGGACGGTGCTTGAGACCTTCCCCATGGGGACACTTGGCTCGGCCTCGCTTTGCGACATCCCTGAGGAAGGGGACACCATAGTGATGAACGCAGACCTCCTCACCTCCATCTCGCTCGAGGACTTCTATCTGCATCATCGCCGTGAGGGGGCCGATATAACAATTGCGGCCATCCCATATAATGTATCTGTCCCTTATGCCATCCTTACGACAGACGGCTCCTCAGTGAGGGGACTGGAGGAGAAACCCTCTTACTCATATTATGCCAATGCGGGCATATATCTGATATCCAATCGTCTGCTGCGCTCGCTGCCGCAGACACAGCGCACCGATGCCACAGACTTCATCGACGCCGCCCTGGCCGATGGGCGCAATGTCAGTTTCTTTCCCATCTCCGGGACATGGATAGACATAGGGTCGCCCGTCGATTACTCTCATGCCTGCGAGCTCATGCAACACACCGGGCTGTTCAGGTGTTAGGTAATAGAGAGGCCACGGCAAGGCATGATGCCTGAATTATAATCATCATCTCTCACTCCTCAACTTCAAGAAATATGGCAGACTCAAATTTCATAGACTATGTTAAAGTCCTTTGCCGCTCAGGCAAGGGGGGCGCGGGGTCGCGTCATTTCCACAGGGCAAAATATGTGCCTAAGGGTGGCCCGGACGGAGGCGACGGCGGACGTGGCGGACACATCATTCTCCGCGGCAACTCCCATATGTGGACCCTCCTTCCGCTGCGCTATCGCCGCCACATCTTTGCCGGAAACGGCATGAGCGGTGGAGCGGGCAGGTCGTTTGGCAAGGATGGCGAGGATGTGATTGTCGATGTCCCCTGCGGAACCGTTGTCTTTGACGCTGACACGGGTGAGTTCCTCTGTGAGGTCACCTCAGACGGCGAGGAGGTAAAGCTCCTCAAGGGTGGACGCGGCGGTCTGGGCAACTGGCACTTCAAGAGCGCCACCAACCGCACTCCACGCTATGCCCAGCCGGGTGAGCCTGCCATAGAGAAGAGTATCATCATGGAGCTTAAGCTCTTGGCTGATGTTGGTCTGGTGGGATTCCCTAACGCCGGAAAGTCCACGCTGCTCTCTGCAATCTCCGCGGCGCGCCCCAAGATTGCCGACTATCCTTTCACCACGATGGAGCCGCAGCTCGGCATTGTCGAATATCGCGGAGGCCGCTCATTTGTCATGGCCGATATTCCCGGCATCATCGAGGGCGCCAGCGAAGGCAAGGGCCTGGGGCTGCGTTTCCTGCGCCATATCGAGCGCAATGCGGTGCTTCTGTTCATGGTGCCTGCTGATGCTGATGATATCAAGGCTCAATATGAGATACTCTCCTCTGAACTTGAGAAATTCAACCCCCAGCTTGCTGACAAGCCCCGCCTGCTCGCCATCTCGAAGAGCGATATGCTCGATGATGAGCTGCGCGAAGAGATAACCGGGACGCTCCCCGAGGGGATTCCACATGTGTTCATATCATCGGTGACCGGACAAGGCATCACCGAGCTCAAGGATATGCTATGGAGCGAGATCACGGATGAGAGAAACCGCATTGAGGTCAATCCCATCACTCATCGTCCCCTCGACGGCCACCACCGTGTGCGCGAGGAGGATGAGTTTATCTTCCAGAACATTGAGGCTCCTGAGGATGAGGATGAACTCCTCGATGAGGAGTATGACTGGGATGATGAGGCTGAGGGTGACGCTGACCTCGACTGGGAGTATGGCGTGAACGACGACACTGACCCCGATGGCGATTCATAACGACCTCGGAGCCTGGGGTGAGCGCGTCGTGCGTGAGTATCTCCTTGCCCGAGGGTATGCCATCGCTGCGGAAGACACAAAGGTCGCGGGAGTAGAGATTGACATCATAGCCACTCGCGGCGACCGCATCTGCTTTGTGGAGGTGAAGACACGCAAGGACAACTTCGTGGATCCTCTCGAGGCCATCGATTCGCGCAAGCGGGCGCGCATGGTGAGGGCAGCCGACAGATGGATGCAAAGTTATCCTGACCTGCCTCTCGAGCCTCAATTTGATGTGGCGATAGTCATAGGGACACCTGAGTCTTACACGCTGGAATATATACCGGATGCATTCTATCCGGGCATCACGAGCCGATAAACTCGCTCACGTTGCCCATGACGGTGTCGATGTCAAACTGACGGCCTGCCTCTGCGGTCTGTGAGCGAAGCGTGGCGAGCAGCCGGGGGCTGTCCATCACCCGTGCCAGTGCATCTGCAATCTCCACGGGGGCATGTCCCGTGAGGATTCCGCCTCCATTGGCCAGCATGTCCGTGACACCGTTGACCGTGGTAGACACCACGGGGGTGCCCACTACAAGAGCCTCGGCAACGACCATCCCGAACCCCTCAGCCTCTGAGGTGAGGCAGAATATGTCTGCATCCTTGATACGTGAGTAAGGATCTTCGACAAAGCCCTTGAACGAGACCATTTGGCCGACTCCTGCATCCTCTGCCTGAGCCTTGAGCTGCTGCTCCAGCGGGCCTGAGCCATAGATGTCGATGGAGAAGTCGTAGCCACGCTCAGAGAGTAGGCGCGCGGCCTCGATGAGACGATCCTGACGTTTCTGTCTCACCAGTCGCCCCATGGTGACAATGGAGAATTTTCCTGAGCCTTTCCTTCGGCCGTTCCCCTCGGAGTCATCCTTGATTGAGGCGGTGTCCACGGGATTGTGCACCACTCTGAGTTCGGCCCGGGATTTGAACATCTGTGAGAAAATCTGGCGGTTTCCTTCAGATACAAATGCAATCCTGTCCACCGACGCATAGAACCGGGCCTCATCCTCGGGTGTGATCCAGTAGCCATACCAACGGGCATCCTGAAGGTTGTTGTGGACCCACGTCATGTTGAGCGGGGCAAGGTCGAGAAGCTGGGAATGCAGTTTTGCCGTCGGACCCTCCATGAACGATACGGTCACATCAAACCTCTCCCCCTTGAGAAGCCTGCGGGCCATGGCCTCGCGATAGCGGTTTCTGACCGGGGCAAAATGGTTCAGCAGCCTTGTGAGCGGGGCATCATAGTTTCTGAAGATGCTTCTCTGCCTTATGTCGGCCGGGACCGCCTTAAGGAAGGTTCCGGCGCCATAGATGAGCAGCAGCGTTATGTCAAAGCGGTCTCTGTCGAGCCGGCTGAGGATAGTGGCGAGGACGCGCTCGGCACCCCCGCCCGACATGGACTCGTGGATTATGAGAACCTTTTTCTTCACCGGCTGAGTTATTTTCGTGACGCAAAGTTACGAAAAAAATCAGGACACGGTGCGCATAACGTTTGAAAATTCAGAGAGGAGGAAGTTTGCCGAATTGTTTATGTGGGTCTGGAGTTTCTCGGCCGACATGCCTGAGAGGTCAAGGAGTCGGGCATTCGATATGTCGGCACGCATGATCAGGTTCATCCTGCGACCGAACAGTTTGGAGAATGCCAGTGCATGATATGAGTTTGACCACATATCCCTGGTCCGCAGCATGAGGGCCAGGAATTCGAGCGGCCCGCAAGGAGCCGTGCGGAGCCCACACTTGATGGAGCAGTTGCCGATGGTGACAAGCGGGCGGTGAAGGTCGCGGGCATCCTCCTTGGCCTTTGTGCGGAGGAGGTGGGAGCCTTCCACATCATAGAGAAGCACAAACTTCTCAGGAATCCATGACGGGAGTCGGGCCTCCGAGGCCAGGTCGCGCCAAGTCTGCTCAGAGAGCAGGAAGATGGGGTCGCAGACGTGGGTCCCCTGCTTGCCGAGCTGGTTGAGTATGGCCACTCCTGAGGCCTCGCGCACGGAGATTGAGTCAAAACGTCCGAGATGATGGCTGATGACCTTCTCAGAGCCTTGGGCAAGGATTGCAGATGTGAAACTTGCGCCAAATGAGATGCGTCTTGCCTCATTGGAGCCAAAGTCGAGATAGAAGGCCGGGTCGCTTCCTTGACGGCTGCGGCTGTTCCATATCTGCCCACTGCCGGCTATGAGCAGGTCGGCGGCAATCCCTTTTGAACGGAGATCAGAGTGAGATGTGTAGCGTTCGGAGGAGAGAGGGAGATATTTTGCAGTAAACTCATCGAAGAGAGACTTGCGATGGTTGAACATCAGCCTGCCCGGGAGAGTAGCGAGAATGTAGAGCTGTCTCAAGACCGGATAGTCCCATCCGGGATTTGAGACAGACGCGAACCCGAACTGTTTGGTGAGATAGTCCGGTTTGTAGTCGATAATCTTTACATCATGTCCGATATCCTCAATGAACCGGGCCAGGGCATATGTCTGGAGCGAGGCGCCGTAATTGTAGATGTCGTGACAAGTGATGATTGCAGCTTGACACATAGTGTGTATTTATTCGCAGGTTTGATGAATAATAGTAAATGGTTTGTGCGTAAAAAACTCTGTGGAAGTTTTTATAGACAGCATTCCGTATATATAACAGAATTAGGGACGGGTGGGTTCACGAGACATGTGTCATTGCGATGGGATCCGCTCCAGGAAGGCTCCGGGGATAAACCCTGTAGCCACTGCACAGACACCTTTGATAGAGACTATGAGGCGGCGGTTGTCCTTGATGCGGACAATGTGTCCCTCAGCCCCCTTGAAGGGCCCATCTATGACTCTGACAAGGTCCCCCTTATGATATCGGGGGCAGTCATCGCCGAGATATTCGACACCTTCGTGGCCCCCTGAGGTGATGAACTTGAAGAGTTCCATCTCACGGTCAGGGATGGGAGCAGGCTCTAGTCCTGAGGCGGTGTGACGGGTGTAGACCATGGCCTCACCTTCGACTAACGGTTGCAATTCACATGCACGATCCGGCCGGACACAGACAAAGAGAAGGGATGACACCAACGGACGTGTCATCTTCTGTCGCTTACCGTCGCGCACCACTACCTCCGAACGCAGCGGGACATAACTCTCGGCTACGGAGGGTGCAAGGCGGTCTCGCAGGGCGAAAACCCTATTATAGAAGACCTTTAGGGCATACCATCGCGGTGTGTCCGGATCGGATGCATGGATGTTGTCTGTCATGTTTCGTGGGGCAAAGATACAAAAAAAAACGGCACAAGGCCGTCTTTTTTTAGAAAAATCGCACGAATGTCTCAATTAATGAGACAAATTGCTATGCTTCATCTCTCAGCATGTCAGCTGCGGCATTGAGAAGGTCGATCTTTGTCCACTGGCTCTCATAGTTGAGTCCCTGGAGTTCGCGGTTCCTTACCTTGAATCCACATGTGGGTGAGATGGAGATCCACTCTGGACTGACATACCTGCGGGCCACAAGCACGGCGTTGACAATATCGTCGACGCTCTCGAGCCCTGAGCGGCTTCCGTCGACAAGGCCGAGTATGGCGCGCCTGCCTGACGGGAATCCTTCGAGACCCTCCAGCTGGGCCGGGGTGTGGATGTCGAAGGGGAGGAGGAATGCGTCTGCGTCAATCTCCTCAAGCATGCGATGTAGATGGACACGCTCATCGTTGTCGTCCCAACGGGGGATATGGGTCTCGTCTGCGGCGATTGAGAGTGTTATCTCCAGGTCGTCCGGACGGTCTGAGATTGAACTGTTGATGAGATGGACAAGGGTGTCTGTGATGACGTCGGGGTTAAGCCCGCCCAGCAGGAGTGTGCGCTGGAAGTCCATTTCGCAGAGTCTGCCCCACACGGAGCTGTCAAGCTGGATGTGACGGCACCCCAGGCGATAGAACTCGTTTATGGTGAGTTTGTAGGCGTTGATGATATCGTCAATCATGGTCTCGGGCGATTCATATATCTTGCCCGGTTCACCGTTGCTTATCATCAGTATGCGCATGTAGAGTTCGCCGGGTGAGGGGATGGTCTGGCGCACCTCGGCGCGTCCGGAGGCAAGCTCGTGCAGGTGTGTGAACTTCTCAAAGAACGGATGCTCGGGGTTGAAGGCAATACGTCCGTCAAATTTCAGAAGCGCCTGGCGGACAGGCTCCGTCTGCCATATACGGCCGGTGTCGATGCGCTCGCGCTCAACGCCCGTAAGGCCTTCCCAGAAGTCGCGGTCCCAGGATTTGCGTCTCATTTCGCCGTCGGTCACAATCTCGAGGCCGGCCTCTATCTCGCGGTCGATGAGCCTGTCGATGACCTTATCCTGCACTGCCCGGAATTCATCATCGCTCATCTGTCCTGACTTGCGGGCCGCGATGGCCTCTTCAAGTTCTTCAGGGGCGAGGAAACTCCCCACGATTTCTACGCGGGGACGAGATGTCTTGTTAGTCATAACCTTGTAAGAAATTACTTGGGTATATTGATGAACTCACTTTTTTCAGCGCTGCAAATTTACAAAAAATAATCCAACTGACAAAATCACAGTCAAATCACTCTCTTAGAAAGGGGTGTAGGTCTGTGGGGTCGCTGCTGAGTGAGCGGTTCACTTCCTTCAGTGCCGTCTCGGCCTGCTGGCTGAAATTCTCTGCCAGGTGCCATCCCGCTGAGGTCTCAGAGTCTGTTGCGGCTACGAGCCTGGAGAGGGCTGTCATGGCTACAGCCTGCTCGAGCGCCCTGCGCAGGCTCCATCCGGCTCCGGCGGGGAGTCCGGCGGGGAGTCGGAGCTCCACTTTCATTATGTCGCTCTCCGAGGGACCCTCTGCAGGTGTGGCGGGAGGACTTGACGATGAGTTCTCAGAGCCAAGGGTGAAGTCTGTGGTGAAGGGGAGCAGGCGCAGCACAATCTCTGAGAACGATTGGCGGACAATGTTGATAAGTATCCCCCGGCGTGAGGAGTCGAGGATTGGCGCGAGGAGGTCGTGCTCTGGTCTATCAGATGTGAGGCTGCGGAAGGCTGCCAGCGAGCGGACAGTGTCGCATATCACTGTGTTTGAAAGGGCGAATATCATGGAGGGAGCAGTTGAGGATGGTTTATCTGAGGCGCTCTGCAAGTGAGAGGGCTCTGGCAGGAGAGATGAAGAACTGTGATGCTGACGCTGAGGCGAGGATATGGCCTAGTGCGCGTGGGAGGGTATAGGAGGGATTGCGCTCCATGAGGCGGTCTATCTTACCGTTGATTTCCTCATACATAGCCAGGCGGCGGTCGCGCCTCATGGGGAGACGCCCGTGACGAAGCACTCGTATCACCCTCAGGGCATAGTCGTAGGAGCAGTAGTAGCATGGCGCGGGGCTCATGGCAGCCCTGTGGGCTATATCTTCGCGAGAGATGGGTTTCCCAGCCGGTGTCTTAGCCATCAGCTGACGGCAGCGGGCTATGAAGTGACGGTTTCTGGTTTCGATAAGGTTGAGCATTGATAAAAAATTTTATGTGGTTATTTTACATTGGCAAAATTACCACAATGATTGGGCAGAATAACCCGTCAGGTATGTTAAATTTTGTTTAACAGCGAGAGGGCTTTCTCAGTGCGCTGACGACGGAAGGAGTTGAAGGTCTCATAGACGTCGAGGAGAGCGACTGCCGAGTTCTGGACCTGGCTCTCATAGAGCGAGGCTGATGTTGTCCCCGATGGAGCCTGGCCCTGGAGGGCATTGGTGACCCCGGATATCTGCTGAAACAGTCGCAGTTCGATGTCGAGCAGACCGGAGGCTCCCTCGCTGCGTCCTGCGCTCGAGATTTCCTCAGGCATGCGTCTGGCCGACGGATTGACCGGGATAACACCTCCAGGCTTCCCCCAGAGCGCGGCGGCCTCAGTGATGCTGACACCCGGAGGAAGGGCATCTGTGGGGAACAGCAGCACACCCTTGGCGCTGTGTGACAGAATCTGGTCGATAGATGTGATGAGCAGATTGATGTGGCGCTGCTGGTCTATGACATCCTCTATGAATGGATGCACCTCCCCATCGGTGAGTGGATAGAGGTTGACCACAAACGGGTGTGAGCGATGGGGGAAAGGAGACAAGGTCTCATCAATCAGAGTCCCTCCTGAGCTATAGAACCGGCATTTCCACACGGGTCCCTGGCGTTTGTCAATCTCAAAGGTCCACACTTCGATGACACGGCAGAGGGAACGGTCAGATGGATAGTGGAAGGTCACCTCATCGGCTCTGGAGGCCAGTTCGGACACAGTGGGGCTTTTTGGTGAGTCGGCAAATATGGCTGCCAGCTCGCGGTGGCGGCGACGCGAGCCACGGCCAAAGCGCAGACACATTTCGGGGAGAGACATGTCGTGGAGCATTCCTACAAGGCGCAGGTCTGTCCCCCTCGGGTCGAGATAGCGGTTGCAGAAGAAGAGCGAAGGGTTCACATTGTCCACCCACACATTCTGCCCCTCGAACCTGCGCTCAAGCACCACCCTCTGGATGGCGCAGCCTGAGATGAGGAATTCCTCGAGAGCACGGGCGTCGAGTTCGTCGAGGCGGTTGGTGAGACGCACACGCTCCTCCTGAGAACCAGGCTTGCGGCGTTCGTCAGCGATGTTGAGGCGGAAGCGTCCCACGATGCTCTTGACCAGCGAGCGGATGAGGTTGTTGGTGAGCGGACGCCGGTTGGTCTGCAGGCAGTGCTCCTCATAGTTCGAGAGGGCCGACGATGACCCGGCTGAGGAGAGAATGGCCTCCCACTGTCGTCCATAGGTGAAGAGTTTGAGAGTGCGTCGGGTGGCGCGCATCGCTGAGGCTTGGTTCCACGCCTCGCGGGCTTGTTCAAAAGGTGTCATAAGGGAGATGGGGGATTTTAGGGTTAAGGCATGATTTCACCGAGCGCCGCTTCATGGAAGTGATATGTCCCGTCAGAGTGTCGGGCAGCGCAGAGAAGGCTCTGCGCCGTGGCTCCGGCTCCGGCTGGATAGAGCATGATGCGTCCGCCCGGCCTGACTATGGCGATGGGAGTGAAGGGGGTGGCGCGTGTGTAGGGGTCGTGCTGAAGGCTGAGTATCGACTCTCCCTCGTCAGGGTCTGTGATGATGCGCGCGTCACACCACCACCCGACGAGCCTGACAGATATCAGTCTGAGGGCCTCAGGGGGCAATGTCACCGTGACGCCACCCTCCACAGGCTCCGGAAGAGCCACCCGGTTGGAATAGTCCACAGGGTCAATGAGATGGGGAGGGGCTGTGAGCAGCAGCCGCATATACCACTCCTCAATCTGAGCCGTCAGCAGGGTGTCGGCGGCGTCAGGTGTGGCCAAGGAAACCGCCGAGGAGTCAGCGAGAGGAAGCAGGCCGTGGTGGAGTTTCCAGCGGTCGAGCATCTGGGGAAGTGTGAGGATGAGCATAGGGATGGGGTTTAGGGATTTTCAGTGTGATGCAAAGTTACAAGTGGCAATGACACAAAAAGATGCGATTATGCCGATGGTTCGCAAAAAAATCAGTACTTTTGCAGGTTGTTTTCAACCACAGAGATGAAAGTTGATATAAACTTGCTTAAGGACAAAGTCCTTTCAGGAGAGGAACTGACTGCGGCCGAGGCTATGAGCCTGGCAGACACAACCCTCTATGACATAGCGGAGTTGTATGAGGCTGCTGCAGAGGTGACACGCCGTCTGCATCCGCGCCACTTCGACTCATGCTCCATCATCAATGCCCGCTCCGGGCGTTGCGGCGAGGACTGCAAGTGGTGTGCGCAGGCTGCATGCCATCACACCGGCGCGCTTGAGTACCCTCTTGTCGACCACGACACATGTCTGGCACTCGGAGAGTATAACAACAGCCGTGGCATAGGGCGCTTCTCGTTCGTCACGAGTGGCCGCAAGACCGGAGGGACAGCCCTCGACACCCTCTGCTCATACTACCGCGAACTGCGTGAGAAATGTCCGGAGATGGGGCTGTGCGCGTCCATGGGGCTTCTGCGCGAGGGCGACTTCGTGAAACTCAAGGAGGCAGGTGTGGAGCGCTATCACTGCAACATGGAGACGGCTCCCTCTCACTTCCCCTCGCTCTGCTCGACCCACACGCAGGCAGACAAACTGCGCTCCATCCGCGAGGCTCGACGGGCGGGGCTGTCCATATGCTCCGGAGGCATCATAGGGATGGGGGAGACCATGGCTCAGAGGATTGAGTTTGCCCTCTTCCTGCGCGATGAGGTCCAGCCGGTGAGCATCCCTATGAATATACTTGTCCCTATCCCGGGGACACCGCTTGAGAATATGGCTCCCCTCACTGACGATGAGATACTTACCACTGTGGCTATCTTCCGCCTCATTCATCCGCGCGCCGTCATCCGGTTTGCCGGGGGACGCACACGCATCCCGGCCGACACTCAGAGGAGAGCCATCGCCATCGGTGTGAACGGTGCCATAATGGGCGACCTTCTTACCACCATCGGCGCCCAGATTGACGATGACATCCGCATGGCTGAGGAGTGTGGATATAAATTTGGAGGAAAGCACGATGCCTGAGATTTTTGACAGGGAGGAGAAGCAGCGCTATCGGGGGCATCTGTCGCTCTGCGAGATAGACATAGAGGGGCAGCGCCGTCTGCGCCAGGCACGGGTGTTGATAGTCGGAGCCGGAGGGTTAGGCTCACCGGTGGCCCTATATCTGGCCGCGGCCGGGGTGGGGAGGATAGATATCATCGACAACGACACCGTGAGCCTCTCCAATCTGCAGCGCCAGATTGTCCACGGTACGCCAGACATCGGCTTTGCAAAGGTCGACTCCGCCCGCGAGTCGATGAACCGCATAAACCCTCACGTGCATGTGGAGGGCTACAAGGAATTTCTCACTGTCGGCAATGCCGGCAGCTTGATCAAGGGTCACGACCTTGTGATGGACTGCACCGACAACATGGAGGTGCGGCTCCTCATCAACGACATATGTCAGGCTAATGAGATTCCTTATATATATGGTGCCGTGAGGCGTTTCAGCGGACAGGTGTTCACCTGGAAGCCCGGTTTCCACGGCTATCGCGACATCTTCCCCTCAGACCCGGCCATGGCTCCTGAAGACCTGCCCTGTGCCATCGACGGGGTGCTCAACACTGTCGTCGGGGTGATAGGGTGTCTGCAGGCCACAGAGGCCGTAAAGCTTCTGACAGGCACCGGCGACCTCCTCACCGGGCGTCTACTCACATTCGATGCCATCACAATGAAATTTGAAGAATATACCTTTTGAATCATGGATATCCCTAACGGAGTGGCCGTCTACTGCGCGTCGTCGAGCCGAGTACCTGAAATCTATATGCAGAGCGCCCGCGAGACCGGGGCGCTGATAGCCCGCGCCGGGCTGACCCTTGTGTGTGGCGGCGGCTTTCGCGGCCTCATGGGGGCCGCCATCGAGGGCGCGCTCGCCGAGGGTGGCGAGGCAGTGGGTGTCCTCCCGGAATTCATGATTGAGAGAGGATGGGCACATCCGCGTCTCACTCAGACCATCTCGACCCCGACGATGCATATCAGGAAGGAGACCATGGCCTCGATGAGCCGGGGCGCCATCGCCCTGGCCGGTGGAATCGGGACTCTCGACGAACTGGCCGAGATGATGACATGGCATCAGTTGGGACTCTTCAAGGGACCCGTGGTGATAGTCAACACCGATGGCTTCTATGACCCGCTCATAAGCATGTTCGGACGCATGCAGCAACAGCAGTTCATGCGCGGCGGTGTCATCCCGGCCACTGTAGTGTCAACCCCGGCTGAGGCCTTAGCAGTGATAATGAGATGACCGCCCAGACCGACTCGCTGACAACCCTCTATCCATGGAGCCCCAAGGTGTGCCGCCAGACAGACGGCCCGCTGACGGCTTCGGAGAAAGCTCAGTTCACCATTGGCAAAATACCATATACCGAGGGTCTCCCTCCCAGGGAGCGCACGACCCTGCCGGGCTACGACTCAGGGGTGTTGTGTCTGCTCATAGGCCTGTTCCTGCTGCTGAGTTATAATTTTCGCCATTACTCCACCTTCCTCAAGAATTTCCTCACAGACCTCGTCAGCATCCGCCGCCGCGAGGGGACATTTGAGGTTAGGACCTTCTCAGAGATGGGGCTTCTGATGTCTCTGGTGCTTGTGGCCTGTCTGAGCGAGGGCATCATCATCAACGCGGCCGTCACAGGCATGGGGGTGGCAACGGGTGTCCCCGGGGTGTTCCTCATGATAGGGGGTCTGACGCTCGCAGCCGTGCTGTATTACCTCTGGCAGGTAGGAGCCTATGCCCTCACCGGATATGTCTTCACTGACAAAGTGTCGGCGCGTATGTGGATGAAGGGGTTCAACGCCTCGCAGACACTCCTGGCCTTCATGCTGGTGATACCCGCGCTCATCGTGCTTTTCAATCCCGGAGCCACGGGAGTAGTGGTGCCGATAGCGGTTTCTGCTTACATTCTGGCGCGTCTATTGTTCATTTGCAAGGGTTTTAGACTTTTTTACGACAATTTTTATTCGTTGATTTATTTTATTTTGTACCTTTGCACCCTTGAAATTGTACCCATTGCAGCAATGTATCGCGCAGCCGTTTATTTGAATAATCTGTTGCTGCATTATACCAACATTTAACACTATGCCAAGCGACGTGAAAGTGAAGAAAATACTGGTTTCCCAGCCCAAGCCCGAGTCCGGAAAATCTCCCTACTATGATATTGCAGACAAGTATGGCGTAGAGGTGATCCTCCGCCCTTTCATCAAGGTAGAGGGTCTTTCGGCCAAGGAATTCCGTCAGTCGAAGGTCAATATTTCAGACTTCACGGCCATAATATTCACAGCGCGCACAGCCATCGACCATTTTTTCCGTCTCTGCGAGGAAATGCGCATCACCATCCCTGACACCATGAAGTATTTCTGCACCACAGAGGCCATAGCGCTCTATCTGCAGAAGTATATCGTGTATCGCAAGCGCAAGATTTTCCATGGCGACTCAGGCAAGCTCGACTCGCTCCTGCCACTCCTTGTCAAGCATAAGAAGGAGAAATTCCTTTGGGTTGTCTCAGATGTCCACAAAGAGGACTCCGGCCTGCTCGACAAGAACGGCATCTCATACACCAAGGCAGTGATGTATAGGACCGTCAGCAATGACTTCGGCCCCGACGAGCCTTTCGACTACGACATGCTCATCTTCTTCAGCCCCTCAGGCATTGACTCGCTCATGAAGAACTTCCCCGACTTCAAGCAGGGAGACATCCGCATAGCATGTTTCGGCCCCTCGACCGCCCAGGCTGCCCGTCAGGCGGGGCTGCGCCTCGACATCGAGGCTCCCTCCGCCCAGTCTCCGTCGATGACAGGAGCGCTTGATGCCTTCCTCGCCGCACAGCAGAAGGAGGAGGACGAGTAACGGTCTCCGCCCCTCCCGTTCATCACCGTCAGATTCAGGATATAAGTATTTTGAAAGGTCTCCGGCTTTATAAGACAGAGAAACTTTGCAGCGAGGTTGCCATAGGGCAGCTCTTCAACCGCGACAGCGATGATGTCAAGTCATCGCTGGCTTATCCGTTGCGTGTGGCCTGGAAGCACAATCCCGGCCGCAAGGGTCCCGATGTGGCCCAGTTTCTGGTGTCTGTCCCCAAGAAGCGCATACGCCATGCCGTCGACCGTGTGACGGTGCGCCGCCGTGTCCGCGAGGCATATCGCCTCAACCGCGACCTGCTCCCGCCGGGACTGAAGGTGGACCTGGCCCTCATTTATGTGGCCAAGGAGGTGCTCCCCTCCTCTAGGATAGTCCCCGCGCTGCGCAAACTCCTCTCACGCATCACCACCCCCGAGCCATGAGCCTGATAAGCCATCTCTTCATCCTCCCTATCAGGTTCTACCAGTGTGCCATTTCCCCCCTGTTCCCTCCATCATGCCGGTTCACCCCCACATGCAGCCAGTATGCTGTCGAGGCCATCAGACGCCACGGAGCGGCCAGGGGGCTTTGGCTTGCCATAAGGAGGATAGCCCGCTGCCATCCGTGGGGAGGCTCGGGATATGACCCTGTGCCATGACTCTGTTTGATTTTCACACACATCATCTCCGCCCCGGGTCCATTGTCAATGTCGACCCCTCGTCCGCGCATGACTCAGAGATTGTCCTGAAGGCTCCATATCTCTATTCTGTCGGGATTCATCCCTGGAATGCAGGGGCTGTCCGGCCTGAGGACATCGACGCTCTCAGACGGCTCGCACACGCACCGAGGGTCATAGCCATAGGTGAGACCGGACTCGATTCCCTCCATCCCGGAGACCGACAGGCTTTCATCCTAAAACAGCAGGAGGAATTGCTCAGGCTCCACATAGGCCTCAGCGAAGAGACCGCCAAGCCGCTTATTCTCCATATAGTGAGGCGCTTTCCTGAGATTATACGTATGAAATTGAGTCTGAAGCCCACGCAGCCTTGGATAATCCATGGTTTCAGGGGGAAGCCTGAACTTGCCCGCGAACTGACGCGCCACGGGTTCTATCTGAGTTTCGGCGAGCATTTCAATCCTGCCGCCCTTGCCGCCACGCCCCCTGACCGTGTGCTGCTCGAGACAGACGATTCAGCCCTTTCTGTCAGGGAGATCGCTGCCATCGCCGGGGTCACTGACCTCAGGTCCCAGATGGAGCGCATTGCGCCTCAGGCCGGCAAGCTTGGCACGCTTGATGGCGGAGTGCCTGAAGATTGATGAGAATTCCTCCTGGGCCATCTCCAGGATGTCATCCTTTCGGAGCGCCAGGATGGCAGGCCGTGGCGCAAACTCAGGGATAGACGATAGGGGAGCACCCTGATTCCATGGACACACTTCCTGGCAAATGTCACATCCATACACTCTGTCGGCCAGCGCGGGCAGGTCGCAGTCCCGGCTCTCTATGGTGAGATAAGAGCGGCATAGGCGCGCATCCATCCCTCCATGGCCGTCGAGCGCATGTCCCGGACACGACTCTATGCACCTCTCGCACCTGCCGCAGTCTGCCGTTGAGGGTGATCCCGGCTGAAGAGGCAGAGTGGTGATGATGAACCCCAGCAGGCAATATGAGCCTATGCCGGGGATGATGAGCAGATTGTTAAGCCCCACGAATCCGAGTCCTGACCTCACGGCCCAATATCGCTCGCGCAGTGGTGCGGTGTCAACACACACCCTGCACTTGGCGCCTATCTCCTCAGTTATTCTATCGGCCACCGCTGTGAGCCGCCGGCGTATCTCCTCATGATAATCGTCGCCCAGGGCATAGCGGGCCCATAGCAGTCCACCTTCCCCTGAGTTTTCAGTTGTGTTGTAGTTGAAAGCCGCCGCTATCACAGTCGCCGCTCCCTCGAGCAGAAGGCGTGGGTCAGAGCGCACATCGCTGTATCGGCCGAGATAATCCATCCCTCCGTGGCGTCCGGCCTTGATCCATTCATCGTGGAGGGACTTGGCGGCAGGGTCGACCTCAGATGCCTCGGCAAATCCACATGCCGCAGCCCCGGCCTCGCGCAGCCACTTCCTGATGAGGTCACCTCGCTCCATGGCGCTCACATGGGGAGGGTTTCAAACTCATAGCCCTTCTGCTTGAGCCACTTGATGGAGCGGGGAAGGGCATAGCGCATATTGTGGTGGGCCTTGATGGAGTCGTGAAACACGATGATGCTCCCGTTGCGGGCATAGCGGCGCACATTCTTGAACACTCTGCGCCCGTCGACGCGCTTGGAGTAGTCGCGCGTCACCAGGTCATACATCACTATGTTGTATCTTCTCCTTATCATCCTTGCCTGCCCGGGCCATATTATTCCGTGAGGGGGGCGGAACAGCGTGGAGTCAATCAGCTCAGATGCTTCGGTGATGTCCCTGAAATATTTGGCATTCCTCTCCTTGAGGCCCTGCAGATGGTGCATGGTGTGGTTGCCATACGAGTGGCCGCGGCGCTTCACCTCCTCGAGCAGTTCAGGATGGCGCCTCACATTGTCGCCCACCATGAAGAAAGTGGCCTTCACTCCCTCACGGTCAAGCAAGTCGAGCACCCATGGAGTTTCCTCAGGCACGGGGCCATCGTCGAATGTAAGGTAGACCACCTTCCTGCCGCCGCGCTTGAAGCGCCACAGCCCCTCAGGGAAGAGCAGGCGGTAGATGAACGGCGGCCGTTCTATCAGACGGTCGGGTCGCAGACGGTCGAGCAGCCTGAGCCATCGTGAGCGTCGTTCAGAGGGTCTCTGGGGTGTCAGCTGATGTCGGGTCATCGGCATCGTCATATTTCTGGAACAGGAAGTCGTTGTAGGGGAATCTGGTCAGATGTATCTCCTTGGCACGCTCATAGAGGAGTTGCTTGAGCGAGTCGATGTTCTGTCCGGTCTTGGCCGATATGAAGACACAGTCGTGGGGGCGGCGTGTCATCCACATGCGCTTGAACTCATCAAGGGGTATGTTCTCGCGTGTGCGCTCCGTCAGGTCGTTCTCATCCTTCTCCACATGCCTGAAGGCGTCAATCTTGTTGAACACCATGATCATGGGCTTGTCGGCGCCGTCACAGACCTCGCGCAGGGTCTTGTCGACAACCGCTATCTGCTCCTCGAAGTGGGGATGGGAGATGTCCACTACATGGACAAGGAGGTCAGCCTCGCGCACCTCGTCGAGGGTCGACTTGAAGGAGTCGACAAGGTGGGTGGGGAGTTTGCGGATGAAGCCCACGGTGTCTGTCAGCAGGAACGGCAGGTTGTCGATGATAACCTTGCGCACCGTGGTGTCGAGCGTGGCAAAGAGCTTGTTCTCCGCAAAGACATCGCTCTTGCTGAGCAGATTCATCAGCGTCGACTTCCCGGCGTTCGTATAGCCCACGAGAGCCACACGGGTCAGTTTGCCGCGGTTCTTGCGCTGAACGGCCTTCTGCTTGTCTATGGCGCGGAGCTCCTCCTTGAGATGGCTTATCTTGTCGAGTATGATACGGCGGTCAGTCTCTATCTGAGTCTCGCCCGGACCACGCATGCCTATGCCGCCGCGCTGACGCTCCAGGTGGGTCCACATTCGTGTCAGGCGCGGGAGGAGATACTGGTACTGTGCGAGCTCCACCTGCGTCTTGGCGTTGGCCGTGCGTGCGCGCTTGGCAAAGATGTCGAGGATGAGGCTTGTACGGTCGAGAATCTTCACCTTGAGCTCGCGCTCAATGTTGACCACCTGCTTCGATGTGAGGTCATCGTCAAAGATGGCCATACCTATGTCATTGTCCTCGATATAGGCACGTATCTCCTCGAGTTTCCCTTTGCCCACATATGTGCGTGGATTTGGGTAGTCTAGGCGCTGCATGAAGATTTTGACGGCCTCGGCTCCGGCTGTGTCAGCCAGGAAAGCCAGCTCGTCGAGATATTCGCGCGCTTTCGCCTCGTTCTGCTCATTGCTGATGAGGCCCACGAGCACCGCCCGCTCCGTCACCTCCTCGCTCAATATGTGGTCTATCATTTCTGTTTGTTTTTATGAGACACGCTCTAAGATATAACGCCGGGCGCCAGGCGTTCGTTGGGGCGAAGATACAAAAAAAGAATGGATAATGAAATCCATATAAATGAATTGCCATTACCCATTCTCCTCTCTCCTCAGCGGTATGGACGGGACTCGAACCCGCGACCCCCTGCGTGACAGGCAGGTATTCTAACCAGCTGAACTACCACACCAAGGTTTTTGAGGCGTTACGGTTAGTTCCGTTTTGCGAGTGCAAAGTTAAGGCAGTTTTTCATTCTGTGCAAATATTCTGACCCTAAATTTCATGAAAAAATGAAAAATGCGAGAATCAGAATATAAATTAGTCTATTTGGGGGGGGAAACACTCTTGAAAGGGAGTATTGCAGGAAAAAGAAAAACCCCGGGGCATTGCCTCGGGGTTATGTGAAATCTGAGTGATTCGGATTACTTAACGAGCACCTTTGTCACTTCGTTGCCCTGACGACGGATGTAGAGGCCGTTTGCGGGGTTCTCTACGCGCACGCCCTGGAGGTTGAAGTACTCAACAGCGGCGTCCTGAGCAGCCTCGATTGTCTCGATGCCTACCTCGTTGGGGTCAACAACGTTGATGTAGTAGATGTGGCAGCCGTTGGTGTTGGTGATCTGTACATCGCCACCTGCAGTTGCGAGCCACTCCTGCTCTACGTAAGTTGTGGGAGCTGCAACAGCGCTTCCGTCGGGAGCCATGAGGACTGTGCCGTTTACAGAGAGCTCAACGCCACGGGCGTCTGTGATCTTGTGTGACTCAACGCCCATCTTGATTGTAGCGCCTACGGGAACTGAGGGAATTACAAAGTAGTTGATGTTCTTGCTGCCGAGCCAGAGATAAGCGGGTCCATGATAGGGGCCAAAGTCATTGTCGGGGTTGGGGTCCGGATAGTTGATGGCGATGGCGAGTGAGCGGTTAGACTTCTCGTTTGTGTAAACGAGACCCTCGAGCTCAGCGATCACAACATTGTTGGCGGTAAGATATCCAGCCTCAGTGATGCCTTCTGCATAGGAAACCTGCCAGAAGCAGTTGTCCTTTGACTTGGCTGTGGGCTCTGTGGCGTCGGCCTTCTCGATGTCTGACCAGTTGCCACCGGCTGCATTGGCAGCCTTGAGGTTAGCGACTGTGGCGTCGCTCCAATTTGTGAAGTCCCATGACTTCGACTCAGCGTTTGCTGAAACGGCCATAGCGGCCACTGCAAGAAGAGTAAAAATTTTCTTCATACGGTTTGATTTAGGGTTAGTTATTTATGATTGATTGATTCGTGAGGGGTTGCCGGGCGTGCCTGGCAAATTCCGCCACAAAGTTATAAATTTTTTTCATTCTGTCACAAAATTTTTCTTAAATATTTTCGTTGGCCCTCGCGATTACCCTTATTATACTCTACAGTCTCCAATTATTTTGTGCAAACGGAGGATTTTATGTAACTTCGCGTTAAAATTTCAAACTTCTTATGAGCGATATACTTCTTGACGTGCGCGACCTTCACGCAAGCGTCGATGGAAAAGAGATACTCAAGGGCATCAACCTCACAGTCCGTGAGGGGGAGGTGCATGCGATAATGGGGCCTAACGGTTCCGGAAAGTCAACTCTCTCAGGGGTTCTCGCCGGCAATCCGGCTTATGAGGTGACAGCCGGCTCGGCTAAGCTCCATGGTGTAGAGCTTCTGGGACTGCCCCCTGAGACACGTAGCCACGAGGGCCTGTTTCTCTCGTTTCAGTATCCCGTGGAGATACCCGGAGTGTCCATGGTCAACTTCATGCGCGCCGCTCTCAACGCCAAGCGCAAGTTCTACAACGAGGAGCCTCTGTCGGCCAGCGAGTTCCTGAAACTCATGCGCCAGAAACGCGAGATAGTCGAGCTCGACAACAAACTTGCCTCCCGCTCCGTCAACGAGGGTTTCTCTGGGGGCGAGAAGAAGCGCAACGAGATTTTCCAGATGGCAGTGCTGGAGCCAAGGCTCGCCATCCTCGACGAGACCGACTCCGGACTCGACATCGACGCGCTGCGCGTCGTGGCCGGAGGTGTCAACAAACTAAAGAACGAGAAAAACGCCACTGTCGTCATCACCCACTACCAGCGTCTCCTAGACTATATCCGCCCCGATTTTGTCCACATCCTCTATAAAGGCCGCATCGTGAAGACCGGTGGCCCTGACCTGGCTCTGGAACTCGAGGAGAAGGGATATGACTGGATTAAGGAAGAAAACGCCTAATGAAATCATCAGACCAATACATAAAGCTCTATGAGCGAAACACGGCTGCCATCGACGCCGGTTCAGGCCCCGCCCTCAACCGCCTGCGTCCCGCCGCCCTGTCGACTCTCAAGAGCACCGGGCTCCCCACTCTCCACAACGAGGGCTATGAGAAGACCTCGATTGAGGAGATGTTTGCTCCTGACTATGGCGTGAACATCTCAAGGGTGAGCATCCCGGTCGACATCGCCGCGTCGTTCCGCTGCGATGTCCCCAATCTCTCTACCCTCACCGGATTTGTCATCAACGACTCATTCGTCCCCTCGGCCGGACTCGACAACCGCCTCCCTGAGGGTGTCACCTTCATGAGCCTGGCCAAAGCCGCCCGTGAGATGCCTGAGACTGTCAACAAACACTATGGCTCTCTGGCTCCCATCACCTCTGCTCCCGTAGCGCTCAACACACTCCTGGCTCAGGATGGTGTGTTCATCCACATTCACAAGGGATGTCGGCCCGAGAAGGCACTGCAGATTGTGGAGATTTTCTCAGCCCCGGTTGAGATTGCCGCTTTCCGCAGGATGCTGATTGTAGTCGACGACGACGCTGATCTCCGCCTCCTTGTGTGCGACCACACACAGGAGCGCACACGCCGCTATCTCGCCTCAAGGGTCATAGAGGTTGTCGTGGGCCACAATGCCCGCTTTGAGATGTGTATGCTCGAGGAGTCATCCGCCATGACATCTGTCCACTCTCTCCTCTACATGGCTCAGAATGAAGGCTCAGAGGCTCTCATCAACGCCACGACCCTCACCTGTGGCAACTCGCGCAACGAGTTTGACATCAACCTGCGCGGCCCACACGCCTCTGCCCGCCTCACGGGCATGGCCATCGGCGGCGACCGGATGCACATCGACAACAACTCAGCCATCACCCACACGGCGCCACACTGCCACAGCGACCAGCTCTTCAAATATGTCCTCGACGACCATTCGACCGGTGCATTTGAGGGTAGCATACTAGTCGAGCCGTCAGCACAGTTCACCGAGGCATATCAGAGCAACCGCAACATCCTGGCCTCCGCCGATGCCCGTATGCACTGCAAGCCGCAGCTCATCATATACAATGACGATGTGAAGTGCAGCCACGGGGCTACCACCGGTCAGCTCGACACCGACGCTCTCTTCTACATGAGGCAGCGCGGCATACCTGAGGCCGAGGCCCGAACCATGCTCATGCAGGCTTTCATGGTCGATGTCATCGACACGGTCCATATTCCCGGTCTAAACGAGCGCCTGCGCCACCTTGTGGAACGCCGTTTCTCAGGCTCACTGGGAGACTGTCCCGGATGCAGGGCTGAAAACTAACGCTATGGATATTCAGGAGATTCGCTCACTTTTCCCCATTCTGGACCGCAAGCTCTACGGGCGGCCCATGGTATATCTCGACAACACAGCCACATCTCAGACCCCCATGGAGGTGGTGGATGCCATCGTGAGCGGCTACACAAACACTAAGGCCAATGTCCACCGCGGTGTACACACTCTCTCACAGGAGGCCACAGACCTCCAGGAGAATGCCCGCCGCCGGGTCAAGGAGTTCATAAATGCCGGCTCAACGGATGAGATTGTCTTCACGCGCGGCACCACCGAGGCTCTCAATCTCGTGGCCTCCTCGTTTGGCAGGACCATGCTCCGCGATGGCGACGAGATGATTCTCACGGTGATGGAGCATCATGCCAACATTGTGCCATGGCAGTTGCTGCAGAGATACATCAACTTCACCATCAAGGTGATACCCATCGACAGTGAGGGGCGCCTGGATCTCGAGGTCTATCGGTCCCTTTTCAACGAGCGGACACGCCTTGTCTCCTTCTGTCATGCCTCAAATGTGCTGGGCACAGTAAATCCCGTCAAGGAGATGATTGCCGAGGCTCACAGCCACGGTGTGCCTGCCATCATTGACGGCGCCCAGTCAGCACCTCATCTTAAGATTGATGTAGCCGACCTCGACGCTGATTTCTACACCTTCTCTGCCCACAAGATGTATGGCCCCACGGGTGTGGGTGTCCTCTATGGCAAGCGCAATCTCCTGGAGCAGATGCCACCTTATCAGGGTGGCGGAGAGATGATAGAGAGTGTCTCCTTTGAACATACCACCTTTGCAGCCCTCCCCTACAAGTTTGAGGCCGGAACACCTGACTTCATCGGCATCGCCGCCCTCCACAAAGCCATAGATTTCATGGAGAGATTAGGCGTGGAGAATATCGCGGCCCACGAGCATGATCTCCTCGGGTATGCCACATCGCGGTTGGAGGCCGAGATTCCCGGCATCCGCATCTTCGGGCGTGCTCCCGGCAAGTGTGCCATCATCTCATTCCTCCTCGACTCAGCCCACCATTATGACACCGGGATGCTCCTCGACAAACTGGGCATCGAGGTGCGCACCGGCCATCACTGCGCCCAGCCTCTGATGCATGCTCTCGGCATCGAGGGGACTGTCAGGGCCTCGTTTGCGGTCTACAACACCCGTGAGGAGGTCGACTTGTTTGTCGACGCCCTGAAACGTGTCAACGCCATCCTGGGCTGACACACCTGTCACCACAATGGCTTTCGCTACTCTCTTCGATCAGGAACTCGGCGAGGTGAGAATCTCGTGGAGACGCACCTCGCGCGTCACTGCGCGTTGGGACAAGGGCCGCGCGCTTCTGATAGTCCCTCTGCAGTGTTCCATGGATCACGCCAAGAAAATTCTGGAAGATGTCAGGGAGTTTCTTCTGACACATCGTCCATCACATCTCTTTGTGATAGGATGCCCTCTGAGGATTGACGGCGGTCCCGACATAAACTTCGAGCGCTCGCGCCAGTTGAGGGAGGGGGTCGATGTGCGCCTCTCACACGACGGTGGCGTGGTGGTGAGGATTGCCGAGGGGATTGACCCATCAGACCCTCACGTCGAGGGCGTAATATCACGTCTGCTTGTGAAAGTGGCCGAGTATCTCGCTCCATCCATCCTTCTTCCTGAACTGAGGGCTGAGGCCACACGGCTAAGGCTCGCTCCATCGTCAATGAAAATTTCGCGCGGACATAAAGTGCTGGGCCACTGCAGCCGCAGCGGTGAGATAGCCATCTCTGCGGCCTGCGTGTTCCTGACAAAGGAACTGAGGCGATATATCTATTGCCATGAATTGGCTCACCTCACCGAGATGAACCACTCTCCGCGCTTCCATACGCTATGCGACAGTTATCTGGACGGAAAGGAGCGCGAACTTCAGTCCGCGCTCCGCAAATATCATTGGCCTGTGGCCCTCTGAATCCTTATTTCAAGTCGTTGAGCAGGGTCTCCACGGCCTTCTCAAGCTGCTGGTCGCGCCCCGTCACAATCACCGCCGGATCGTTGGCTATCTTGACGTCAGGCTCAAGTTGCTGATTCTCCAGGAACCGTCCCTGGGCATCGCGAAATCCCACCACCGGAACTCCAAACAGCATCGAGTCATCCTGAAGGTCAATCCAGTTCACCGAGCTCATGGTGCCGGGGACAGGCATCCCCACAATCTTGCCAAGGCCGCGGTTGTGATACATCCAAGGGGTGCCATGAGCATTCGAGTAGTTTGCCTCGCAGGTGATCATCACAGACGGCCTCAGCCAGCGCTTTGAGGGCATCTCGCCGCTCTTCACGCCGCGAATCTCCTGGTCAAGATACTTCTTGCCGCTGAAAAGAACCTCGATATCCTCATGCAGGCGGCCGCCGCCGTTCCAACGGGTGTCGATGACGATTCCCTCACGGTCAGCATAGCGGCCCAGAACATCGGCATAGATGTCGCGATATGAGCCATCGCTCATCGAGCGGATGTGGACATATCCCAGGCGTCCGCCTGAGAGAGAGTCGACTGTGGCACGGTTTCGCTCAACCCAGCGCTTGTAGAGGAGCTCGTTCTCGGCCGCTGCGGAGACGGGTATCACCACCTCCTCCACACTCTCACCGCTGGGAAGTGTGAAGGCCACAAGGGTCTTGCGGCGAGCCGGGGTGTTGAGGGCTGAGAGGGGAGAGTCAAGGGTGGAGAGAGCCACACCGTTGATGGCTGTGATGACGGCTCCGGGTGTCATGCGCGATGTCGACCGGTCGAAGGGACCCTTCTCTATCACCTCGGCCACCTTCAGTCCATCAGCCATCGGCGCTGCCAGGTCATAGATGAGACCCAGTGCTGCTGTAGGCTCCTTGGCTCCTGAGGGATAGTAGCGCGCACCTGTGTGCGACACATTGAGCTCGCCCAGAAGCTCGGAGGCCATCTCCGCGAAGTCATAGTTGTTTGAGATGTGGGGCAGATAGCGGCGATAAGCCTCGCCAAGCCCTTTCCAGTCAGCGCCAAACATATCCTCGACAAGGAAACGCTTCCCCTCCTCGGTGAGGATATAGTCAAACATATAGTCGCGCTCAGCGCGTGTGTCGATTTTCTGTACGCCTGAATAGGTGATGTTCTCAGTCTTCCCTCCGGCAAGGGTCATCTTCTTCATCGACGAGGGACCCAGCAGGAAGAGCGACTTGCCTGAGCCGTCAGGGATGAGCGAGAGACCCGAGGCTCCGAGTTTTTTATAGAGCTCCACATCGTCCTTGCGCATATCCATCTTCCAGAGGTCATAGCCGTCATCGACGCTCGAGAGAAAATAGAGGTTCTCTCCGTCATTGTCGATATAGGCGTCAGCGAGGTCAGATGAGAATGGGGTGAGGCGCACAATGCGGTCCTCAATCCCTGCCTCCTCCACATTGACGTTATCGTCAGGCTTCTCCTCCTCAGCCGCAGGGGCTTTCTTGTCTTTCTTCTTCCCCTTCTTGTCCTCCTTGGCTTTCTCCTTATCCTTTTTCTGAGCCTTCTCGACCTCCTTCAGAAGCGCGAAGTCCTCAGGCGAGAGGCGATAGCGGTCATAAGCCTCCTTGTTTGTGAAGGCTATCATGACATCGTCCTGAGAGCCCCACGAGGCCAGATTCTTCATGCCATAGCGGTCTGAGAGGAAGATGACGGCGTTGCCTCCCATCACCCAGCGGGGAGAGTGGTTGGTATAGGCATCGTTTGTGACGCGCACCATCTTGCCGTCTGACACACGATAGAGGGCTATGTCATAGTATGGATCACGCTTATGGGTATCTATCGTAGCCACGAGCCACTCGCTGTCCGGGCTCCAGTCCATCTCGATGGCGGCATCGTTGGCCGTGTAGGTCTCACCGTTGGTAATGAGGGTCTCCTTGTGTGAGTTAATGTCGTAGACCGCTATCTTGCGGCGGTCACGGATATATGCTATCTTCTCCCCGTTGGGCGACACTATCGGGTTTGACCGCTCCACACCATCTGAGGCCGGGAAGACGGCAGTCTCCTCGATCAGAGTGGCGTTGGGGAAGTTGGGGTCATCCTTACGCGAGATGCGCGCACGATAGATGTTGTCGTGCCCGTCTCGGTCAGATGTATAATATAAGGTACGGTTGTCCGCTCCCCACGATGGCTCTCGCTCACCCTGAGGAGTCGTGGTGACCTGCTTAGTGGTGGCATAGTCTGACGAGGTCACGAAGATGTCGCCCCTCGATGCGAAGGCCACCTGCTTGCCGTCGGGCGAGGGGACTGCTCCTGTGGCTCCCTTGGCGAAGCGGCGGATAGTGGCCGGCTCACTGTAGTCAGCCACGATGTCTACGGCCACCTTTGTGGGCTTCCCGCCCGGAGTGAGGGTATATATCTCACCATCATAGCCGAAGGTGAGTGTCCCGTTGTCTGCCCGTGAGAGGAACCGGACGGGGTGGACTGTGAAGTCTGTCAGGCGTGTGGCCTTAGAGAGATCAGAGAGTGGAGCCGACCAGACATTTATGCTCTTGTCGCCGTCGCGCTCGCTCAGGAAATACAGTGTCTCGGAGGTCGGGTCCAGGACCGGGTTGAGATCCTCGCCACCGCCCTTTGTCAGATTAGTGTGGCTCCCTGTTGTCCCGTCATAGAGCCAGAGGTCGCGTGTGACTGACGATGTGTGGTGCTTGCGCCACTGGTCCTCAAACCCTTTCACATCCTGATATACAAATGATTTTCCATCCTTGAGCCATGAAATGTTCATGGCCGGTGTCCCCAGTATCTGACGGGGCGTCCCTGTACCGTCGGCTGCGATGGAGTAGAGCTGGGCCAGGCGCGTTGTAGGGAATGTCCGTGAGGCTGCCGGGGCTTGGATTGCCGCTGAGTATATCACACACTTGCCATCAGGAGTGAATGCCTCGGGCTGCTCAGCCGTGGAGTGGGAAGTGAGTCGGCGCGGTGTGCCTCCGGCCACGGGTATGACATACACATCCATCGACCCCTCGGTGTCGGCGGCATAGGCCAGCGAGCGGCTGTCCGGGCTCCACACAGGCGAGGTCTCATAGGCAGGCGATGAGGTGAGCCGTGTGGCTCTTCCGCCCGCGGTGGGGACGGTGTAGATGTCACCTTTATAAGTGAAGGCTATCGCGCTGCCGTCCGGCGAGATACTGACGTCGCGCATCCACAGAGGTGTCTCAGCCGAGACGCTCATGGTAGAGGCTGCGAGTAGTGTAAGGAGGATTTTTTTCATAGCAGTTACTCAATTTTTTTGGTATTCTTTAGGTTCCTGCGCTCCAGGAAGTCTGCAAGCCAGACCCCGAGCAGTATGAGGGCACACCCCACAAACCCTGTCGGGGTGATCACCTCGTTTAGTGCGAGCCATGCAAAGATCATAGTGACCACAGGCTGGAAATACATATAGTTGGTGGCTGTCACCGGGCCTATCTTCACAATGGCGATTGCCCAGAGCAGATATCCGGCCATAGAGCAGAAGAGGGCAAGGAAGAGGAGGTTCCACAGACATGCCGGGTCGAGGAGTATGCGTGGATCGGCTATCTCAGGCTCCACTGCAAGGAAGGGGAGGGCGGTGAGCACTCCGTAGAAAAACACCTTGCGCGTGATGAACATCTCAGTGTAGTGGGCATTGAGAGGCTTGAGCATCAGACCGTAGATGGCCCAGCAGAATGCCGCCAGCAGTGACAGAAGGTCGCCCAGAGGGTTGAGGGCCATGTTGAACGAACTGTTGAAAATCACAAGCCCTACCCCCAGGAAGGCCACGATACTCCCTATGTAGGCCCCCTTGCCGGGGCGGTTGTTCTTATAGACCAGCCCCACCAGAAGCACCGTCAGCAGCGGCGGCATCGCCGTGATGAGCGACACATTGGTGACAAGGGTATATTCCAGAGCCACGTTCTCGGCTATGAAATAGACCGAGCCGGCCACAAGGCCGCAGGCCACGAAGAGCAGCTCATCCTTGATGGAGTTGGCCAGTATCTTCTTGTGGCAGAAGCACAGGATGGCCAGATATGCTAGTGTAGAGCGATATATGAAGATTTCCACCGGGTGTAGACCGTGGTCAAGCAGGATGCGGGTGGATACAAGCGAGAGTCCCCATGCCGTCACTGTGAAGAGCGCGCACAGGTGATAGACCCAGATGTTTCCTTTGGCAGCTTTGCGCTGTGATTCCATTTTGTTCGTGAGGTTTGGTTTGTGTCTGTGGTGAAGCAAAATTAGTGATTTTTTCCCAATCGGCCAACATCTTTATGCCTCTCAACCCGATTACACTCTAAACTTTATGTATGCCTGGAGCGTATTAAAAGAAGATTGTAAGTCTGAAATTGTGCAGAGTCGCGACGTTTCGTTACTTTTGCAGCGTGAAATTAATAAAATTAACTAAAATAAAATTTCTATCGGTATGAGAATTCTTAAGGTATTAGGTGTCCCCGCTCTCGCTCTCTGTGTGCTGGGCATGGGGATGACAGGATGTTCATCAATGAATAACACCGGCAAGGGCGCTGCCATTGGCGGTGCGGGTGGCGCAGGCCTCGGCGCTGCTGTCGGCGCTCTCATCGGAGGCGGCAAAGGCGCCGCTATCGGTGCAGGCGTGGGCGCTGCTGTCGGTGCAGGGGCCGGTGTGCTGATCGGCAAGAAGATGGACAAGCAGCAGAAGGAACTGCAGGAGCAGCTGGCCCAGCAGGCCAAGGTCGAACAGACCACTGACCAGAACGGCCTACAGGCCATCAAGGTGACATTTGACGGTGGAATCCTCTTCCCCACAAACGGAACCTCACTGAGCCAGAACGCCAAGGTGGACCTCACCAAATTCGCTGCTTCGCTCAACTCTAACCCTGACACAAACGTGCAGATTTATGGTTATACCGACGATACCGGCACACTTCAGGTCAACGAGAGAGTAGCCACAGGCCGTGCTGATGCCGTCCGCAACTATCTGCTCAACTCAGGCGTCTCTGCCACACGTCTCTTTGCCGAGGGTCTCCCCATGCAGGACTATATCGCATCAAACAACACTGCCGAGGGACGCGCGCAGAACCGCCGTGTCGAAATCTACATCACCGCCGACCAGAAGATGATCGAGGCCGCCAACAACGGCACTCTCAAGTAGCCTTCTGAGCCCCTGAATGAAATATTGTCCTCCCCACGGGTTAAATTATGTCAAATGATTTGCCCGTGAGGAGGATTTTTTGTAAATTTGCATTCAGAAACACAGGAATATTGTGTGACACAAACTATATTTAACCGATTTTAAAGTAATTTTAACCATAGTTGCCTATTGAACATTGCTACTCTAATCAATCACACTGAGAAAACAATGGAACATCTGACTAAGCTGTCTGACTCAGAGCTGGTCGCCGCTTACGCCAACGACAACAACGAGGCTTTCGATGTATTGCTTGAACGCCACAAGCAGAAAGTCTATTCCTATATAATCCACATCGTCAAGAACCGCGACGTGGCTGACGATATCTTCCAAGAGACATTCGTCAAAGCCATCATGACTATAAGACAGGGCCGTTATGCCGAGCACGGGAAATTCTCCGGCTGGCTCACACGGATTGCCCACAATCTCATCATTGACTATTTCCGTCAGGAAAGAATGGAGAATACAGTCTCCACCGACAGTGAGGACTGCGATCTCCTCAACCGCCGCGACCTCTCAGACGGAAACATCGAGGATGAGATGGTGGAAGAGCAGATCGACGAGGACCTGCGACGGATTGTGATGTCGCTCCCCGACCCTCAGCGTGAGGTGCTTGTGATGAGGATTTACCGTAACATGTCGTTCAAGGAAATAGCAAAGGCCACAGGGGTCAGCATCAACACGGCGCTGGGCCGCATGAGATATGCCATCCTGAATATGCGCCGCATAGCCGGAGAGAAAAACATCGTCCTGGCTGTGTAGAAAAACACAAATTACGTGAACCGAAAAATATGAAGCCGTCTGTTAGCCGTCTTCACCTTATATGGTGTGCCCCGGGGGTAAGATTCCTTGCGGGGCTACTGTTTTTTTCGGCTTTCGGATTGAGAGGAGAGACCCCAGACACCCTGAGCCGCCTCCCTCACATCCACGGCGCCCTCCGCGCCCGCTATGAGATGGCCACGCAAGGAGGCGAGGAGCGTTTCCAGATGAGAAATGCACGTGTCACCATCGACGGCCTCATCTCCCCCGCCATAGACTATTTTGTGCAGGCCGACCTCTGCGACCGCGGCAAGATGAAGATTCTCGATGCATGGGGTCGCCTCGAGGTCGCACAGGGGTTGAGGCTCCAGGCCGGACAGTTCCGCCTCCCTTTTGGAACGGATTGCTTCAAAGCCCCCTCAAACTATATCTTTGCCAACCGCTCATTCATCGGCAAGAACATGAACAATGTGCGCGGCGTCGGCGCAAAAATCTCCTGGACACACAGTCTCCTCACCCTTGAGGGTGGCGCTTTCAACCCCACATCCATCACCGACCAGGAGAGATGGGTCAAGCGGTTGGCCTATGCCGGAAAGGCTGTCCTCAGACCCGGTCATGGCCTCACCATCGCAGCCGGAGCGCAGACCATCATCCCTGACTCCGTGAGGATAAACCTCACCGGCGCAAGCGTGGGCTGGACCCACGGCGGCCTGACGCTTGAGGGCGAGTATATGAACAAGCATTACACTCGGTCGGCTCACTCCACGGCCCATGCCTGGAATCTGTTTGCCGACTATGCCTTCCCCGTCAAGGCCGGCATTTTCAACCGTGCATCAGTCCAGGGGCGCTGGGACGGGATGACCGCTCACAGCAACGGGATAAGAGACTCCCTGGGAGAACTCACCACAAACGACCCTGCAAGAAACCGCATCACACTCGGCGCCACACTCACATATGGATATAAGGCTGTGAGGTGTGACCTGAGGCTCGACTACGAGAAATATTTCTATCACCATGGGGTGAAGGCCCCGTCGCTCGACGCTGCCGATAAGGTCTGCGCCGAGCTTGTCATAAGATTCTGATTATGAAGATTGCACTGATAGGGCATGGCAAAATGGGCCATGCCATCGAGAAGATAGCCCGCGAGAGGGGCCACGAGATTGTCGCCATAATCGATGCCGACAACACCGCTGACATGGGCTCTGAGGCTTTCGCCTCAGCTGATGCCGCCATTGAGTTCACAACCCCCTCCACCGCGGCGGCCAATGTTGAGCGGGCCGTCGCTAAGGGTGTCCCCGTGGTCTGCGGATCCACAGGGTGGTACGATGCCAAGCCACAAGTGGACAAGGCCGTCCTCGAAGCCGGGACAGCCCTGATTGCCTCCACCAATTTCTCAGTGGGTGTCTACGTCACACGCCTTGTCTCAAAATATCTGGCCGGCATCATGGGCCATCTTCCTCAGTACACCCCCTCGCTCACCGAGACCCATCACATACATAAACTCGACTACCCCTCGGGGACAGCGCTCACCATGGCCGCAGACATTGTGGAGGCCGACCCTCTGCTGAACACCTATGAGAGCATAGGAGAGGTTAGGGTCGACGAGGAAGGGACACACGTCGTGCGCCCCGAGTCTCCGGCTGATTCGGCCAAGGATTCCCTCCCGGTTCTTGCCATCCGCCGCGGCGAGGTGCCGGGCATCCACACTGTGGAGTGGACATCGGATGTAGACACCATCACTCTCACCCACGAGGCCAAGAGCCGCGAGGGGTTTGCCCTCGGAGCCGTGATGGCTGCTGAGTGGATCCTGGGGAAGAAGGGTGTCTTCTCCATCGACGACATGATGAACGATATTCTTAACACTTCAGCAAAATGAAAGGCCCGTCGTTTCAGGAACGCATCAAATCAACCCGCGCCTCGCGCTGGGTGAGATTCGGGATTGTCTCATTGATATTTTTCCTTTGGGTGGCCTGGCTTGGCAACTGGTGGGTGGCCCTCTGGTGGATATTGCTGCTCGACATCTATATTCTCGGCTACATCCCCTTCACCTGGTGGAAGAAGTCAAAGAACGCTGCCGTGCGCTCAGTGATGAGCTGGGTCGATGCCATTGTCTACGCCCTCATCCTGGTCTACTTCGTGTTCACCTTCGTGGGACAGAACTATCAGATACCCTCATCCTCTCTTGAGAAATCCCTCCTGGTGGGAGATTATCTGTGGGTCAACAAGATGGCCTATGGACCCCGTGTCCCCAATACCCCTGTCCATTTCCCTCTGGTGCAGAACACATTCCCCATCATCAACACCAAGAGCTACCTTGAATTCCCTCAGTGGGACTACAAACGTCTGAAAGGCCTTGGAAAGGTGGAGCGCGGTGATATCGTGGTGTTCAACTTCCCGGCCGGCGACACTGTCTGCACAAAGGTGCAGAATCCTGACTACTACTCGCTTGTAAAGATGTATGGCCGCGCCACCATCGACGCCAACCCGCAGACCTTCGGCGAGGTCATATATCGTCCCGTGGACCGCAGGGAGAACTATGTCAAACGCGCAGTGGGTCTCCCCGGCGAGCGCCTCAGCATTGTCGACGGTGTCATCCATATCAACGGCGAGCCCATTCCGCAGCCCGAGAATGTGCAGTTCAACTATTATTTCCAGCTCAAGCAGGGCGAGATGACAGACGCCATGTGGCAGTCGCTCGGCATATCCATGGACGACCGCCACGTTGTCCCTGTCTCAGAGGCCGACCTCCCTGCCCTCAGTTCCCTTGGCTTCACAATAAATCCTGACGGCACCGTCCCCACGGTCTATGCCTCACCCCTCACCCCCGCCATGGTGAAGTCGCTCGAGGAGAACTCTGCCGTGGCCAGGGTGATGAAGATGCCTGCACAGCAGGGCGAGATGCTATATCCTGAAGGCCCGGCTGACTCTTGGACGCGCTCAGATTATGGAGAAATCTGGATTCCGGCCAAGGGTGCGAAACTTAAGATGGGTTCCAGGGCATGGCAGATATATGGCCGCGTCATCCGCGACTATGAGGGTAACCCAACTGCTCAGTGGCGTGACGGTCAGATGTTTATCGATGGACAACCCGTGGATACCTACACCTTCAAGATGGACTACTACTTCATGATGGGCGACAACCGCGACAACTCGCTCGACTCGCGCTACTGGGGTTTCGTCCCCGAGGACCACATCGTGGGGCGACCGGAGCGTGTGCTGATCTCCTTCGACAAGGACCACAACATATTTAATGGCGGAATCCGTTGGAACCGTATCCTCCACAACGCCAATCCCGATAAACCCAAATACGTCGGATGACTCCTCGTCTCTCACCTGCATCAGGGGTCTGTCTCATCCTTCCCCCCCGGCTCTGTGGGGGGATAGATGACTATGTCGCTGCATGGTCGGCCGCAGGGTCGTGCAGGTGCTGGAATGTGAGGTTTGACAAGCGTGAAAAAACTGCCCACAGGTTCACCATTGCCGACACCCGCGGTCCTCTCGACCTCACGGTGCCTATAGAGAAGCCTCAGACTCACAGATGCCTTTGGAGCGATATCCACATCTCTGACCACGGCTCCTGGTGGGATGTCCATAGAGTTGCCCTCGAGAGTGCATATGGCCGCACACCATACTTCGAGTTTTACATTGACCGCTTTCTCCCCATGCTGACAATCGGCGTCACCGACCGCTTCCCGCTCCTTGAGCAACTGGCAGGCGCATGGGAGAGCGAGATTAGGGATATACTCTCACTGGGCCATGAGACATATCCCGTCACAGATGTCACCCCCGTGGTCATGAACCCCGGTTTCAGGTATCTGACCCCCGCCTATCGGCAGGTCAGGGAGGATAAACTCGGATTTATCCCCGGATTGAGCATCTTGGATTTGGTCTTCAACCTCGGCCCTGAGTCGCAATTCTACCTCAACTCTGTGGCTGTTGAGATGCTGAAGTCCCCTTCTCAGCCTCAGTTTTTGGAGCGGCCTGTTTGTTGAGCTCCGGATATGAGATGCGCGTGTGATACATGGTGCGCAGGCGCTGGGCAAACACCTCCTTGACGGCATTCACATCCCTGAACGAGATGGGCGACTCATTGTGCAGCCCCTCGGCAATCTGTCCGTCTATAATCTTGTTTACAAGCGCGGTTATCGCCTCAGGTGTATGCTCCTTCATCGAGCGCGAGGCCGCCTCGACGGCGTCTGCCATCATCAGCAGCGACGTCTCACGGCTCTGCGGGTTAGGCCCCGGATATGTGAAGAGCGACGGATCCACAGTCTCTCCAGGGTGGGTGTTCACATAGGTGTTATAGAAATAGCGCGCTTTCCCTGCACCGTGATGCTCGGCAATGAAATCCTTGATGGCCTGTGGAAGTTTTGCCTTGTCAGCCATCATCAGACCGTCGCGCACATGGCCTGTCACGATTCGTGCGCTCTGGATAGGGTCGAGGGCATCATGTGGATTCACACCGTGTTGGTTCTCGGTGAAGAAGGCCGGGTTACGAATCTTGCCTATGTCGTGATAGAGTGCGCCGGTCCTCACCATCTGCACATTGGCTCCGATGCGCTGGGCGGCCGCAGATGCAAGGTTGCTCACCGACATCGAGTGGTTGAATGTCCCCGGACACTCCTCAGAGAGCTCACGTAGAAGGGGGTTGTTGGTGTCTGAGAGTTCCACAAGCGTCACCTTGGAGGTATAGCCGAACACTCTCTCCAGCAGGAACATCAGCACATAGCTGAACGAGATGAGAATGGCGTTGACAGCAAATGCTCCAAAGATACGCGGCTCGGCCTTCGAGATGGTGCCGGTCTGCATCACCTCCACTGATACATAACACAGGGCATAGGCGATGAAGATTAGGGCCGCTGTACGGATGAGCTGACTGCGCCTCGACAGGTCCTTGAGCGAGTCGATGGCCACAACTCCCGCCATCACCTGCATGAAGACGAACTCCAGCGGGAAGGATGCCACGATGGCACACAGAAGCACCACGGTGAGGTGGACAAAATAGGCCGTCCGCGAGTCAAGGAATATCACCACCAGAATCGGCACCATCGTGAAGGGGGTGATGTACATCCCCGATGAGAACGCCGCCCCCATGGCAAACGAGAAGAGCGTGAAGAGGGTGGTGAGGCTCACAAGGAACAGAACAGTCCGGAAATCCTTGAAATACTTCATGCGGAATATGTGCAGGTAGCCGAAGAGGCCCACCATCACAATCATCACATACAGAATCTGACCCGCCACCGGATAGTGATGCTGTGTCAGCTGCCCCTCATGTCCGCGCTCCTCTGCCATCTCCTCATATGTCTCAAGGATAGTGGCTATGCGTGTGGTGACAATGTCACCCTTGTCGATGATTCTTTCACCCTGCTGCACCACTCCGATGGGCGCCAGAGCTTTCTGATAGGCATCCTCAAGCAGCGACTTTGTCCTCACGGAGTCGAGCGAGATGTTGGGCTTGAGCATCTCGGATAGTTTTGTGGCCGTGAGCGCCCCGTGGATATCCTTGTCGCGCAGGATGGAGTCGAGATGCTCATAGGCCCTGAAGGCCGAGAGAAACCTCGACGATGGCACGGAGATAGCTATATTGTCGTTGACAAACCTCACGGCGGGGAGATCCCCCGAGGTGATGCGGGCATATGTGTCGCGGTCTACGATGCCGTCCTCATATACACCCCGTATGGCCTTGATAATTTGGTTTTTCTGTGCCGGAGTTATGTCAAGGCCCTTGGTGTTGTTGAGCCTGGTTGTAAAGTCTGAGACTATGGTCTTCTCAAGAGCCGCATCACGCTTGAACACCGGCTCGAAACGGGCGTCTATGCTGTCCTTGAGCCGCGAGGCGCTCACAGAGTCGAGATGCTCGGGGATATCGAATGGCGCTGTAAAGAGGGCATAGGTCCAGGGACGGTTCACCTCATAGACAAACCTGTCCTTGTCTGAGCGAGGCAAAAAGTAGACTATGAGAGCCACTGAGACTACGAAGAGCAGCACTCGCAGAAGTATATCCCGTTTTGTCAGAGTGTTCATGTGATGTGGTTTGAGTTACGATAGTGGTTACACACTACATCGAGAGGATGGAGTAGAGCATGTAGAATGGCGCCCAGATGAGGCCTGCTATGAATGTGATGACACACCAGATGCCCGCCTTCTCAGAGGCCTTCTCGGCCCCGTCGATGTCGCCTCTCATCCATGTGGGTGAGACCTTGGCGGCATAGATGATGGCCACCACCCCGGTGGGAATGCAGCACAGCAGCATCAGCGCGATGGCCCAGCCAAGATATGAAGGTGGCTGTGGTGTGTCCGGAAACCTATGTGGAACGGCCATTGAGGGTTGGGGCGTCCGCTCAGGAATTGGCGGAATAGTGGTGTCAGGAATATCGACTATCCAGACGGCCGCTATCTCAGGGAGGTCTCCGGCCATGCTCCAGTCTGCCATGCCGTCACACCACACTGGGGTCTCGGGCGTGAGGTCAGGACGTGCGGTCAACTCTGACAGGGTCATCGGCCCTATCCGTGTGTCGCCCGACATTATCCAGTAAGATTTTTCCATTGCTTTGTGATGAGGGAGAAGCCGGGCAGTAGGCGCGGCCGCCACCCGGCTCTCCGGTTAATCAAAAGAATTTGGTCTCCTCACCCAGAATGTCGGAGAGGATATTGTTGGCAAGGCGTGAGGCTCCGATGCGGAAGTACTCGTTTGTCTCCAGCCACTTGTCGCCAAGGACAGTGCGCACGATTGTGTAATACTTCAGAGCATCCTCAGTCGTCGAGACGCCCCCTGATGCCTTGAAGCCCACCATGCGGCCGGTCTTGGCATAATACTCCTTGATGCACTCACACATCACATAGGCGGCCTCGAGCGAGGCTCCGTCATATTCCTTGCCTGTCGATGTCTTGATGAAGTCTGCACCGGCATACATGCTCAGGACTGAGGCGTTGCGGATATTCTCAGCCGTCTTGAGAGCGCCCGTCTCGAGAATCACCTTGAGCAGCGAGTCTCGGCATGAATGCTTCATCTCTGAAATCTGGTCACACACCTCCTCATAGTCCTTGTCGAAGAAGTCTCCGAGGGGAAGAACGATGTCAATCTCGTCGGCTCCGGCCTCAACGGCCAGGCCTACCTCTGCCACCTTCACCTCGATGAAACTCTGGGCTGAGGGGAAACATCCTGACACAGCGGCAATGTCGACCTCACTGACATCAAGCACGGTGCGCACGATGGGCACAAAGTTGGGATAGACACAGATGGCCGCTACGTTGGGAAGATCCGGGTGCTCATGCTCAAAGGCGTTGACACGTTCAGTGAAGTCGGCCACAGAGCGCTGTGAGTCTGTCGACTTGAGAGTGGTCAGATCGATGGAGTTGAATATGGCTTTGAGGACTTCAGGTTTCCTGTTCTCCTCGAGGTGCTTGTCGAGAATCTCGGCAACTTTGGCCTTAACCTCAGCGTCGTCGGTGGTGACGTGAGAGTCGGCGATGGCTTGCTGATATTTGTCCATGGCGGGTAAGTGTTTTTATTGATGATTATCTTTGAAACGCTCGCTGTCGCGGCGGTTCTTTTTCGCTATATTATGTCTGATGGCCTCCGTCAGGTCAATCCCGGTCTGGTTTGCTATTGCTGTGGCCACCCAGAGCAGGTCGGCCAGTTCATCGGCCAGGGCCTCTTTCGTGGCTTTGTCGCCCGGCTTGGGACGTTGGTCGCCGTAAAGCCGCGCCATCACACGCGCCACCTCGCCGGTCTCCTCGGCGAGCACAGCGGCATTGGTGAGTTCGGAGAAGTATCCCCCTCCGGTCCCGCTTATCCAGGCATCGACGGTGTGCTGCAGCTCTTCTATGGTCATTCTGAATTTAAAACAATTGTGACGGGCCCGTCGTTCACGAGAGACACCTCCATGTCGGCTCCGAACACTCCCATCTTAGTCTCGCGCCCTGTCAGACGGCTGCACTCCGAGCAGAAGAGTTCATAGAGCGGCACGGCCACATCATGCCCCGCGGCCTCTATATAACTCGGGCGGTTCCCCTTGCGGGTCGACGCCAGCAGCGTGAACTGGCTCACGGCCAGCATCTCGCCCCCGGTCTGAAGGAGCGACAGGTTCATCACACCCCCCTCATCGTTGAATATGCGGAGGTTGACAGCCTTGGCTGCCAGGCGCATCACATCCTCAGCTGTGTCGCCCTTGCGGATACCCACAAGAGCGAGCAGTCCCGGCCCTATTGCACTATGGATTTTTCCATCAATGCGGACAGATGCACCTGTGACACGTTGCAATACTATTCTCATAATGTGCAAATGTACGGAAAAAACTTCAAAAGTTTACGAGACACCCTGCAGAAAGTTTAGGGATTCAGCCAAATATCGTATCTTTGCATGTCATGAATGTCCTGATGTGTTGCTCAGACCTCTCCTACAAGGGTGGGATGGTCTCTGTGGTCAAGAATCTGCTTGAAGCGCTTCCCGCAACGGGAGGTGTCAGTGTGAACTTTGTGCCAACCCACACCGATGGAGGCAAGCCTCGTCTCATAGCCTGTTTCGCAAAAGCTTATCTAAAGATAGCGCGGATGGCGCGCAGAGGTGAGATTGATGTCGCCCACCTGCATGTGGCAGAGCGCGGAAGTTTCGTTCGCAAGGGTATTCTTCTCAGGCTGCTGCATCGATATGGGATTCCTGTCGTGCTTCATCATCATGGCGCCGAGTTCGACCCTTGGCATGCTTCACTCGGTCCTCGCATGAGACGCTGGGTCAACGACACCCTCACAAAGGCCGATGTCAACATCGTACTGAGCCCCAGGCTTATCCCCATGATTTCCAGTAAGGCTCCCGAGGCCAGGGTCAAGGCGGTCTACAATGCCGTCCCCACCCCCGTGAGCAACCGCTATCCAGTCTCAGCCCGTGGAGTCCTGCTCCTTGGCCGTCTTGGCGAGCGCAAAGGCGCCTACGACCTCATAGAGGCCATAAGGATGATAGACACTGAGATTCCTTCTGACATCAGGTTCTATCTATGCGGCGACGGTGAGGTCGACGAGGTGCGCCGATGGGTCGAAACAGCCGGCCTCTCACACCGTGTGGCCCACATAGGATGGATCGATGGACCCCGGAAGGAGCAGATTCTGTCAGAGACAATGATAAACGTGCTTCCGTCCTATAATGAGGGCCTCCCCATGACCATCCTCGAGACAATGGCCCGTGGAATCCCCAACATTTCCACTCCCGTAGCCTCAATCCCTGAGGTGATAACCGATGGTGTGACCGGTCTCCTTGTCAAGCCGGGCGATGTCCCTGCCCTCGCATCTGCGATAAAAAAACTGATAAACGACCCCGGCCTGCGGTCAAGAATCTCCGATGCCTCCTTCAGGCAGATACACGAGCGTTTCTCACTCCCCGTCATAGCCGGAGAGATCTTGCAGATTTATCGGGAACTAAATGAAGATTAAAAAAACATAGAAATGTTTACCATGTTATTTTTTAATCGTCATTAAAGAAATAGACAGGCATCCCCATAGGAAAGGAACCGATAATCCCCCTCGAGGGCATGGTCATAGAGGTTGCGCCACCCGCCGTTGTCACCCAGGAAAGCCGACACAAGAAGCAGCAGGGTGGAGCGTGGCTGATGGAAATTGGTCACCATCCCCTTCACGATGCGATATCTGTAGCCCGGCGCTATCATGAGCCTTGTCGAAGCCACAAACGAAGGCCCCTCAAATGTTGGCAGAAGTGCCTTCATGGCCTCTGCCATACTGAGAGAGGGATGATTGTCGCCATATGGATACCACTGCGGCAGTTCATTGGGCTGCACCCCCTCTGATGCCATGCACCCCAGATGATAAAGGCTCTCCAGAGTGCGCACAGAGGTGGTCCCCACTGCGATGACCCGCCGGTCTGTCGAGGCGAGTTCCTCGATGAGCGTGCGCGGCACTGAGATGAACTCGCTGTGCATCTCATGTTCACCGATAGTGTCCGACTTGACCGGTTGGAATGTCCCTGCGCCCACATGCAGTGTGATCTCACGCCTCAATATCCCTCGCTTGTCAATAGCCTCGAGCACCGACGGTGTGAAGTGCAGTCCGGCTGTCGGAGCCGCCACAGAGCCGTCGATGTGTGAGTACACGGTCTGATAGTCAGATGAGTCTGATTCCTCTGTGGGCCGGTTGAGATAAGGAGGAATGGGAATCTCCCCTATGGCAGAGATGATCGATGAGAATGTCACCCCCTGATTGTCCCAGTCAAACCTCACCACTGATGCGTTTCCGCGGCGCTCTGTGCGTGTGGCCGTGAGGACAACCTCCCGCCCTTCCACATTCACATGGGCTGTTAGCGACCCCTCCTTCCATCGCTTGCTGTTGCCCACAAAGCATATCCACGAACACCCGGTGGTCGAGGCGAAGTTCACGGCATAGTCGGCAGGGCTCTCAGGCTCGAGACAGAATATCTCGATGAGCGCGCCCGTCGAGTCTGCCCCCTTGCGGAAGCGCAGGCGCGCGTTGATGACACGGGTGTTGTTGTAGACAAGCATCGAGTCAGCCGGCAGCAACGACGGGAGTGCATCGAAGCGCGTGTCTTCGATATGCCCGTCAGCATGGCGCACCAGCAAGAGGCATTTGTCGCGCTCAGCCAGAGGGTGGGAGGCTATGCGCCCGTCGGGGAGAGGATAATCGTAGAGGTCTATTCTAATATCCTTGATCATCGCGGTTGGTTCAGAATTTATATGATGCGCCAATCAGGGCAGTCACACCCTGCGAGGGCCTGAAGCCTATCTCCTGCCACTTGCGCGAGAGGAGGTTCTCACCGCTCACAAACAATGTGAGCCGCTTGGTGTAGCGCCACGATGCTGCCAGGCGCAGGTTCGCCACAGTCCCCAGGCTGATGCGCTCAGGGGCATAATATGTCGTGGTCGCCTCATCTGCGGAGCCGTAGTCATATCCATAGAGCGCTCTTCCTGAGCGGAGCTCAAATCCGGCAGTGACGGCCAGGGGCTTAAGAGGACGCACTGTAACCTCGGCGTTCAGCACATTGCGTGCCCTGTCGCGCCACTCATACCATCCCTTGAACTGCTTCGACGGCGCTGTGGCCCAGCCAACGCTCGCCTCGATGTTGCGTCCGTTGTCATAGCGCAGGTCCACTCCGGCCTTGTATCCCTTGAGATCCAGACGCTCGAAGGCGGCGCCTCCGTTCAATATGCTGTATGTCTCAACGGGCATGAGCCACCCGTCTGTCTTGGCCCAGTTGAAATATCCCTCCACGGTGAAGTTGAGGAACGGACCGAACGTCAGGCGTCCACCCAGGTCGTAGGGGAGGCGTGAGGAACCGTAGGCAAGCGAGGTGTTGAGATAAGGGGTCACCCCTTCATAGAGCGACCCTACGCTGTTGAGCACCGTCCCACCCTTGGCCTTGAACTCTATGCCGAAAATCTGTGATGGCATCCAGGCCAGAGTGACATCCGGAGCAAAGTTAAGTGCCTTGCCCGACTTTATGGCCACATCCATCACCGCACCGATGGTGACAGAGGTGGCTCCGTTGCGGTTCACAAACCGCGGCCTCACGGAGAAGATGCCTGAGGTGGCGCCGTCGACGGCTGAGATGTCATTGATTGTATAGGGAATCCGGGCTGACAGGTGGTCTCCCGTGTGGAGCATGTGGAGGTCAAGGTCGAGTGCCACATGCGAGGTCTCACCCACGGCCAGCGACCCCGTGCCCCCCACTCCGAAAAGGCTCTGCCCCACAAGGTCTCTGTCTAGCAGCGTCAGGTCAATCACATCGTGCGCTGACGTAGCCTTGGTGAAGGCAAATCGGTTGAACTTCGCGCGTATCGAGTAGTCAAGCCCCTCGGCCGATGAGGAGTATGACGCATTCACATTGAAATGTGATGAGGCATGTGAGTAGTCATCAATGCCGTTCCCTTTCTCGCTCCAAAGGTTATGGTAGCCATATGTATAGTCGATTCCGGCATCCAGAATGGCGCGCGACCCTATTGTCTGGTGCAGGTCAACCCCGGCGGTAGCCGTGTGGTCGCGCCACAGCATCTTGTGAGGTTTCGCCCCTGTCAGTGGTGCCGTGCGTCCGCGGTGATAGAGTCGCCCGTCATACTGTCCCCATAGCGACAGGCGTGTGCGGTCGTTGTCGACAAGCCGATAGCCCGCAGAGACGGCTGCGTTGAGAAGCGGGAAGATTCCGCCGGTCACATAGCCTCTGGTGTCAGGCGCCGCGTCAGGGTCGGCCCATGCTGCCGGCTCGAGGGTGGAGATGACCCCCGGGACACGTGTCGACACGACCTTGGGACTGTAGGGGAGTGCGGTCTTCGACAGAGCAGGGAGTTGGACCTGCGGGAGTATGGGGATACGCGCCGCCTCGCGCAACACCGGCGCCGTCTCCTGGTCTACGTTGATATCCTGGTGGAGTGTCTGGGCGCCCGCCGCCAGAGGAAGCGTCGCGAGGATTGATATGATTGTCTTTCGCATTTTGTCTTTCTGTTTCAACCGTTGATTTTTATCCTGTTATCAATCATCTCGAAGATGTCGGCCTCCGTGCCTGGATAGTTCGAGCGGAGCGACTTGAGATACTCGTCAGCCTCAAACTTCTTCCCCTGCTTGCGCAGAATGTCGCTGTAGAGGATAAATCCTCTCGCCAGCCAGTAGGCCTGGGGAGTGTCAGATGATATCAGTTTGTCTGCCACAGTGAAGGCAGCGTCGGTCTTTCCGGCATCGAAGAGCGCCTGGGCATGGTGATATGCAGCCCTGGCACCATATGGAGAGCGCAGGTCCCTCTCAAGAAGTTCCCAGTCAGCATATGCCTCATCGCGGTTACCCAGGCGGTTGTTGGCCATGGCGCGGAGGAATCTGATCTCCTCCGTCTCACCCGATGAGGCTGCCGCTGTCGAGGCCAGCATCTTGTCGGCTGTGGCCACGACCTCGGCATAGCGCCCCAGGTCTGAGGCCGTGCGGATGATTCCGGTGCGGGCTTCCCCGAGCATGTTCGACCCCGAGGCTTTGCTCTCAAGCTCAAGGAACGAGCTGTGGGCTATCTCAGTCTTGCCCATCTCCATCTCAGCCTTGGCCTTGATGAGCAGGGCTTCCTCAGCCACCTCAGCGTCAGGATGTCCCAGAAGCACCTGGGTGGCATAGCCCTGGGCTGTCCGCGAGTCCCCTGCATTCCATGCGCTCTCAGCCAGATAGTAGAGAGCCTGTGCCCTCGATGCCCCTGACGGATAGTCGGCTATGTATGACGACAGACCGGCTGTGGCGCCGCTCGACACATAAGCATTCTCAGCAGCCTGCCATGCGCTCTGCTCAATCTCAGATGCATCATAGCGCGGCGCGCCGGGCACGGAGGCAAGGAACCCCACGAGCTCATCGAGCTTGCCGTCGGCCGCATATATCTGCCTGAGGTCATCGGCGGCTATGCGTGCCTCCTCAGAGGTGGGAAAGGTGGTGATCACTTTGCGGTAAGTCTCTATCCCCTTCTTGCGGTCGCCTGAGTTGATATATGTGATGGCCAGTTGCAGATAGCCGTTGCGCCCCGGGGCGGTCGATGGATAAAGTCTCACAAGTTCGTTGTATGTCCTGATGGCAGCCGATGTCGACCCCGTGGCGCTCTGTGTCTCTGCCTTCTCCAGCATAGCCTGAGGCACAAGCCCCGACGATGGGAAGGCCGCTATCATCTTGTCGAGCGTCGAGAGTTTCCCCGGATAGTCTCTGAGATGCCCCTTCATCACCGCGCTCTGGAACAGCGGATAGTCACCTGCGGCGGGCTTGAGGGTGTAGGCGCGCTCATAGTCCTTGAGAGCGGCCTCATAGTCCTCCTCATAATACAGGCAGTCCCCCAGACGGTTGTATATGTCAGGCAGAAGATTGGCACGGGTCTCCGGGTCGAGCCTTCCGGCCTCCTGGGCGGCCTTTGTGAAGTCTGTGGCCGCATCTGCAAATTCCTCCTGCGCAAACCTTGTGTAGCCCAGTCCATAGCGGGCCAGGGCAGTCCCCTCAGTCGTATCCCCCAGCGGATTGGAGAGATAAGCAAGATATGAGGAGGCTGCGCGGTCATAGTCTCCGCGCGCATACTGTGCGTCACCCAGCCAGAGGTCACACTGGCGGCTTATCGTGGCATCTCCCTCGATGGACCGCGCCTCGGTGAGGTCGCGCAGAGCCTCCCCGGTCTTCCCTGCAGCCAGCGCACGGGTCCCAAGCACAAACAGCGCCCGCTGCTTGGCTCTGGTCATCGCCGCCGTTGGGCGTCCCACACGCCTGATGGCGGCCAGGGCGCTCTCATAGTCGTTGTCGGTCATATATCCCTCAACGATATAGCGCTCTACCTCAGGTGCATATGCACTGCGCGGATATTCCTTGAGAAATTGTTCGAGCAGGGCCACTGAATTGCCGAAGGGGATTCTTCCGCCGTCGAGCCTGGCCACAGCATAGTTATAGAAGGCTTCTTCACGAACCTTAGGGTCAAAGTCCATCCCATAAGCCTTCCCGAAAGCCATCATGGCCGACGATTTGTCACCTCGCTTCATATAGGCTTGCCCCAGATAAAGCCATGCGCTCTGGCCCATGGCTGAGGGGGAGTCCGTGGCCTGCTGCAGCAGTTTGATGGCTGCGTCCGTATCACCCTTGGCATACTCGTCAGTGCCAAGGATATAGAACGCCGATGGCTGGGGCGTCTTGGCCTCAGCGCAGTATTTCCACAGATAGGGGATAGCCTCGCGCGTACGCCCGAGATTGTAGAGCGACTCACCCGCCAGGCGGTTGCATTCAGGGATAAACTCCTTCACCGCCCCATCCGCCAGCATAGCCTGAGCATCCTTGAGCGACTTCTCATAGTCACCCTGCGCGTATTCAATCTGGGCTATGTAGTAAGGAGCAGCATTCCCCGGCGCCGTAGTGGTGTCCGCCTGCCTCAGATAGTCGAGGGCCACCTTGTAGTCTCCCGAGGCATATGCCAGATATCCAATGTAGAACCGCGCCGTGTCGCGCCACGCATCCTTTCCCAGCAGCGTGCGGAAAAGTTGTTCGGCCGTCTTGCTCTCACCCAGCAGCATGTAGGCATAGGCCATGCGGAAATTCATCTCGTCACACCTTCCCGGTGTCAGCGCCATCGGATTGATCTTCTCATACACCGCCAGCGAGGCCGCATAGTCTCCGCGGTCCCACCGATAGTCCCCTATCAGGCTCGCCACCTCAGCGCGTCGAGGAGACACCGGATATTCCCCCAGAAACCTCTCAAGCAGAGGCAGCGCATCATCATCGCCCGCGCGCAGTGTGGCAAGCCCCATATAGTAGAGGGCCTCCTCACGCTCGGCCGCCGTGGCAGGCATGGAATACAAGCGAGCAAGTTGGTCGATGCAGCCGCCATAGTTGCGGTCATTCTCAAGCATGGCTATGGCGCGGTCCAGATAGCCACGTGCATCAGGATTGTTTATTTGGGCATCCGTCGAGGCCGCTGCAGCCCCAAGGACAGTGGTCAGTAGAATCAGACGTTTCATATCTGCAAAATTACACAAATAAGTGACGATTAAAAAATAACTTGATAAAAATTTCGTATATGTTATTTGTGAAGATTTACTTTTGAACAAGCACGAGTTTAGCGAGCTAAATGACTGCTTGGAAAAAGTTAAGATTCATAAATTACATAGAAAAGTTTGCCAAGTTATTTTTAATCGTCACTAAGATCAAACGTCCCTATCCTGCAGCCAAAAAATCTCTACTTGTTGTAGAACTTTCTGGTCGAGAGAATCTGCCCGCTCTTTTTGTCGACAAGCGTCAGCGTCACCATCCCCTCATACAGCGACGACGACTCGATGGCTATGCTGCTCTCCGATGGTTGCATGGTCGACATCTTGCCCCTGTTCACAATGATGAGCTCCATATCCTCCGGACTGCAGTTGTTGCAGTCAACCCCGATATAGACCTTCCCCTTCCTCTGCTTCACATGCAGGATGGCCCCCGTCTCCCTTATATCCTTGATCTCACTCTGCCCATACATCCCTCGCGGAGTGTATGCCTCCAGAATATAGCGCCGCCCCTTCAGGGGAGTGAAAAGCACCTCGCCATATCCACCTATCTCCGTCTCCCCATATGTTATAATCGAGTCAGTCTCAGCATCAATCAGCCTCACCTCAGCGCTCTGCGGATAACGCTCAGTGTCAGTGATGAGAAACGTCAGTGTCTGCAGGCGGTCGGTGAGCAGCGCTCCCCCCTCCGGACAGACATTCACCCTCAGCCTGTCATCGCGTTCAGCGATCCTGGCGTCCTCCTCGTCCGTGTCGCCAACCACCGAGAACTCCCTGTAGGCAAAGTTGCGCTCACTGAAGTTGGTCATCCACCGCGTGTAGGCCACGAGCATATAATAGCCCGCCTTGATGTCATATTCCAGAGGGATAGCGTTGGCAAACACTCCCATCGAGTCAGCCTTGATCTTATACCTCCTCATGAGCGTATCTGCCTTGCAGTCATGCAGCTCCACATACACGAATTTCGACCTGTCCTTAGGATAGAGCGGACTGGTCGAGGGGATATTTGTAGCCCCGTCCACAAGATTGCACCTGAACCACACAGTGTCACCCTTCGCATAAAACGGCTGGTTTATCTGGATATATATCTTCTCGCGTGGAATCTCATCCTGATGCCACGTTTCAACCCCCTTGTCCTCAGTCAGTGCAAACGCCCACTGCGCCACTATCATCAATAAGGCTATTGCCAATGGATATTTCATATTTTTTAATCGATAAATGATTGTTAATCTGATTGCTGTTCTGTTCTTATCCAACGTTCCCCGCTATTTGTCTCAGCCTGTAGACCCTCTCCCCCTTATCGCCCACACCCTCAATCAAGATCGCAAAGCCCGAAGCCCTGGCAGCATGAGAGATAAAATCACACAGAAAATGCACATAATCAATAGATTGGTTTAGAAAAGTCGACATGAATTAATCACACCATTTCGCACATTTCCTGAATGGATAAATTATATGATTGATAATTACGAAAACTTTTGAACACATTGTTTTTGAATTATAGTCATTGCAAATTTATAAAATAATTTTCAAGTTCGCAAGTCGTATCAATGCCAGATTTGCTTCCCATCCTCATATTCAAAAATACGCTCCTCTTTGCCACGAGTGTAATCGCGAAGCAGCAATATCGAGTTGCCGGGCACATCATCATAGACTAAAAAGTCCGAGTTTGCCGTCTGTCTGCCAAGCGAGTTCCATACCCCTTTATGGAAATAAAAAAGTTCATATTCATGTGACGGTTGAATCTGATTCTCATCATTCCACATTATTATCCTCATTTTATTGACTTTTCCCTTCTTATTACCGAGATCGAACCCTATCCAAAAAGGGAAGAGTTTGAAAAATGTTGTAGACAATTTATTATCAAATAGTTTAGCCGTCACCAAAGTGTCGCCGGTTAAAACTCCACCGACTGCATAGATTTCATGCCTTGAATAATCTATTTTGGTGTCATGCTCATCTAAAAACTGCAGTTCTGCAAAAACAGGATAAACGCTATCCTTAGGCATGATTCTGAGATATCTCTTGGACATATTCCCAAGAGGTATGGTTATAGTCTCTTTTGTAGGGGTCTCGGTGAAGGTGTGAACCTCCGACACATCGTTAGCGAAAGTCCTGTCATTGGACGTTTCGATAACTGACCCTACAACCTCATCCCACCGGTTGACCCAAGAGCAACGCAACATATATTTCCTGTTGAGCCTAATGGCCCTTTTCTTAGAAAAATCAGGGGCAAATTCGCGAGGTTCTCCATTATGTCTTATCAAGTAAGGCGATGAGATTGGAACAAAGCATCCATCTGTATATTCAGACACAACGATTACATTCTCATTTATCATTGGCCCTATATTGACTTTGCTCTCATCTATCCTCTCAGCAGTCCCAACGGGTATCCATCCCTCTACTTGACTATATGTGCAGACATAAAGATCTGAGAATGCTGAAGTTTTCAAGTCTATAATATTGTTAGTGGCCACATTTGCATACTGACAGGTGACATCATAGGTATGAAGATCTCTAAGATGGTCATATTTGATATCATCATCCTCCGAAAATCCATCACGAGCCTTTTCAAAAGTAATTCTATACACTTTAGCTATCTTCTTCAGACTGTCGACTGTACATGTAAACCTATCCGTGTCAATCTCTCTTGTGAACGATTCATACGTCCCGTCTATATATCGTGATGGAGTGATGGCTCTATGAGAATTATCGACAAGCGAAACCCAGTAGTGACCATTTTCACTATAGTTAGCCCATATAGGCGTATAATCTATTGCGGCGGGGAGCCCTAATGCCCTCATGACATATGCCATATGATATGTCCGTTGACGACAATTGCCTCCATGGAGTTCATCCAATAGTATTGGGTCTTGTTCATAGGGAAAGAAGGTGTCAATAACGGGAAAATTCTTAATCTCATAATCGTGGATTTTCTTGAATGCCTCCTCCATATTCTCAACCCCCTCAATCAGAAACGAGTACTTATTTCGGTAATACGGTTTCCACTCAACCACAGGTTCTTTGCCTATCTTATAAGGAAGAAGGAACTTACAGAAATTATCAAAACTGACCTCACGGCTCCACGGAGAACTTTGCCATATCTGAATTGATTCTTTTATGTTAGTCCAAAGAAAGTCTGTCGTCAGCACCTTTGTGTCCTTGAGCAACTCAGGCTCAATCCTGTTTTGGGCATTAAATCCAAGCCACTTCTTTTTTATGGAAAGATCCTGGTTCTCTTTGATATAATGAAGATAGTTTTGAGAAACCGTTGCATCATATGAAAACTGCCCCCTCATATTCTTCAACAGCCATGAGGTTGCATCCTTCTCCATCCTTGACTCGCATTTCCTCAGGATGGCATTTCTGTTCCGGTAGGTAGTCAGACGCTCGTCGATATAAGATGACGTAGTTGCTCTGAGATCATCACAACTTGTGACCACTAACAATAACACACCTAGCCCCGTCAGGACACCGTAGAGAACTATCTTCTTTATGTCAACTCTTATTGATTTCATCCTCTAATATCTTCTTGCATTGTTTCTTCATCACTTGAATCTGATAGGAGTCAATCTTAATCTCCTTTTCATAAATCTCTCTTGCGGTCTCAAGATATTTTTCACGGTCAGTCCTTTTATAGCATTGCAGAAGCCCCCAAAGTGGCTGGAAGCGTGTCGGACACATTTCATGAGAACGTTGATAATCTCTTATAGCCGTTTCATAATCCTCAAGTTCATATGAGTTGTCACCCCGAAGGATTACACTTTGATAATCATTGACATAATTATTGTAGTGTTTTATCAGAGCATTGCTTTTCTCATAGTCGCCTGACAGATTAAGGACGGCTGCATAATTATAGAGAAAAAACGGATTGTGGTGCCACTCATGATACAGGATTTCATACTCCTCAATGCCCCGCTCTCTGGATCTTGCAGTCAGAAAATCATTATAGGCTTCCTTCCATCTCAGTTCAAATCTCATATCTGAGATGACATATATAAGACAGGCTGAAAGCAAAACCAATGATGGGTATCTGATCGGTGCCAAATCAAACTTCTTGCTCCTTGATGAGAATTGAGATATGAATAGTATTGCGAAAACCCACACAAAAGAATATCGCAGACAATTGGTAATCAGGAGCATCAGCGCCAAGTTTAAAAGCCCCGAGTAAAACACCTTGTCATACTCATGCCTGTCCTTGATGAGATAATATATGAACACTGCAATGAATAAGAAGCCAATATAGCCCACATTCAAAACATAATTCAGATATTCATTCAATGGATGCATTGGATTTCCCTCCAATCCGGCAAACCAACCAGCTTGGTCAAGACTGAGCATCGTCGATTGGCTCTCCATGTAATGTTTATAAAAACCATAAGTCCCATATCCAAATATAGGCATGCTCCCTATCATAGAGAGTGTTGACACAAGTATCAGCAATCTCCCTAAACTTGGTTTAGGATCGTAGAGACATATGGCAAGCACGATAATTGGAATGAGAATCAAGAATCTTTTCTGTGCGATGAGTCCCCTGATTTTCCCCGACATAAACAGGTATGTAAGAAGACAGCATATCAAGGCCGTCCTGCATTCCACGATAAGAAGCATGAGGACAACGGCACTTACGACAGTGATATAAAATGGTTTGTGGGTTGACTCTTTGTATGAATGTAGAATGAACGGAAAACACAGGGATGTGAAGATGCCATAGGTGTTGGGGTTCTCAAAACTCCCTGTCACATGGAAGAATGAGTTTGTACTATCTGTGATATTGAGAAGTTGGAGATAGCACACAATTGTCTCTACACTGCATATTGCGGTGACACATCTTGCTATTGTTCCTTTTTTGAAAGTCAACCCGTTTGCCATCAGCAACAGGCATGTAAAAGCTATAGCACAAATATTCACAAGATAATCAGACGGATTGCGGACCATGATTAACAGAAGTCCACAGAGCACAGCCACAGAGAGGCTGTTCACATAAATCTGCCTGACCTTCCCTGAAAATAGGTAGATTATGAACAGAATTATGGAGACCGCCACAAAGAAATAATCCCGCAACAAATTGATATTGTCTACAACAAACGAGTCCGGTATAAATATGCATCCTGAAATCAGTAATGTGAATATCAGATATCGCCTCTTGCTAATCATAAGGGATAACATTCGATACTACGCGGATATAGTGTATCACTGTGTCTGTATTTGCCTCGATGACAACAAAATTCTCAGTCATACCGTCCTTCCCTGTTGAATCAAACTTTATATGGATAGTCGCCGAGTCATTAGGGGCGATTGTTTTATTATCAATATTCGCTTGGGTGCAGGAACAATCTGTTGTTATGGCTCGTATTAACAGCGTTTCATTCCCTTTGTTATAAACTTTAGCTTCTGCTACACCCTGCTCATTCTCATCAATATTTCCTAAATCTATTTCGTGAGTAGATAAAACCAAATTCGGTTTGGAAATATATGAACATGATGTCAGTGTCAGTATAAAGGCTGCAATTGTGATTAATGTAAATTTGCTAATTCTCATGGGTTATATCCATTCGTTTACATATAAGTTCCCCCTTATCGCTTATCCCTTCAATTTTAATTGATATATTCATGGGATATGGCAAATCAAATCCTTTTAGTAAATTAGAATTATATTTTGATGGTATAAAATTGGGTTCCCAATATAGTGTTGAATTATACAATGTCATGTCTCTCACAGAAAATTCCATCGGTGGCTTATAACCGAAAGGAGAGACATTTAACAACGATACAGGCCGATTTCTCTTAAAGCGTGAGAAATCCGTCGGAGATTTCAGCCAAATAATCAAAAGACCTCGGATGCTCGCCTCGCCATATAGACCTTTTATAGGGGGGCCACCTCTTCCGGCAAGATTGCCAAATGACTCATAATTTGAAGGCAGAAAATATCCTATTTGCTTTATATTTGCAGGGTCAAAATATACAACCTCAGAAATGTCAAAACCACCAATCAGATGTTCGTCCAATATAACCTCGCTGATTACAAACTCGCCATTTATTACCCGACCATATCCTTCAATTTCAATTACTTCTGAGGCCAAATCTCCAGGTTCCATGTGAACTTTTCCCATGCCTCTTCTCAATCCGAATCTAGAGACTACTTGATCCATTGTATGGCTCATCTCAAGAATTGGGTCGTCTTCAAGAATATTTCTGTCGGGTATTAAACTTCTATAATATATTGGCTTTACCCTCCTCTCTCGCACTACAACATCAGGCAATTCGATTGCGTTGATTATATCAGCGAATCGTGACTTCTTCTTGAGATGATCTGAGGCTGACTCTGACAAACCTGTTTCCCTACCCTTGTAGTGGTAGCCTTTCACGGATATGTTTGGGAATTCTGATTCGTCGATATAGAGACGCAGCGATCCTTCCTTGTCATTGCTCTTCAGGGCTTGAAGCGTGAATGTAGTCCCATCAACGAAATCCAGCCCACTGATATTAAAGTGTCGGCCTTCGACGTGATTCTCATATATCTCACCGATAGACGGAACCATAATCTTCAGATTAAATCCGTCAAGTTTCTTCGAGCCCCCCTCCATGCGGCCACTTATGGTCTGCTCGGTCTCAAATGGGCGAATCTCTCCATTCGAGTTGATCCTGTTTTCACTGCTGTCCGAGAGGCAATAGTAATCCAACAGCCGCTCATCATTGCTTTTTATCGTCTGCCGAAGGAATATGTAGGTCTCCGGGCTGAAGTCAAGTTGATTTCTTATTTCTCGGCCATCATTGTCTGGCGTTGAGAACTCTGCGCGTGTGATTGACAATGTATACGTCCCCTCCGGTATTCCCTTGCACATCTCCTTGATTGTATCTGCCACGGATACTTGATTGTTCCCGGCAGATACAACTAAAGATGAAAGTGCAAGTATGGTTGAATATAGGAAACACATACTATTATTCAAATGAAATTCCAAAAATATTCAGAGTGTTAGTCACAGCCGTGAACGCATATTTCGTAATTTTTCTGTGCCTTATATTCGCAATAGCGAGATTTATCCCATTCATCATTTGGACCAGGGCAAGGATTATGGGTGTCGGCATTAGCATCACAACCGTAAAGAGTAGTCCAATATTCTTGTTCACAGTTGTAGTAGCATTCATCACTGCCAACCTCATTGGTAGATCTTGAGAGCGAGCGATGTTTCATGTTGAGGCATTGGCGTTGCATTGCATCGAGGAAATCTTTCTTAGAGAAATTCATCTTTGACTTGAGTTCAGTTTTTACCTCATATATCCTCCTCAATCTTTTGTCGGTGTCAATACCAGTGAGTTGCTTGATCTCTGCAACAAGGACATTGTATTCCTCATCAGACATTTCGGGGTACACGCTTCCCATCAGTTCGAAATATCTCGCATTCTCATCCTTGGTCAGTGCCTTCAGTGCATTGCGGACAATTCTGGAATCCTCTTTAAGCATTTTTTCAAACTGCTTGAATTCATCAGATGCAAGAAACAAGTCTGCCTCAGTGACTTCTGTGGCATCATCTACGTCAAGATGTGACTGGCTGCACGACGTAAGGCATATTGCAGCCAAAAGAAACATGAATAATTTGCGAAACATGATTATGTGATATGTTGATTAGTTGCTGCAAAGATAAAGAATTAATTTTAATTATGCAAAAATCTCCAAAAAAAGAAAATCCAAAAATCTCCATGCAGACATTGAAATGCTCTATAAATCCGTAAATCTTATACCTTTGCAGCAAAGGTATAAGATTTACCACCCCGAAGGCACTCGTCCGCATTATCGCACTACCAAACACACATCTCATTCATACCTTTGCAACCTAACATTCATTTTCTCGAAGTCCAACCATGAAAAAACTCATCACCACCTCCCGCAAACAAACCTACTCCCCCATCCTTGGGATACGTGGCTTCGAGACATATCTCAACCGACGCCTCACGAAAAACGAGCGCAAAGTCATTTCCTACCTCGAGCGCCAGAAACGCGCACGCCCCGTCCTCGTCATCGACCCGCCCGGCCGGAACTCCGCACCAATCCTTCAGCAATACCTCAACTACCGCCTCGCCAAAGGCCCATCGCAGGCCCTCGGCGCCATCTACACACCCACACGGCTCAAAGGCAAAGAACGGCGCATAAAATACCTCACCTACCGCCGCCCCGACAGCATCCGCGGACACACACTCGCCTACATACTCCTCCTCAACACCCAGGACGCCAAAACCTTCTCACCCCTGCAGGCCCGGCCCGACGGCTTCCTCCGCCTCTGGAATGCACTCCTCCCCGCCCTCTCCGGCTGCGGATTCTTCATCGTCCACATCACCGCGCCGCGCACCCGCGGCCACGCCGACAAACTCGCACGGCTCTTCGGTCGGCGCATGCACCGCATCCTCAAACCCGACACAGACCGAAAGTCCGACGAACCGCCACCCACCATCGTCATCACCCTCCCCGTCAGATTGCCATACTCAACCCCAACTTCCCCCACAACCTCCTCACCCTCGACCACCCCTCCACACCCACTCTAGCGGTACGCCGTGCTCCGCGACCCAAAGTCAAACCGCACGGCAAGCGCACCTTGACATTTTGGAAAACCCTCCGGCAACGTAATTCTACGCCCCCTCTATCTCTACCTCGATATTCTCTTCTGAACCTTATCCATTGGAGGTGCGTTTTAGAGTAAAGTTTCAACTATGAAGAGATTAGGGATTTTTACATTGGCGCTTCTGGCGGCTGTGTCAGTTGTATCAGCCGAGCGGCCTAGCGTTGGTCTCGTCCTCAGCGGGGGCGGGGCAAAGGGTGTGGCCCATATAGGTGTGATAGAGGCCCTCGAGGAGAACGACATCCCCATCGACTACATCACAGGCACCTCCATGGGAGCCATTGTGGGAAGCCTCTATGCTGCAGGCTACTCCCCGGCCGAGATGCTCGCACTGCTGGCCTCCCCGGGGTTCGCACAATGGTCCACGGGACATGTCGACCCCGCCGACAAATACTTTTTCCTCGAGCCTCGCGAGACCCCCTCGTTCATCACCATCAATCTGGGGCGCGACTCCACAGCCGTGAAATCCGTCCTCCCCATGAGCCTCATAAACCCCATCCCGATGAACATGGCTTTCCCTGAGATCTACTCAAGGTTCACTGCCCAGTGTGGCGCCGACTTCGAGCATCTGTTTGTGCCGTTCAGTTGCGTAACATCCGACGTCTATGCCCGCCACAAGGTTGTTCTCTCGAGCGGCTCCCTCGCAGACGCTGTGAGGATGTCGATGTCATTCCCCATGGTGTTCGAGCCTATCGACCTTGACGGAGTGCCTATGTATGACGGCGGCATCTATGACAACTTCCCCGTCGATGTGATGATGGAGCATTACAAGCCCGATGTTGTCGTAGGCGTCAACGTGGGGTCGAAAGACGCTCCCCCCACCACACGCAACCCCATGGCTCAGCTCGAACAGATGATCATGCAGCCCAACAACTATCCCTTCCCCTTCGACAAGGGAGTCTACATCCGCATAGACCTCGATGAGTTCAGTCTCCTGGACTTCGGCAAGTATCAGGAAATCTACGATATAGGATACCGCCACGGACTCGCCATGGTCGACTCCGTGAGGATGAAGACCGGAGCCGGAGCCCCGGCAGCCGAGGTCAGGAAGCGCAGAGCCGACTTCAAGTCCCGCACACCTGAGATGGTGATATCAAAGGTCGAGGTGACAAGCGGAAAGCCAGGCGTGAGGCGATATCTCACCCAGCTCTTCGAGCCGCGCCGGGGAGCCACAACCCTCACATTCCCCGAAGCCAAGGATGCATACTATCGCGCCGTGTCAGGGGGCAGGCTCCAGAACCTTGTCCCCACCCCCGTGCTCAACACCGACTCCACTTTCACCCTCAAGTTCAAGCCCGTCACAAAGGAGGACTTCTCAATCGGCATAGGAGGCTACGTCTCATCCTCCACATCAAGCATGCTCTTCTTTCATGGCGGCTACAATCCCCTGCGTTTCAAAGGCCTCGATGCCGACGTCAACCTATGGGTGGGTCAGAGTTACCTGGGAGCTGAGGCCGTTGGTGCCTTCTACTACAACACCATCCGCCCCTCCGCCCTCTCCCTCAGGCTCGTGGCCACACGCCGCAAATATCATGAGACCGAGAGGCTGTTCTATGAATTCAACTCCCCCGACTTCATCAACCGCTCCGAGGTGTTCACAAGGCTCCAGTATTCAGTAGGCCCCACACGCCGCTCGCGCATCGACGCCGGGCTGGGCTACGGCCATCTCACTGACAAGTATGTCGCAGACCTCGATGACCCCGGAGCCGATAGCCGTAAACGCGATGTCTGGAACCTCGGCCAACTCTTTGGCCGCTGGGAGCGCAACACACTCGACAACCTCCACGCCCCCACAGCCGGAACACGCCTCATAGCCACCGCCATGGGCGTGGCCGGACGCTATCACTATGACAACCCCGCCCCCTCTGACCGCCTCACCCGTGAGAGCCGCAACCTCTCATGGCTGCAGGCCGACCTCTCAGCCCTCCACTTCATTCCCCTGGGACGGCAGTTCGCACTCGGCCTCGAGGGACGCGCACTCCTCTCCACCCGCCGGCTCCTCCCCACCTACCAGGCATCCATAGTCGCAGCCCCTGCCTCTCACCCCACACCCTCCACCTTCAACTCCTTCAACAGCGCATTCCGAGCCAACTCATTCCTCTCCGTCGACCTCCAGCCCGTCTGGAAAGCCACCTCGACCTTCCAGGTCAGAGCCGACCTCCACGGCTTCCTCCCCGTGCGCAAGATCCTCCCGGCCCGTCAAGGCCCCGGAGCCCGGTGGGGCAGATGGCTCTCTGACCCAGAGTTCTTCGGCGAGCTCCGCGCCCAGCTCAACCTCCCCTTCGGCACAATCAGCGCCTATGGCAACTATGCCACCGGAGGCGAAGGGTGGAACTTCGGCATCTCCATCGGGACATTTATACTAGCCCCGAAGTTTCTCGAATGAAATATTTTGACTAATTTTGCACGTCGAAACAACATTTCCGGACCATGCTTGACTTCGTAACACTGCTCACGCTCTTCGACCCCGCGGGGATCATGGCCAAATTCTTCGAGGCAGACCCCACTACAATCTATCTCCTCGTGCTTGGACTCATGATCATCGAGAGCTCGTTCATCCCCTTCCCCTCAGAGGTCATCATCCCCCCGGCCGCCTATCTGGCCTGCACCAGCCACGAGGTCAACATCTATCTCGTTGTCCTCACAGCCACTGTCGGCGCCATCATCGGAGCATTGGTCAACTACTACCTGTCAGCATGGATAGGACGCCCCATCGTCTATGCCTTCGCCAACTCCCGAATAGGCCACGCATGCCTCATAGACGAGGCCAAGGTCAGGCGCGCCGAGAACTACTTTGACAAGCATGGCGCCATCTCCACCTTCATCGGCCGCCTCATACCCGCCGTGCGCCAGCTCATCTCCATCCCCGCCGGACTGGCCCGCATGAACGTGGGGAAGTTCATCATCTTCACAGGCCTCGGAGCCCTGACATGGAATGTCGTGCTCGCCGCCCTGGGATGGTGGCTCGGACGGATCATCCCCCGCGAGCAGCTCTATGCCAAGGTCGAGGAATACAACTCATATCTCACATACATCGGCCTCGCCATCGGTCTGGTCTGTGTCTGTGTGATACTCTGGAACGCTTTTAAAACACATAAAAAGGAAACGATATGACAGAGATTGCCCCCTCGCTTCTTGCCGCTGACTTCACCCGTCTTGGCCAAGCCGTCGAGATGTGCAACTCATCCGAGGCCGCGATGATCCATGTCGACGTCATGGACGGTGTCTTTGTCCCCAACATCACCATAGGCTTTCCCATCATCAAGTCCCTATCGCGCATAGCACGCAAGCCCCTCGATGTCCACATGATGGTGACAGACCCCGGACGCTTTGTCGGCGACGTGGCCGCCTGCGGAGCCTCCGTCATGAATGTCCATGTCGAGGCATGCACACACCTCAACCGCGTCATACAGACCATCCGGCAGGCAGGCATGAGTCCCGCTGTCACCCTCAACCCCGCCACCCCCGTCTGCCTGCTCGAGGATATCCTCGGTGATGTCGACATGGTGCTGCTCATGAGCGTCAACCCCGGATTTGGAGGCCAGAAATTCATCACCCACACTCTCGACAAGCTCCGCGCCCTGCGCCGCATGATAGACGACACCAGCCTCAGCGTGAAGATTGAGATAGACGGCGGCGTCAACGACCGGACAGCCCCCGCCCTTATCGAGGCCGGAGCAGACGTGCTTGTAGCCGGCAGCTACATCTTCAACTCACCCGACCCCAGCGCCGCCATCCACCACCTCCACACCCTCTGATTCCCCCAGGCTTAAAATCAATATACAGCAAAATATAATTCCCGGACAATATTGGTGGGGCCAATGATTGTCCGGGATGATTGTTGTGTTTCTCTCTATTGAAGGGCGGGCTGAGGAGTGGAAATCTCGCCGTCGGCGGCCTTGAGGGCGTTCGAACGTGTCTCGACGGGTGTTGCCGGAGCCGCTATCTTCATGGGAATCCTGACCCAAAGCCAGTCAGGGATGAGGCGCCAGAGCGCCACCAGCATCCCCCAGCGCCAGTCTACATAGGCCACCCTGCTGCGGCGCTTAAGCGCATTGACAATCAGTGGCACAGCATAGGGGAGCGACATGGTGAGAGGATATTCGTTGTCGTCATCGAGCAGAGGGGTGCGAATCCATCCGGGGCGTATGTCGGTGAATCTGATTTTGGCATGCACGATCCTCGCCAGTTGGTTGAGCGCGGTGAGATAGTTCTGCTGATAAGCCTTTGTGGCTGAGTAGGCAGCCAGGCGTCCTATCCCCTTGGTCCCGGCAACGGAGGTGATAGCAGCGATGTGGCCGCGTCCGTGGTGCTCGTCGCGGAAGTAGCGGAATGCCTCGTCGACCATGCGTGTGAATCCGGTGACGTTGGTCCGGACAGTGGCGAGCTCAAGCGAGGGGTCGAGACCATCGTTCTCATAGCCCACGCCTGAGATGTGGAAGTAGACATCCATGCCGCCCATCTTGTCGACAAGCTTGCGCAGGCTCTGTCCGGCCTCGGGACGGGTGATGTCGATGTGGCGCCAAACAATCCTGCCGGGATACTTCTCAGCGAGTGTCTGCATGACATTGTCTCGGCGGCCGGCTACACCTACCAGCCATCCCTTCTGAACGAGGCGCTCTGCCACATTGAGCCCTATGCCCGATGTGGCGCCCATGATGACTATCTTTTTCATTGGAGAGTTAATGGAGTTTTCTGTTTCTTACATTATAACGCCCGATATGGTTGGGTGGTTGAGGATTTTTGTCTAATTTTGTAGGATAATGGAAGAAAACGAGTTTGACATACGAGACCGGACGACGCGCGACAAGGAGTTCGAGCGTGCGCTCCGCCCTTCATATTTCGATTCATTCAACGGTCAGGACAAGATTGTGGAGAATCTGAAGGTGTTTGTCCAGGCCGCCAAGATGAGAGGGGAGGCCCTGGACCATCTGCTGCTGTTCGGCCCTCCCGGCCTGGGCAAGACCACCCTTGCAGGAATCATAGCCAACGAGCTCGGGGTGAACTTCAAGGTCACCTCCGGGCCGGTGCTGGACAAGCCTGGAGACCTAGCCGGAATCCTCACGTCGCTCGAGGAGAACGATGTGCTTTTCATCGACGAGATCCATCGCCTTAGCCGCGTGGTGGAGGAGTATCTCTACTCAGCCATGGAGGATTACCGCATCGACATCATGATTGACAAGGGTCCCGGGGCGCGGTCTGTGCAGTTGTCGCTGTCGCCGTTCACCCTTGTTGGCGCCACGACGCGCTCCGGCATGCTCACCTCGCCGATGAGGGCGCGCTTCGGCATCAACTGTCATCTGGAATACTACAGCCACGAGGTGCTTGAGCGCATCATAGCCCGCTCAGCGGCCCTTCTGGGGGTGAGAATCACCCCGGAGGCGTCTCACGAGATAGCCCTACGCTCCCGCGGCACCCCCCGTATAGCCAACTCACTGCTGAGGCGTGTGAGGGATTTCGCCCAGGTGAAAGGCTCGGGCGACATTGAGCCTGAGATAGCCCGCTTTGCCCTTGAGGCCCTCAACATCGACAGCCACGGCCTCGACGAGATGGACCACAAACTGCTCAAGACGATGATAACCAAGTTTGGCGGAGGACCCGTGGGCCTCTCCACCATCGCCACAGCAATAGGCGAGGAGCAGGACACCATCGAGGAGGTCTATGAGCCGTTCCTGATTATGGAGGGGTTCCTTAAGCGCACTCCGCGCGGACGCGAGGTGACATCGCTGGCCTACAATCATCTAAACATCAATTTCCCCTCAGGCATAGGAAGCCTGTTCTGATAGATATGCCGGGTATCAGAAGTCTTGTCAAGGACACAGCCGTCTATGGACTCAGCTCAATCATAGGCCGCTTTCTCAACTGGTGTCTCACGCCGCTCTACACCTACAAGTTTGTGCAGGGTGAGTATGGCACCGTCAACTATGTTTATGCCGCTGTAGCGATAGCGCTCATAGTGCTGACCTATGGCATGGAGACCGGTTTTTTCCGCTTTGCCAATCATGAGCGCTATAAGAATCCCCTAGAGGTCTATTCTACGGGCCTGATATCGCTTGCCGTCAGTTCCACGGCCTTTGTCGTGCTGGCATTGGGATTCTTAGAACCTGTGGCCGGGATGCTACACTGTGGCTCACACCCGGAGTATGCTGCCATGATGATTGTAGCCGTGGCACTCGACGCTTTCACTGCCCTCCCGTTCAGCTATCTCCGCTATGCCAAGCGCCCGGTGAGGTTTGCTACACTGAAACTCATCAACATAGCCCTCAACATAGGTCTGAACCTCTTCTTCATACTGCTCTGTCCCTGGATCTGGGCCAACAATCCGGGGCTGATAGCGTGGTTCTACGACCCCGACTTCGGCATAGGCTACATCTTCCTTGCCAATCTCATAGCCTCGGTTGTCAATCTGCCGCTGCTGCTCCCTGAGCTCAGAGGATTCAGATGGAGATTCTGCGCGCCGCTGTGGCGCGAGATGGTGGCCTACTCAGCCCCGCTGCTTGTGCTGGGCATAGCCGGGATTCTCAACCAAACCGTCGGGACTCTGCTGTTCCCCTATCTCTATCCTGACAAGGCCACAGCCATGGCCCAACTGGGCATCTATAACGCCAACTACAAGATTGCCATCGTGATGGTGATGTTCATCCAGGCGTTCAGATTTGCCTATGAGCCATTTATCTTCGCCCGCTCCAAGGACAAGGGGGAGGATAAACTGCAGAGTTATCGCGACGCCATGAAATGGTTTGTGATATTCTCGATGGTGATTTTCCTAGGGGTGATGTTCTATCTCGACATCCTCAAGGTGTTCATAAACCCGACCTATTACAGCGGACTCAAGGTGGTGCCCATTGTGATGATAGCCGAGGTGTTCTTCGGTGTCTTCTTCAATCTCTCGCTCTGGTATAAACTCACAGACCGGACGGTGTGGGGCATGTGGCTCTCGCTTGGCGGTCTCGCGGTGACGGTGGCTCTCAACGTTGCCCTTGTTCCTGTGATAGGATATATGGGATGTGCCTGGGCAGCTTTCGGATGTTATGGAGCCATGATGCTGGCCAGTTGGTGGGCCGGAAATGTGCATTATCCCATCGGCTACCCGGTGATGAGGCTCACGCTCTATTTCGTCGCAGCCATGGCTCTCTGGGGTGTCGCCGATGTGATAACCATCCCGGGCCATCCGTGGTTGAACATGGCCATAAGGACTCCTATACTGCTGGCCTACATCGTCGGCGCACTCCGCATAGAGGGTGTGAGGCTCAAGCCGAGCCGAGATGTCAGACCTTGATATCGCTGACCCCGGCGAGCGAGTTGAGACGGCGAGCCAGGATGAAAAGCCAGTCGCTCAGTCGGTTTATGTAGGATATGATGGCGGGGTCGACAGGCTCGGCCTCGTTGAGGGTGAGGATGGAGCGCTCAGCGCGTCGGCAGACCGTGCGTGCCACATGAGCCTCGGCAGCAGCCACAGTGCCCCCAGGGAGGATGAAGTTTCTCTGCGGCTCCACGATGGAGTCAAGGGTGTCGATGGATGTCTCGAGCAGGGCGAGCGCTTCAGGCGTGAGTGCCTTGCACTGAGTGGGGCCGGGAGTGGCCAGCGTGGCTCCGATGGAAAAGAGCATGCGCTCGATGTCGAGAAGCATGGAGGCCTCGGTCTCAGCACCGGTGATGGCGGCTGCATATGCCTGCACAAGACCCAGATGGGAGTTGAGCTCATCAACGTCTCCGTAGGCTGAGACGCGCAGGGAGTTTTTTGCTATGCGTGATCCCCCCACGAGAGCCGTGGTGCCGGCGTCGCCGGTGCGGGTGTAGAGAAGACTTTTTTTCATGATGGCAAATTAAGGAAAAAATCCGTATATTTGCAAAAAAAATATATCCATAGAAATAGTGTAAATCATGTTTTCAGGAATAGTAGAGGAGGCCGGCAGGATCGTCGGTGTGACAAGGAAAGAGGGCAATGTAGACCTCAGGGTGAAGTGTAGTTTCACAGATGAGCTGCGCATAGACCAGAGTGTGGCCCACAATGGTGTGTGTCTGACAGTCGTGGCACTCCACCCTGACAACACCTATACCGTCACAGCCATTCAGGAGACCCTCGACCGCAGTAATCTCGGACTCCTCGCGGAGGGGGATGAGGTGAATCTGGAACGCTCCATGATAATGAACGGGCGCCTTGACGGCCATATCGTGCAGGGACATGTGGACACAACCGCCATCTGTACTGACATCCAGGAGGTTGAGGGCAGCAGATATTATAAATTTGAGTATGAGGTTGCGCCTGAGATGGCTGCGAAGGGCTATATGACCGTCGAGAAGGGATCTGTCACCGTCAACGGTGTCAGCCTCACCGTCTGCGACTCCGAGATACGCTCATTTCGCGTGGCCATCATCCCTTATACCTTCGAGCATACCAACTTTAAGGCTATCCGTGTGGGCACCCGTGTCAACCTGGAGTTTGACATCATCGGCAAATATCTCGCCAGGATCTCAGAGTTGAGGGAGACCCTCTAACCCACTCACGAAATAATTTATCTCACTCTCTCTGCGCGGCGGACTCCTTTGATCTTAAGAAGTTTGCGGCACAGATTGTCTACATCTTCGGTGTTGGACACATTCACTCCGAGGTCACACTCGAACACTTCTCCCTTGGCCTCAATGTTGAGCCGGCGGATGTCAATGCCCATTGTCGTGGAGATCTCGCGTGTGAGTTCGGAGAGGATGCCTAGGCGGTCTATCCCCTCGATGCGGACAGATGCCAGGAATTTCTCTGTGATGTGGTCCCACCGGGCTGCAAGAATCCTGGGCCCGTAACTGGCCTTCAGCACCTGAGCGCGCGGACAGTTGAGGGAGTGTACCTCCACTTGGCCTGAGTCTGTGATGAATCCCATGACATCGTCACCGGGGATGGGGCGGCAGCAGTCTGAGAGCAGAAAATTGCGCTCCTTATCGTTGAAACGTAGCACATAGGTCTCCTTTCTGTTAATCTCCTGCGGAGTGGTCACCGGGGGTGTCTCTGGCTTCGACTGGCGGCGTCCGGCGGCTGTCTTGGCCGTCTTGATGCCGAGTTTGAAGAGGCGGCTGATGAGCCGCTTGGCTGTCGACGAGGTGTTGGCGTTGAGATAGTCGTCAATGGAGGCCTCTCCAGAGCCGAGGCGCTGGAAGAGTTCCTCGCGTGAGCGGACATGATAAGTCCCGAGGATTTTTGTCATCACATCGTTGTTAGGGACGATGTCGTTATCGGCCAGGAATTTCTCAAATCTCTTGCGTCCCTCCTCGATGAATGGTTGCTGCTCGCGCCTCAACTCCTTGCGCAGGCGTGTCCGCGCCTTGGCCGTGGCGAGAAATTTGATCCACTCGGCCTTGGGGCTTTGAGACTGTGAGGTGAGCACCTCCACCTGGTCGCCAGAATGTAGCCTGTAGGAGAGGGGGACGAGCTTATGGTTGATCTTTCCGGCTATACAATGGTTGCCTAGTTCAGAGTGGAGCGAATAAGCCACATCGAGCACCGAAGACCCGGCCGGGAGGGTGAGGAGCTCACCCTTGGGGGTGAAGACAACAATCTCGCTCGAGAAGAGATTGAGTTTCAGCGTGTCGAGGAAGTCGATCGCATTAGGGTTGGGGTCATCGAGGATATCCTTGATGGTGCGCAGCCACACTGTGAGCTCGCTCTCCTCCTCAGTGGCACCCCCTATCTTATATTTCCAATGGGCGGCAAACCCCTTCTCGGCTATCTCGTCCATCCGGCGGGAGCGAATCTGCACCTCCACCCAATTGCCCTGCGGACCCATCAGAGTGACATGGAGAGCCTGATAGCCGTTGGCCTTAGGTGTCACCACCCAGTCGCGTGTGCGCTCAGGATGAGGACGGTAGAGGTCTGTGAGAGCCGAATAGATGCGATAGCACATCTCCTTCTCCCCCTCCCCCTCGGGAACCTCAAAGATAATGCGCATGGCATAGAGGTCATACACCTCGTCAAAGGGAATCTGCTTGGTGTGCATCTTGCGCCAGATGGAATATACGCTCTTCACACGCGCCTTGGCCTCGTAGGTTATCCCCATAGAGTCTAGGCGGCGCAGGATAGGGGCGGCAAACAGTCCGTAGACCATCTCGCGCCCTGACTCGCTGCGCTTCAGCAGCGATGAGATGCGCTCATACTCGCCGGGATGCTCATATTTGAACGATAGGTCCTCGAGCTCAGTCTTGATGGCAAAGAGTCCAAGCCTGTGGGCAAGAGGAGCGTAGATGTAGAGCGTCTCGCCGGCTATCTTATACTGTTTGGCCGGAGCCATTGAACCGAGGGTGCGCATGTTGTGGAGGCGGTCAGCCATCTTGATCAGCACCACGCGGATGTCCTGGCTCATGGTGAGCAGGAGCTTGCGGAAGTTCTCAGCCTGGGCCGATGCCTTGTCTCCGAAGATTCCTCCAGAAATCTTGGTCAGTCCCTCGACAAGTTCTGCAATCTTTTTGCCGAAATGGTTCTCGATATCCTCGACGGTAAACTCCGTATCCTCGACAACATCGTGGAGAAGCGCAGCGCATATCGACGTGGAGCCAAGTCCCATCTCAGCCGAGACAATCCTGGCTACAGCGATGGGGTGGAGGATATATGGCTCGCCCGAGCGGCGGCGCACACCCTTGTGAGCCTCCTTGGCAAATCGATATGCCCGCTCGATTATACCGATTTTCTTGCGGTGGTTGCTTGCAAGATAGCCATCGAGAAGTTCCTGATAGCGGGCTTCGACGATTTTGTCTTCTTCTTCAGGGGACATATAGTGATGAGAGGTGAGAGGTGGGGGAAATGAATTACACTACAATTGTCGACGGGGAGTATAAGCGGGTTCAGAGAAACTCCTCGCCATACTCAATCTTGACGTCGTTGACCATCTGCTTGATGCGCTGTTCCTCAGACATGGGACAGATGAGCAGCACGTCGCCTGTGTCGGCCACGATATATCCCTCAAGGTCGTTCAGCACGACGAGTTTGCCCGAGGGGACGGCTATCATGTTGTTACTGGCATCGTGGGCAAGCACATGGGCGTCGCGTGTGACGTTGCCGTTGCTGTCCTTCGTGGAGTTATCATAGAGCGAGCTCCATGTCCCAAGGTCGTTCCATGCGAAGCTCACACACTCCACAAAGACATTGTCGGCCTTCTCCATCACGGCATAGTCGATGGAGTTGGCGGGGCAAGCCTCGAAATTAGACTCGATGAACTCCTTCTCGCGCGGTGTGCCAAGCAGCCCCGCGCCGCGGTCGAATAGGAGGGTGAGGTCCGGGACATACTTGTGGAGCGCTGAGATGATAGAATCAGCCCTCCAGAGGAAGATTCCGGCGTTCCAGAAGAACTCGCCTGACTGGATGAAGACCTTGGCCAGCTCGATGTCGGGCTTCTCGGTGAAGGTCTTCACTTTCAGAATCCCAGGTGAGACCTCGCGGCCTATCTGGATATAGCCATAGCCGGTCTCGGGACGTGTGGGGGCTATGCCGAGGGTGAGCAAGGCATCTTGAGCCTCCACGAAGTCAAATCCGCGGCGGACACAGTCGGCAAACACCGTCTCGCCGGTGATGAGGTGATCTGAGGGGGTCACAATCATCGATGCCTCAGGGTCGAGGGCATGGATGTGATATGCCGCCCATGCTATGCACGGGGCGGTGTTGCGCCGCGCCGGCTCAAGCAGGATATTGTGTGGCTCGATATCGGGCAATTGCTCATGTATCAGAGAGGCATAGCGAGCGTTTGTGACGACGACTATATTCTCCTTGGGGACTATGGGAAGTATGCGGTCATAAGACATCTGTAGCAGTGAGCGCCCTGTCCCCAGAAAGTCTATGAACTGTTTGGGACAGTCCTCGCGTGAGTAGGGCCAGAACCGGCTCCCCACTCCGCCACACATGATGACACAATAGCGGTGAGATGACATGATATAGGGTTTGTTTTTGTTTTTCTTTCAGGCCGCTAAGATACAAATTTTTTTTGTATTCATTACAATGAAAAATCCCCGGCCGCCTCAAAGCGAGGCGCCGGGGACATGAGATTTTACAGTGGTGACAATGTCCGTATCACTTGTTGCGGCGAGCATCAGTGATATATGCCACAGGGGCTGCCACAAACATTGTGGCAAGTGTACCAATGATAACACCCCAAATCATGGCGAAGACAAATGAGCGGATGGCATCGCCGCCGAGGATGAAGATGCACAGCAACACGAGGAGTGTTGAGGTCGAGGTCATCACTGTTCGGCCGAGAGTTGAGTTGATAGAGGCGTTTATGGTGTCAAAGAAGCTCTGCTTGGGATAGAGACCCACATTCTCGCGCACACGGTCGAAGACCACCACGGTGTCGTTGATCTGATAACCAATCACAGTGAGGATGGCTGCGATGAACGACTGGTCAATCTCCATGGCGAAGGGGAAGACGCCCTGGAAGATGGAGTAGAAGCCGATGATGGTGAATGCTGTGAACGCTACGGCTGCAAGCGCGCCTACTGAGAAGGCCACGTTGCGGAAGCGCAGAAGGATGTAGAGGAACATGGCGATGAGGGCGATGGTCACAGCGATATAGGCGTCTGTGCGCATGTCGTTGGCCACGGTAGGACCTACTTTCTGTGATGACTGGATGCCTATCATCTCGTTTGTGGTCGAGAAGTCCTCCATGTTCATTCCGTTGAGCTCGTCGGCAAGGCCGTTGTAGAGAATCTTGGTGATCTCCTCGTCGATGCCCTCGGCGTCAGAATCTATCTTATAGTTGGTCGAGATACGCACCTTGGTGTCATCGTCGATGGTGATGACGCTGAGCTGTGCGCCCTCAAAGAGGGGCTGCAGTTTGGCCTGGAGCTCGTGTGTCTTCACTGGATGGTCAAACTGGACAACATAGTTGCGTCCACCTGAGAAGTCGATGCCCTGGTTGAGGCCACGTGCGAAGAAACTTACAATCACTACAAGGACAATCACTCCCACGGTGATGAAGCTGACCTTGCGTGCGCCAAGGAAGTTGAAGTGTGAACCCTTGAACATCTTGGCTGAGAGGGCTGTGGTGAAGGTGAGGTTCTGGAAGGGCTTAGTCTTGGCACACATGATGTAGATGAGGCGTGTGAGGAAGACTGCCGTGAAGAATGAGCAGATGATGCCGATGATGAGCGTGGTGGCAAATCCCTTGATGGGGCCGGTTCCGAAGAGGAGCAGGATCACACCGGTGATGATAGATGTGAGGTTCGAGTCGAAGATGGCTGAGAAGGCGTTTGAGTAGCCGTCTGAGATGGCGGTCTGGACATTCTTGCCTGCGCGGAGTTCCTCTTTGGCGCGCTCATAGATGAGCACATTGGCGTCCACTGCCATGCCGAGTGCAAGCACGATACCGGCAATGCCCGAGAGGGTCAGCACTGCCTGGAAGGAGGCGAGGATGCCGAATGTGAAGAAGATGTTGAAAATCAGGGCCACATTGGCGATAAGGCCGGGGATGGGGCCATAGATGAGGCACATGAAAATCATCAGTAGCACAAGTGCTATGATGAACGACCAGAGACCGTCGTGGATGGCCTGCTCGCCAAGCGACGGGCCGATGACTGTGTCAGAGATGATGTCGACCTTGGCGGCCATCTTACCTGACTTCAGCACGTTGGCAAGGTCCTTTGCCTCGTCGGTGGTGAAGTCGCCGGTGATCTGTGAGCGGCCACCCTCGATTACTGAGTTGACACGGGGGGCTGAGTAAACCTGGTCGTCAAGCACAATTGCCACCTGCTTCTCGATGTTTGCGGCGGTGATGCGTGCCCACTGGCGGGCTGCCTCTGGCTTCATGTTCATGCTCACATAGTTGCCACCCTGCATGGGGTCGTAGTCTGATGTGGCGGTTGTGATGACATCGCCGCTCAGGGCTGCCTTGCCGTTGGTGGTCTTGAGGGCAACGAGCTGATAGATGGCAAGATTGCGCTTTCCGCGGATGGAGTCGTCAATCTGCACGATCTCAGGCTTGAATTCCCAGGCAAGTTTCACGTTTGAGGGGAGTATGCGCTTTGCAGCGGGAGAGGCGAGAAGCGCGTTGATGGTGTCGCGTGCGGTCTCAGAGGCTGCGCCCACACCGATGAGGTTTCTTTGATTGCCCACCTGGAGGAAGTAGTCGAAGAGACCCTTGCCGTCTCCCATCGAGTCTGTGCGGAGTGTGTTGTCGAGTTGCTGGAGTGCACCGGCAATCTCGTTGAAGGGTGTTGTCTCATAGAACTCGAGGTTAGCGCTCGATTTGAGAAGCTCCCTCACACGCTCATGCTCCTTGACACCGGGGAGCTCGAGCAGGATTTGACCATCCTTCTCAAGTTCCTGGATGTTGGGGGCTACGACGCCAAACTGGTCTATACGGGTGCGAAGCACGTTGGTCGACGAGCTCACGCGGTCCTTCACCTCCTGCTTGAGGGCGTTCTTCACGGCGTTGAGGTCCTGGCCGCGCTGCACCTGGTCCTTGAATACCACAGAGAGGTCTCCCTGGGGGTCGAGTTTGCGATATTCCTCGCAGAAGATGTCGATATAGTCGGCCGATTTGTTGACGCGTGCCACAGAGTCGGCGTTGGCGACTGCAGTATTGAAATAGGGGTTGCCCTCGGCGTTGGCCATGGAGCGAAGGATGTCAGGGACAGACACCTGGAGGGTGACGTTCATACCACCCTTGAGGTCGAGACCCAGTCCGACGGCTAATTTCTGAACTTCATTGAATGTGTAACCGAGATAGACCTTCTCGTTAGCGATGTTTTTGATGTAGTCGCTGTAGGCCTTACGCTTGGTGTCCGGCGAGTTGTTGTCCTTGGCAGCCTCTGCTGCTGCATATTCCTCGGCCTTCTTCTCATAACTGTTTGTCACAGCAGTGAAGGAGAGGTAGAATGCGCAGATGAGCACCAGAAAGATGGCAATCACGCCTGCGACAACGCTTCCCAAAGATCCTTTGCTTTGCATTGTGTTGTTTAAACTAATTGGGTATTAATGAATTAAGTATTTATTTCAGATGTCGATGTGGGCAGGACACACTTCGCCCTGCCATTTTGGAGGGCAAATATACGGATTTTTTTTGATATTCCATCCCTTTTTCGTAACTATTAACAAAGCGATGGGCGATTGACTCAGATGATTGACTTACATTTCTGTGCTTCACCGGCCTGTCAACGAGATGGCGGCAGCGGTGAAGTCGGCGTCGGTGAGAGTGGAGGAAAGCCAGTGGACGGGGATGGGGGCGATGCGGCGCTCCATCCCCCTGAACCATGTCATCTGCCGCTTGGCGAACTGATGGATGGCTATCTCAAGCCCCTTGGTCATCTCAGGGAGTGTCATGGCACCTGTCAGATAGAGGGTGAGATATTTGTATTCAAGCCCGTAGTAGATGAGGTCCTCAGGGGCTATCCCTGAGGCGAGCAGGCGGCTCACCTCGTCGACCATTCCTGACTCCAAGCGTGTGTGGAGCCTCCGGGTGATGAGGCTGCGGCGCGTCTCGCGGTCTATGTCTACCCCTATCACTATTGCGTCTGTCTCGGGGTGAGGTGTGGCGAGTCGGGCTGCATCAGGGTGGGCCTCATAGTAGGTCTGTATCTCAATGGCGCGGATGGCTCTGGCAGCAGTGTCGACGTCGGTTGTGTTGTGGAGCGCTTTCATGGCTGCGAGCCGCTCAGTGAGCACTTCGATTGGAAGGCCGCGTAGCGACGCGCGGAGTTCAGGATTCTCCGGGACGGGGGGGAGTGCCAGACCCTTGATGATGCTCTCCACATAAAGCCCCGTGCCTCCACAGACTATGACACGTCTTCCTCGCGCCTCAATCTCACGGCGTGCCTCACGGAAATCCCGCAGATATTCAAAGAGGTTATATTTGTATCCTGCCGGACAGATGTCTATGAGATGGACGGGGATGGAGCCATATTCATCAAGGTCTTTCCCTGTCCCCAGGTCCATCCCGCGATAGACCTGGCGCGAGTCTGCGCTGATGATCTCAGCGTCAAGCTCGCGGGCAAGGTTTACGGCCCGGCGGGTCTTGCCTGAGGCCGTCGGGCCTGTGATGATGATGAGCGGTGCTGGCATGGTCAGGGGTGATGTCACTGTCTGCTGCCCACGAGCCGGTTGAGGAATCGGCGCAGGTGGAAGAGGGGTTTGTCCTCATTGAAGTGTGCCACACGGAGCCATCTGGGGGAGTTGAAGTCTACATCCCAGTCCATGATGCCCTTGATGCGGAACACGGGGCGATAATTTTTCACCTTATATAGACGCCGTCCCGTTATGTCATATGTCTTCCAGGCCATAGCCACAGTGTAGAGACGATGGATCTCGGCGGCCATCATGGGGTTGAGTTCACGGTTGTGTAGCAGGCGCTCGAGTTCGGAGAGATTATACCATCGGCCATTGAACAGTGAGTGGCCTGTGGCGAGTGAGGGATCATGAAGCGAGCAGATGTAGTGGAATATGTTGTGTGAGCCCGTAGAGTCCTCTGAGTAGTACATGAAGCGTAGGTCAAAGTCATCGGCGGGTATCTGGCTGATGTCTGTGAAGATGGTGCGCGCTCGCTCGTTGGTGAACTCACGGCGATAGTTGAGGGTCAGCACGGCCGGGGTGTCAAAGCCTGAGATGCCGGGGATATCGCTGAACTCCTCATGGCGAGATAGGAACACATTGTCACCTGAGACGATGATAAACCGTATAGAGGTGGTGGCGTTCGGTGTGTGTTGGTCCTGCTCGACCGTCTGATAGTAGTAGGCCCAGATGGTGAAGTAGCGTGTGGCCAGATAGACAACCGATATCAGATAGAGGATCACCGGCACCCACCCAAGGAAGAACTTGTCGGGGACATTGATGTTGACATTGATATAGAAGGTGGCATAATAGCCCCATGAGACAAGGCTGAGGACGGCCGAGACGGCTATGAGGAAGTAGCGTTGGTAGCGGCTCTCCTGAGAGAAGAGATTTCCGATGAATCCTCGCTCGGCTGTCGTCCCGAGTATGGCCATGCACTCACAGCATGTGTGATAGCGGTCGCCGCGCATGTGTGCCAGAAGGGCATTTAAGAGTGTGACGGGCGAGATGATCAGCACTGTCAGGAATGGTATCTGGCGGTTGAGCAGCTCAGACTCAAAGAAGTGGTCGACGATTCCGCGGGTGTAGCTGATTAGGATAAGCACCATGATGAAGCCCGACATGGTGAGCGAGCGGATGGCTATGGCTGGTATGAGGGGACATACGGCCGAGCGTGAACGGAGCGATGAGTTGTTGTAGAGCGCCAGGAGTCCGGCCAGGATGAAGGTAATCACGGGGACCACTATGGCAGGAGTGTAGACGCTTACTATGTTGGGTATGCAGAGGGCTCCGAAGGCCACAATCCAGTTAAGCCAAAGGTTGAAGATTGCGGTCTCGTTGGAGATATTGCGTTCAGGGGAAGACATCTAGTGGAGATGAATTTTTTTGTGGGGATTGAGGGTGGACAGAGTCCAGAGGTCAGTTCAATCAGAGGTTGAGGTCGAAGTAGCGGAGCATCTTGGAATAGACACTCAGACGGGCATCACATCCGTTGATGGAGTGGTTCATGTTGGGGTAGAGCAGCATGTCGCACAGGCGCCCCTCCGACTCTAGAACGGAGACATATTGCATTGTGTTCAGGAGATGGACATTGTCGTCAGCCGTCCCATGGATGATGAGCAGAGGGATGCTGAGGCGTGAGCCGTAGGAGAGTGGGGCTGAGGTGGCATATCCATCGGCATTCTCGGCCGGGGTGAGCATGTAGCGCTCGGCATAGACCGTGTCATAGAATCTCCAGTCTGTCACAGGTGCTATCGCCACTGCGGCGGCAAAAGTAGAGGGACTATCGGAGGGGGCTGTGATGGCCATGAGTGTCTCATAGCCTCCGTAGCTCCATCCGGTGATGCCGATGCGGTCAGGGTCGACATAACTCTGAGAGGCTATCCATGAGGCTGCGGCGCGGAGGTCGGCGGTCTCGAGTTGGCCGAGATGGCGGTAGACAGCGGTCTCCCATGCGCGTCCACGAGCGCCGGTGCCTCGTGTGTCTACGCATACAACCACATAGCCCTTCATTGCGGCATACTGTGTCCAGTCTGTCTTCCATCGGTCTGTCACCTCCTGTGAGCCGGGGCCGCTGTATTGGTAGAGTATCACTGGATATCGGTGCGAGGGGTCGAAGTCGTTAGGACGGATGATATAGGCGTTCATTGGCTCGCCGTTGGCAGCCGGGATGGCGGTGAACTCACGCCTGGGGGCTGAGGCATAGCGTGCGGCTATGGCCTTGCTGTCCTCGAGGGTGTTCAAGGTCTTGCCGCTGCGGGTGTCGATGAGTGTGGCCACCGGGGGTGTGGCGGAGGTAGAGTGGATGAGACATGCGTGGGAGAGTGTAGGGTTGAACCATGCTGTGGCCCATCCGGTTGAGGGTGTGAGGTCCTTGGAGGCCCCTTTGGGGTCGATGCGTGTGACTACGCGGTTAATGCTCCCTGTGGCTGTGGTCTGGACGTAGCGGTAGCCTCGCTGGTCGGCTCCATAATATTCTGTGACATCATAGTCGCCGGAGGTTAGGGTGCGGTCGAGCGCTCCGGCATAGGTGTAGACATAGGCGTGCTGCCAACCGGTCCGGGCTGAGAGGACCACAAATCCATCCTGCTCGAAGGTGAGTTGCTCATAGGTGGCTGTCGGGAGCCATGCCTCGGATGTCTCTGACAGTACAACACGGCTCACACCTGAGCGGGGATTGATGGAGTAGAGTTCCATTCGGGTCTGAGAGCGGTCGAGTGTGACTGCCATGAGTCTCTCGGGGGAGTCGCCGCCATAGGTGATTCGGGGGATATACTCTATGTTGGCGTCCGGGAGAGTTATATCCTTGATCTTGCGGTTGTCGATGTCATATGAGTGGATGGTGACTCGCGAGTTGGGCTGTCCGGCCACAGGATATTTGTATGAGAAACTGCCCGGATAGAGCGAGAATTCCGGACGGGGATTGCATGTGCCCTCATAGAGGGTGAAGGAGAATGTCGGGACGGCTGTCTCATCATAGCGCAGATAGCAGAGTGTCTGCGAGTCAGGCGCCCAGGCCATTGAACATGTCGTGGCGAATTCCTCCTCATAGACCCAGTCGGGGATGCCGTTAATGACGGCGCCGGGCGCACCGTCGCGTGTGACGGCTACCTCGGTGTCAAAGTCGAGTTTCTTGATGTATATGTTGTTGTCGGAGGCCGTGAAGGCTATCATCCTGCCGTCGGGCGAGAAGATAGGTGAGCGTTGTGTGTCGTGAGTCTCAGAGAGGGGGCGGAGTATGCGCGAGCGAATCTCGTAGACCCAGTAAGTGGCTGTGTATGAGCGACGGTAGATCTGAGCCTTGTTGATGGCTACTAGAATCTTCGACCCATCGGGGCTGAGGACGAATTCCTCGACTGCTCCAGGAAGTTTGTTCTCGCGTGTGGTGGTGATGTCAAAAACGGTCTCGAGCTCCTTGCCGTCGGTCAGCGAGCATGTCACTATCTTTTTCCGGTCCTTGTTGAGACGCATGTATGTGAGGCCGTCAGTTGTGAAGTCAGGGCGCGCCGGGGTCGGAGCAGCGTTCTGCGGATAGACATAGGGTGCCAGATCCGAGATGTTGGTGGAGACGGCTTTAGGTGTGGCCGCGGTGGCTGTTGCCGCTATGATGAGTGCTATGGAAGTCAGAAAGGATTTCATCTCTGTGAGTGAATGTGGGTTTATGTCAGAGAGGGAGATGATTGTTGGGTCAGTCGAAGAGTGTGAGTTGGGCCTCGTTGTCGTTGCCGGGGTGTCGTGGTGGCTCATGATATCCGAAGTCAGGGTCGTCCTTGACCGGGGCTTTTTGTGAACCGGTGTCGAATACGTCAGTGTTGCCTAGTTCGGTGTCTATGCGCACCTTGCGCGGACGTCCGCGGCGCGGTTTTGCGGGGGGCTGGTCAGTCTTGGACTTATCCATCTTCTCTGTGGCGCTGTATGTTGCCGTGGGTTCTGTGGCCTCGAGGGCACTCTCTCCGAGACGTTGGCGCAGTTCCTTGATTTCCTTGCGCAGGCGCATTTCAGAGTTGGCCTGATTGTATAGGTTGTTCTCGATTGTGTGGCGCAGAGATGCGTTCTCTTCGTTCAGACGGGTGATCCGACCTTCGTAGTCAGCCTCATGATGTTCCTCAATCTGTCTGGTGAGGATGTCGATGCGTCCCTCGAGCCTTTTTTTGAGGGCTTCAAATTCAGTCATCTTGTCCTGAAGATATGCTGCCGCTTCCTCCTGCTCGGCCAGGTTCTCATCGAGTTCACGGCGGGCAGCGGCTGCGATGTTGCGCAGCTCGCTTATCATCTGGTCAGCCATCCGGCTTTTCATCTCGGCCTGCTCGCGCATGGTGGTCTGACGTTGGAGCTCGCGGGTCAGCATTGTGAGCTCAGTGCTGTCTGCTGCCGGATCTTTCTCCTCTACAGGCTGCTGAGGCTTGGAGCCTTTCTTTGATGCGGCCTTCTCGATTTGGGTCTCGAGGTCGGTGATGCGGTCCTGCAGGGCGCGCTTCTGATTTTCGATGGAGAGGCGCAGGCGGGAGTTCTCGCGCTTGAGAGCCTCTGCTATCTTTGCTTCCTTCTCTAGAGAGGAGATCTTTAGTGACAGTCGCTTGCACTCAGCCCGCAGTTCCTCATCGGCGGCTATGGCCTCCGTTCCCACGGCGCGCGACAGACGGGAGCGCAGTCTCCCGGAGAGTGAGTTGAGCAGATATTCACGCTGGGCATCAGTGGAAATGCAGCGGCGGATAAAGTCGGGCTGGGCGGAGTTGAACACCTCAAGCACAGCGTCAAAGAGGTCGGCGGGAAGAGTTGGGTCTCCTCCAGTTTCTGCCGCTGTGTCGGCGCCCTCCGGGGTCATATTCTCACCCGCCGTCTTCCCCTGGGTCTCAGGTGATGAAGGCGTGGGGGTGGCGGCCGCCGTTTGGGCTGGAGTCGAAGGGATATCTGCGCTTAGATATTCCTCCTCCTCTTCGTCGTCAGGGGTGAACCCGAAGGCGTGTTTTACTCCGTTCCAGAATGACATGTCGTTTTCAGGTTTTTAAGGTGTATGTATAGTTATGGGCAAAGTTACTTCAAAAAAATGAAAAATCCTTGAGTATGACGTTAAAATCAATGAATTGTCACCAAAATGAAACCGCCCCGGGTCATAATCTGACCCGGGGCGGCGATATGCTGGAGAAAAATTATTATTTCAGAGCTGCGCGGATGTCGTCGAGGTTAATCTCTTCCTTGGTGGCAGAGTTGTATACATACTGGGGGCCGGTGGCCATTTTGTCGGTCACAGCGTTCCAAGCCTGAATAAGATCGAGGTTGTCAAGGACGGTCTGACGGACGTCGGTGACATAGACCTTGATGGTGCTTTCGCTGATGCCGTTGAAGGCGCCAAGCACGCTATACTCGCTCCACATGTTCTCGCCGTCTGTCATCAGGATAGATGATGCCTTGTTCTCGTCGTTGACGGAGAGGTCGACAACCTGGTGGTCTGTGCCTGAGAGTGAGATGGCGCCTCTGTCGCCGAATGAACCCTCCTCGGCTACGAGAAATACGTATGAGAGCTTTGTACGTGTGGTATAGATATTCCATACTGTGTTATACAGACCCATAATCTCCTCTGACCAGGGAAGGTCAGCGAGTTTGGCATTGAATGAGGTTGTATAGAACTTACCCTCTGAGACATAGATGCTTGAGCCGCTCTTGGTGTATTTATACCAATAGTCCTGCTCCTGCCCTGTTGAGTAGTTCATGCCGAGTTTGTACTCGTAGTAACCAGTATTCTTAAGTGTGAGGTCTTCTGTTTTCAGAGCATCATAAGCGTTGACAAGGGTGGTGTTGTCATACCATGTGACTGCCTTGGCCCATTCGGGCTCGCTGATGCGGTTGCCAAAGTCGTCGGCGTCATAGACGGGGAGGTCGCTGGAGTGGTCGTCCTCTGAACATGCTGTGGTGATGAAGAGGAAGCCGGTCAGCGCCAGAGCCATGAGTAAAAACTTCTTCATGATGGTTTACTGATATTTGTAAATCGTGATGGATATATGTATTTTGTCAATGTTATTGGCAAGTCAGAACCTCCCATATTTGGAAAACTGACTTTTGACTGACAAAATTACAATCATTCCGTCAGTTTTCCAAATTTTTGTACAATTTTTTATCATTTAGCTACAAATTTCTTCAACGGGCTATCAGTTTGACCGGGGTGGGATGCTCTGCGGTGGTCAGGAGGTAGACACCCGGCTCGAGTCTGAGTTCGGTCCCGGGCGCATGAATGTCGTCGAGAATGGCTGCCACACGCCCTGAGGCATCGTAGAGTCTTACACATGTGTGGTCCACATCGGTGACGATACGGATGAGTCCCGGATAGCTCATCACTGTGAGCGGGCTGTTGACTTCAATGTTCTCCAGGCCAGAATGATAGACAAACACCACATTTGAGGGTGTCGATAGGAAGCCAAGGCGCGAGCTGCACACATAGTATGACTCCTGGGTCGACAGGTCAAACCCATCAATCACCATAGAGGTCTCCTCGGTCTCACTCTGCTCAGTCTGCACATCTCCCCCAGAGAGATAGCGTGTGCGTGACAGGACATAGAAGTCTACTGTCTCAGGCGCTGTGCTCCACGAGGCTGTGTAGGTCGATTCGGTTATGTCTGCTGCTGGATAGGCCGAAAGGGTCGAGAGGGTGGGGCGCTCCAGGGCTTCCCCCTTGAAATATACGAAGATGCCTGTCCCGGGAAGGCCTCCGTCATAGATGAGGATGCGGGCCTCATGCTTCCCGATGCTTGTGGGATTGTAGGTCACCTGCAGTTCATAGCCGGTCGACGTGTTGACGAGTTGCTGAGAGATAGTGCGGTCAGCCACGGAGAACATCTCCTTGTCAGTGCCACTGAGAGCAATCGACAGTGGCGCTGTCAGATTCTCTCCTTTGATGAGGAGGAGCGATTTGCTCCCCTGGCCCACAGCCACTTCTCCAAAGTCGAGCGTGGTCCCGTTGACGGGAGCGGTCAGCACAGGGTCGCCCGCAGGGGTAGTCCCTTCCGTCACCCTGAACGGCTCGCCCACCTTTGTGCCCCAGATATACTCTGCGAGATCAGGAAAGTCGATGAACGGGTTTCGGTTGTTCTGGAACGAATAGACGGCTTCGTTTCGGGCGGTCTCCTTCTGTGACACAGGGTCATCGCGATGCCACTTCAGCAGGAGCGCCACTGCCCAGGGGTTGAGTGTGGGATATGCGTTGCGCTGCAGCATCCACTGGCCCGATGTGCTCCACTGGAGATTCTGATAGGCTGTGGCCATATAGAAATATGTGCGGGCGAAGTCACCCTTATACTCCTCATCAGGCTCATAGACGTAAGGCGCGCCGCCGCCCTGTCCACTCACCGGATAGCCCACGATAGAGACATTGTTGTCAAACTTTGTCCCAGAGGCCATGTTGACTTCGCCAAGTGGATAGTTTGACTTAGCTTGATTGGCCGGCCCGTCGGCGGGATACAGGTGGAATAGATCCACATATGCGGGGGTATACTCCACATCATTGTTCACCTTCCACCAGCTCTTGGGGAGCGAGTGCTCACGGTTGAGGCCCGAGAAATTAGGGGCATAGCGCACGACATTGGAATACATGTCCCACCAGATCATCGACTCAGGATGCACGTCGGTGGTCTGGAAGTAGCGCGGGAGGTTCGAGTAGCTCGACACCTGGGTGTGTGGGCTGACGGTCTCGTAGGCTGCCTGCTTCAGTGCGGCTCCCGTCTTGCCGTCAAGTTTGTTGTAGTAGCCGTTGGGGATGGCTGCCGTGGCTGCCGCTGCTGAGAGAATGACAGCGTTGATGAGCAGAAATCTTTTCATGAAACGTGAGAAGAGGAAGATTTTATGATAATCAGTGCTTAAGTTCAACCTTAACGGTCGGTGGAAGGGTATTGTTGCGGTTGTCAACAGCCTCGATGACCTCATGGGCCAGATGGTTGAAAGCCATCCCTGAGACAGAGTCTGCAAGGGCTATCGGCTCGCCTGAGTCACCGCTCTCGGCAATGCCGGCCACCAGAGGAATTTGCGCAAGGAGACGCACACCCAGTTTCTCAGCCAGGCGCACACCACCTTCTTTGCCGAATATGTAATAGCGCTCGTCAGGATGGGCGGCTGGTGTGAAATAGGCCATGTTCTCGACAAGTCCGAGGATGGGGACATTGATTTTCTCATCCATGAACATGGCTATACCCTTGCGCGCATCAGCCAGAGCAACCTCCTGAGGGGTGGTCACAACGACAATACCTGTCATGGCGAGTGTCTGTACAAGTGTGAGATGGATGTCGCTCGTGCCGGGTGGCATGTCGATTAAGAAGTAGTCAAGTTCACCCCAGTCAGCCTCCCCGATGAGCTGTTTGAGGGCATTTGAGGCCATGGAGCCGCGCCACATCACGGCCTTATCCTTGTCCACCAGGAAGCCTATGGAGAGGATCTTGACTCCATAGCGCTCAACGGGGATAATCATGGGTCGCCCGTCCACATCGTGGATGAAAAGCTGCTCATCCTCAATGCCAAACATCTTTGGTACCGACGGTCCGAAGATGTCGGCGTCAAGGAGCCCCACTTTATACCCCTCGCGGGCCAGGGCTACAGCCAGGTTTGCGGCGACGGTCGATTTGCCTACGCCGCCTTTGCCCGACGATACACCTATGATATTCTTGACCCCGGAGAGTAGAGGAGCAGCCTTCTCAGGTGCCGGCTGGCGCGAGGTGGTGTTGACGGTCACCTTGACATCGGGCGATATATGGGTATGGATTGCAGCCTCAGCAGCTTTGACGAGCGAGCGCATGAACGGGTCCTTGGCCTTGTCAAACACAAGTGTGAATGAGACAGAATCGCCGTCTATGCGGATGTCGTCGGCCACCATGCCTGACTCGACGATGTTCTTGCCCGTGCCGGGATAGCGGACGGTAGCGAGAGTGTCGGTTATGAGCGAGGGATATAGTTGCATTTTGTGTGATGAATTGTTTCTGTTTTAAACGAAGTGGGGCTACTGAATGTTCAATGACAGATTCCGTGCAAGTCAGAATCCCTGAAGGGTGCCGCGTCCGAACGAGCGATATGTGTCAGGCTCGATCTCCACGTCGGGCTCTGACAGCACTGTGCCTTCGGGAACCCTCCAGGCTATGTATTTACTGGGGATGCCTCGTGAGAGCCATTGCTGCTCGTAGTATGTGGTGATGGGAGGCACCTCGGCTGTCAGCGGTGAGTCATAGAGGTTGTCTGTCGCTGCCAGGAGCGGCAGACGGTTGTGCTCAATCATGGCCATCGTGTAGGCATAGAGGAAGGGGGAGTCGGTCTTGAGCCTTATCACCCCGTCGGGTGCCAGCACTTTGGTATAGATGGAGAGAAAATGAGTCCCGGTGAGCCTCTTGTTGACCTTTTTCATCTGAGGGTCGGGGAAAGTTATCCATATCTCAGACACCTCTCCCGGTGCGAAAAATTCAGGCAGCAGATGGATTGATGTGCGCAGGAATGCCACATTTCCCAGTTTCTCCTCTGTGGCCTGGCACGCTCCGGTCCACATTCTGGCTCCTTTTATGTCGATGCCGATGAAGTTGCGCTCAGGATAAAGCCTCCCCATCCCGACGGCATACTCCCCCTTGCCACATCCGAGCTCGAGGGTGATGGGGTGATCATTGCCGAAAACCTCTTCTCCCCATCTTCCACGCAGTGGACACCCCCCTGACTCTCGAAGGGTGGCAAATGGATACTGATGGACGCAGGCCAGATTCTCCATCTCGGCAAATTTCTTCAGTTTGTTCTTTCCCACAGTGATTCAGGGTCTTAGGAGTTTTATGGTGGAGATGCCCGTGTCCTCGAGGCTGACGGCCAGTATGAGGAACGGGGTGGTTGAGCTTGAAGTGTCAAGGCGCAGGGATGTGGCTCCTGTGCCTGTTGCAATAGTCTTTCCGGAGATGTCTACCACTGTCGCTGAGGTTATCTCAGTGTCTGAGACGATGAGGAGGTCAGTCCCCTCAAACCTGACGCTGAATCTCAGGTCTGCCCCATCTGTGTCCGTGATATCCTCGATGCCGCTCTCTATGATGTTGAACTCTCTCCACTGAGGAGCTGAGAGATAGAGGGAAGCAATCTGCTGCCACACTTTCAGCGACACCTCATGCTGATTTATTCCGGCCCACACATTCTCTCCAAGTCCTGGAACCTCAGTGAGTTCGGAGGCATCGATCTCCCGGAGCGCGCCCCAGCCCCTGAAAGCCTCAGTGTCTATGTAGGTAAGAGAGGCGGGTAGAGTGAGTGTGGTGGGTGTCTTCATGCCGGAGTATGCATAGGCCATGATGGTCTTGACATTCTCAGGGACGATTCTCCCTTCAGAGACTGCCTCCGCACCCTTCAGTGTCAGCATTGGAACCTCGGAGAGGTGCTTGGGGAGGTTGACAAGGGTCAGCGATGTGTCATCCAGAAAGAGACCGCGCCCCATGGATGTGAGATTGTCAGGGAGCATGGCCACCTCGAGGGATTTGCATCCGGCAAACACCTCGTCGCCCATACTTTGGAGCGATGTGCAGGCACCCATGTAGACGCACCTCATCCCACTACGGGCAAAGGCGCGTGAACCCACTGCCTTAAGCGACGCCGGGATGTCCAGATACTCCAGGGCTGTGCATCCGGCAAAGGCTCCTGCACCTATGGCAGTCAGTCCGTCGGCAAGTGTGACATTGGTGAGCGATGTGCATCCCTCGAATGCCCTGTCAGGTATGGATGAGGCTGAGTAGGTCACCTCCTTGAGATTCTTGCATCCGGCAAAGGCCCAGCGCTCCACGGTTAATACTGTCCGTGGAACCTCGATTGACTCTATCTCCGAGCCCATGAGTGCCCCCTCGCCGATGGCTGTGATGTCAGGCGGGAGAATCACCTTGGCAGCCCTGAGGCCGCTCAGAGAGTAGGCTGGAAGGGTTGCGGCCGGGTGTGAGGTGTGGTTTGCGACACGCGGACGTCCCTTCCATGCCGAGACCTCGGCTCCTGAGAGGTCGAGGGTCTCGATGGGGGAGTCGAGCGATGATGTGGCCACCTCATGGAGGTCGGTGGCGTTGATGGAGCCGACAAGCACAACCGTGCGCGCGCTGAGTGTGGCTGCCGCGGCTGCCGCCACGGCCACTACACATGCTGTGAGCCGGTAGAGAGAGTGTGTGATAGTCATCGGTTTATTGTGGGGGAGATATTATTTTCTCTTACCGCCACCTTGGCGACGGCGCTGTTCACGGAGCATGGCCTCCTGCTGTTTCTGAGCCTCCTCGAGTTTGGCGGCGAACCACCCCTTTTTCTTAGGCTTCTTGGCTTCGGCGGCCATCTTGGCTCGCATCTTCTCCTCAGACACTACGTGACGGAAGATGTAGGTCATCATGATTGTGATGAGCAGCGACAGGAAGTAGTAGTAGCTAAGCCCCGCGGCATAATTATTGAAGATGAAGAGGAACATCAGCGGCATCATATACATCATCCACTTCATGCCGGGCATGCTGGCGCCCTGCGACTGCTGGGTGAGATAGGTGTAGACGATGTTGGTGGCCGTCATGAGCAGGCAGAAGAGGGAGATGTGATTGCCGAAGGTCGAGGAGATGAACGGGATGTTTGCCGTCCAGGAGACGATGGCGTCAGGCGCGGCAAGGTCTTTGGCCCAAAGGAACGACTCGCCCCTAAGCTCAATGGCCGACGGGAAGAACCAGAACATGGCTATCAGCACAGGCATCTGAAGGAGCATAGGCAGACATCCGGACATTGGGTTGGCGCCTGCGCGTGAGTAGAGCGCCATGGTCTCCTGCTGGCGTTTCATGGCGTTCTCCTGGCCGGGATATTTGTCGTTGATCACCTTTATCTCAGGAGCCAGGAGGCGCATCTTGGCCTGGGATATGAGGCTCTTATAGGTGAAGGGATAGAGGATCACCTTGATGAATATGGTGAGCAGCAGGATGATGATGCCATAGTTTGAGATGAACGTGCCCAGGAATGAGAACACCGGGATGATTATGAGGGTGTTGATCCATCGGAAGATGGGCCAGCCGAGGGGGATGAGTTTCGTCAGATGCATATTCTCCTCCGGGAAGATCTCCTTCTCGACCGATTTCATCAGCGGATATGAGTTGGGACCGAGATACATGGTGAAGGAGGCCGGATTTGCAAGGGCTGCTGAGTAGTCGACGGTGAGGTCGATGTTCATTTCCTTGATATAGTCGGGATTATCCTTAAGCTCGACACTGCTGAGATTTGCGGCTGCAAAATTGGTGCGGGCCATCAGCACGGCCGAGAAGAACTGGTTCTTGCAGCTCACCCACTTGAGGCGCTGGTTCACCTCCTCCTTCTTGGATCCGCTCTCGCTGAGGTTGTCGACATCACCGTCAGGATACATATAGTAAAGAGCCGAGTTGCGCTCCTCAAAGACGCGGCCTGCCTCGAGGCGGCGCATCTTCTGATGCCATGTCAGGTCCATGGTGGCGACTGAGGTGGGGATAACTGTCTCCATGCCTGTCTGGACCACGTCGATGTTCACAAGATAGGAGTCGGAGGGGAGGGTGTAGCGCAGGCTCCACACTGCGCCGTCACCGAGGTCGAGGCGCATGGTGACGGTCGAGTCGTTCTCCTGCACGGGTGTGAAGTAGAACTCTGATGTCTCAAAGCGCTGATTGGCCGATGTGAGAGTAAAACTATAGAGGTCGGTCTCGGGAGCCATGAGTGTGACGGCCGTTGAGTCATAGCTCTTATAGTCGTTGAGTGTTGCTTTTGAGATGACACCACCCTTGTTTGAGAGTTCGAGGGTGAGATATTTGTTTTGAAGGGTTATGACTGTGGAGTCGCCTGAGAGATGGCGGGCGAAACCGCGATAGCGCACTGCGGTGCTCATGGCGTCGCGCAGAGCCGTCAGGGCTGCTTTGGCTGTGGTGCGTTTCATCCCTGAGAGGCGGTTGGCCAGCAGGGAGTCGGCTGGCACGGTCTTCCCCTCAGCCTCGACTGTCCCTCTCACCTCCCCGGCCGCGTTGGCTGTGAGGTTGACGGCTCCGACGTGGAGCGTAGAGATGCCTGTGAGGGTGTCCGTCGACCCCAGTTCACGGATGGTGGCCGCTATTGTCGAGACCTCGCTCGGGGTGATGGAGTCGAGTGTGAGAGATGCGGGTTGGGCTGATTTCGCCTTTTCCTCAGCTTCGATGCGCTCGGCCTCGAGCCGCTGGCGTTCAATCTCCTCGGCGCTCGGCTGGTTGAGCCATGTGAACCCGAGGAACACAAGGCCCATCAGCAGCAGGCCCGTGATAGTGTTTTTGTCCATTATTCGAGAGTTGTGGGAAGATTACCTGGGGTTATTTTGATTCTTTATATTCGATAGCCGCCTTCATGAAGTCGAGGAAGAGTGGCGACGGCGAGAGCACTGTCGAGGAGTATTCGGGGTGATACTGTGTGCCTATGTACCAGCGGTGGTCAGGGAGCTCGACTACCTCCACGAGGTGTGTGGCCGGGTTCTCTCCTGTGCATCTCATGCCTGCCTGCTCAAAGCGGTGGCGATATTCGTTGTTGAACTCGAAGCGGTGGCGGTGACGCTCGCTGATCTCGGTCTTGCCATATGCCTTTGCCGCGCGCGAGCCCTCTGTGAGCCTGCAGTCATAGGCTCCGAGTCGCATTGTGCCACCCATGTTGTGGATGCTTTTCTGGTCTTCCATAAGGTCTATGACATTGTCGGGGGTGTTGGGGTCCATCTCAGTGGAGTTTGCGTTGCTCAGCCCGAGGACGTTGCGGGCAAACTCTATCACCATACACTGCATGCCCAGGCATATGCCGAAGGTGGGGACATCATGTGTCCTGCACCACTCGAGCGCCACAAACTTGCCCTCGATGCCGCGCTGCCCGAATCCGGGGGCGATGATGACACCGTCGAGAGGCGAGAGCAGGCTGTCGGCGTTCCCCTCGTTGAGTTTCTCGGAGTGGATATATTTGAGGTTGAGTTTACGCCCGTTGTAAGTGGCTGCCTGAAAGAGAGCCTCGTTGATTGACTTGTAGGCATCCTGGAGCTCCACATACTTGCCCACCAGGCCTATGGTGATTGTTTCCTCGGCTGTGTCCATGAGGTCGAGGAATCTGCGCCACGGGCTGAGGTCGGGCTGGCCTTCGGGTTCGATGTCCATCTTGCGGAGCACTATCTCATCGAGTTTCTGGGCATGTATCAGCAGGGGAACCTTGTAGATGCTGGGAGCATCGACGCTCTGCACGACGGCGTCTGCCGAGACATTGCAGAACTGTGCTATCTTCTTGAGAGTCGGGGCCGGAATGTCATGCTCGGTGCGTAGCACCAGGATGTCCGGCTGGATCCCCAGTCGCTGCAGTTCCTTCACCGAGTGTTGAGTGGGCTTGGTCTTGAGTTCCTTGGCCGCCTTTATGTAGGGGACATATGTGAGGTGGATGCAGAGACAGTTATCACCGAGTTCCCATCTGAGCTGGCGCACGGCCTCCAGAAAAGGCAGGCTCTCAATATCGCCCACGGTTCCTCCAATCTCAGTGATGACAAAGTCAAATCCTCCGGTCTTGCCGAGAGCCATGACATTGCGCTTTATCTCATCGGTGATGTGGGGGATTATCTGGACCGTTTTGCCCAGGTAGTCGCCGCGGCGCTCCTTGTCGATGACGCTCTGATAGATGCGTCCGGTGGTGACATTGTTGGCGCGGGTGGTGCGGATGTTGGTGAAACGCTCATAGTGACCCAGGTCGAGGTCAGCCTCGTGGCCGTCCACAGTCACATAACACTCGCCATGCTCATAGGGGTTGAGAGTACCCGGGTCAATGTTGATGTAAGGGTCAAATTTCTGGATTGTCACCCTGTAGCCTCGTGCTTTCAGGAGACATGCGAGCGACGAAGATATTATACCTTTCCCAAGCGATGAAACTACACCACCGGTCACGAATATGTATTTTGTTTCCACGGATTTTGGTTGATAGCGGATGAATACAATGATTTCAAACCGCAAAGGTACAAAAAATTCAACAAAACCCTATAACAAAAAACCTCAGCGACAAAATTTGTTATATCTTCCGTATTTGAAACGGCGCCCGGTAGGGTGATTTTTGTTGATAAAATCGTTAACCCCGGGCATGATTGGCGGCAAATGCCGCCTCCATGGCCGGGGCTGCGAATTAATTTGCGTGGGGATGGTGGTTATTCGACAGAGTCGGGTGCGGGGGCCGGGGTGAGGGCTCTCCAGGCAAGGGCGGCAATGACCGCGCCTACGATGGGTCCTACGACCATAATCCAGAAGTCGGGCCATGCAGTGGGGTCGAACACGGCGGGGCCGAACGAACGGGCGGGATTGACCGAGCAGTTGTCAACGGGAATGCCCACGATGTTGACAAGTCCGAGTGCCAGACCGATGGCGATGCCTCCAAACTTTGTGAACGAGGTGTGGGCGTCAGTGGCACCAAGCACGATTAGCACGAAGAAGAAGGTGAGAAGGCCCTCGGTGAGGAGCGCCATCATGGGTGTGGCGCCGGGCTGGAGCACATTGGTGGCCAGGTAGGAGCCTGAGGCGGCAGTGGTGCCACCATAGTTGTAGCCTAGTCCGAGCTCGGTGAGGCAGTAGAGGAAGCCAGCGCCGATGGTGGCACCTATCAACTGGGCCACGATATAGCCCACGCATTCCCCAAACTTCATTCGTCCCGACAGAAGCATGGCTATCGAGACTGCGGGGTTGACATGACAACCTGAGATGCCTCCAATGGCATAGCATAGACAAACCAGCACAAGGCCGAAACACAGACCAATGCCCAGGCCGCCTATCGAAGGCCCGGCAAGAACGGCACTGCCACAAGCGAGAAGCACCAGGAACATGGTGCCAATACCCTCGGCAAATAACTTTCTCATTCTTTGAATATTTTAAGTGGAAACTTTGTGAGAATTTCTATAGGGGACACAGACCCCTATAATTGGTAAACATGTGGAGGCTTCAAATTGTTTGAGGAAAATTGACGTTTGTTCTCAAATTTTAGGAAAACAGGGACGATAATACGCAAAAAGTTTAGAATTTAACGGAGAAACGAGAATTTTTTTGTAACTTTGCGCGATTTTATATCAAAATTTTAATTTCCTAAACACAAGCTTAAGTCAATACAAGTCAAAAAAGGATGAACAACGACCAGATTAAGGTGATGTTTGCCACTGAGGAACATGTGAAGCATGCCCAGAAGATAGTGGAACTCATCTATGAGTCGGCCCTCCAGAGGGGGACGGGAATAGCCCGCCGCACTCCGGAGTATATCGCCAAGAAGATTACAGGCGGTAAGGCCGTGGTGGCTCTCTGTGACGACCGGTTGATAGGGTTCAGTTACATAGAGAGTTGGGAACATGGTGATTATGTGGCCACCTCAGGCCTCATCGTGGACCCCGAGTTCCGACGATTGGGCCTGGCAGCGCGCATCAAGGCAAAGACTTTTGAGCTTGCAAGGCTTCGTTTCCCATTTGCAAAGATTTTCTCGATCACTACATCTCTGCCTGTGATGAAACTCAACTCCCAGATGGGATACAAGCCGGTGACATTCTCAGAACTCACGGACGACGAGGAGTTCTGGGCCGGCTGCAAAGGTTGTGTCAACTATGACATCCTGCAGCGCAACGGACGCCGCATGTGTCTGTGCACCGGGATGCTCTACGACCCGAAGGCTCGCCTGGAACGTCCATCCAAGAGCCGCCCTTATACGATGTGGCTCGGCAACAAAATCAAATCACTCCTTCATCTGAAATAACATGAAAAAAGTAGTACTGGCATTCAGCGGAGGTCTCGACACCTCTTTCGCAGCAAAATATCTCTCAGAGGACCTTGGATATGAGGTCCACACCGCTATCGCAAACACCGGCGGATTCACCCCTGAGGAACTCGAGCGCATCCGTGAGCGCGCTCTCGCCCTAGGCGCAGCCTCTCACGCCACTCTCGACGTCACCAAGGATTACTATTACCGCTCCATCAGATACATGATAGCCGGAAATGTGCTGAGAAACGGGACATATCCCATCTCCGTATCATCCGAGCGCATATTCCAGGCCATGGCCATAATAGAGTATGCCAAGGAGATTGGTGCCGATGCTGTGGCCCACGGCTCGACCGGTGCGGGCAACGACCAGGTGCGCTTTGACCTGACATTCCAGATCCTGGCCCCTGACATCGAGATCATCACTCCCACGCGCGACATGACACTGACCCGCGAATATGAGATTGACTATCTGCGCAAGCATGGCATCGAGGCTGACTTCAAGAAGATGGAGTATTCCATCAACAAGGGTCTTTGGGGCACATCTATCGGGGGCAAGGAGACTCTCCACTCTGAACAGACACTCCCTGATGCTGCCTATCCCAGCCAGGTGACCGCCAAGGGGGAGGAGAGACTGACCATCACATTTGAGGAGGGTGAGCCTGTGGCTGTCAACGGTGTCAGGTTTGACAACCCGGTGGATGCCATCCGCGAGGTGGAGCGCCTGGGCTCACGCTATGGCATTGGCCGCGACATGCATATAGGGGACACTATCATAGGCATAAAGGGGCGCGTGGGTTTCGAGGCTGCGGGCCCGATATTGATAATAGCCGCCCACAAGATGCTCGAGAAGCACACTCTCACAAAGTGGCAGCAGTACTGGAAAGACCAGATAGGGACATGGTATGGGATGTTCCTCCACGAGAGCCAGTATCTCGACCCGGTGATGCGCGAGATGGAGGCATATCTCGAGACATCGCAGCGTAATGTCAATGGAACCGTCGAGATAACTCTGCGTCCGCTCTCGTTCACACTTGTCGGCGTCGACTCGGAATACGACCTTATGAAGACAGACTTCGGGGAATATGGCGAGGTCAACAAGGCATGGAGCGCCGATGACGTGAAGGGCTTCACCAAGATCATGGCTAACCCCATAAAGATCTATCACAACGTGCAGAAACGCAACGGCAAGAAGGAATGATAAAAGCCGGAATCATCGGAGGCGCAGGCTATACGGCCGGAGAACTAGTGCGCCTTCTTCTCAATCATCCGGAGGTGGAGATTGGTTTCGTCCATTCCACCTCTAACGCCGGTGTCCCCATTGCTCAGGTGCATGAGGGCCTGATAGGGGAGACAGAGATGGTCTTCTCCCACGACTATGACCTCAAGAGTGTCGACGTCGTGTTCCTCTGTCAGGGTCATGGCTTCAGCCGTAAGTTCTGGGAGGAGAATGGAATGCCTGAGGGACTGAAAGTGATAGACCTTGCCCAGGATTTCCGCGATGAGAGCGAGGGGTATGTCTATGGCCTCCCGGAGATCAAGAGCGCGGAGGTGGCCTGTGCAGACAAGGTGGCCAATCCGGGATGCTTTGCCACGGCAATCCAGCTCGCACTGTTGCCGCTTGCCTCGAAGGGTGTGCTTGACAGGGTCTATATCACCGGAGTCACCGGCTCGACAGGGGCCGGAGTGAAGCCTGGGGCCACGACCCACTTCTCATGGCGCAACGACAATCTGAGTGTCTACAAGGCGTTCACACACCAGCACTTGGCTGAGATAGGGCGCTCACTGGAGCGACTGCAGGGCGGGAAGAAGCCCGACCTGACGTTCATCCCTCTGAGAGGCGATTTCCCCAGAGGAATCTTCATAACGGCCGTCATAGACACTGAAATTACGGCCGACGATGCACGGGAACTCTACAGAGAGTTTTACAGCGACGCGCCGTTCACCCATGTCTCAGAGAGGCCTGTGGACCTCAAACAGGCTGTGAACACAAACAAATGCATCATAGGCATCGAGGGTCATGAGGGAAGGCTCCTCATAGTCTCGGCCATCGACAATCTGCTTAAGGGGGCATCAGGCCAGGCAGTCGAGAACATGAACCTCATGTTCGGTTTCGACAAGCGTGACGGCCTCAGGCTCAAACCATCCGCTTTCTGATTACAATGACATTATTTGACGTATATTCACTCTATGACATCGAGCCGGTGAGAGGCAGCGGCTCTTATGTCTATACGGCTGACGGCACACGATATCTCGACCTATATGGGGGCCATGCCGTCATCTCTATCGGCCATGCGCATCCGCGCTATGTCGAGGCCGTGTCCACGCAGGCGGGACGCCTGGGGTTCTACTCTAACTCCGTGAAGAACTCGCTGCAGCAGCATTTGGCAGACCGCCTGGGGCGCCAGAGCGGCTATGACTCATACTCACTGTTTCTCTGCAACTCAGGGGCTGAGGCCAATGAGAATGCCATGAAACTGGCATCTTTTGCCACCGGGAGACGCAAGATTCTTGCCTTTGACCGCGCCTTTCACGGGCGCACCTCGGGAGCAGTGAGCGCCACTGACAATCCTAAGATACAGGCGCCATTCAACCGCACTGACAACGTGGAGTTTGTTCCCTTAGGGGACCTTGAGGCCGTGCGCCGCTGCCTCTCTACCGGAGAGTTTGCGGCTGTTATAGTCGAGGGTATCCAGGGAGTGGCCGGAATCCGCATGGTGCCTGACGACTTCCTGCGCACAGTCCGCACAGTCTGCGATAATACCGGGACTCTTCTGATACTCGATGAGATACAGAGCGGCTATGGACGCACGGGGCAGTTCTTTGCCCACCAGCATGCAGGTGTGCGCCCCGACATCATCACCTGTGCCAAGGGTATAGCCAACGGGTTTCCCATGGGGGCAGTGCTTATATCTCCCAAGATTGAGGCAGTGAAGGGTATGCTGGGGACAACTTTCGGCGGGAATCATCTGGCATGTGCGGCGGCAATAGCGGTGCTGGATGTGATGGCCGACGAGCATCTCGTGGACAATGCCGCTGAGACCGGACAATACTTGCTTGACAGGCTTAAGGGGATGGCAGGGCGCCACGATGAGATTGTCGATGTCCGCGGGCGCGGTCTGATGATAGGGATTGAGATCAAGGGGGACGCCTCGGCAATGCGCAAGCGGCTCCTCTTTGAGGAAAAGATATTCACCGGTGGCGCCGGACAGCACACCGTCCGCCTCCTCCCGGCTCTGGGACTGACAAAGGAACAGGCAGACATATTTCTGAACGCATTTGAAAAACTTCTCCCCGCATGAAAAAATTCACTACCGTCAACGATATAGGACTACTTGACCTCGCCGTCAAGGAGGCACTCGAGGTCAAGGCTGACCGCTTTGCCTATACCTCGCTGGGACGCAACCGCACCTTGCTGATGATATTTTTCAACTCCAGCCTGCGCACACGCCTCTCTACCCAGAAGGCAGCCATGAACCTGGGGATGAATGTGATGGTGCTTGACGTCAACCAGGGAGCATGGAAACTGGAGACAGAGCGCGGAGTGGTGATGGACGGCGACAAGGCCGAGCATCTGCTTGAGGCCATCCCCGTGATGGGGAGTTACTGTGACATCATCGGTGTCCGCTCATTTGCCGGGCTCAAGGATAAGGCCGAGGACTATGAGGAGCGTGTCATAAGCCAGTTCATCAAGTATTCCGGCCGCCCGGTGTTCTCAATGGAGGCTGCCACCCGTCATCCGCTGCAGAGTTTCGCAGATTTGATTACCATCGAGGAGTTTAAGACCAAAGCGCGCCCTAAGGTGGTGATGACATGGGCGCCACATCCCAGGGCACTCCCCCAGGCTGTGCCCAACTCGTTTGCTGAGTGGATGAATGCCACGGACTATGAGTTTGTAATCACGCATCCTGAGGGGTATGAGCTGGCTCCGGAGTTTGTGGGGAATGCCCGTGTGGAGTATGACCAACGCAAGGCTCTGGAGGGAGCTGACTTTGTCTATGCCAAGAACTGGTCGGCATATGCTGACCCTAACTATGGAAAGGTGCTGTCGACAGACAGGGCCTGGACCGTGGACAGCGAGAAGATGGGCCTGACAGACAATGCCTTTTTCATGCACTGCCTGCCGGTGAGACGCAATATGATTGTGACCGATGACGTGATAGAGTCGGAGCGCTCCATTGTAATACCGGAGGCTGCCAACAGGGAGATCTCGGCTCAGGTAGTCATCAAACGCCTATTGGAGTCGCTATGAGCCGACAGGAACTGACGGTGGTGAAGATAGGTGGCAACATCCTTGATGACCCCAGGGCTCTCGAACAGTTTGTGTGTGACTTCGCGGCCATGGCTGGCCGGAAGATACTTGTGCATGGCGGAGGGAAGGAGGCGACACGTCTCAGCGCCCTTCTGGATATACCGACCACTATGATTGAGGGCCGTCGCGTCACCTCGCGTGAGACTCTCGATGTGGTGACGATGGTGTATGGCGGCCTTGTCAACAAGCGCCTGGTGTCGATGCTGCAGGCCGCTGGATGTGATGCAGTGGGACTGACAGGAGCTGACGGAAACGCAATCCGGGCCACTATGAGACCAAAAGAGCCAATAGACTATGGCTTCGTGGGGGATATCACTGAGGTCAACTCTGAGTTCATCTCAAGTCTTGTAGAGGGCGGCAAGGTGCCGGTGTTCTGTGCCATCACCCATGATGGAGCCGGGCGGCTTCTCAACTGCAATGCCGACTCTGTGGCCTCAGCTGTCGCTGTGGGGATGTCGGGGGCATATGATGTGGATCTCATCTACTGCTTCGAGCAGCCGGGTGTCATGGAGGATGTTGACCGCCCTGAATCTCTGATTCCTGAGATCACACCGGGGCTTTTCGCCACACTCAAGGATACAGGAGTGGTGAACAAGGGGATGATTCCCAAGATAACAAACTCGCTCACGGCTGTGGAAGCCGGAGTGAAGAGCGTGACCATCAAACACGCTGCCAATCTTAACAACAACCTAGGGACAGTGATAAGGCTATGAGCGGGAGTGTGGCTGGATATGTGAGGCTGCTTCAGCGGCTCGTGTCCACCCCCTCGGTCTCAAGGAGCGAGGAGAGGACGGCTGAGATTCTGATGGATTATCTAGAGAGGGGCGGAGCATCTCCGGCAAGAATACACAACAATGTATATGCTCTGTCAGATGGGTTTGACCCCTCCAGGCCGACCTTGCTGCTCAATTCGCACCACGACACTGTCCGCCCGGCACCCTCTTATACGCGCGACCCTTATGACGCTGTCATCGAGGATGGAGTGCTCAGAGGCCTTGGCAGTAATGATGCCGGGGGCTCAGTGGTCACCCTAGCAGAGACTTTCATGCGCCTCAGACGGAAAGCGCTTCCGTACAATCTGCTGCTGGCGCTGACGGCCGAGGAGGAGGTGGGGGGAGAGCATGGCATCCGTGCTTTCCTGTCTGAGATGGAGCGGCTGGGAATCGGCATAACCGCTGCTATTGTCGGGGAGCCTACGGGGATGGAGCCTGCTGTGGCCGAGAGGGGACTCGTGGTGATGGACTGTGTGACCCATGGGGTGAGCGGGCATGCAGCGCGAGGGGAGGGAGTGAGCGCGCTCTACAGAGCCATCGAGGACATAGAGAACTTAAGACATCTGGAACTACCGGCCTCGCCTGTGCTTGGACGCATGGGACTTAATGTCACCATGATAGAGGCCGGGAGCGCACACAATGTCATCCCCGACAGTTGCAGCTGGGTAGTGGATGTGAGGACGGTGGACACCTGTCCGAACGAGGAGGCTGTGAGATTGCTGAGGAGTGCTGTCAGCGTCCACACAGAGATGGCGCCTCGCTCCACGCGCGTGCAGCCGTCGGTGATAGGTGAGTGTCACCCATTGGTGAAAAGGTGTGTGGAACTGGGGCTTACGCCATTTGTGTCGCCCACGACGAGCGATATGTCGCTCCTCCACTCCATCCCGTCGCTCAAGATAGGACCGGGTGAGTCGTCGAGGTCCCATAAGGCCGATGAGTATATCCGTCTCAGCGAAATGGCTTCAGCCATAGAGATTTATGAAAAAATAATAGTGTCATTGAATGAAACTTTGGAGCAAGGGCTTTGAGCCTGACAAGATGATAGAGCAGTTTACGGTCGGGGCCGACCGTGAACTTGACCTGCGCCTCGCACGATATGATGTGGAGGGGTCTATGGCCCATATAAAGATGCTTGAGAGCATAGGACTGCTCACGTCAGAAGAGTTGAAGCGTTTGCTGGCGGGACTCGAGGAGATTGCCGCTGAGATTGATGCGGGGCGCTTTGAGATAGCCGAGGGGGTTGAGGATGTCCACTCGCAGGTAGAGCTCATGCTTACGGAGCGACTGGGGGATATAGGCAAAAAGATCCACTCAGGACGCTCGCGCAACGATCAGGTGCTTGTGGATCTCAAACTGTTCATGCGCGATGAACTGCGTCGTGTCGGAGAGGCTGTGGGTAGACTCTTCGACCGTCTCATCTCGCTGAGCGAGGAGCATAAGGATGACTTGATGCCGGGCTATACGCACATGCAGGTGGCGATGCCCTCGTCGTTCGGCCTCTGGTTTGGGGCTTATGCGGAGTCGCTGGCAGATGATATGCGCCTGCTTGTGGCGGCTTATGACACGGCCAATCAGAATCCCCTGGGATCTGCTGCCGGATACGGGTCGTCTTTTCCCCTTAACCGCCGGATGACCACTGAACTGCTTGGGTTTGATGACATGCACTGGAATGTGGTGGCTGCTCAGATGTCGCGCGGCAAGACAGAGCGCGCAGCCGCTATGGCGATAGCCGCCATAGCCTCGACGCTCGGGCATCTTGCCATGGATGTGTGTACATGGATGTGTCAGAACTATGGGTTTGTGTCGTTCCCGGATGAGTTGACCACCGGCTCATCTATCATGCCCCATAAGAAGAATCCGGATGTCTTCGAGATAATGAGAGGGAGGTGCAACCGTCTGCAGTCGCTGCCAAATGAGATAGCCCTTCTGACCACAAATCTGCCGCTTGGATATAACCGAGACCTGCAGTTGCTGAAGGATATAATCTTTCCGGCCACCACAGAGTTGATAGACTGTCTGGATATGGCTGTCTTCATGCTGGGCCACATACGGGTGAAGAGTGATATCTTGTCGTCGCCGCTCTATGACACCCTTTTCACAGTCGAGGAGGTGAACAGGCTGGTGCTGTCAGGTGTGCCGTTCAGGGAGGCATATCGCACTGTTGGGCGTGAGGTGCAGGAGGGGACATATCGTCCGGACCATAACCTCAGGCATACGCATGAGGGGAGCATAGGGAATCTATGCAACGACGAGATTGTGCGTAAGTTCCGCGCAATCAATAAGCGGCTGGAGGATTGACAAAATATGTTAACCTCTTTAAGCACTATTTCACATCATCGGAGAAACCTTTAGGGTGGGCCGGGCGTTAGATAAGATGAAAGCACGAAAGAACTTCGGTTCCCGTAGGTTTTCAAATGGTAGTCCACTCGGCCTCAGACCCTGGACTATATGGAGTTCAGCTCCGTGACAAAGCCGGCGCGATGTCAGGGACGTCCCGCAAGGGGGACTGACAGACACCTCACCGGTTACCAAGAAGGTCTTTAGCCGTAAAGACCTTGGGATGGCACCTGACTTCGTCACTTTTTGAGAGACAAAAATGGATTATGCTATAAATCAAATAT
>JAMPAK010000001.1:574382-669005 GCA_023667285.1 Muribaculaceae bacterium
GCTCCGCGACCCAAAGTCAAACCGCACGGCAAGCGCACTTTGACATTTTGGAAAACCACCCCTCTTGAAAAAATACCATAATATTTTTTGTGGAAGTATTTGGCAGTTAGGGAAATAATTTGTAATTTTGCAACGCTTTAGGAAGATTCCGACGTCACGACAATGCTAACTCATTGAGAGTCAGCAGTGTCGGGGCGATAAATGTGTGTAAGCGCATTCGCCTCGGGTCTTCCCTGGAGCATCAGAAAACATAGAGCAAAAAGAATAATCACTATATAAGTCAAACAAAAGAAACTAAGATGCCTACTATTCAGCAATTAGTAAGAAAAGGCCGTGTGGCTCTTGAGGACAAGAGCAAGTCACCCGCGCTTGATTCATGCCCCCAGCGTCGTGGCGTGTGCGTGCGTGTCTACACAACAACCCCTAAAAAACCTAACTCCGCTATGCGTAAGGTGGCCCGTGTCCGCCTCACCAACGGCAAGGAGGTCAACAGCTACATCCCCGGCGAGGGCCACAACCTCCAGGAACACTCAATCGTGCTCGTGCGTGGCGGCCGTGTCAAGGACCTCCCCGGTGTGCGTTACCACATCGTGCGCGGCACCCTCGATACTTCGGGCGTGAAAGACCGCACCCAGCGCCGATCAAAATATGGCGCTAAACGTCCCAAGGCTGCCAAGAAGTAATCAAGGCAAACCGCAGAGACTTACACGACGCTCCTTTTCTGAAAACTAAGAAGCAATCATTTTAAAACCGAGTCGTAAAACCTCCCGTTTTTGATTTGATTGGAAGGCTAAATCAGGTTGAGTAAACGGTCCGGTCCGGAGGGACTCCCGTTGAAGATGAAAGATGCAGCAACCAAGCAACCAAAAACAAAAATCTAAACAAACAAATGCGTAAAGCAAAGCCCAAAAAGCGGGTGATTCTCCCCGATCCCGTGTTCAACGACGTGAGAGTATCAAAGTTCGTCAACCACCTTATGTATGACGGCAAGAAGAACACCTCTTACACTATCTTCTACTCAGCTCTCGAAATCGTCAAGGCTAAACTTCCCAACGAAGAGGCTACACCCCTCGAAATCTGGAAGAAGGCTCTTGAGAACATCACACCTCAGGTCGAGGTTAAGTCACGCCGCGTCGGTGGCGCAACCTTCCAGGTCCCCACTGAAATCCGCCCTGACCGCAAGGAATCTATCTCGATGAAAAACCTTATCCTCTATGCCCGCAAGCGCGGCGGCAAGACAATGGCCGAGAAGCTCTCCGCCGAGATCGTCGACGCTTTCAATGAGCAGGGCGGCGCTTACAAGCGCAAGGAGGATATGCACAAGATGGCCGAGGCTAACCGCGCCTTCGCTCACTTCCGTTTCTAATCCCCCCTCAGGAGAGAAGAGAACAAAAACTTTTTTTCACCGATACACATTTAGATTCGCTATAATAAAATGGCAAAAGACGACCATCTGAAATATACGCGCAACATCGGCATTATGGCCCACATCGATGCCGGTAAGACAACCACCTCCGAGCGTATCCTTTTCTACACCGGTCTTACCCATAAGATCGGCGAGGTGCACGACGGTGCAGCCACCATGGACTGGATGGAGCAGGAGCAGGAGCGCGGCATCACCATCACTTCAGCCGCTACTACAACTTTCTGGAAGTATGCCGGCGACCAATTCAAGATCAACCTTATTGACACCCCGGGACACGTCGACTTCACCGTCGAGGTGGAGCGCTCTCTCCGTGTCCTCGATGGCGCTGTCGCCACTTTCTGTGCCGTAGGCGGCGTTGAGCCCCAGTCAGAGACAGTGTGGCGTCAGGCTGACAAATATAATGTGCCCCGAATCGGCTACGTCAACAAGATGGACCGCTCCGGCGCTAACTTCTTTGAGGTTGTCCGTCAGCTCAAGGAGGTTCTCGGCGCAAACCCCTGTCCCATTCAGATCCCCATCGGCGCTGAGGAGACTTTCAAGGGCGTTGTAGACCTCATCACCATGAAGGCCATCTTCTGGCACGACGAGAGCATGGGTGCTGACTACTCCATCGAGGAGATCCCCGCCGGTCTCAAGGCCGAGGCCGAGGAGTGGCGCGACAAGATGCTCGAGAAAGTAGCCGAGTTTGACGACGCTCTCATGGAGAAATATTTCGACGACCCCTCAACAATCCAGGAGGATGAGATCCGCCGCGCTCTCCGCGCCGCTACCCTCAAGATGGAGGTTGTCCCCATGATCTGTGGCTCCTCGTTCAAGAACAAGGGTGTGCAGTGCCTCCTCGACGCTGTCTGCGCTTATCTTCCCAGCCCCGTCGACTCAGGCGCTGTCGAGGGTACAAACCCCGACGACCCTGACCATAAGGAGGTTCGCGAGCCTTCAAGCGACGCCCCCATGTGTGCCCTCGCTTTCAAGATCGCCACTGACCCCTATGTAGGCCGCCTCACATTCTTCCGCGTCTACTCTGGCGACGTCGTTGCCGGCTCATATGTGCTCAACAGCCGCTCTGGCAAGAAGGAGCGCGTTTCTCGCCTCTTCCAAATGCACTCAAACAAGCAGAACGCCAAGGAGATGATTGGCTGCGGCGATATCGGCGCAGGCGTAGGCTTCAAGGATATCCGCACCGGCGACACCCTCTGCGATGAGAACCACCCCATCGTCCTCGAGGCAATGGAGTTCCCCGATCCCGTTATCGGTATCGCCGTAGAGCCTAAGACTCAGAAGGACCTTGACAAACTCGGCGTCGGACTTCAGAAACTCGCTGAGGAGGATCCCACATTCCGCGTTGAGACAAACGAGGAGACAGGCCAGACCGTCATCTCTGGCATGGGCGAGCTTCACCTCGACATCATCATCGACCGTCTCCGCCGCGAGTTCAAGGTAGAGTGCAACCAGGGACGTCCCCAGGTTACATACAAGGAGTCAATCACCAAGCCCGTAGAACTCCGCGAGGTCTTCAAGAAACAGACCGGTGGCCGCGGTAAGTTTGCCGACATCATCGTCCGCGTTGAGCCAGTCGACGAGGGCTTCGAGGGCAGCCTCCAGTTCATCGACGAGGTGAAGGGCGGCAACATCCCCAAGGAGTTCATCCCCTCAATCCAGAAGGGCTTCACCACAGCGATGAAGAACGGTGTGCTCGCCGGATTCCCCGTAGAGCAGCTCAAGGTCACCGTCCTCGACGGCTCATTCCACCCCGTCGACTCTGACCAGCTCTCATTCGAGCTCTGCGCCATCCAGGCCTTCAAGAAGGCTTCTGAGAAAGCAGCTCCCGTCCTGCTCGAGCCCATCATGAAGATTGAGGTTGTCACCCCCGAGGAGTCGATGGGCGACGTCATCTCTGACCTCAACAAGCGCCGTGGCCAGGTAGAGGGCATGGAGACATCACGCTCAGGCGCCCGCGTCGTCAAGGCAAAAGCCCCCCTCGCCGAGATGTTCGGCTATGTGACCGCCCTCCGTACAATCACTTCAGGCCGCGCCACATCGACCATGTCCTTCAGCCACTATGCTGAGGTGAGCAGCTCGATCGCCAAGAATGTGCTCACAGAGTGCCAGGGCCGCGTAGACCTCATCAAGTAAGAGACACTTTCATTCAACTAACAATATGGACCAGACAATCAGAATCAAACTCAAGTCCTACGACTACAACCTCGTTGACAAGTCGGCCGAGAAGATTGTGAAGACCGTCAAGGCTACCGGCGCCGTAATCTCGGGTCCCATACCCCTGCCTACCCACCGCCGCATCTTCACCGTCAACCGCTCAACCTTCGTCAACAAGAAGTCCCGCGAGCAGTTCCAGCTCTCGAGCTACAAGCGCCTGATCGACATCCACAACTCGACAGGCAAGACCGTGGACGCTCTCATGAAGCTCGAACTCCCCTCAGGCGTTGAGGTAGAGATCAAGGTCTAATCCCCAATCGGATTTGAGTAAAAAGAAACTAAAAGCAACTCCATCAGTTCACATTTTCTAAATTAAAGAGAAATGCCAGGATTAATAGGAAAAAAAATCGGAATGACATCCGTTTTCAGTGCCGACGGCAAGAACGTGCCGTGCACTGTTATCGAAGTAGGCCCCTGCGTAGTTACTCAAGTGAAAACGGCTGAGAAGGATGGCTATGAGGCAGTGCAGCTTGGCTTCCAGGACAAGAAGGACAAGCACACAACAGCACCTCTGGCCGGCCACTTCAAGAAAGCCGGAGTGACTCCCAAGCGCCACTTGGCCGAGTTCAAAGGATTTGAAGGAGAGATGAAGGCAGGTGAGACAGTCACCGTCGATCTCTTCAGCGAAGGCGACTTCGTCGACATCCAGGGTACATCTAAAGGTAAGGGCTTCCAGGGCGTCGTTAAGCGCCACGGATTCGGCGGCGTTGGCCAGTCAACCCACGGCCAGCACAACCGTCTGCGTGCCCCCGGTTCTGTGGGTGCCTGCTCCTATCCCGCCAAGGTGTTCAAGGGAATGCGCATGGCTGGCCAGATGGGCAACCAGAAAGTGACCGTCCAGAACCTCCAGGTGGTTCGTGTGATGCCCGAACACAATGTACTCATCATCAAGGGTTCCATCCCCGGAAGCAAAGGTTCAATCGTTTTAATTGAAAAGTAAATGGAAGTCGCAATCTATAATATCAAGGGCGAAGACACAGGCCGCAAGGCTCAACTCGCCGACGAGGTTTTCGCAGTAGATGCCAACGAGCACGCTGTATACCTCGACGTCAAGCAGTATCTCGCCAACCAGCGCCAGGGCACACACAAGTCCAAGGAGCGCTCTGAGGTCTCCGGCTCCACCCGCAAGCTGCACAAGCAGAAAGGCGGCGGCGGCAGCCGTATAGGTGACATCAACTCGCCCGTCCTCGTAGGCGGCGGACGTGTCTTCGGACCCCGTCCCCGTGACTATAGGTTCAAGTTGAACAAGAAAGTGAAGCAGCTCGCCCGTCGCAGCGCCCTCACCTGGAAGCTCCAGGATTCCCAGATCATCGTCGTTGAGGATCTCAATCTCGACGCCCCCAAGACTAAAGATTTTGTAAATTTTGCTAAAAATCTTAAAGTCGAGGGCAAAAAGATTCTCTTCATTTTACCGTCTGAGAATAAAAACGTAACTTTGTCTGCCCGTAACGTCCCCGACACCAAGACAATGGTTGCCAAGGACGTCAATACGTATGCCGTCATGAACTCGAACGCAATCATCCTCAGCGAGGGTGCGCTCGAGGTCATCAATAATCTTTAAGCCAACCAGAGAAAACAAGACGCAAACATGGAAATCTCAATCAAACCCGTCGTGACCGAGAAGGCCTCCCGCCTCAGCGAGAAGGCCAATCGCTACACATTCGCCGTTTCTCCCGAGGCTAACAAGTATCAGATCAAGAGTCTCGTTGAGAAACTCTATGACGTCAAGGTCACCAGCGTTAACACAATCAACATGCGTTCAAAAAACAAGTCACGCTGGACTAAGAGCGGCTTGCTCCGCGGCAAGACCGCCGCTTGGAAGAAAGCCATCGTCGACCTTGCCGAAGGACAGACCATTGACTTCTATAGCAACATCTAATAAGAAATGGCAGTAAGAAAATTCAAGCCCACCACCCCGGGCCAGAGACACAAGGTAATCGGTGTATTTAAAGGTACCATCACTGCTACAACACCGGAGAAATCTCTTACAGTCGGCAAAAAAGCATCCGGAGGCCGCAACGCCGAAGGACACCTCACCACCCGATACCTTGGTGGTGGCCACAAGCGCAAATACCGCATCATTGACTTTAAGAGAAACAAGGACGGCATTCCCGCCGTTGTCAAGACAATCGAGTACGATCCCAACCGATCGGCTCGAATCGCCCTCCTCTTCTATAAGGACGGCGCTAAGGCATATATCATTGCACCCAACGGACTCAAGGTAGGCGATGTCCTCATGTCAGGTCCCGAGGCCCAGCCCGAGGTGGGCAACTGCCTCCCGCTGGCCAACATTCCTGTCGGCACACTCGTCCACAACATTGAGCTGCGCCCCGGTCAGGGAGCCTTCATGGCCCGCTCAGCCGGAACTTTCGCTCAGCTCATCTCTCGTGAAGGCACCTATGCCATTGTCAAATTACCCTCCGGCGAAACACGCAAGATTCTCGCCGCATGCCGCGCCACAGTCGGTGTGGTGGGCAACTCGGAGCACTCTCTCGAGCGTTCAGGCAAAGCCGGCCGCTCACGCTGGCTCGGCCGTCGTCCCCGCAACCGCGGCGTTGTCATGAACCCTGTAGACCACCCCATGGGCGGTGGCGAGGGCCGCGCATCTGGCGGTCATCCCCGCTCACGCAAGGGTCTCTATGCTAAGGGCCTCAAGACACGTGCACCTAAGAAGCAGTCGACGAAGTACATCATCGAGAGAAGGAAAAAGTAATCTGACATTCAAAACAACGCATACCTCATGAGTCGTTCATTGAAAAAAGGCCCGTTCATCAGCGTCAAGCTCGAAAAGAAGGTCGCAGCCATGGAGGAGTCAGGCAAAAAGTCAGTCATCAAGACCTGGAGCCGCGCCTCTATGATCGCACCCGAGTTCGTAGGCCACACATTCGCTGTCCACAACGGAAACAAGTTCATCCCCGTCTACGTGACCGAGAACATGGTGGGACACAAACTCGGCGAGTTTGCCCCCACACGCACATTCCGCGGCCACTCAGGCAACAGGAAGAAGTAAAAATCGGGCCCTGATATAAATAATTCAAACGTCAAAAAAGCAAGAATTAAAATAAAATGGGTGTAAGAAAAAGAAACTCAGCAGACCTTCGCAAGGCCGAACAGAAGAATGTCGCCTTCGCAAAACTGCTTAACATACCCACCTCGCCCCGCAAGATGCGCCTTGTGGTCGACATGATCCGCGGCGTCGAGGTCAACCGCGCCCTCGGCATCCTCAAGTTCTCTAACAAGGAGGCCGCAGCACGTGTTGAGAAACTTCTCCGCTCGGCCATCGCCAACTGGGAAGCAAAGAACGAGCGCAAGGCCGATGATGGCGAGCTCTATGTCTCGACCGTCATGGTGGGCTGCGCCCCCATGCTCAAGCGTCTCCGTCCGGCTCCCCAGGGCCGCGGATACCGCATCCGCAAGCGCGCCAACCATGTGACCCTCATCGTCGACACAATCGAAAACAAAAACGCCAAAGCTTAACAAATGGGACAGAAAGTAAATCCAATCAGCAATCGCTTGGGAGTTATCCGTGGATGGGACTCTAACTGGTATGGCGGTAAGAAATACGGCGATACTTTGCTTGAGGACTCCAGACTCCGCAAGTATCTTAATGTCCGTCTCGCCAAGTCAAGCGTTTCGCGCATCGTCATCGAGCGCACCATGAAGTTGATCACCATCACAATCTGCACCTCTCGCCCCGGTCTCATCATCGGCAAGGGTGGCCAGGATGTTGACAAACTCAAGGAGGAACTCAAGAAAATCACCGATAAGGAAGTGCAGATCAACGTCTACGAGGTGAAGCGTCCCGAACTCGACGCTCAGATCGTAGCCGCCAACATCGCTCGTCAGATTGAGGGCAAGATTGCCTATCGCCGTGCTGTCAAGATGGCTGTCGCAGCCACCATGCGTGCCGGCGCTGAGGGCATCAAGGTTCAGGTGGCCGGACGTCTCAACGGTGCCGAGATGGCCCGCTCAGAGATGTTCAAGGAAGGCCGCACACCGCTCCACACACTCCGTGCAGACATCGACTACGCACTCGTCGAGGCTCACACCAAGGTTGGTGTGATTGGCGTTAAGGTTTGGATCTGCCGTGGTGAAGTTTATGGCAAGCGTGACCTTGCCCCCAACTATACAAATGCTCAGAAGGAGGCACGTGGCTCACAGGGCGCTTCAGGCGCACCCCGCCGCGGCGGTTTCCGCAAACCCAAAAACAACCGTTAAACCCACAACTGATTCAATCCCATGTTACAACCTAAGAAAACCAAATTCCGCCGCTCTCAGAAAGGCCGCATGAAGGGTCTCGCTCAGCGTGGCAACCAGTTGGCCTTCGGTTCGTTCGGCATCAAGACACTGGAGTCTAAGTGGATCACCGGTCGCCAGATAGAAGCCGCCCGTGTCGCCGTGACACGCTATATGCAGCGTCAGGGTCAGATATGGATCCGCATATTCCCCGACAAGCCCATCACCAAGAAGCCTGCCGAAGTCCGAATGGGTAAAGGTAAAGGTAACCCCGAAGGCTTCGTAGCGCCTGTTACCCCGGGCCGCATCATAATCGAGGTTGAGGGTGTACCCTTCGACGTAGCCAAGGAGGCACTGCGCCTGGCCGCCCAGAAGCTCCCTGTGACCACCAAGTTCGTCGTTCGCCGCGACTATGACCCAACTCAAAACGTGTAACGAATCATGAAGAAAGAAAGTTTCGCTGAAGTTACCACCAAGGATCTCCGCGACCGCCTCGAGCAGATGGAACTCGACTACATGCAGCTGAAGGCTCAGCACGCCGTGTCGCCCCTCGACAGCCCCGCTAAGATCACCCTCGCGCGCAAGAACATCGCGCGTGTAAAGACCGAGCTCCGCGCTCGTGAACTCAACAACAAGTAAACCAATCCCCAGACATGGAAAAGAGAAACCTCAGAAAAGAACGTATCGGGGTTGTTTCGAGCAACAAGGGTGACAAGACCATCACTGTAATGGTGAAGTGGAAAGAGAAGCACCCCATCTACGGCAAGTTCGTGAACAAAACCAAGAAGTACCATGCCCACGATGAGAAGAACGAGTGCTCAATCGGCGACACAGTGCGCCTGATGGAGACACGTCCCCTCTCGAAGACAAAGCGCTGGCGCCTGGTCGAAATCATTGAAAAAGTGAAGTAAACTATGATACAGACTGAAAGCCGTTTAACCGTCGCTGACAACAGCGGTGCCAAGGAAGCACTCTGCATCCACGTGCTCGGTGGCACAGGACGCCGCTACGCCTCAGTAGGAGACATCATCGTCGTGTCCGTAAAGAGCGTAATCCCCTCCTCTGACGTCAAGAAAGGAACCGTCTCAAAAGCTGTAGTGGTCCGCACCAAGAAAGAGATCCGCCGTCAGGACGGATCCTATATCCGCTTCGACGACAATGCCTGCGTTCTTCTCAACAACGCCGGTGAGCTCCGCGGAACACGTATCTTCGGCCCGGTGGCCCGCGAGCTCCGCGCTGCTAACCAGATGAAGATTGTTTCACTCGCACCCGAAGTCCTCTAACCCCACGGCGTAATCAACCCCGTCAAAAACAAAAAAGTAATGGTAAAGTTACATATCAAGAAGGGCGACAACGTCTATGTTCTTGCCGGCGACGACCGCGGTAAGGAGGGTCGTGTGCTCAAAGTCCTCGCTGCCAAGCAGAAGGCAATCGTGGAGGGCATCAACATTGTCACCAAGGCCACCAAGCCTAATGCACAGCATCCGCAGGGCGGCCTTGTGAAGATGGAGGCCCCCATCGCTATCTCCAATCTCGCGCTGATCGACCCGAAGAGCGGCAAGCCCACCCGTATCGCCATCCGCCGCGAGAATGGCAAAGTAATCCGTATTGCTAAAAAATCAGGAGAGGAGATTAAATAATGAGCACCCAGACTGTCAAGAAAGACTATCAGGAACGCATCGTTCCGGCCCTCACCGAGAAGTTCAGCTACACCACACCCATGCAGGTGCCCAAGCTGAAGAAGATTGTGATCAATCAGGGTCTCGGCGCTGCAACCCAGGACAAGAAAATCATCGAGACTGCCATCAACGAGCTCACCGCCATCACAGGCCAGAAGGCCGTGGCTACCCTCTCGCGCAAGGATATCTCAAACTTCAAGGTGCGCAAGAAGATGCCCATCGGTGTGATGGTGACTCTGCGCAGAGACAAGATGTATGAGTTCCTTGAGAGACTCGTGCGAGTGGCTCTCCCACGTATCCGTGACTTCAAGGGCATCGACTCTAAGTTTGACGGCCGCGGAAACTACACTCTCGGCATCACCGAGCAGATTATCTTCCCTGAGATCAACATCGACTCCATCAGCAAGCTCATGGGTATGAACATCACCTTCGTGACTTCGGCCAACACCGACGAAGAGGGTTATGCTCTGCTCAAGGAGTTCGGTCTTCCGTTCAAGAACGCTAAAAACTAAGCATCCACTATGGCAAAAGAATCCATGAAGGCCCGCGAGGTAAAGCGCGCCAAACTGGTGGCTAAATACGCCAAGAAGAAGGCCGAGCTCAAGGCTGCCGGCGACTATGAGGGTCTGCAGGCTCTGCCCAAGAATGCCTCAAGCGTGCGCCTCCACAACCGCTGCTCAATCACAGGCCGTCCCAAAGGCTATATGCGTCAGTTCGGCATCTCGCGTATCCAGTTCCGCGAGATGGCTTCAGCAGGCCTGATCCCTGGCGTCAAGAAGGCATCCTGGTAAGCCACTAGGCACAGATGTCTCACCCGGCCGCGGGCCGGGACTAACGCTGACAAGAACCTTCAAGAGAGTCGACGGCCCGAGAGTCGTTACCTCAAAGCCACGTCTGAGTGTTCAATGGCGGTCGGAGATGACTGCCCCCGGCTACGGCCGGTCCTCAGGCCTCAGCGCGGCGGCCGCTCGACTTCAAGAAAGGTGTCGTCCTGACGACACTCCACACAATAACTGAGCGTGCCCGCACGTTAACAGTTAGATACCCCCCTCCCTCCTCCCCGTCACTCGAAACACAGTGAGTATTAAATATTGTTGGGAACTGCCCCAATCAATTTAAACAACATCAACAAATGACAGATCCTATTGCAGACTATCTGACAAGATTGAGGAACGCTATCAAGGCCAACCACCGCGTGGTCGAGATACCGGCCTCAAACTTGAAGAAGGAAATCACCAAGATTCTCTTCGAACAAGGCTACATCCTCAACTACAAATTTGAGGAAGGCGAGAATCCCGCCGGCACCATCAAGATCGCTCTCAAGTATGACCCCGTAGACAAGGTCAACGCCATCAAGGCTCTGGAGCGTGTGTCACGTCCCGGTCTCCGCCGCTACACAGGCTACAAAGATATGCCACGTGTGCTCAACGGCCTGGGCATCGCTATTCTCTCCACATCGAAAGGTGTGATGACAAACAAAAAGGCCCGCGACCTCAAGGTAGGTGGCGAGGTTCTCTGCTACGTTTACTAATCAAAGGAGGAAACACAACATGTCACGTATAGGTAAAGCCCCCATTGAAATCCCCGCCGGAGTCACTGTGACTGTCGGCGCTGACAACGTAGTCACAGTAAAAGGCCCCAAAGGCACCCTTTCCCAGAAAGTTAATCCTGATCTGACCGTCAGCGTAGCAGACGGCCATGTCACCCTCACCCGTCCTTCAGACGATCGTGAGCACCGCGCACAGCACGGTCTCTATCGCGCTCTTATCCACAACATGGTTGTGGGTGTCTCCACCGGTTATCGCAAGGAGATGGAGCTCGTAGGTGTGGGCTACCGCGCCTCATCAAACGGCCAGGTTCTTGAGCTCTCTCTGGGTTATTCGCATGCCATCTATATAAAGCTCCCCCCGGAGGTTAAGGTTGAGGCAAAGACCGAGCGCAACAAGAACCCGCTCATCATCCTTGAGAGCGATGACAAGCAGCTCCTAGGACAGGTCTGCGCCAAAATCCGCTCACTCCGCAAGCCCGAACCCTACAAGGGAAAAGGTATCAAGTTTGTCGGCGAAATCATCCGCCGCAAGTCCGGCAAGTCGGCTAGTGCCAAATAATAAAATCACGTCAAGAAAACTATGGTTTCTAAGATACAGCGTCGTAATAAAATCAAAGCCCGCATCCGCGGCAAGATTTCCGGCACAGCAGCCCGTCCGCGCATGACCGTGTTCCGCTCGAACAAGCAGATCTACGTTCAGCTCATCGACGACCTCGCCGGCAAGACAATCTGCGCCACCTCATCCAAGGGGATTGAGGAAGGCACCAAGTGTGAAATCGCAGCCAAGGTAGGTGAGGCAATCGCACAGAAAGCCCTCGCCGCAGGCGTAACAGAAGTGGTCTTCGACCGCAACGGCTATCTTTTCCACGGCCGTGTTAAATCACTCGCGGACGCCGCTCGCAACGGTGGCCTCAAATTCTAATCACCAGTTATGGCAGTAAAGAACAACAAAGTTAAGTCCGCAAGCGACCTCGAGCTCAAAGACCGCCTCGTGGCCATCAACCGCGTCACCAAAGTCACCAAGGGTGGCCGCACCTTCACCTTCGCAGCCATCGTTGTCGTAGGCAACGAGAACGGCATCGTAGGTTGGGGTCTCGGCAAGGCAAATGAAGTTCAGGCAGCCATCGCCAAGGGCGTTGAGGCTGCTAAGAAGAATCTCATCAAGGTTCCCGTTCACAAAGGCACTATCCCCCACGAGCAGGCAGCCAAGTTTGGCGGCTCGCGTGTGATTCTGAAGCCTGCCTCACACGGTACAGGTGTGAAGGCCGGTGGTGCTATGCGCGCCGTGCTTGAGAGTGTAGGTGTCACTGACGTTCTCTGCAAGTCGAAGGGTTCATCAAACCCCCACAACCTTGTCAAGGCTACCATCGCCGCTCTGGGCGAGATGCGCTCGCCTGCACAGGTGGCTCAGAACCGCGGAGTGTCAGTCGACAAAGTGTTTAACGGCTAATTCCCCACATCCGAAATGGCAAATATCAAAATCACTCAGATAAAGAGCCGCATCAATGCTCCCGCTGTGCAGAAGCGCACACTCGACGCACTCGGCCTTAAGAAAATGCATCACTCGGTTGTCAAGGAAGACAACCCCTCGATCCGTGGAATGGTCCAGGCCGTCCACCATCTCGTAGAAGTGACCAACGCCTGAATATAAACAATCCCTGTAACACAACCACACAATGGATTTAAGCAATCTCAAACCCGCAGCCGGCTCAGTCACATCGAAGACCCGTATAGGCCGCGGCCCCGGCTCCGGTAAGGGCGGGACATCCACCCGCGGTCACAAGGGAGCGAAATCACGTTCCGGATATTCACGCAAGATCGGTTTTGAAGGTGGCCAGATGCCCCTCCAGCGCCGTCTTCCCAAGTTTGGCTTCAAGCCCCTCGACAAGACAATCTTCAAGCCCATCAACCTCTCAGACCTTGAGGCTCTGGCCACAGAGGCAGGTGTTGAGAAGATTACGATCGACACTATGATCGAGGCCGGTCTTGCCAACGGCAAGCAGCCCGTCAAGATTCTCGCCGGCGGCACACTAACCAAGAAAATCGAGGTTGAGGCCAACGCCTTCTCCGCAGCAGCCGAGGCCGCTATCACAGCCGCCGGGGGCTCTGCGACTAAAATCTAATCCCCCCTCTCCCACCCAATGAGATTTATTCAAACTCTTCGCAACATTTGGACCATTGAGGAACTGAGAAAACGTCTTCTCGTGACCCTCATGTTGGTGCTTGTCTATCGTTTGGGCTGTTATGTGGTCCTTCCGGGCATCTCGCCTGAGGATCTGGACGCCCTCTCGAAGTTCACCAATAAGAGTGGCCTCATGCAGTTGCTCGACATGTTCTCGGGCGGTGCGTTCTCTCAGGCTTCAATCTTCGCCCTCGGCATCATGCCCTACATCACTGCGTCCATCGTGATCCAGCTGCTCGGCATGGTACTTCCCTCTTTCCAGAAAATGCAGAGGGAGGGTGAGAGCGGACGTCAGAAGCTCAGCCAGTATACACGCTATCTCACTGTGCTGATTCTTCTGCTCCAGGGTCCTGCTTATCTTGTAAATCTCCAGGTCCAGGTGAGCGCTGCCACGGGCAGTGCCCACATGGGCTTCTGGACCATAGCCTATCTGACGGTCATACTGGCAGCCGGCTCCATGTTCATCATGTGGCTCGGGGAGCGCATCACTGACCGCGGCATCGGCAACGGTATTTCCTTCATCATCCTTGTCGGAATTATCGCGCGTCTCCCGGGAGCCCTCTTCTATGAATTCACATCACGTCTCCCGGGGTCTTCCGGCTCACAGGGTGGTCTGATTATGTTTGTAGTCGAGATTATTCTCCTCTTTGCCGTGACAGTGGGTGCTGTGCTTCTCGTCCAGGGTACACGCAAGGTGCCCGTGCAGTATGCAAAGCGCATTGTGGGCAACCGTCAGTATGGCGGCGCACGCCAGTACATCCCCCTGAAGGTTAATGCTGCCGGTGTGATGCCTATCATCTTTGCCCAGGCTATCATGTTCATCCCCATCACTCTTGCCGGCTTTGGCAGCTCAGAGGGGTCATCAGGCTTCTATGCCGCTTTCTCAGACATCAACGGATTCTGGTATAACCTTGTCTACTTCATCCTCATCGTAGCATTCACATATTTCTACACCGCTATCACCGTCCGTCCGACACAGATGGCTGAGGATATGAAGCGCAACAATGGATTTATCCCCGGTGTGAAGCCTGGCAAGAAGACAGCCGACTATCTCGACTCAATCATGTCGCGCATCACCCTTCCAGGGTCTATCTTCCTCGGCATCGTAGCCATCCTCCCCGCGTTTGCTCGCTTCTTTGGCATCTCGCAGAACTTTGCACAGTTCTTCGGAGGCACATCGCTTCTCATTCTTGTGGGTGTTGTCCTTGACACACTTCAGCAGATTGAGTCGCACCTGATGATGCACCACTACGATGGACTTATGAAGGAGGGCAAGATTAAAGGTCGCACAACCGGCTCAGCCTATTAAACAGAATTCTGAAAATCGGTTACAGCAGGAAAAGATTCTTCAATGATCTATCTCAAGACTCCCGAAGAAATCGAGAAAATGCGACAGGCATGCACACTCGTGAGCCGCACACTTGGCGAGGTCGCCAAGTGGGTGGCTCCCGGTGTGACTACGCGACACCTCGACAATATTGCGCGCGAGTTCATGCGTGACAATGGCGGCCGTCCGGCCTGTCTGGGCTACGGCGGTTTCCCCGGGACACTCTGCATAGAGGTGAATGAGACCGTGGTCCACGGCTTTCCCTCAGGCAGGGAACTCCAGGATGGTGACATCGTAGGTGTCGACACGGTTGTCGAACTCGATGGATATTGTGGCGATATGTGCTACACTTTTCCCGTAGGGGAGATCAGCCCCGAGGTAATGGAACTGTGTGTCACGACTAAGGCCGCTCTCTATAAGGGCATCGAGGCTGCACAGGAGGGGCGCCGCATCGGTGATATTGCCAATGCTGTGCAGACCTACTGTGAGAGGCGTGGCTACTCGGTGGTCCGCGAGATGTGTGGCCACGGCATAGGACGCAAGATGCATGAGGACCCTGAGGTGCCCAACTATGGACGCCGTGGCATAGGCCCAGTGCTGAAAAAGGGGATGTGTATCTGTATCGAGCCTATGATCAACATGGGGAGCCGCAACATCGTCATCGAGAAGGATGGCTGGCAGACACGCACCAAGGACCGCAAGCCATCGGCTCACTACGAGCACACCATCACGATTACCCCTGAGGGACCTGAGATTCTCACTACGTTTGAGTATGTGAAGGAGGCTCTGGGCGAGAGATATATTTGAGAAACAGAAACGCTATAATTCCCGTTTATAACCTACAGAACTTCATATGGCAAAACAAGCAGCAATCGAACTCGACGGTACTATAGTCGAGGCTCTGTCGAACGCCATGTTCCGTGTCGAGCTTGAGAACGGCCATGAGATCACGGCCCATATCTCAGGCAAGATGCGCATGCACTACATCAAGATTCTTCCCGGCGATAAGGTGAAGGTCGAGATGTCGCCCTACGATCTCTCGAAGGGACGCATCTCGTTCCGCTACAAATAAACGGCCGGGGGGAACACTCCAATCAGGAACACAATATCACATTCAAACAATAAACCTCAGACAATGAAAGTAAGAGCATCTGTCAAGAAGCGCACCCCGGACAGCAAGATTGTGCGCCGCAAAGGACGTCTGTACGTCATCAACAAGAAGAATCCTAAATACAAGCAGCGTCAGGGCTAATACAGACCGCAGGAGTGCATGCGGGAGACGGAACAGAGAAGAGCGCACCGACTGATTAGTTAAATTATTAAAACGATTTCTAATTAGTGTTGCGTCTAAGCGTTTCGGCCCCCTTATTATGCGAAATTAGTATTAACTTTGCAAAAAATTTAGTCAACTAACTATATGGCAGTAAGAATCGTGGGAGTTGATCTCCCCCAGAACAAGAGAGGTGAAATCGCCTTGACCTATATCTTCGGTATAGGCCGAAGTGCAGCCAAGACCATCCTTGAGAAAGCCGGAGTCAATGTCGACATCAAGGTAAAGGACTGGACAGACGACCAGGCCGCCAAGGTGCGCGAGGTGATTGGCTCAGACTATAAGGTAGAGGGCGACCTCCGCAGTGAAATCCAACTCAACATCAAGCGACTCATGGATATCGGTTGCTATCGCGGCATCCGTCACCGCAACGGACTTCCCGTGCGCGGCCAGAGCACAAAGAACAATGCCCGTACCCGCAAGGGCCGCAAGAAAACCGTTGCAAACAAGAAAAAAGCTACTAAATAAGAGATAATATGGCAAAAAAGACTGTCGCCGCAAAGAAAAGAAACGTTAAAGTCGACGCTGCCGGTCAGCTGCACGTCCACTCCTCGTTCAACAATATCATTGTGTGCCTCGCCAACTCTGAAGGACAGGTTATCTCCTGGTCTTCGGCAGGCAAGATGGGATTCCGCGGCTCGAAGAAGAACACTCCTTATGCAGCCCAGATGGCCGCACAGGACTGTGCCAAGGTTGCGTATGACCTTGGACTTCGCAAGGTGAAGGCATATGTAAAGGGACCCGGCAACGGCCGTGAGTCAGCCATCCGTACCATCCACGGAGCAGGCATCGAAGTCACAGAGATTATCGATGTGACCCCGCTGCCTCACAATGGCTGCCGTCCTCCGAAGCGTCGCCGCGTATAAAAACATCACCCTCTCCTCCAGGGCTCCCGGAGGTCGGGGAGCATAAGACGGCCGTGTCAGCCACACAAACAACAAGGCTCTTCTTTCACAATCCTTCAGGCCGCGCTCCGTTCCGATACCTCAGATGGGAATCCACCCGGTAAATTTCGAGATAAAACTTAATTTACACCCAACCACATTGCCAGCCACACAGGCACCGCCCGCGCCGCCCGCGCGATGAAATGAAATTCAGGCCACAACCATCACACCTCTCTGTGGCCGCGGCTGTCACTCCGGAGCAGCACGGGCGTCAAAATGAAATAACAGTCTAAGGCAGGCAAACAACAAAACAACCAATCAAAAATGGCAAGATATACAGGTCCCCGCACCAAAATCGCCCGTAAGTTCGGCGAACCCATCTTCGGTGAGGACAAAGTCCTTACAAAGAAGAACTATCCCCCGGGACAGCATGGCCTCAACAAGCGTCGCAAGACTTCAGAGTATGGCGTTCAGCTGCGTGAGAAGCAGAAGGCTAAATATACATATGGAGTGCTTGAGAAGCAGTTCCACAATCTTTTCGAGAAGGCATCACGCTCAAAGGGTATCACCGGTGAGATCCTTCTGCAGCTCCTTGAGAGCCGTTTGGACAATGTAGTTTACCGTCTGGGCATCGCTCCGACCCGTGCTGCAGCCCGTCAGTTGGTGCTCCATCGTCATGTGACAGTAAACGGGAAGGTTGTCAACATCGCATCTTACAGCGTAAAGCCCGGTGATGTCGTAGGCGTACGTGAGAAGTCGAAGTCGCTTGAGGTGATCGGCGATGCTCTCGCAGGCTTCAACCACAGCAAGTATCCTTGGATAGAGTGGGATGAGTCTGTCAAGGCAGGCAAGTTCCTTCATGTACCCGCACGCGAAGATATCCCCGAGAACATCAAGGAGCAGCTTATCGTCGAGTTGTATTCAAAATAATCAATTAAACTAAGATCCATGGCTATATTAGCATTCCAGAAACCTGACAAAGTCCTGATGTTGGAAGCCGATAATCACTTCGGTAAATTTGAGTTCAAGCCATTGGAGCCCGGATATGGTATCACCATCGGCAATGCCCTTCGCCGCATCCTTCTCTCTTCCCTCGAAGGTTTTGCCATCTCCTCGATTAGAATCGAGGGGGTTAAACATGAGTTCGACACCATTCCCGGAGTGAAGGAGGATGTCACAAACATCATCCTGAATCTCAAGAAGGTCAACCTCAAGCAGACAGTAGAGGAGACAGACTCAGAGAAAGCATCCATCACTGTGTCAGGGAAGGAAGAGTTCACAGCCGGTGACATTGGCAAAGTCCTCGCAGGGTTTGAGGTTCTCAATCCTGACCTTGTCATCTGTCATTTGGATCCTAGCGCAAGCTTCACAATCGACCTCACAATCAATAAAGGCCGTGGCTGGATTCCGGCCGAGGAGAATGAAGATCCTAACGCACCGATCGACACCCTCGCCATTGACTCCATCTACACTCCCATCAAGAATGTGAAGTATACCGTGGAGAACTTCCGCGTTGATCAAAAGACCGACTACGACAAGCTCACACTCGAAATCACAACCGACGGTTCCATTCTCCCTAAAGATGCCCTCAAGGAGGCAGCGAAGATCCTCATTTATCACTTCATGCTCTTCTCAGACGAGAAGATAACACTCGAGACAGATGAGCAGAACCAGGAGGAGGAATTTGATGAAGAGGTGCTTCACATGAGACAACTCCTGAAGTCGAAACTTGTCGACATGGACCTCTCAGTGCGTGCCCTGAACTGCCTGAAGAGTGCAGAGGTGGAGACCCTCGGAGAGTTAGTCGTCTTCAATAAGACTGACCTTCTGAAGTTCCGTAACTTCGGCAAGAAGTCGCTCACTGAACTCGATGAACTCCTGGCCAACCTCAACCTCTCCTTCGGAATGGACATCTCCAAATATAAACTTGATAAAGAGAAATAATCAACGATGAGACACAATAAATCATTCAACCATCTCAGCCGCAAGAAGGCTCATCGCGACGCGCTGCTGGCCAACATGACTATCTCGCTGATCATGCACAAGCGCATCTTCACAACGCTGGCAAAGGCTAAAGCACTCCGCGTGTATGCCGAGCCCCTGATCAACCGTGCGAAGGTGGATTCAACCCCCAACCGCCGCCTCGTGTTCTCACACCTCCAGAACAAGGAGGCTGTCACTGAACTCTTCCGTGAGATAGCCCAGAAGATAGCAGAGCGCAATGGTGGCTACACACGCATTCTCAAGACAGGCAACCGTCTGGGCGACAACGCCAAGATGTGTTTCATTGAGCTTGTTGACTATAATGAGAACATGCTCAACGACAAGGGTGTGAAGAAGGGTGTTTCCAAGACACGCCGTTCACGCCGCTCCTCACGTCCGGCAGCTGAGACTCCCGCTGCTTCCGCTGCTGAGGCTCCCGCAACTGAGGAGGCCAAGGCTGAGTAATCAATAAGGATACTTTTTCATAGTAAATATCCCAACTCCAATTCCCCCCGACCGCCGTCCATCCCCACACCCTCCCGGACGGCGGTCATTTTTTGTATTTCTTTAATATGTCTCCTTATGTCTGAACCTATGACTCCACGAGAACGTCGCGGCCTGGTATCCCTGATGGGTGTATTAGCCGCAGGATTGATGCTTGTGGGCTTGCAAAGATGCGGGTCAGGGGGGGAGAGAAGGATAGAGAAAGAAGTTGATACTGTCTTGGTTGAGACAATCCCGACTGCTCCAGGCACTACGGTGACTGAACTCAAGGACTCTATGTCGAAACGCCCCGGCGAGCCTAAGCGAAAGGTGAGGCGGCCGGTGTATCGCAGTCCGCTAGATGAACGGAATACAGGGCAAAAATAATCCATGCAGCATGGGCGGCATGGATTATTTTTGTCATGTTGGGGTTCAGACGTCAGAGGTTTCTGGGGTCGTCTGTCTCATCAACGGGGATGTCGGTGTTGACGTTCTTGGAGCCGATTGCGCCATAGAAGAGGATATAGGCAAGCATCGCCACGATGAGCCAGTAGGAGGCCATGTAGCCTGCGGCTCCCGCAATCCAGTTTTGGATAAGGGGCATTACGCCGCCACCTACTACCATCATCATGAAGATGCCGGATGCCTGGGCGGTGTATTTGCCAAGACCCTCGACGGCGAGGTTGAAGATGCCTCCCCACATGACAGATGTGCAGAGACCGCATAGGATGAGGAGGAGTGCGCTCACGGGAACCTTGGGAACGGAGGTGAGGTTTGTGACAACCTGGGCGGGCGAAATCTCAAACTCCTCCTGGATGTTTTCAGCCCAGGGTGCTATGGCCTCAGCTGATGGAGATTCAATGAAGTTGATGACGGTCTCCTCAGGCACGCCGGCGGTGCGAAGTACCTCAACAGTGTTCTCTATGGGGTCGTAGACGACTGCGGGAACCTGGACGGCCTTCTCCCTGGGGATAAAGATGGCGAAGACTACGAGCAGGATGGCCACAGTGGAGACCGTGATAATCTGGGTCTTGGTGCTGACCGAGCCACTAATGAAACCGGAGAGCATACGTCCGACGAGCATTAGCAGCCAGTAGATGGCCACGATGGCGCCTGCGATTGTTGATGCAGCGCCGATGACGCCGGCTCCTGTGGCACTCTGGTCAGCGAGATAGAAGTTGAGGGTGCCGGGAATGCCGATCTCAATACCTACATAGAAGAAGATGCCGATGACGCCAAGCACGGTGTGGCGGAAGTTCCAGGGTGAGTGTGCGTAGACAATCTTCTTGCCTGAGGTGTTCTGGTTGGGCTCAGGGATGGCCACAAATGATATGACCACGAAGGCCACGGCAAAGACGCCCATTGCCACCCAGAGGAGAGGAGCGACGTCGCTCATCTGGGTCTTGGTGGTGAGCTGGCCGATGAGGGCGCCTACGAAGAGGGGAGTGAGGGTGCCTGAGAGGGAGTTGAGAGCGCCGCCGCTCTGGAGGAGTTGGTTGCCGGTCTTGCCGCCGCCTCCGAGGAGGTTGAGCATCGGGCAAACGACAGTGTTGAGCATGCAGACACAGAAGCCGCAGATGAAGGCGCCCAGAAGGTAGATGAAGAAGTTGAGTGTTACAGGGCTACCGCTGATGGAGGTGACGACGGTCTCAGTCCCGGCCACGCTGGAGAGCCATTGGACGAAGAGGCCTACGAAGCCTACTGCCATGGCCCAGAGGGCTGTCTTCTTGTAGCCAATCTTCACAAGCAGATTGCCCGCGGGGATTCCCATGAAGAGGTAGGCTAGGAAGTTCATCATGTTACCCATCATGCCGAGCACAGAGTTGCCGGCAAACTTGTAGCCCCAGATAGTGCCGATGGGGGCAGCAAGATTGGTCACAAAGGAAATCATAGCGTAGATGCAGAACATCGCCACTATGGCTACGATGCGTCCATTGGATTTCTCTGAAGTTTTCATTAGTCTTTAAAGTAAGAAGTTGTTGTATGTCTTTTTATTGATGATAGTTGAGGCTTGAGACAGAATTAGAATTCACAAAGGTAATGAAATTTTGTCCTGATGGCACTTAAGTATTGTTAAAAATACGGTTCCTTATTGTATTTTAATGGCAATGGAGATGTGTGGATGAGTCTCAGTGAAGGGGGGAGGTCTGGAGGGAAGGGTGGGTGTGAGGGGACGTGCGAGTAAGTTGAATATGGGATTTTTTATGGGAATGGTCTGTTATTTAGGAGTGGAATATGAGGATTTCAGGGAAAATTTTGTAAATTTGCCAACGGCTCGGATGACAGTCCAAGGCTTATTGTAATTTTGACAATAAATAATAGTTACAACTTATATATTCTAAACCGATGAATCTAACATCAGTAAACCGTGCGGCAGACAATATCCGCGTGCTTGCCGCGGCTATGGTTGAGAAAGCCAAGTCAGGCCATCCCGGAGGAGCGATGGGTGGTGCCGACTTTGTCAATGTGCTCTATTCGCAGTTTCTCATAACCGACCCCGATGATGGACGTTGGATAGCCCGCGACCGTTTCTTCCTTGATCCGGGCCACATGTCGCCTATGCTCTACAGTGTCCTGGCGCTCTTCGGCCATTATACAACAGATGAGCTCTCACAGTTCCGCCAGTGGGGCTCGCCCACACCGGGTCACCCTGAGTTGCACCCCGAGCGTGGCGTTGAGAACACCTCAGGTCCCCTTGGCCAGGGCCACACCATGGCTGTGGGCTGTGCCATCGCAGAGCGTTTCCTGACAGCACGTTTCGGCAACTGGCTCTCACACAAGACATATGCTTTCATCTCTGACGGCGGTGTGCAGGAGGAGATATCACAGGGCGCGGGGCGCCTGGCCGGCCACCTTGGCCTGTCGAACCTCATCATGTTCTATGACTCAAACAAGGTGCAGCTCTCAACAATGGTTGAGGCAGTGGATGCTGAGGATGTTGCTGCCAAGTATCGAGCATGGCACTGGAATGTGCTTGAGTGTAACGGCAATGATCCCCTTGAGATAGCCAAGGCCATCGAGGATGCTCAGAAGGAGACAGAGCGTCCCACAATCATCATAGGCCACACTGTGATGGGCAAGGGTGTCCGCAAGGCGGATGGATCGAACTTTGAGGGCCAGTGCTCAACCCACGGACAGCCTCTCAGCGCTGCAGGAGCTGACTTCGCTGCCACAATGAAGAATCTCGGGGCTGATCCTGAGAATCCCTTCGTTATCTTTGAGGATGTCAAGGCTCTCTATGATGCCCGCCGTGAGGAACTCCGCAAGATTGTGAAGAGCCGCCGTGAGGAGCAGGCTGCATGGGAGGCTGCTAACCCCGCGCTTGCCAAGGAACTCCATGACTATCTCGATAACAAGCTTCCCGCCATCGACTGGCGCGCCATCCCCCACAAGGCCAATATCGCCTCACGTCAGGCGTCGGCCGATGTGCTCAGTGTGCTTGCTGAGAAAGTGGGGAATATGATTGTCTCGTCAGCTGACCTTGCTAACTCAGACAAGACTGATGCCTTCCTCAAGAAGACCCATCCTTTCAAGAAGGGTGACTTCACAGGTGCATTCCTCCATGCCGGTGTCAGCGAGCTCACCATGGCAGCCGTTATGAACGGCATAGCTCTCCACGGCGGTGTGATCTGTGCTTGCGGCACATTCTTTGTGTTCTCTGACTATATGAAGCCTGCAGTTCGCATGGCAGCCCTCATGGAACTTCCTGTGAAGTATATCTGGACACACGATGCATTCCGTGTAGGTGAGGATGGCCCCACTCATGAGCCTGTAGAGCAGGAGGCACAGCTACGACTGATGGAGGAACTCCGCAACCTCTCAGGGAAGCCCTCGATGCTTGTGCTTCGTCCGGCAGACGCCGCAGAGACAAGTGTGGCATGGGAAATGGCTATGGAGAACTTCGAGACCCCCTCGGCTCTCGTTCTCTCACGTCAGAACCTACCTGACCTTCCCGCATCGAGCGGCGACCGCTTCGCTGAGGCTGAGGCCGGAAGCCGTCGGGGCGCATATGCCGTTGTCAAGGAGGAGAATCCGGATGTGATTCTTGTGGCCAATGGCTCAGAGGTATCGCTTCTGTGTGAGGTGGCTGAGGCTATCGCAGCTGACGGCATCAAGACACGTGTGGTCTCTGCTCCCTCGATTGGCCTGTTCAACAATCAGCCCATCGAGTATCGCCAGTCTGTTATTACCCCCGGTGTGCCCACATTCGGACTTACGGCCGGTCTGCCCTCGACCCTGCGCGGTCTTGTGGGCTCGGATGGTGCAATCTTCGGTCTGGACCACTTCGGCGCATCGGCTCCCTATAAGGTGCTCGACGAGAAGTTTGGGTTCACACTTCCGGCTGTCAAGGCGCAGGTTCTCGCCTATCTGAAAAAGTAAATCGAAACTTACTTGGATAAAATTGCTCAATCCGGCCAATATTTTGGCCGGATTGTCTTTTTTTGTGACGCTGTATGGGAAAAAGTGCCAATGATGAAAGATTTTTTTGCTTAATTTTAGATTATTCCAAAAAAATGTTATACCTTTGACACCGGATTATGTGTCTTTTGCCGGAAGGGCAAAGCAAATATCGTCTTTTCATACTTTGCAACCTGCGTAAAGACAGCAAATTCGACGCGAAATTTCAACTATTTTCCAATAATTAATTATTTATGAAAAAAAGTATCCTTCTTGGCTTGGTAGCCGCTCTTTTCATGGGCCAAAGCGCAATGGCCCAGAGCGCCCAAGAAATCAGCTATGTAGAGGATCCCGCCCAGGGCTATCTCTTCAATAGCTTCTCGAACAACTGGTTCGTGTCAGCTGAAGGTGGTATCAACTACTACTTCGACCGTGACAACAGCGAGCGCAAGTTCATGGATCGTTTCTCACCCAATGCAGGAATTTGGGTAGGCAAATGGTTCTCACCCATCGTAGGTCTCCGTGTCGGTGGCAACTTTACATCAGTGAAGGGTCTCGGCAAGGATGGTGGCGTAGGCTACTACGGCACATACAAGGATTGGGACAAGTACAAACGCAACGAGTTTGGCATTCAGTTCAACGCAATGGTCAACCTCACCAACTGGTGGTGCGGCTATCGTCCCGGCCGTGTATATAACGCTATCGTGTATGGTGGCGCAGGCTACAACTGGGTATACACACCCAAGTTCAAAGGCGAGAAGCGTGATGGCTGGGAGCACAACGACCTTGCCAACGACGCTATCTCTGTTCATGCAGGTCTTATCAACAACTTCAACCTCAACAAGAACGTAGCTCTCTATCTTGACCTCCGTCTCGTGGCTCTCACAGACGACTGGTGTGAGTGCATGCCTAACAAGACCTATCTCGACGGTCAGGCTTACATCGGCATCACCTATAACTTCAACAAGTCAACATGGTCAGCACCCATCGTTCCCGTTATCCCCGAAATCCCCAACTGCGACGAGGTTGAGGCTCGCCTTCAGGCTGCCAACGGCCGCATCGCTGATCTTGAGGCACAGCTCCGAGACTGCCTGAACCGTCCCGTTCAGACCATCGTTCAGAAGGAGGAGGGTCCTCTCTGCACTATCTACTACACCATCGGAAGCTCACGCATCTCACGTGTAGACAGCAAGGTGCTCGGCGCTGTAGCTGAGGTGATGAAGAGCAATCCCGACCAGAAGTACACAGTATGTGGCTGGGCCGATAACTACACCGGTACAGACGCTATCAACGACCGTCTGCGTCACGCTCGTGCCAACGGTGTTGAGAAGGTTCTTCTCCGCAATGGTGTCAATCCCTCACAGCTCGACGTTACAGTCAACAACGCCAACCTCAACGACATGGGCGAGAAGTTTGTTTCTCTCGACCGTGCCGTCACAATCAAGGCTAACTAATAGTCTCGAGTCTGAAAGGACATAGGAACACTCGCCCCGGGCGCTTCTGATGGCACCCGGGGCGTTCTTTATAGAGAGATAATAGAGATATGCTGAAGTTAGCGGTTGTCGTGTTTGTGGGGAGCGGTATAGGAGGAGTGTGCCGCTTCCTGCTGACAGATTTAGTGAATAGACTGACTAAGGGCTGTGAGGGGACGGCGCTGCTGTCGTGCTTCCCATGGGGGACATTTATAGTCAATATGGCTGGCTGTTTTCTCATCGGCCTGATATATGGTCTCGTCGATAGAAATGTGATAATGTCGCAGGAGGCGAGACTGTTGCTGACAACGGGGTTCTGTGGTGGATTGACGACGTTCTCTACGTTCTCCCATGAGAACCTGTTGCTGTTCAACGACAGCAGTCATCTGACGCTCGTTGTCTATGCTGCTGTTTCCTTGATTCTGGGATTCTCTCTGGCTTATGTGGGACATGTTGTCGCCAGATGACAGTGATGAGACCAGACAATAAAACAGCCACCATCCTCGATGTGAGGACGGTGGCTGTAGTTTTTGTTTAGGGGTGTCGATGCTTAGTTGGGACGGCTAGCACCACCGGTGTGGTCTCTGTCGCCAGTTGTTGTGGTGATGTTCACATCGCCATACTGTATGCCCTCAACCTTGCGGCCGGCGCATGCAGCGGCAACGTTGTTGATGGCCTGCTGGGCTGTCACCTGAAGGAATGTGCCGATGGGGAGAGTGATGTTGATGGGGAACTCGCCTGTTGTCTTGAAGGCGTTAGCGCCATACTCACGTGCGAGAGCCTCGATGAGGAGAGCCTTGAAGACAGTCTCACCCTTTGAGGTGATCTCCATACCTACGCCATACTCATATGTGACGGTGCCGACTTGCATGGGGCGTCCGCTCTCGGTGTTGTCGAAGAGTGACTGGGGTGAGAGGGTGAGGTTCTCCCATTTTGCAGAGCTTGTGAAGTCTACGGGAGCGAAGAGGCCGTAAGATGTGAATTCGTCAGCAGGGATGATGACCTTGCCGTTCTCCTTGCGAGCCTGGATAACTACCCAAGAGTCGTTGACGAGTTTCTTGGCTGTTACCTGAGCTGCAGTCTCCTCGTCGACATTGAAGGTGAGGTCGATGGGGTTTACAATCTTAACCTCGGGGTCTGAGCAGGAGATCTCAGCACCAACAAGGAGAGTCTCCTTGACTGCACGGCTTATCTCGTCTGAGTAAGGGGTGTAGATGGGTGTGATGGTGATGACTGCCTCCTTGCTGAGGTCTTTGGAGTCGATATCAACGTCAACCTCGATCTCAGCGAGGTCGTTGCCCTCGAGAGCCTCGGTCTCGGTCTCGCCTTCGCCGCCCTGGTCAGTGACGGTGATGTTCTTAGATGCGTCGATGCTTGAGAGCATTACGTTCCAAACGATGTTCTGTCCCTTTCCGTTGTCAACGATGGTGATGTCCTTCTCCTTAGAAGTCTTGCCCTCGGCTGAGACTGTGAGGTGATATTTGCCGGGTTTCACGTCGGGGAAGATGAAGTAGCCGTTAGCGTCTGTGGTGACAGTGGCCTTAGCGTCTCCTGAGAGCTCGACTGTAGCGCCCTGGATTCCCTTGCCGTTGATTCCGGCTACAGAACCGCTGATGTTGTGGACAGCTGCGATAGAGGGGATTGTGGTGGCGTCCACCACATCGTGGTCACTGCAGGAGACAAATCCAAACGAGAGCATTGCTCCGAGGAGGATGCTAACTCCTGTCTTGAATAACATTTGCATTTTAGTAAAATGAAATTAGTAAAATATTATGGTTGATTATTATAGTCAGAAAAGATTTCCTTGGAAACAGATGCCGCCTGAGAAATATTTGCCTTCTTGCATGACGGCTTGGAGCAGTACATGTTTAAATAACACATAATCGGCGCCAAAGTTGAAATCATCGCCGGAATATTCGGCAATAATCCTCAAATCTTTTACCCAACGTGGGTTCCATGTGACGCCGCCAACGATACCGTCCCATTTCTGGTTTTTCTCGCGTGAGTAGTGGCGGTATGCGACATTGACACTGAAGTCCTGTCCGTATGGGCGGAAGTGCTTGGTCAATGCTATATAATAATTGTAGAAATATCCGTTTACTTTCAGAGCCTCTGAGTAACTGCCTTTGCCGGGGGTTCTGACAAAGTCGTTGACACCCAGGGCCACCGCGGGCCAGTATTTGCCTTCGCGCAGGGGATTTACCTTCAGTGAGAAGTATCTGTCCTTGTTGTTGTATTTGGGTTTGGTCTGGCTGTCGAGGTGTCCCTTGAGGGCTGTCTTCATCAGTGTGAAGGTGTAGGCAATCTCAATCCAGCTGAATGGGGTGACGGAGAGATAGAAGTCTCCGGTGTTGTATTTCTGTCCCTTGTATGAGAAGTTCTCATCGGGGGTGAAATGTTTGTTCAAGAAATATCCTCCAATCCTGAAGTCCCCGCTCCGGTTCATGTCTGCCGACGGTGTGTGGATGAGGCCTGACATGCCGGTGTAGAACTGGGCCTGAAGGAGAGATGGACTCATCAGACAAACTATGGCTGTAAGGATGGCAATGAGATGTCTTTTCATTTTGAGTCCTCCTTTCTTTCCTTGACGGTGAAATCCGGCTCCATTGTTGAGGGACCCCATGGGAGGAGGTCGTGGTCAAACCACCCCTCACGCTCGTTTTCCTCGGGCGAGGTTGCGAAGGTGACGGTGGAGTAGGGGGAGGCGTCTCCCGAATATGTGAGACGGAAGTTGCTTGCGGGACGGAAATTGACTCTGTGGCGTGTGCGCTTGTAGGGCGGGAGCATCACAATCACCTTGAAGCCCATGTCTTCTTTCCAGCGGCTGCTGTAGTTTGCATAGAGACCGATGCTAGTGTGCTTGAAATGACGCCAGGCCTCACCTACGATGCCGTAGTCTCCATAGAGGTAGCGTCCGCCTGTGAGGGTGAATTGGGTGGTCCACTGAGACAGCCAGAAGTCGGCTCCAAGCTGCCAAGTGAGTTTCTTCATTGTGCTGACGGTCCATTCGTCGACCATTGACAGGTGTCCGGTCACGCCAATCTCGCCTCTGAAGGCCAGCCATTTGTTGACGATGAACATGTTTTTCATGTCGAGTCCGTAGCGCTCAACACCGAAAGCGCCGCCAGAGAATTTCATTTTCCATCGGCTTCCCACGGCATGCTGCCAGGTGAGAGAGGCGATGTGGAGCCTCACGTGGTCGTAGTAGTGTCCGTAACGGTGGTTGTAGACGGGTACGTATATGTCTCCTGCGGCTGCCCAACGCTTGCCTATGTTCCATTTCACACCCGGGGTGAGGTTGACGAGCACATCAAAGACCCGGTTGTTGAACCATATGTCCTTATAGTTCAGGTCGACTCCCATGAATATGTCAACGGTTCCTCCCTCTTCCTGCGCTTTTGTCGCTATGGGAGAGAGCGTTGCAATGAGCAATAGTGTGACGAGCAGCCTTTTCATCAGCATGGGTTGAATAAACAAGCGTGTGTTGTTTTTTTAAGAATATGGGTGCAAAGTTAAGAAATTTAAACTTATTGGCAAAACCAAAATGCTTAATATTCGGAATTTATGGCCGAGAAAACATAAAAACAGATATAAAACAGAAAAGTTATAAGAGGTCTTACAATCGTCCTTGCTCGACGAGTGTGGCTACGCGCTCGATGATGGCATCTTTGCGGTTGGACTCCGGCTCGTAGGATGTCTTGAGGTTGACACCGAAGAATCGGCCGAAAGTCTGCCAGAAACCGGCGCGGAATGAGCCAAGAAAGGCCTTGAGGATGTTGTAGGAACTCTGGTTTGTCTCGCGGTTGATGAGTTTGACCAGCATCTGGGCCTGGCTTTTGGTGAACTTCTTCAGGATAGGTTTGTATTGCTCGAAGACGGCGCCCTCCATCTTCTTGAGATGGTCTTCGCGTTCCTTCTGTGTGGGGAAGGTCTCGATATACTCATAGGTCTCTATGAGAGTCTCGCATATGAGTTTGGCGTATGGGAGTGTCTTGCGGACGTCGCGGACGGTTTTCCAATAGAACTCCTCCTCCTTCTTGTTCTTGAATTTTGCCGGGGGGAAGACTGTTATTTCAGCCAGATATAGCATCAGTTCCTCCTCGCCCTCGTCGTTGATGATGAAGTTGTAGCCGCGCAGGGGCTTGATACGACCTCCGCCGGCCTCTATCTCCTCTTCGGAGGGGATTGCAGCAGATGGGTCTTGTGCCACCCCTGAGAGGGGGATGCACAAGAGAACCATTAGTGGCAATATGTAGTTGAGGAGTTTATCTATCATATGGTTATAACACCCGGTCAGGCTTCGGGGTTGTGAGGCACGGGAGGATAATCGACCGTGTAGTGGAGGCCGCGGCTCTCCTTGCGTTCCTTGGCTTGGCGCATGATGAGATATCCCACGTTGATGATGTTGCGGAGCTCGCATATCTCGCGCGACGCCTTGGAGCATTTGAATAGTTTCTCGGTCTCCTCATAGAGTATGTCCAGGCGGTTCCAGGCGCGGTCCAGGCGCAGGTCTGAGCGCACGATGCCGACGTAGGTTCCCATGATTTGGCCGACCTCCTTGATGCTTTGAGTGATCAGCACCATCTCCTCGGGGTGGCGTGTGCCTGAGTCGTCCCACTCGGGGATGTCAGTGCGCAGGTCGTAGTGCTTGACGGCCTCCATGGCGTGTTTGGCAGCAGCGTCGGCATAGACCACGGCCTCGATGAGGGAGTTTGAGGCAAGGCGGTTGCCTCCGTGGAGTCCGGTGCATGAGCACTCACCTACGGCATAGAGCCGTTTGATGCTCGACTCGGCATTGCCGTCGACCTTGATGCCTCCACAGAGATAGTGAGCGGCGGGGGCCACGGGGATATAGTCCTTGGTGATGTCTATGCCCAGAGAGAGGCACTTGGCATATATGTTGGGGAAATGACGCTTTGTCTCTTCGGGATCCTTGTGTGTGACGTCGAGATAGACATGCTCGTCGCCATAGAGTTTCATTTCTGAGTCGATGGCGCGGGCCACGATGTCGCGCGGAGCCAGGGAGAGGCGCGGGTCGTATTTATGCATGAACTCCTCGCCGCGTTTGTTTCGGAGAACGGCTCCGTAGCCTCTCATGGCCTCGGTGATGAGGAATGATGGGCGGTCGCCGGGATGGTATAGGGCTGTGGGGTGGAACTGGATGAACTCCATGTCCTTGACGGTGCCTTTGGCACGGTAGACCATGGCGATTCCGTCGCCGGTGGCTACTAGGGGGTTTGTGGTGGTCTGATAGACTGCGCCGCAGCCGCCGGTTGCCATGAGGGTAATGCGCGAGAGGAATGTGTCGACCTCGCCAGTCTCGGTGTCTAGGACATATGCTCCATAGCATGTGATGTCAGGAGTGCGGCGGGTGACAATCTTCCCCAGATGGTGCTGAGTGATGATCTCGATGGCAAAGTGATGCTCGTAGACATCGATGTTCTTATTTGCGCGCACGGCCTTGATGAGGGAGTCCTGAATCTCAAAGCCGGTGTTGTCAGCGTGGTGGAGTATGCGGAACTCAGAGTGTCCGCCCTCGCGGTGGAGGTCGAAGGTGCCGTCTTCTTTTTTGTCGAAGTCCACGCCCCAGGAGACGAGCTCGTTGATCTGCGCAGGGGCATTTCGCACCACTTTCTCGACGGCCTCAGGGTCAGAGAGCCAGTCGCCGGCCACCATTGTGTCGTGGATGTGTTTGTCGAAGTTGTCCACCTCGAGGTTAGTGACGGAGGCGACACCTCCCTGGGCTAGGGCGGTGTTTGCTTCATCGAGAGTAGTTTTGCAGACAAGCGCCACTGTTCCGTGGCCAGCCACCTTAAGGGCAAAGCTCATGCCGGCTATGCCCGACCCGATGACGAGGTAATCGTATTTCCTGATCATGGTTCAGACGAAAGTGTATATTTCGGCTGCAAAAATAGTCAATTTTTGGGAGATTTTGCCATTTTCTCAAGTAATTCGGGCGTGAGGATGGTGCGCTTTTCGGAAAAACGCATTTTGTTGAGGTCGAGGGAAGAGAGAGTGACGGCTCCCTCGATGGCGGGTGGTGTGATTTTCTCAGGCTTCTTCATCGTCGGTGTGGATTGAGTCAGACTTGTCGATAAGGGGCATCACGGCGTTTATACCGAGCATTACCATGACGTAAGTGAGTCCAAGCACAAAGAACTCTATGGGGATGGGGAAGATATCCTTGAGCCATCCTCCGCCCAGATAGCAGAAGAAAAGGAGCCAGAGGGTGGCCTGGACGCATACGCATAGAGTGCACCATTTGTGGGCGCGGAAACGCTGGTACCAGATGCTCCAGAAGGTGAATGGGAGGCAGATGAGGTTGCAGAGAGCCAGGCAGTGCGTCCACTCGGGGAACATCAGCAGGCAAAGCAGCGAGACGGAAAAGTAGGAGAATCCGACCTCGCTCCAGCCGAACAGGCCAAAGAATTTTGACGCCTTGAGCTCGAGGATGTTGTCGCAGCCACCTGCCTGCAGCACACCGCAGACAGCATCGGCGGCGCCGCTGTGGATGTGGACTGACTTCCTGACAAGCTGCCATGTGAGCCAGAGGCCACCGATGTCGAGAAGCATGATGAGTGTCATGGACCATGAGCGCCACAGGCCTCCGGTGATATATAGGTAGGCCAGGAGGATGAGGGCAGAGAAGAGGAGCACCCATTTCTTGGCTCTGTTGAAGAAGTCGATGCGCGCGTGCAGCCCGTGGTGAGGTTCGGCAGAATGCTCAGTAGGAAAGGCCAGGAAGACCGTCCCATCCCAGACGGAGAGAAATTCCTCGCGGGGGATGTTCTCGCTCTCGCCCCGGGTGACATAGGTGATATGGCTGTCATCGACGTCAGTGACAATGACAAAGCCGCCCTTTGTAGAGGCCACAAAGGGGGCTTTGAGTTTGTCGATTTTCTGTTTGTCGGGCAGGCGCAGCCCTTCGCTCTCGACGCCATAAAGGGACAGGAGTTTTTTCAGGCCGAAGAGGGTCTGAAAAGGCATTGAGTTGAACTTATGGTCAGTGTAGCCCGGTGTGAACGGGACTCCAAGCAGTTCAAGCCAATGGGAGAGGATGGTGTCGCCGCGCATAGCTGTCAGGGATTTCAGAGATATGCCTCGACTTTGCTGAGAAGCACCTCGCCGTCAATCTCGCCTGAGTGACGCCACTTCTCCTGGCCATTCCTGTAGACAATGAATGTGGGGATTGACTCAGCGCCGGCCTCGTTTGCGGCTTCCTGGTTCTTGTCAATGTCGAGCTGCACCACTTCGGCACGTCCGTCCAGGAGCTCGCGCACCTGCGCTACGATAGGCATCATTCTTTGGCAGTGAGGACACCATGTGGCATAGAATTCTACTAAGAGAGTTCCAGGTTGGGAGATAAGTTCAGAGTATGTCATAGTGAGAAGATTTTTGTGTTCTCACTTATAACAAAACTTCTGTTGTCAGGGTTTAATCCGCGGGTTTCATTTGTGGAGGTATGCACTGACAGCCCCGACAAGGATGGCGCCACCGGCGATGTTGCCGAGCGTGGAGGGAATGAAATTGGAAGTGATTGACTGCCAGATGCCCACATCGGCACCCTCCATCATGCCAAGAGGGATAAAGAACATATTGGCGATGCAGTGCTCATAGCCCAAGGCTACAAATGCCATGACTGGAATCCAGCATCCCAGAGCCTTGGCGGTGAACGACTTGCCGCTCAGAGCGAGCCATACTGCCAGACAGACACACCAGTTGGCTCCGATAGCCTTGAGAAAGACAGTCCACCAGCTCATGGAGACCTTGGCCTGGGCGATTCGGATGATTGCGCTGTGCCATGGGTCGGTGGCAGTGAGTCCGCATAGGAATACGAGGAAATATGTGAAAGCCAGTGCGCCCAGAAGATTGCCAATGTAGACAAGTGTCCAGTTCCTGACCATTGTGAGAGGACCATGATGTCCACGGGCCATGGAGGTGACAAGGACTGCATTGTTGCCGGTGAAGAGCTCGGCGCCGAGACTCACCACGAGGATGAGGCCTATGGGGAAGGCGGCTCCGCTGAGTAGCCGCTGGAGAGACGGATTGGAATCGGTTATTCCGGGAAACCCGAAACCGAGGATAACAGATAGGATGCCTCCGAGTGAGATGAACGCTCCGGCCATGGCTGCGGAGACGAGCAGGCGCGGAGTGTCTGTGAGGGTCAAAGTGGCCTTGGCGGACCCTGAACGAGCGGCGGCGTCTGTTATTTCACGGGGCGACAACATAGGGGGAGTCCTTGGGGATAAACTCGCCTGACACGAGGCGACGGTATATGCGCTGGCATGCCCATGCGTCAATCGAGGCATAGACCATCTGAGATGGTGTGAGCGATGGAGCCTCCCAGTTTGTGAGGCGCTGGCTCTTTGAGATGCGTCCGCCGAAGATTATGGCATATATCTTCTGCAGGCTTGCATCGGTGATGGAGTAGCGCTTCACCATCTCCTGCAGTTCCACAAAGTTGGCGGGTGTGAAGGGTGAGATTCTGTGCAGGACATGAAAATCATCTTTGAGAGAGAGACCCACCTTCAGCACATCCTCACACTCCATGAACTCCTTGAGTTCAGGAGTGAAACCTAATTTGTTGAGTCGGAAGAGGAATGAGCGGTCCTCAGTGGCGACCTGGATGAGTGACACTTTGTTTGTTACACCCTTACGGAAGTTTGGCTTTGTCTCGGTGTCAAACCCGACAATCTGCTGCTCACGGAGGAAGCGGAGAGCCGGGGCCACATCCTCAGGCTTCTCCACGAGGGTGATGGCACCGTCAAACTTGACGGTGGGAAGGGTGGCCACCTGCTCCTTGGTGATTGATATCTGGATATTTTCCGTTTGCATAGTCATTCAGCATGCAAAGGTAGGGATTTTCCGTGAGATTGCCATAACAGATTTCAATCTGATGGGGAACCGGATGTTTCGGGGAGCGAGGGTATTTTCTCGAGGATGGTGTCAGGGAAGTTTCGGCTTAGGTATCGGGCGATGAATCCGAATGTGTCCTCGGCTATGATGGTGTCACGGTCGAAAAAGGTGTTGTAGACCACTTTCTCAAGAGTGATTCCACGGGTCTTGGTGGCTTCGAGCGAGAGGATTGTGTGGTTGATGGAGCCGAGGCGACCGTTGGTGACAAGGATGAGTGGCAGGTGTCGTGAGGAGATATAGTCGATGGTGAGGAAGGTATCAGTGATAGGCACCATTAGTCCTCCGGCTCCCTCAATCAGCACACGGTCGTAGCGGCTGAGGAGCCTCTCGGTGGCGCGGTCGATTGTGCCGAGGTCTATCTTGCGCCCATCTATTCGGGCAGCGAGCTGGGCGGAAGCCGGATATGTGAAGATTACGGGGGCTGTGGTATGGTCAAGGTCCTCGGGGAGCGGGCCGGTGCCCATGATGGTACGATGGAGTGTGATGTCCTCAGACCATGTGTCGTTCCCTGTCTGTATGAATTTCTGAGTGATGACGCTGAGACCTTCGGCTGCCATGTCTCTGGCTATGATGCCTGTGGCATACGATTTGCCGGCGTCGGTGTCAATCCCTGAGATGAAATATGCCTTGCTCATTGGAGGGGTTTACGGAGGATGATGAATATGGGTTGATATGTGAGAGGTGCTGAGCCGTCGGGACGCAGGGGATAGGTGCGTGTCAGTCTGAGGGCACGTCTGTGTGCCTGCTGGGAGCCATCAAGAGCATTGACTCCTGTCTCCCTGATGTGGCGAAGAACGTCGATGGGCGAGCTGAAGTTGACGGTGTGCGTGACTTCGAGAAAGCACAGTATCTCAGTCCCGGCGGGGAGCATGCGGAAGAGGGTCTCAGCCGATGGGAAGCGGGATTCGCCTCCGGTGACCTCGCGCATTGTCGAGGGACCGTATGTAGACAGAGCCATTACGCCTCCCGGCTTGAGTGTCCTGGCGGCCTCGCTGAGAAACCGTGGTAAAGAATTGAACCACTGGACGGTGGATGAGGAGAAAATGAGAGAGAGAGACCCGTCAGGGACTTGGCGAATGGCTGTCTCTGCGTCTGTCTCAATGGCTTTGAATGGACATGATGGGTCGAGTGACAGGATGGCGGGGGTGAGATGGAGGTCCCAGACGGTGAGTGATCGGGGCTGATGGCTTAGCAGGCGGTGTGTGGCCCGGCCAGTGCCAGGCCCTATTTCGAGGACATCTCCCGTCATGGCCTCGGGTGGTGTGAGTGACAGGAGCCGGTCGGATATCTCATGTTGGATGACGGCATTGTCATCGTATGTGCCGTCGGCTCGCGAAAACCGCTTTCTGACAAGGGGCTTGTCAGTCAGTAGCCCGTGGAGCAGGGTGGGGAAGTCTGGCAGGTGGGGGCCGGGAATCACCACGGTCTGCAGGGCATCTTCCTCCCATGCATTGATCTGGGCAGGGGTAGGGATGATGAGGTCAGAGTCTGCCACGATGGCCTTGTCCCACCGTGTGAGAGCATGTGGGCGCTGGCCGATGGCTGAGAGTTCGGCTTTGAGCCGGTCGACAGGGCGTCCCGGATTGAGCCGGCCTGCTATTTCGGCGTAGCTGGCAGCGCCGCCACACATACGCATCATGAATTTTTGAAGCGTTCTGTCGTTAAGGCCATCAAGGGTGGCGCTGAATATCTCAGGGGGAATTCCGCGGGCAGGGTCGACGGGGTGGTTGGTGCCGTTGACTGCTATGCAGGCCGTGATGGGGAGCTGTGAGTGAGATTGCATGAACAAGGCGGCCGAGTGGACACCGTAACTCCAGCCCACTATGGCAATCTCCCTATAGCGCTCTATTTCTTGGAGCCATGTGGCATCGAGAGTTGTGTAGTCGTAGACCACGGCTATATCATAGCCCGAGATGCCGATTCCCTTGAAAAGGGCCGGACCAGTGGCCCATCCGGTGAAGATTAGGGCCAGGCGCTCGTTGCCGCTGCGGTCTATAAACTCAATAAGCATTGTGCGAAACGGTCTATGTCATCAGAAGTCAATGCTGCCGAGAGGCTTATGCGCAGGCGGTCTGTCCCCGGGGGGACGGTGGGAGTACGGATGGGAAGGACTTTGAATCCTTCGGCCAGAAGCCTTTGTGAGAGAGTCGTGGCTTTAACGGGGTCGCCTGTCATGAAGGGGATTATGTGGCTCCCTTCCGGGAGATTCAGATGGTCTGCAAGCCTTCGGCCCAGCGAGGAAAGATGTTGACGTTCAGAGTCCATCGCCAGGATTTTCTCCACAATGAACTGCGACCAGGCAGCCTGTATGGGCGGGATGGCTGTAGAGAATATGAATGGACGGACTCGGTTTATGGCGAAGTCGTGGAGAGGCTTGGAGGTGATGGCGAATGCACCCATCGAAGCGGCGGCCTTGCCGAAGGTTCCGATGATGATGTCGAACTCATCGGCTAGTCCAGTCTGCATGCAGAGGCCCAATCCGAGTGGACCCATCACGCCGAAGGCATGGGCCTCGTCGACGTAAAGTATCACTTTGGGGTGTCGGTGCTTTATGTCGAGAAGAGACAGGAGGGGTGCACTGTCGCCATCCATTGAGTATATGCTCTCAACGGCCACAAGGATGCGGTCATATTCCTTCTCGTGTGTGGCGATGATGCGCTCAAGATGCTCCATGTCGTTGTGGCGGAAACGGCTGAAGGGGGCGCGGCTCAGTGTGATGCCGTCGATGATGCTTGCATGCACAAGTCGGTCAGCTGCTATAAATGTGGAGCCTACGGAGGAGAGGGCAGATACAAGGCCGGTGTTGGCATGCCAGCCGCTGTTGAAAATCAGGGCTTCCCTCCCAAACAGACGGCTGAGAAGGGCCTCGAGGGAGGCATACTCACGCTGGTGTCCTCCCAGAAGCCTGGCTGCCCCGGAGCCAAGAGGGATGGCTGCTCCTCCTGACTCCATGAACTCAGCCTGCAACTGATGATTTGAGCCAAGGCCGAGATAGTCATTGGATGAGAGGTCAACGAGGCCCGCAGCGGTCTCCATGGAGGGGATCTGTCTCAGATTCCCGGAGACCTGCAGGTCTTGAAGGGTTGATTCATAAGGACTCATCTGACGCACTCTATGGTTTGACGGACAAGAAGGCGGAGGTCATCGTCTGAGATGATGTATGGGGGCATGACGTAGACGTTTTTGCCGAACGGACGCACCCAGATGCCACGCTCGACACATTGCTTTTGAAATTCATCGACTTTGACAGGCTCTTTCATCTCCATCACTCCGATAGAACCAAGCACTCTCACCTCTGCCACATTGCTGAGGGTGGCAGCTGCTGCAAACTCATCCTTGAGGATTGACTCAATGTGGGCGATGCGCGAGGCCATGTCACGGCTCTGCAGAAGTTTGAGCGACTCGATGGCTATGGCGCAGGCCAGGGGGTTGGCCATGAAGGTGGGTCCATGCATCATCACGCCGGCCTCGCCGCGTGAGATTGTGTCTGCCACTTCCTTGGTGGTGAGGACGGCGCTCATGGTCAGGTAGCCTGCGGTGAGGCCTTTGCCAATGCACATAATGTCAGGGGCGACGCCGGCATGCTGGCAAGCAAACATGCGTCCGGTGCGCCAGAATCCGGTGGCTATCTCATCGAATATCAGATATATGCCTAGTTCATCGCAGAGCCTCCGAGCGCGGCGCAGATACTCAGGGTGATAGAATTTCATTCCACCGGCTCCCTGCACTATAGGCTCGAGGATGAGGGCTGCGAGTTCATTGGAATGCTCGCGCATCATATTCTCAAGTGGGGCGAAGTCCGCGTCATCCCATTCCTCCCAGGGCTTGATAGAGGGCGAGGGGGCGAAGTATCTCACGGGAAGGGCCGGTCCGAAGGCCCCGTGCATGCCTGTGACGGGGTCGCAGACGCTCATGGCATTCCATGTGTCGCCGTGATAGCCCGAACGGATGGTGATGAAGTTGGTCTTGCCATGGTCGCCGGAGCGACTGACAGAAGCCTGGACAGCCATCTTCATAGCCACCTCTACCGCCACAGAGCCAGAGTCGGCATAGAAGATGTTGTTCATCTCCTGAGGTGCCACCTCGAGAAGCATCTTCCCAAGGGTTATGGCCGGTTCGTGGGTGAGTCCTCCGAACATCACATGGCTCATTTTGTCGAGCTGGCGCTTGGCGGCTGAGTTGATGGATGGATTGTTGTAGCCGTGGATGACACACCACCACGAGGACATGCCGTCGATGAGCTCACGCCCGTCGGCCAGTCGCAGGCGCACACCCGAGGCCGACTCTACCATATAGGTGGGCAGAGGGTTGATGGTGGAGGTATAGGGGTGCCACAGATGAAGGCGGTCAAAACCGTCGTGAAGCACACTTGATTGGTCTACTGATAAACTTTCCATTTCAAGAGTGCAAAGGTACTAAAAATTACAAAAACTTTATTTTGAGTGGGTGCGTTTCTATTGTGAGAACTCTCATGTTTCATTTTACCTAAGATAATTCTGTCATGCAGTCTCCCGCCACACGCAACGGTGTCACCGTCAACTATACTTTTCTGATAGCATATCTCGTGGGTCTGAGCGCCTTCGGTTCGTTTGTCAACGATATGTATCTGCCGTCGCTCCCCGAGATGACCAAGTGGTTTCATTGCTCTGTCCCCACTGTGCAGTTGGGTCTGACGATGGGTATGGCCGGCCTGGGAATCGGTCAGATGATTCTAGGACCTGTGAGTGACAGATGTGGACGCAAACCGGTGTTGGTATGGGCTACGCTTCTCTTCATAGTTGCGGCGGTGTTGAGCATCTTCTCGCCTACTATAGGTTTCTTCCTGGGGTGCAGGTTCTTTCAGGGGCTTGGGGCATCGGCGGGATATTTTCTGGCGCGTAGCATCCCGGCTGACCTTTATGCCGGAAGGGCTTTGGCAAAGACAATGGCAATAGTCGGGGCCATCAATGGTATTGCTCCCGCGAGCGCCCCGGTGGTGGGTGGACTCCTGTCGCAACACTGGGGATGGCGCAGCGTTTTCGTGGGTCTGACGGTAATTGCTGCGGTTCTGCTGGCGTTCTCGCCGAGGCTTAAGGAGTCGCTGCCCCCACAGAATCGCACTAAAGGGAGCGTATGGAATGCCTTCAGGGCTTATGGCGGACTTGTTGTCAACCGTCCGTTCATGGTGCATGTTCTTTTGAAGGGGACGGCACTTGGCATACTATTTGCCTATATCTCTTCGGCTCCGTTCATCATGCAGACTCATTTCGGATTTCGCGAGGATGTCTTCGGCCTAATCATGGGTGGAAATGCGTTGTTTGTTGCGGCAGGCTCGATGGTGGCGTTGAAATTCAAACTTCTGAAAAACGCAGCATTCTATGGGGGAATGTCGCTTTTAGCCGCCGTGGCGCTCGAATCTATGGCTCTTCTCTGTTTTGACTCTTTTCTGCTCTATGAACTGCTGCTTCTGCCCATGTTGTTCTGTCTGGGAATGATATTCACTGCAGGCAATACGCTTGCAATGAATGAGGGTCGTGACCATGCCGGGGATGCCTCGGCTGTCCTTGGACTCGGCGGATATGTGTTTGGAGCGGTAGTGTCTCCGCTTGTGGGGCTTGGGGATATAATGCACTCAACGGCCTATGTGTTTATCACGCTGGCGGTTCTGACCGGGGTGTTTGCGATGATGTCACGTCTGCTCCCGGCCGATCTCAACAAATAGAGACACATCGGCCATAGTGACCGATGTGCCTCTGGTAATTCGTATTCAGGGAGTGTCTGTTTTATGACTTGGCGGCTGCGGCGCGGGCGCGCATGGCTGCCATAACCTTAGCCTTGCCTATGCGGATGTAGTCGACCAACGGGCGGGATGCGGGGCAGATGAAACTGCATGATCCGCACTCGATACAGTTGACGATCTTCTCCTGCTCTGCGTCTTCCCACTCCTTGAGGCGTGAGAGTGTAGAGATGAGGAACGGCTCGAGCCCCATCGGGCAGACGTCGACACACTTGCCGCAGCGGATGCAGTTCTCAGCCGGGCGGCGGTGAGCATATCGCGGATCGAGCAGGATGCCTGATGTGCCCTTGATCATGGGGGTCTGGAGGGTCGATGCAGTGCGTCCCATCATGGGGCCACCGAGAATGATCTTCTCATACTCAGCCTCGGGGACTATGGTCGCAAGGATTGTCCCGAGGGGAACACGCAGGTTGCGGCCCTCGTTGCCGTCGTGGATGGTGAGGACTCTGTCAAGGATGGGTTCGTTGTGATAGACGGCGCGGTAAACAGCATAGGCTGTGGCGACATTCTGCACAATCGCACCTGTGGCGATGGGGAGACCGCCTGAGGGAACCTCCTTGCCTATGACGGCTTCGATGAGCTGCTTCTCACCTCCCTGCGGATATTTAACCTGCATGACCATCACTTCAAGTCCGGCCACATTTGCGGCAGCCTCGGTCATTGCTGCTATGGCCTCTGGTTTGTTGTTCTCGATGGCGATGACTCCGCGGCTGACTCCGGCGGCTTTCATTAGCAGGCTCACGCCCTTGACGATGCGGGGTGCTTCCTCGCGCATCAGCTGGTCGTCACATGATAGGCACGGCTCGCACTCGGCGGCGTTGATGATGACAACCTCGGCCTTGGAGCCGGGAGGGGGCGAGAGTTTCACATGGGTGGGGAATGTTGCGCCTCCGAGACCCACAATGCCTGCGTCCTTGATGAGGCCTATAATCTGCTTCCCGTCGAGGGCTGCAACCTCTGCCTCAGAACGTTTGGGCGCTTTGTCGGCCATGGCTGCGGCATCGGCCTCGCGGTCGGCCTCATCACTTTTGATGTAGATGGCCTCTACGGGCATGCCCTGAGGTGTGCGGGCAATGTCGACCTTGACAACTGTGCCTGAGATGGGGGTGTGGACAGGTGCGGAGACAAAACCTCCGGCTTCGGCCACACACTGGCCGCGTGTCACCTTGTCGCCCTTCTTCACGACAGGCTTTGCCGGGGCTCCGATGTGTTGGGCCACGGGGAGAACCACCTCAGCGGGAAGGGGGAGATTCTCGATGGCCTTTCCTGCTGCTATCTTATTCTCGGCGGGATGAACGCCGCCAATTTTGAATGTATGGAGTTTCATGATTTTAAAATGGAGGGGTTCAGGCGCCAGCCTCAGCCGGTTCGGCCTTGCGGACGGGGAAGTTGACGGCGTGGATGGCGTGAGTGGGACAAACTGGCTCACACTTGCGGCAGAGTTTGCACTTCTCAAAGTCGATGTATGAGAGGTTGTTTGCAATGGTGATGGCCTCGTGTGTGCAGACTTTCTGACATTTTGCACAGCCGATACATGCCACCTTGCATTCCTTCATGGCCAGTGCGCCCTTCTCCTTGTTGGAGCAGGCCACATATACTCTCATGCCCCGCGGACCTTTGTAGCGGAGCTCGATGATGGAGCGTGGACAGGCCTTGGTGCAGGCGCCACAGCCCACACACATATCCTCGATAACTTCGGGCAGACCTGTCTCAAGATTCATCTTCATGGCACCGTAGGGGCATGCCTCCACGCAGTCTCCACAGCCGAGACAGCCATTGGGACAGGGGCTCTCGCCGGAGCCGAGAGTGGCAAGGACTGCACATGAGGGTGCGCCCTCAAAGCGGGCGAGTGCGGGGCGGAGGTCGCATGTGCCGTTACATTTGATTACTGCGATCTTAGGCTTGGTCTCGGAGGCTGCAAGGCCAACGATCTCGCCGATTTTCTTCATTACGGCAGCGCCTGAGGAGGGGCATGACAGCCCGTCGAGAGTGTCGGCGTTGACACATGCGACGGCAAAGTCGCGGCAACCGCTGCGTCCGCAGCCGCCACAGTTGGCGCCCGGGAGCAGAGCCTCTACCTGATCGATGCGCGGGTCCTCATGGACATAGAAACGCTGGGCCACAACGTAGAGCACGGCGGCGCCGACGATACCTATGATTCCAAGGACGATGATTGATGTTAAGATTACGCTCATGGTATGTGATGAAATAAGACTTGTTTTATTCTGTGATAATGTAGTTACTGTGAAAGATAAGAGGTGTCGTCAGCCAATCACCCTTACTGTCCATGACAGTTTTGAGGCCAAGCGGCGCCTGAAGAGCCATAGGAAAAGATCGTAGAGGGCGAGCGCTCCGAAGGCCCAGGCTATGGACCAAGCGCCCATGCCTGGCTTGCAGATGTTCAACCCCATCAGGACACCCACAAAGATGACCGTGGGGAGGATGAGTGCCCACAATGTAGCCTTGACTGTCGAGGCCGGGGCGGCTGTGACCTCGACGCGCTGTCCGGGTCGGTATGCGCCGGTGTCAGGAAGGTCTATGACAACCGTCTCGTGGCTGTCGCCCTCGCCACCTTTGTTGCAGATGGCCACGACAGCACACCCGTCACACCGACATTCATCGTCGGTGGTAATGGTGAGCGAATGGGGATCAACGCTCCGGATGACCCCTCTGTGGCTGACATTTTCTTTCTTCATGGCTATAATCGGCCACAAAGTTAATGATTTTTCAAAAAATCCGCAACAATAAAATAAAAAACGGACGCCTTGAGGGGGCGTCCGTCTTATGATTCTGTCGTTTTTGCGGTATGCTGGCTCTGTGGACTCTGTCATTTGCCCGGCTCCATCTGGATGCGGATCTTGTCTTCGAGCACTTCGAGCTGCTGCAGTCCTGATGCTCTCCACTGAGGCATGCCGTCCTTGAAGATGATGATTGTGGGGACGCTGCGGATTTGATATTCAGCCGAGAGGTCGGGGTTTCGGTCAACATCGATCTTGATGATGTTGGCGTCGTCGCCTACCTTATTCTTAAGTTGCTCGAGGATGGGGCCTTGCATCTTGCACGGGCCACACCATGTGGCGAAGAAGTCGACAAGTGTGGGCTTGCTGCCGCCTATTATCTCTTTAAATTCGCTCATAGTTATATGTGTTAGGGGATTTATGTTTTCCCATATATAACACATGGGAGCGGTTCAAAGTTTAGGCCTGAGCGGATGTCAGAGGAGTATTCCGGCTGCTACCTCGCGTGAGTGGCGCGGGCGCAGTGCCTCGACAAGGGCAAGGCCGAAGGGGATGGCAGACGAGGGGCCGTTGGCGGTGATGATGTTGTCGTCGCGCACCACCCGCTCATCACTGACATATGTGGCGCCTCCGGCACGGAGGTCGTCGTCAAATCCGGGATAGCATGTGGCATTCTTGCCTTTCAGCACACCGATGTGTGAAAGGAGGACAGCCGGGGCTGCACAGATGGCGGCAACGAGGGCACCGCGGGCAGCCTGGGCCTTGAAAAGGGCGCACAATTTGTCGGAATCGGCGAGATTCTTTGCTCCGGGCATGCCACCGGGAGCCACAAGAAGGTCGGCGTCACTCATATCTTCATCGCCCAGAAGGAGGTCGGCCTCCACGGTGATGCCGTGTGCGCCGGTGACATGGCGCGATTCGCCTACGGCAACAGTCATGACATCGATTCCTGCACGACGCATGAGGTCGACGGGGGCTATTGCTTCGATTTCCTCGAAACCGGGAGCAAGAAATACGTAAGTTGTAGACATTGATGATATAGTTGAATGGTTAGAGTTGAGAGGGTTGATTTCTGCAAAATTAGGGTTTTCGAGTGGTTTTTGCTAATTTTGCAGCATGAAATCTCGATTGTTTTCACTTTATTTCACTGTCGTGGCGCTGACACTGGCATTGACAGGATGCAGGGGGCCAATGATGTATCGCTCAGCCGAGGGGGCGGTGTGGAACACGATGTTCCATATCACATATCTCTCAGACCGTGATATGCGCGACTCGATCATCACTGTGATGAAGCGCGTTGAGACCTCGCTCTCCCCCTTTGACAGCGGTTCGCTGATATCGCGAATCAACAGCGGGGAGGGGATGGAGACGGACTCTCTGATAGTGCGTATCCTGGCTGAGTCGCATCGAATACATAGGCTCAGCGGGGGCGCTTTCGACCCTACGGTGGCACCGCTTGTCAACCTATGGGGGTTCGGCTATAGGCCCGGCGACCCAGAGCCTTCGCAGATGGACATTGACTCGCTGTTGGAGTTTGTGGGGATAGACTCCTGTTTCATAATCGACCGCGGCCTGATGGCGAAGAAACGCCCGTCCACAGAGTTTAATTTCTCAGCAATCACCAAGGGCTATGGGTGTGACCTTGTTGGTGAGATGCTGGAGCGCAACGGAATCAAAGATTATATGGTGGAGATAGGGGGTGAGATAGCCATGAGTGGGAGGAATCCCCGCGGAGAGAAATGGCACATCATGGTTGATGCACCCGTTGAGGGCGATTCAGTGCCGGTGCATGAGCGGCTTGCTGTGGTGGAACTGACTGACTGTGGGGTGGCCACGTCTGGCAACTACCGCAACTATCGTGAGACGGCGGCCGGGAAGGTGTGGCATACGATTTCTCCTCAGACAGGACGCCCGGCGCTGACGGATCTCCTCTCAGCCACAGTGATTGCACCTACTTGCATGACGGCCGACGCGCTTGCCACTTCATGTATGGCAATGTCGGGAGACTCAGCCCTGAGAATGATAGAGAATATTCCCGGGTGTGAGGCTCTGCTGGTGACCTCGGAGGGTGTCATGACCACAAGGGGGTTCCCCGTTCTTGACCGGTGATTATCCCAGGATTTTGCGGACGGACTTGGCGTCGGCCGCAAGTTGTGCGCGGAGTTTCTCAGGTGTTGGGAAGCGACGCTCGGGACGCATGTATTCGATGAACTCTACGGTGATGTCCTCATCATAGAGATATCCATTGTAATCAAGGATGTGAGCCTCGATGGTGAGCTCGGACTGGGCCTCATCGTCGCTGAGAGTGGGGCGGTAGCCTATGTTGACCATGGCGTTTCGGCGCTCACCGTCGGGGGTGATGACGATGGCTGCATATGCTCCGGGTTTGGGTATCAAGGCTGAGGGCTCGAGCGGCCTGACATTTGCCGTGGCAAATCCGAGTGTGCGCCCGAGGTGGTTTCCGTTGACAACACGCCCTCTCAACCTATAGGGGCGCCCTAGAATCTCTGCTGCCTCGCGGGGCTTTCCCTCCATGAGCAGATGGCGGATGTTTGAAGAACTGACATGCCCTGACTTGCCGCGATATTCAGGCGCGGGGATGACTTCGATTCCCACCTTGCCGCCAATCTGACGGTAGCGCTCAAGTCCGTCGGGCCCATCGTGGCCAAACTTGTTGTTGAAGCCGAGGACAAGGGCATCGATGGCAAAGTTATTGTGGAGGAGACGGAGGAACTCCTCGGCCTGCAAACGGCGCAGTTTGTCGTTGAAACTCAGGAGTATTACATCGCTCGCACCGGCCTCACCGAGCATGTCGACACGGTCCTCTAGGGTGGAGAGGAGCGGGGGGGCCTCAAGGGGCCTGACCAGAGAGAGGGGATGGCGCGAGAAGGTGACGGCTGCACTGCGCAGCCCCCTGGCGCGAGCCTCTACGTTGAGGTAGTCAATGAGAAATCGGTGTCCGGGATGGACTCCGTCATACATGCCGACGGCGGCGATGCGCCTCGCGCTGCTGTCAGATTTGGTGATCAGTTTCATTTATTGCAGAATTTTGCGAGGATGTCCATGAATTCGGTTCCCGGGGGTACTGTCTCGGCATTGAATCCCAATGCTCTGGCGGCATCGACATTCGCCTGAGAGTCGTCGAAAAATAGAGTCTCCTCGGGCTTTATGCCGCAATGGCGGCATGTGTAGTCGAATATCTCAGGCTCAGGTTTGTAGCATTTTGCTTTATAACTGCAGACTGCGCCGTCGAAATAGTCGTCCATCTCAAGCCCCTCCTTGCGGAACTCGTTGGCTATGAAGCCTTCCATCATTATAGGATTGGTGTTTGAGAGGAGGAATATCTTGTAGCCATCCTTGCGAAGCTGCCTGAGGTCCTGCAGGCGTCTCACGGGGATTCCAAGAAGAAATTTATTGAAGGCTTCATCAATTTCGGTGTCAGTGACCGGACGTGAGAACAGCGGACGGATGCGACGTCTGAACTCGCCGGCGTCAATGTCGCCGCGTTCCAGCGCCAGGAAGTCGCCTTTCTGACCGTAGACGCCAAGGAATTCATCGGCGTCAGCCATACCTGCCTGGTGGAAAGCCTCGACACAGCGGTTGCGGTCGAGGTCCATTATCACGCCTCCGAGATCGAAGAGAAGATTCTGTATCATTCTATTAAAAGGTAAAATTCAGTGAAAAGTTTATCCAGTTAATATCCGGATTGCAAATTTACGATAAATAATCCGTTTAACTGATTGCGACGGTGTTCTGAAATGTTAAAAAGTCTGTAATTTTGGGCTGAGAATTAGGTTGAGATTAATATTTTTTATATTTTTGACCTCTGACTTGTGACTTTCGGGTGCCTCATGTCCCGATGGTCGCTTTAATCGTTTGTCATTCAATAGTTAATCCTTACCTTAAAAGAATTCAGTTCATGAAACGGATCATCCTTCCGCTCATTGTGGTAATGCTCACGGCCATGGAGCTGTGTGCACAAGGAAATGCATCAGACAAGAAACAATTTATGGTCTTCGGTGTGGCCTTCTACAACCTTGAGAACCTCTTTGACACGATCAACAACAATGGGTCGTATGACCTCGAGTTCTCACCTGCAGGCTCGCGCCAGTGGAACGGGGAGAAATACTGGAGCAAGATTAACAATCTGGCCCGTGCTATCTCCAACATGACTTCGAAGACAACCCCCATGGGCCCGGCCATAATCGGTGTGAGTGAGATTGAGAACAAGTCAGTGCTCGATGATCTGGTGAGGGCTGAGGCCATCAAGAAATGGCGCCTCCAGGTGGTTCATCATGACTCTCCCGACCGTCGTGGCGTGGACGTCAGCCTCCTCTACAATCCCCGCCTCTTCAAGGTGATTGACGTGACAAACCATACTCTGAAAATAGAGGGCTATGAGTCGTTCAGGACCCGTGACCAGATGTGTGTCACCGGAGTTCTTGGTGGTGACACGCTGAGTGTAATCGTCAACCACTGGCCTTCACGTCTGGGAGGACAGGAGCAGTCGAGCTATCTGCGCGAGGCTGCGGCAGACCTCTCCAAGCACATTGCAGACTCCCTCTGGGCCATTCGCCCCAACCAGGGTGTCATCGTGATGGGCGACCTCAATGACGACCCGATGGACAAATCGTGTGCCGTCAATCTCGGAGCAAACAAGGATGAGAACAAGGTGTCAGCCCACGGCTTCTTCAACCCCTGGTGGAAGATGCTCGACAAGGGTATAGGCACACTGGCCTACAAGAGTTCATGGAATCTCTTTGACCAGATAATCGTATCAGGCACGTTGCTTGAGAAAAACAATCCCGGCCGTCTGCATTACTGGAAATGTCGTGTGAACAACTTCGACTTCCTCATAGACCGTGAGGGTCAGCGCCAGGGCTATCCCAAGCGCACATTTGCCTCGGGCCAGTGGCTCAACGGTTATTCAGACCACTTCCCCACTGAGGTCTTCTTGATTAAGGAAAAGTGAGGATGTGTCCACACAGTGGTTGTCCCTGTTGAATCACATTCAATAAAATGGAAATTTTAAATGGCTGATAAAAAACCATTTGTAATCACCGTGGGCCGTCAATTTGGTTCGGGGGGGCGTGAACTCGGCAAAGCCCTGGCCAAAGAACTCGGCATAGATTACTATGACAAGGAACTCCTCATTGAGGCTGCAAAGAAAGCCGGGGTGAACCCGGAGTTTTTTGAGAAGAATGATGAGCGTTTTCCCTCGTTTCTCCACGGACTCTTCTCGTTCTCGATGGGTGTCACCCCTATGTGCTACTACACAGGGGGATCCTCCATCACTGACGATGGACTCTATAAGGCAGTGAGCGACTTCATCACACAGACGGCGGCAGAGAAATCGTTTGTGGTCGTGGGGCGTACAGCCGACTATATATTGCGCGACCATCCGCGTGTAGTCAACCTCTTTGTCCATGCTCCGATGGAGGAGTGTGTGAGACGCATAACAGAGCGGCAGGACGCCATTACACCTGAAAAGGCAGAGGCTCTTGCACGGAAGACAAACAAATGGCGCGCGGACTACTACAACTTCTTCACCGATAAGGAGTGGGGGCACGCCGACTCTTATCATCTCACCGTCGACTCCTCAATCCTGCCCATCAAGGACTGTGTGGAACTGGTGAAGAACTACCTTAAACTAAGGGAAATAATCTGAAAACACAAACAAATCAAACTTATATTTATGAGAATCAAACTGTTTCTGCTACTGCTGCTGACGGCTGCACTGCCGTCGCTTGCTCAAAAGACGGGCGTAGCCGGTACTGTTGTCGACTCAAACACGGGGGCACCCGTCGACGGCGCCACCGTCATGCTCGACAATCAGGCTCTCACCGTCACCACAGGCCCGACGGGGACATTCGACTTCCCCGATGCGAAGCCCGGTGCTGAGGATCTCATAGTCCTCGCTTATGGCTATAATGACTACAGCCAGGCCATCATTATTCCGGCCGGCAAGAGCCTGAACCTCGGATTTGTGAAAATCCAAAGTTCCAACGTGTTCGACACCTTCTTTGAGGAGCAAAACGACCTTCTTTTCGACCAGGCTGTGCTGGAGGATGAGGAAGGCAATATGCAGACCATCGCCGCACTCACCGGAGCCAGCGATGATATCTACTACAATTCTGCTTCTTATGATTTCCAGCCGTTCCGTTTCCGTGTGCGCGGCTATGACTCAAAATACACTGAGACATATATCAACGGCATCTCGTTCAACGACCTTGCCCGCGGCCGCTTCAACTACTCGACTCTCGGCGGCATGAACCGTGCCTTCCGCGACCGCACCACGGCGCTCGGACTCGGTGCCGCAGACTTCGGGTTCGGCAACATCGGCGGTGCATCGGACATCAACACACTCGCCTCACACTACGCGCCCGGCTTCAACGGGTCTGCAGCCTATACAAACTCCAACTATATGCTGCGCGCCATGGCTCAGTATTCCTCCGGCCTCAACCAGAACGGATGGGCATTTTCCGTGAGCGGCATCGTGCGCTATGCCAATGAAGGCGTGGTCGAGGGCACATTCTATAATTCAGCAGGTCTCTTCGCCTCGCTCCAGAAGGTGTTCAACGACAAGCACTCGCTCAACCTCACAGTGTGGGGCGCTCCCACGCAGCGTGCCTCAAATCCCTCAACATACCTTGAGGCATATGAACTCGCTGACAATAACCTCTATAACCCCAACTGGGGCTATCAGGACGGTAAGAAGCGTTCATCGCGTATCATCGAGACGTTTGATCCCACCGCCGTGCTCAACTGGGTGTGGAGACCCCGCGAGGGAACTACCCTCAACACCGGTGCTGCATTCCGTTCAGTCCACTATTCGACATCCTCACTCTCATGGTTTGATGGCCCGGATCCCCGCCCCGACTATTACCGCTATCTCCCTTCATTCTATTATGAGGATGGCGAGCCCACTGAGACCTCAGACTACTATGCTCACCTCTGGCGCACAGACGAGAGTTTCCGTCAGCTCGACTGGGACTCATTCTACCAGGCCAACTACCTGAATAACCAATATGGCCGCGGCGGTGACCTCAGCAAGAAGGGCGCAGCAAGCTATATCCTTGAGGACCGTCACAGCAATCAGGCTGACTGGGTGTTCAACTCAGTGCTCAACCACCGTCTCAATGAGAATATGACACTCCAGGCCGGTGTCAGCGTCAACTACACCAGCGCCCACTACTACAAGACCATCCGCGACCTTCTGGGTGGTGAGTACTGGATTGACATCGACAAGTTTACAGAGCGCGACTTCCCCTCTGACCCTGACATGCTTCAGAACGACCTCCGCAACCCCAACCGCAAGGTGGGCGAGGGAGACATCTTCGACTACAACTACTATATCAACGCTGTCCAGGCCACAGCATGGATCCAGAATCAGATAGCACTTCCCCGCTGGGATATCAACTATGGCCTCAAACTCGGCTATACACAGTTCTACCGCGACGGCAAGATGCAGTCAGGCCGCGACCCGGAGAACTCTTATGGCAAGGGCACTGTCCATCGCTTCGACACCGGTATGCTGAAAGCAGGTGCCACCTATAAGATTGATGGCCGCAATTACATACAGGCCCATGCCTCATATGGCACACAGGCTCCTCTCTTCGAGTATGCCTACATCTCGCCGCGCTACAAGGAGCGTGCCATCGACGGTCTTGAGAACGAGCGCATCCTCTCAGGCGACATCTCTTACATCTGGAACTATCGCCGCTTCCGCGGTGCCATCACCGGTTTTTGGACAAATATGTATGACCAGACAGAGCGCACATCGTTCTATGACGACCAGTATTCAACCTATATGAACTATGTGCTCAAGAAGGTGAACACCACCTATAAGGGCATCGAGCTCGGCATGGCCTACAAGGTGACACCCTCTGTCACAGTGAGCGCCGCAGCCACTTATGCGAAGTATCAGTATAAGAACCGTCCCATCGGCACACGCTCATATGAGAATAACTTCCGCGCTGACACCACTCAGGTTGTGTATCTCAAGAACTTCTATCTGGGAGGGACACCTCAAACCGCTGTCAACCTCGGCATCGATTGGGCAGCCCCCGGCTCATGGTTCTTCAACGTCAACGGTTCATGGATGGGCAACGCCTATGTTAACCTCTCGCCCGTGCGCCATGAGGCCCTCCCCGACCTCTGGGAGAAATATCCCTCTCAGGAGGAACTCGAGGCCAAGATGGATGAGCTCGCAAGCCAGGATAAACTCAAGGATGCCTTTGTGCTCAATGCCTCTATCGGCAAGGTTGTCTACATCAACCGCAAGGTGTCGATGAACTTCAACCTCAATGTGGACAATATCCTCAATAACCGCAAAATCCAGACCTACGGCTATCAGCAGGGACGCTTCGACTACACCAACTACGACTCGCAGAAATATCCCAACAAGTATTCCTACGCACAGGGAATCAAGGTTTACTTCAATGTCGGTATCCGTTTCTAATCACTCCATACTCACGAATATCAGAATATGAAACCATATAAGACCATAATTGCCGCTGCCCTCGCTGCCGCCGTCTCAGGCGCTATGGTGAGCTGCGACGATGACTTCGACCGTCCGCCGGTGATCACGCCGGTGGCTACATATGAGGTCAACACACCTATCGCTGAATTCAAGGAGATGTTCTGGAACTACACCCAGAGCAATTCCTACACCACCATCCCCGTGAATGCTGAGGGTGACTCCATCATAGTGGGCGGACGCATCACAACCTCCGACCTAGAGGGAAATGTCTATCAGACGCTCGTGGTTCAGGATGAGACAGGTGCCCTCTACTTCGGTGTCAATATGTATGACATCAACGAGAAATATCAGTATGGCCAGGAGGTAAGAATAAATGTCACCGGCATGATTGTGGGTGGCTACAACGGACTTCTTCAGGTAGGCGGCATCTACAACGGCTCTCTGGGACGTATGGAGGAGGCTACCTTCACCACCCACGCCCAGGTTAACGGACTCCCCGACAAAGCCAAGGCTCAGGCTCTGATTGCTGACGCCACTATGGCCGAACTCAAGACTGCCAACTCGACTGCTGCAGGCGTGCAGGAGTGGCAGAGCCGTTTTGTCCGCTTCTCAGGCGTGCACTTCAACGGAGGCGGTACACTGAAGTGGACAGACAATCCAGGCAATACAGGCTACTCTAATCGCACTCTCATTGATGCCGAGGGTAATGAGCTTACCTTCCGCACCAGCAACAAGAGCACGTTTGCCGGCGAGACCCTTCCGGCCGGAACCGGAAATGTCGTGGCTATGCTCAGTTACTATAGCGGAAACTGGCAGCTCGTCATGATGGATCCCGCCACTGACTGCACCGACTTTGATGGCACACCCTCTCAGCCCGACGGACCCTCAGGCGATGATATCTATGCAGCGTCGTTCAAGGATGGTATGGAGAATTATGTGATTGAGAATGTCAAGGCTCCCGCTGAGGTGCCAGATATCTGGAAGCATGACTCAAAGTATGGCTATGTCATTGCAACCGCTTATGCCAACAACTCCAACTATGAGTCTGAGTCATGGCTCATCTCTCCCGTCATCGACCTCGGAGGCCAGGACAAGGCTTATCTTTCATATGAGCAGGCTCTGAACTACTTCTCGTCAGTCACCGTAGCCCAGACCCAGGCTCAGGCCGCTATCCGCGAGGAGGGCTCGACGACATGGACAATGCTCACACCCTCTGCTTGGCCCACAACAATGAACTGGGACTTCTCGTCTGTCGGCGACATTGACATATCTGCCTTCGCCGGTAAGAAGGTGCAGTTAGGTTTCCGTTACTCATCGACCGCCTCCAAGGCAGGAACATGGGAACTGAAGAATGTGGTGATCCGACCCACAGGCAATCCCTCGCCCGTCAATCCCGACACACCTGACACTCCCACAGTCGGCGCTAAGTTCAGCAAGGTGACTTCCATCACCTCGGGCAAGCAGTATGTCATTGTGACTGACGGCAAGATGGCCACACCTCTGTCCACCAACTATGGTTATCTCCAGGTGGTCGATGTGGCAGTGTCAGGCGATATTGTCGAGGCAGATGAGAAGAATGCCTTCACAATCGAGACAGCTGACGGTGGTTATACAATAAAGGATGCCTCAGGCAAATATTACTATATGACCGGCTCCTTCAACTCGTTCAATACAGATGCGTCAGCAGTGGCCGGAAGTGTCTTCACAATCACTACCGGAGCAGACGGAACCATGACGATAACCAATGTCGCCATGGGGAAGACCCTGCAGTATGACTCCAAGTATTCATCATACGGTGCATACGCTGACATCACCCATCCCCTGCCTGTTCTTTACGAAAAGGTAAATTGAATTAACATCAATCAGAATTTTCGATTCAAATTATGAGAAATCTCAAGACATATCTGGGACTGCTCTTCGCAGGGGCTCTGGCACTCACATCTTGCCAGAACGACTTCGATGACCCCTCAATGACTGTCCCTACGTCATCGTGGCTCGCCAATGAGAGCGCTTATGACGTCATGACAATCTCCCAGCTCAAGACAGCCTACTGGGAGGATGCCGAGAACTACTACAAGACCATCGGCGAGGGCGCAGACGGCAAGCACATCCTTGTGAAGGGCCGTGTCATCTCGTCTGACGCCTCAGGCAATATCTACAAAAGCCTTGTCATCCAGGATGCCACAGGCGCGCTGGCCATGTCGATCAACCAGAACTCGATGTGTGTCAAGTATCGCCGCGGCCAGGAACTTGTGCTCGATGTCACTGGCATGACCATTGGCAAGTATGCATCGCTCCAGCAGCTCGGCTCGCCGGAAGACGACCCTACCTATGGCGCGCAGACCACATTCATGCCCTATGCCATATTTGAGGAGCACTCGCAGCTCAATGGGCTTCCTGACCTTGCTGCCCTCGACACCATCACAGTGCGCTCCAAGAGTGACCTGCCCACGACTCCCGAGGGGCTGCGCCAATGGCAGTCGCAGCTCGTGCGCTTCAATGATGTGGCATTTGAGAATGCCGGTGTAAATACGTTCGCTCTCTCGAAGGAGACCGTCAATGAGACACTCAACCTCTCAGACGGCAATACTATAGTTGTCCGCACTTCAGGCTACTCCAACTTCTGGAGCGACCCTCTCCCCACCGGACGCGGTGATATCGTGGGTATCCTCAGTTATCACACAAATGGTGGCTGGCAGATTCTTCTCATCGACCGCGAGGGCTGCATGAACTTCGGCAATCCCACTCAGAATCCCGGTGGTGAGGATAATCCCTACACCGTTGACGATGCAATCGCTATCGAGGCCGGCGGCGGTGTGGCTACCCAGGTTTGGACACGCGGCTACATTGTGGGTGCTGTGGCTCCCGGTGTGCAGACCGTGTCAGGCAACTCAGACATCCAGTTCACTGACAAACCTGACCTTGACAACACTCTTGTCATCGCATCTTCCAAGGATTGCAAGGACTACACACAATGTCTGGTAGTGGCTCTTCCCCAGGGTTCAAAGCTGCGCCAGTATGGCAACCTCGTTGACAATCCCACAAACTATGGCAAGACCATCGACCTTAAGGGTAACCTCGCCGAGGTGATGGGCACATATGGCATCACAGGCAACAGCGGCACTACAGCCGAGTTCAAGATTGAAGGTGTTGAAGTTCCCGCCGATCCCGGCACTGAGGCAGGCGACGGCACTGAAGAGAAGCCATATCTCTGCTCTCAGATTATTGCTATGAACCCGACCTCGACTGATGCTTCGCCTGATGGTGGCGCGGGAATCTGGATGACCGGCTATATCGTAGGCTCAATGCCCACAGGTGGTTCATCAACTACGCTGTCAGGTACAAAATTCAGTATAGCTGATGCTGCTGAGACAAATATTGTTGTCGGCCCGACACCTGACTGCACTGACGTGACACTCTGTGTTGGAATCCAGCTCCCGGGTGAGAGCTCAGCTCCCGGCATTCGCTCATCGCTCAACCTCAAAGCCAATCCCGGTAATCTGGGTAAGGCTGTAAGCCTCTATGGCGATGTTATGAAGTATTGTGGCGGCCCCGGCCTCAAGAATACCTCTAAGTACAAACTTGACGGTGGAAGCACTCCTGACACTCCTGACACGCCTGGAGAAGTTGTGACATCTATAGATGAGGACTTCAATGGTCTCTCATCACTTCCCACCGGGTGGTCTCAAAAACAGATTGAAGGGACTAAAACATGGTATATAACATCTTTTAATAATATATACTATGCCTCAATGACCGGATATAAGGGAACTGCACCCTTCGATTCCTGGCTCATTTCTCCTGCTGTCAATATGGATGGCGTAAATGAAAAAGTGCTGTCATTTGACAATCAGGTAAATGGATATGGGTCAACAACCTCAGTGTTTGAGACATATGTCATGACAACTGGAGATCCCTCGACTGCCACATTGACTAAGTTGAATCCGACTTTATCTGTGGCTCCAGCATCGGGCTATTCTGAATGGACCAATTCCGGAAATTTAGATCTCAGTTCATTCTCAGGTATTGTCTATATAGGTTTCAGATATAAAGCAACGACAGATGCCAACTACGCTACATGGTGTGTGACAAATGTCAAACTCGGTAAAAAGTCAGGTGGAGAGACTCCTGATGAACCCGTCACACCTCCCTCTCCGTCCGGTGACACATCCGCTGATTTCAGTACTTTCGGTTCGACCAATACTACTTATGGCACCTATACTAGTACAACCGGTTGGGTTGCTGCATGGGCACAGATACTCTCAGGCAGTACGACACCTGACAATAAGAATACTTTCGCTGTATTTGGAACTGACAAGGATTTTGCCGTCTGTCTTAACGGAAATACAGCTAAAATCGGGACTCTTACCTCTCCGACTCTAGGTGGGGGGCTTGGCACATTGACATTTGATTATTGTCAGCCTTATACAGATACAAAGTGTAAACTTACCATTAATATCAAGCAGAACGGCAATGTTGTCGCCTCAGATGTGCTTGAAAATAATGGCATGACCAAACTCACCAAATATGTTTATTCTCATAACTTTGGTGTGAGCGGAGACTTTGTGATTGAGATTGTCAATGATTGTCCCTCGGCTGCAACCAGTAACAAGGATCGTGTAGCCTTATGGAATATGGGTTGGACTCATTGATAGAAAGATGGAAGAGAAATTGGAAATATCAGAGGTCTATAAGGCCGCGCAGGTGCTTCGCGATGTGGCTCGCCATCCGCGTTTGATTGGCCCCACACGCCTGAACCCTGATGCTGAGGTGTATCTCAAGCCTGAGAACTTGCAGCACACTGGTGCGTTCAAACTGCGCGGTGCTTACTATAAGATCTCACAACTCACGCCTGAGGAACGCTCCAAGGGGGTGATTGCCTGCTCGGCGGGCAATCATGCCCAGGGGGTGGCCCTTGCGGCGACGGCAAACGGCATCAAGTCGTTGATATGCCTCCCTGCCGGTGCACCTATCTCAAAGATTGAGGCCACCAAGCGTCTCGGTGCAGAGGTGTGTCTTGTGCCGGGGGTATATGACGATGCCTATCAGAAGGCCGTTGAACTACAGAAGGAGCATGGCTATACCTTTATCCATCCGTTCGATGACCCGAAGGTAATAGCCGGTCAGGGCACCATCGGTCTCGAGATTCTCGAAGAGATGCCCGATGTCGAGGCTGTGATTGTCCCTGTCGGAGGTGGTGGCCTTATCGCCGGCATAGCCTTTGCCCTCAAGCAGCTCAAGCCCGATGTGAAGGTCTATGGCGTCCAGGCCGAGGGGGCTCCTTCTATGGAGCGCTCAGTGGCGGCGGGCAAGAAGGTGCGTCTCCCTCAGGTATCCACCATCGCGGACGGTATTGCCGTGAAGGAGCCGGGTGAGAATACGTTTGAGTTCTGCAGCCGTTATGTCGACGAGATTGTCACTGTAACAGAGGATGAGATTGCGGCTGCGATTCTCGCCCTCATTGAGCAGCAGAAACTCGTGGCTGAAGGTGCGGGTGCCGTGAGTGTGGCGGCAGCTATGTTCAACAAGGTTCCCATCAAGGGGAAGAAGACAGTGTGTGTGGTCTCAGGCGGCAATATCGATGTCACCAGCCTCAACCGTGTCATCACCCGTGGGCTTGTGAAGAGCGGGCGTAACTGCACCATCAAACTTGATGTAGGGGATAAGCCGGGCATGCTGTCGGGTATCTGCAATATCCTTGCTGAGAATGGTGCCAACATTATCTCCGTGACCCATGAGCGCAACTCGGATCTCACGTCGATCAACGGCTGTATTCTGAGCATAGAGGTCGAGACACGCAATCTTGACCATATCTCCCAACTCAAGCAAGCCTTGAACGATTCAGGACATCACGTTGTTTAAATTCAAGACAAGTCTAATTAAGGCCCGTCGGACGAGTCTGGCGGGCCTGATTTTTTTACATATGAAGAAACTGCCTTTATTTATTCTCCTTGGCGTTTTGGCTCTCGTGGGGTGTAAGACCAGTGAGGCCAACTATAAGGCTGCCTATGAGGCTGCTGTGGGTCAACAGCGCGAAGCAGCGGCTCTCGACTCTACCATTTACGGACAGGTGCGCACACAGGCACGTATGTCTGTGCTGAAGGTGGGCAATGACTCGCTGCCTCTGAAGACTGAGCAAATTGGCTATACGGAGAACGGGGGTGCATCGCGCGCCACCCTGCACCGCTATAATGTCGTTGTGGGTCAATTCAAGCAGGTGTTCAACGCCCGGCAGATGCGCGAGCGCCTAATGGCCGGAGGCTATCCGGATGCTGTGATAGTCCACACACGCGAGCCTCTATATTATGTCATCACAGCCTCAGTCTCCACTCCTGAGGAGGCACTGAGGGAGTATGAGCGAGTGAAGTCTGACCGCTCCATGGTGCTCAAGTCACCGTTGCCGTTTATCCTCCGTCCCGCCCATCTGGCGAGATAGAGTGATGAGGAGTCATAAACAGCACGGGCTGCAAGAGATTTTCTTGCAGCCCGTGTCGTATAAAGGTGAATGTCGTTTTACTTCACTCGGAAGATTGACATCTTGTTTTCCTTGAGGTTGATGAGGGCATAGAATCCTGCACGTGAGACAGGGAATGTGCGCGAGAGGATGCCGTTCTTGTTGACATTCTGTGATGTCACTGAGATTGTCTGGTAGATCAGATTATCAGTGTTGACTTTGACCTCAAAGTTGAGAGGCTGAACGGGTACAAGAATCAGCTGTCCTATGGTAAGGTTGTCAGAGCCTTCAAGGACAATTGTGCCGTTCTCGGGGGTTATCGTGGGAATGTTCAGGTTGGCAACGTTCAGTTTGAGGACATTCTTGCTGCGCTTGGCGCCGACAAATGAGATGATTCCATGGTTAAGATAGACTGAGTCTTTCTCATACTCAAACTCCATGCGGGGGGCATAGGATTTGTTGCGGTCCTTGCGAATCTCGCGAATCTCCTTGAGATTGCGGATGTTTGTCGTGTTGTTGTGGTCAATGTACTTGAACGTGCCTTTGGCGTAATCCTGCTCGATGATGACCACATCATGAATCACCTCGTTTTTGTCGAGATAGATGGTCTCGATGAGGGGTGCCTGATAGAAGATGGGTTCATCAGTATCGACAGCCACACGGCGCTGAACAGCGATGTCTGAGGGGAGGATGCTGTAGATGCGGCCGTTGCAGTCTATGCGGGTAAGTTTGCCGGGCTCGGAGCTGATGATCTGTCCAAGGTATGGCATGCCGCTATTCTTGGTGATAATCTCATCATTGATGCCGTTGACCTGCTTGGGGTTGCGAAGGTCGCGTGTGATGACGCTGATCTCGCTCATATTTGCCTGAACCTCGTGGGGATAAGTGTCGCGATATTTCACAACCGATCCCTCCTCGAGAATCTCGACGTTGCGGATCACCTCTTGTCTCGGAACAGCAGTCTTTACTATCTTGAAGGTAGCGCTGGTGCTGTGATTGGTCGAGTCAACCTCTACTACATCTGCAACAGAAGTGTTGACAGAGTCTACCACGGTGTAGTAGATATCTGAGAGTTGCTTGGCAGGCTCTGAAGAGGCCTTGGGGAAAATCGTTTTTCTGGGGGTCTGGCTATGATGCTCGATGCGGTCAATTACGTCAGAAGGGAGGTATGCCACAGTTGTATCGGCGAGGATGCTTATCTCGCCGTTGGCCTTCTGCATGCACATGTAGCCCTCATACTTATTGCCGTTGCTCATGGTGATGGTCTCAATCACCTCAGCCGCCATGGCGGTTGAGGCAATGAGAGCGGCGAGCGCCAATAGTGTCTTTTTCATCGTGTGTATGTTTAGAGATTAAAGAAAGGCTCAAGGGTGATTTTCCTGCTTTCTGACTCATCTCCAACAGTCACAGTGACACTGCGGGTCTCAGACTTAGTCACCTTTGAGAAGTAAAGGTTGACAGTGGCCTTGCCACCGGCTTTGATTGTGACACGTTTTGGCGAAACAGAGGCTCCAGTGGCGGAGACTGCGCCTGTGAATGTCTTTGAGCCGCGATTGCTGATGGTGACACCGATGGCGGCTGCATCCTTGGCGTTTGCCTTGGCGCGGGTGGTTGAGAACGAAATCTCGATGTCGCTGCTGCCACTCTGTTCAACCTGCTTCACCTCGGGCTTCATGGTCGAGTTCCAAACTTCGATGCCGTCAACGCTCACGCGGATCATGCGGTCACCCTTGGGGAGCATGATGGGGAGTGAGTGACGCCCGGTCTCGTTTGCCGCGCCCTGGACGGTTGCGGCAAGTTTGTTGGCGCTGTCATATGCATCGGCGGTGACGTTCATGTTGGCGAGGCCACGGGGGACTGTGACGTCGATGATGGCGCTCTCCACGCTGTTGTCAGTCGGAGTGGCGGTGCCACGCTTCACGTTGACCTCAACATTTCCGCTGATGAGGTCAAGCACACCCACTGCTCTGTTTTTGGCAGCGATGGCATGGCCGTCTGTGAAGTTGTTTGCAGCAGTGAACTGAGCCGGAATCATGACGCGGTCTCCCACTTTGTAGCCATAGAGTTGTCCCTCCTGATAAGTGGTCATGGCATTGAGGGGTGTTGTCGATGTGGCGGCTGTGGTTTCATCCGGCTTGACAAGACAGTATCTTTCATCAAAAGTGAGGGCTGCAAGGGGTTCCATTCTCAGCATAGTGCCCATAGGGTTGATGATGAAGCACTGGCGGTCCTTGTTCATCACAAGGGCCTCACCGTCCTTAAATGTTGTGCCGAGATAGATGTCGCCAATCTCGCGTGGGAGTTTGAGTTCTTTGCCAAACTGGTTGATATAGTATATCTTATCGTTTCCAACTAGACCATCTGCGCCAACTGCACTCACGGCTTTTGAGAGGATGCCACCCTTAGGCTTGGAGACAGCAGCAAGACCGTTTGAGAAAGGATGGGGGTTAGAGAACTTGAAGGGGACAATCTCTCGGCCGTTGCGGTCGACATATCCGACCTTTCCACTTCTGTTAGCCACGGGGAGAAGTCCCTCAGAGAAGAGTGGGAACTGGTCTGTGTAGAGCTCATCGCTCACGTTTGAGACCACTCCGTCCTCCGAGAGGATGCCGACGAGGCGCATTTTGCCCTCGGGGGTGCCGTTGAGAATCAGTGCGAGGCCCTCGGAGAAGGGGGTGATGGAGTCGTAGGCGATGGCCACAACTGTGCGGCCATCAGGGGCAACGACACCCGACTTCATTGTCTGTTTGACCTTGTAGAGATTGTTTGCCCCCATGGGCATCACTGCTCTATACTGGGGCTTTATGAGCCATCTGGCGGTCTCCGCATTGGCTGAAGGGGCGATTGCCCCCACAGTCAATAAGGCAGCCATTATGATAGATGATATTTTCATATAGGCGTAGTTAGTTTTTACTTAGTTTCATTTTCATACATCTCCTTGAGATACTTGGCGTGTATGGCTCGGCCATATGTTGACCCACCGAGGAGATGTCCGTATGCTATACCCATGAGTCGTCCGGTCTTTGTGCAGAATATGGGTGATCCGCTAGCACCGGGGACAATCTCACCCTGAATGTCAAAGTAGTATTTGCTAGGCATTGAGCTGCACATGGTCTCGCGCACCTGGGGACGTAGTTTCTGGATCTTCGGGTCAAGTGACCATGCTAGGCCATTAGGATAGCCAATCCAAGTGAGGCGTTCCTTCTGCGTCTCAATTTTTTCCATTGAGAAGGTGGAGGGGTCAAATACCCATGGAATGCTCTCAGGTGTGTGGGGGTCGTTGAGCTGTATGAGGGCGATGTCAATTTCCTTGTCCTTTGAGTAGTCGAGCATTGTGCAGCGGGAGAATTCATCGAGACTTGCATAGTTGCGGTTGGGGTATGCGATGCCGAAATAGTCAAGTTCACCTACAATCTTGAACTTCGCGTTGCGGAGTTGACGGATGAGCGAATTGGCATACTGGCCACCTTTACCTTCCTTGATGGCCTGTGTACGCACCATGGGCCAGAATACGCTGGAACTCATGTTGTAGGCAGCCTCAACCTCGGCTGAGGTGAGTTCCATGGGCAAATGATCGTGCATTAGTTGCTCGGCCTCGTTGTGCCATTCTTTCTGTTTTTCTTCAGGCTCATACTCCCAAGGTACAGCCACATGACGGTTTGTGCCCATGCGACCATCACGGTCAAGGAAGAATGCTGTGCCGGTGTAGGCTTCCTGCTTCACTTTCAGGCGTCCGGGTGCGAAGCCGGTTTGCGCTGTCCAAATGTCATCGTGTATGGGGCTATTTTCGAGCTCGAGATAAACAGTGTAGACTCCATATACCATCACAACTGCTTTCTGTGCCTCTGTCAAGTTGTAGCCTTTGACAATATTGCCGCAGGAGCAGTCCTGAAATAACGAGAAGCCGGAAGAGTTGCCACCGTTACCGTTAATCAGTGCTTTTACGCCGAATATGATTCCGACACAAGCGGCAGCGGCTACAAGACCGATGAGAGCCTTCTTGACCCAACCGTAGGGGTTGGGGATGTATTGCTTGAGCTGTTCGGTGACATCCTCATCTGCCACGACAACGTTGTCGCCATGTTTGAGTGTGACGCGCTTGCCCTTGGGTATTTTCTGACCGTTGACCTCAGTGCCGTTCTTTGAATTGTTGTCGAGAAGAGTGCAGTTGCCTTTCTTGTCGACGAAGAGAGTGGCATGGTAGCGGCTGGCAAACTGGCTGCTGACATTGACGTCGCAGCGGTGGCTTGTGCCTATATTGATGATTGACTTGTATTTTGAGGGGTTCTCAAGCACCGGGACCTGGTGCCACTGCAACTGGACATCCCCAAATTTGATGAGGTCACCGCGATGAACGGGTGTCTCTACATTGGGAGTGAGTTTCTGACCGCCGACAAAAGTGCCGTTGGTGCTGTTTTTGTCCTCGATGAAGATGTCGCCGTTGTCAAGGAGAGTGAGTTCGGCGTGTACTCCGCTGACATACGGGCTATTGAGCACGATGCTGCAACTCGGATCCGAGCCTATCTTAAGGAGTTTCATGAATTAAGGGATATTGATTTGGTTTTGTTTTGATTTAGATATTGTGGGGCCGGAGCATCACATGTGCCACTGTTGAGACTGCTCCTCAGTCTTCTTAGGCTCGTCCTTTTTTTGCTCAGACTCTTGTTTCTTCTTCTTCTCGTCCTGCTCTTTCTTCTTGCGTCTTTCTTCCTGTCTCTTCTTTTCGCGCTCTTTTTCCTCAGCGGTCTGGAAGAATTTAACATTCTTATCAGCGTCCTTGACAGTGTCTTTCTTCTCCTTTTCCTTCTCCTTTGTGTTTTCCTCCGGTTTGGGAGCGGGTGTGGAGTCATACTGCTCGATAAGGGTATCATTGTCATTGCCTCCCCAGTCAATCTTGTTGACAAGCGAGATGATGACACATGCGGCAATGATGACCAGCAGGCCAATCCCACAGAGGCGATAGGGACGCATGAGGTCAGGCACCTGGTCCCAGTCGAGCTGAGCCACCTGAGCGAACGACACCACGTCTTTGCGTGTGACAGGGTAGGGCTTATTGGAAGCAAGACGTATGCCGTTGACATATGTTCCGTTCTTGCTGAGGTCGCGTATCTCCATCTTGCCGAAAGGCATCAGTTTGATGGTGGCATGGCGGCGGCTGACAAGGTCGTTGTCGATGATGATGTTTGACTCTACACCGCGTCCGATTGAGATGATTTTCATGGTTTATTTCTTGGTTGTGGGATTACTCTTTATCTGATTGTTGAGCGACTCAAGAGCCTTGATGATAGCCTTGATATGTCCTTCACGGTTTTTGTTTGCGACATCCTTGGTTATAGAGTTTGTGATCCATTTCTTATTGACACATTCAATAAACTTCTCATTTTGGATGTTCATCTCCTTTACTTTCTTTGTGAGAGCGTCCATCTTCTTGGAGGCGGCGCTGACGGCATCATCAAGTTTCTTGCCTCTTTGTTTGATTTTGCCAATGTTGTTGACGTCTGCAATGAGGACGTTGATGTCGCTGATGACCTGGAGCGATTCCTTGTCCTTGTTCATGTCCTGGGTAAGTGCGGGCTTCTCCTCAGATTTCTTCTTGTTGTCCTCGCTCTTCTGGGGCTGAGTGTTGGACTCGATGTATTTCATGTATTCGTCGAGGCGTGAGGCATAGAATTCGTCCTGTTCGGCCATCTGGCGGCGATACTTTTCGAGTTCCTCGTCGTTGCGTTTCTGAGCCTCGTCGAGCAGACGCTCAAGTTCGGCGCGTGTCACTACTGAGTCGTTGGGATTTGTGGAGGCCAGTTCCTTGCGTGTGGGGTTTGAGTGCTTGTAGGCCCGATATTGGATGAAGTTTGCCAGCAGGCTGATGCAGCAGAGCGCGGCGAGAGCATAGAGCGTATATTTGATCTTTGTGCTCATTTTCTGTTTTAGTTTTGAGTTAAGTGTGGTCTGCAGCATAGCCACAGTGAGATTGTCGTGATTTCCGCCATGGGCATTGCCGAGCTCGTCGACCTTGATGGCGAGGCTCTCGACGGCTCCGGCGAGCGACTTGGTGCCTCCCGCTATCTGGAGCAGTTCCTTCTCGGGGAAGGCTCCCCAGATTCCGTCGGTGCAGAGCATGAAGCGGTCTCCTTTCTCGTAGGGGAGCTCGGCCACATCAGGCACCACATCGCCCATGGGGCCTAGAGCGCGTGTGATGATGTTGCTCTCGCCTGAGAGCCGGGCCTTCTCCTCAGTGAGGGCTCCGGCCTTGACAAGCTCGAAGACCTTGGAGTGGTCAAATGTGCGGAACACCTTTGTTGTGCCGCGCAGTTGATAGACTCTGGAGTCTCCGACGTGGGCCACGATGGCCGACTGCTCGTTGATGAGGAGCGCGGTCACTGTGGTGCCCATTCCGCGCAGTTTTGGCTCGGCGGCCTGGGCTGCAAGGAGAGCCTCGGCGGCGGCCTTGACTGCACGTGTGATGACGTCGCGGCGGTCAGCGGTCTCCTTGCTGTCGAGCACAGAGTTGACTATGGCGTCGGCGGCCATCTGTGAGGCCATCTTGCCGGAGGGGCCGCCCCCCATGCCGTCGCACACCAGCAGGAGCAGGCCATGTTTGGTGTCCTGCCATGCGCAGGTGTCCTGGTTCTCAGACCTGCCACCTATGCGCGACTCGGCTACAGCGATAAACGGAGTTTTGGTATCAATGGGTTTCATCTGTTGTGTGTCGTTACTTGTTGAAAATCCGCTCCCACAGACTCGGCTTATGGTTGAGGGCTTCTTTCAGGGCTGTGGCAAACTCGCGGGCCGTGGAGTATCTGTCGGCCTGGTTGAGCTCGAGCGCACGGGCTATGGCCTTGTTGATTGCCTTGCTCACTCCGGGGATGGGGTCGAGTCTCTCAGCGTTGCGCTGGTAGGGCTTGACACCGCTGATGAGCTCGTAGAGAGTGACCCCGAGCTGATAGATGTCAGTGCGCTCGTCGAATGGGAGTCCAGTCTGTCCAGCCACGAGATATTGCTCAGGGGCGGCATAGCCGGGTGTGCCGAGCAGTCCGGAGGCCGTGATGGCTCCCTGGGCGTGGGTATATGCGATGCCGAGGTCCATCAGACGGATGTTGGAGCCGTTCTCCACCATGATGTTGCTGGGCTTGATGTCAAGGTGGATGATTCCCTTGGCGTGGATGTATTCGAGGGCATCCAGGACAGGTAGTATGCACTTGATGATGCGGTTGACACGGTCAGGCCGGTTGCTGAAGGTCTGCTCCACGTAGCGGTCGAGCGTCACACCCTGGACCAGGCGGCTGACTATGAACATGGGTCCCGCAAGGCCACCCTCCTCACAGCACCCTATCATCTCGACGAGGTTGCGATGGCGGAAAGCAAGATTGGCCTCCAGGCGCGCCCTCTGGCGGATGGCAGGGACGCGCGCGTAGGCCGGGTTGACTTGCTTTATGGCCACAAGGTCATGGTGGTCAGCGACATTTCTGCCAAGGTAGACAGTGCCCATTGCACCGGCTCCGAGCGGCCTGGCCGATGAGTCGAAGTGATACCACTGGCGGTCGATGTGAAGGAACACCTCCCGTCCGTTGACACGTATGTTGCTTGTAGGCGGCATTTTTCAGGTGTGTGTTTAGACGGGACTCTTATTTTGCAATCCCTGCCTGTTTCAACTGGTTGAGCGGAGTGTCGATGTGCTTGACGAAGTCATTGTCACCGGCTTTGAGGGCAATCTCGCGGGCCTTGGTGAGCATCGATGCTGTCTTTGAGAGGTCGCGCTCGACGATTCCGCGGCTGTCGCCCGCCATATAGTCGAGAGCCACCTCATAGAGTGCGCGATAGTTGGCGCTGTCAAGGCTCAGGGCTGTCTGATTGAGACGATGGGCTGTCTGGTAGTCGCGGCCTTTGAAGAGGGTCTCTGTGGCTGTGAGCATGGTGGAGTCGAGGGCCTGGCTGCGGCTGTTGAGGGCAGCGAGGAGAGCAAGCGCCTCGGCTGAGGAGCGCATGTTCTTGTCGGCCACCTTGCGGAGTGTAGCGACGCCCTCGCCTGCGGTTGAGGCATTGGTGAGTTTCTCCTTGGCAGAATTGATGAGATAGCCCGCGGTGGGAATCTGCATCTCAGTGAGGGTGTCGAGTTCGGTCTTCACCTCAGGTGAGTCGAGGATGAGGTCAGCAATCTCAGCCAGGCGGGCGTCGACACGTGCCTGGAGTTCGGCATCGGCCTGAGCCTTGGCCTCGGCCTCGGCATTGCTACGGAACATGACAACACAGCCGATGATGATGGCCACGGCAGCAGCGATGCCGCCGAAGAGCATCATCTTTTTCTTCTTGTCGTCAGCAGCCACGATGGCTTTGACGCCGGGATTGGTGACTCCGGGGTTTGTGCGCCCGGTGTGGCCGGGGGCTGTGACGAGGCTGTTGCGGCTGAACTGCTCGATGGCCACACGGAACTCTGCGGCCGAGCCATAGCGCTCATTCTGCTTCTTGGCGGTTGCCTTGAGGATGATGTTGCGCATGTACTTGTCGGCAATCCCCTTGACATTCACCTTCTCCTTGAGTTGGCGGGCAAGCACCTCGTGGGTGGGACCCTCGAAGGGGACGTTGCCGGTGATAAGCTCGAAGAGCATTATGCCGATGGCATAGAGGTCAGTGGTGGGGTCCTGGTGTGAGACGTCGCCCATGACCAGCTCAGGAGCCGCATAGGCAGCCTTGCCCATGAACTGTCCGGCGGTGGTGAGATGGCGGTCGGCGGTGCCGAGTTCATCGAGTTTCTTGCAGATGCCGAAGTCGATGAGCTTCACCTTGCCGTCGGCGGTGATCATGACGTTGCTGGGGTCTATGTCGCGGTGGATGTAGCCGGCATCGTGCAGGGCCATGACGCCTGAGAGGAGCTTGCTTATAATAAAGGTGGCAAACTTGAGGCGCTCGCAGCTGTACTGGCGGTAGAGATTTGCCGCGAAGGGCATCTCGTTTCCATCGGCATCAGTGGTCTTGCCGCGCATGAGGTCGTGGAGCATGACTCCGGTGAGGAGCTCGCTGGCCACGTGATAGCGTTTGTGGACGGCTCCCTGGGGGTCGGTGGTCTCGACTTCGATGAAGCCGAACATCTCGACGAGGTTCTCGTTCTTGATCTGGACGGATGCCTCGCGTCGAGTGCGCTCGATGGCGCTCTCGGGGAGGTCGTCAAACATAAATTTGATGGCTGCGGGGCGCTTCACGCCGTTGGTCTCGTCGACGCGCACACCGCGCATCACCTGTCCCATGCCTCCGGCGCCAATGGGAGGCAGGGCTGTGTCTACTTCGTAGTGTATCTTCAGGCGCTTCTCTTCTGCGCCCTGGATAGTGATAATTGCCATTGTGAGTTCAGGTTGTTAAATGGGTTGGAGAGAGTTGAACGCGCCGCCGTGTTCCCGACTGTGACAGTGGGAAACCGGCGGTATGTCCTCAGACAGAGAGTCTTATCAGAGGAAGCGAGTGCGTCCGCTGGTGACGGGCGATGAGCCGTCCATGGCCACAGTGCCGTTCTCGACACGGTTTGCCGAACTGTAGAGCGAGCCGGTGTCGCCTGCGCCGGGCATGGGAGGGAAGTCGCCGCCCACGGGGACCTCGGCCTCGACAGCCACAGGCTGGAAGTTCTCAGCCACGCTGAGACCCATGTCCTGGGCATCAATGAGGATGAGCAGGAGCTTGTAGTTGTTGCCGATGGTGATGATGTCGTGGTTCTTGACGGGATGCATGTCGTAGTCGAGTTCCTCGTCGTTGACATATATGCCGTTCTTTGAGCCGTCGTCACGGATGGAGGCCAGGAGTTTGCCGGTGCTCTTGAGCTGCTTGATGTTGAGCGAAGCGTGGCGGTCGGTGACGGTGAGCTCGCCAAGGACGACGTCGTTGTCGGCAGAGCGGCCTATCTTGTTCGAGCCGACATGCAGGGGCCAGTATTCGCCCACGCCTTGGCGTGATATCGAGTATAGGAATCCAACTACAGGCACTGAGGGCACGGCTGCTGCCATGGGCTGCTGCTCCTGCACCTGGGGAGCGTAGACATTGTTCATGCCGGGAACGACAGTTCCCTTGGGGGTCTGACGGGGCATCCCCTGGCCAGGAGCGGCCTGGGGGCGGTTGTAGAAATCCTGGTAGTCCGGGCCCTGATTGCCTAGACCGGGTACTTTAGTTGCATCTGATGACATAGCGTTCTAAGGTATGGTGTGTTATTTTTCTTAATTATCGGTTAAAGTAATATGCAAAGTTACTCTAAAATAATTAATTACACGAATGGGTAGTGTAGAATTAACATATTTTAAGTATTTTATATGCAGCGAAGGTGTGTTTAAGACAGCTCCCCCTGTCACAGCCTACGTGCTGTGACAGGGGGAGTATTGTTTCACTTATAGCGTGTGGAATTCAGAATCAGTCAACTGAGAGAGAGGAGATGGGAGTTGCGATGCGTTGACTTGAGAGTCGTTCTGATTAGGGATTCCACTGGCATGCTATCATCGAGAGGCTGTTGCAGGCGATGGTGCGGAGATCGGTGATCTGGTTGAAGCGGCAGTTGATGTAGGTCAGGGCCTGGTCGAATGAGACATCAAGCATGGTCAGCTGGTTGTTGTTGCAGATGAGGCGCTGCAGGAAAGTCTGGTTCGAGAGGGTGAGCTGGGTGAGGTCGTTGTAAGCGCAGTCGATGTACTGGACATTGGGGCATTCCTCAACAGTGAAAGTTGTAAGGTCGTTGTAGGAGCAAACAATGTCGAGGAGGGCTGAACAGTTGCGCACACCGAGTGTCACCATGTTGTTGTCAGAGCAGATGAGCGATGCGAGCGAGGGGAGACCTGACACGATGAAAGTTGTGATCTCGTTGTCGTCGATGTTGAGGTTCTGAAGGTTCTCAACACCTGAGAGAGTGAGCTGTGTGAGTTTGTTGTAGCCGCAGTAGAGGTTCTTAAGTGCGGTGCAACCGCTCACGTTGAGCGACTCAAGGTGGCAACCCTGGCAATTGAGGGTCTTGAGGTTGAAGGTGTTGGCTACGTTGAGCTCAGCGAAGAGGTTGTTCGACACATTGAGCTTTGTCAGCATCGGTGTGTTGTTGAGGTCAATCTCTGTGAGGCGGTTTTTGTAGACGCTCACCTCCTCGAGGCTTGTGCAGCCGTCGATGTCGATGGTGGAGAGTTTGTTGCGCGAGGCGTTGAGAGTTGTCAGCGCTGTGCAGCCGGCCACGCTCATCGATGTCAGTTCGTTGCGGGACACGTCGACTGAAGTCAGGGCCTTGAAGCCTGCCAGGTTGAGAGTGCCGCCGAGTTTCTTGTCCTTCCAGTCGATGGCGGTGATATGGCCATTCTGGACGGTGACACCTTCGATGCTGGCGATGGCGTTGATATCTGATACTTTGAGAGCCTGAGCGTTGGTTCCCTCTTTGGCGGGCTCAGAGAGGAAAGTCTTTATTAACTTTGCCTCGGTCTTGTCCAGATTCTGAGCAAATGCTGTCATGCTCCCGAGCACAACTGCAATAATTAATAACGCTTTTTTCATAAAACAATAGTTGTTGGTTGAGTTGATTTCTTTTTGTACTTATCTAACAAGACAAGCCAACGAAAGGTTTTATGAGAGCGATAATTTTTTCTCAGAAGGGGGCTGAGTCGTCAGAGGAGGTAGTGGCGCCGAGGTCGAATGTGCCACCTGCGAGAGGCTGGGCCGGGGCAGCGAATGGTGAGCCTTCAGGCTCAGCAGGGGTGTCGGATGAGTTGAGGCGAGAGGCGCGTGTCCCGCTCGACTTCTCAGTCTCGCCGTCCCAGTTCTCGAAGCGGGCATATTTGGATTTGAAGCGCATCTTGACGTCGTCCACGCGGCCGGAGCGGTGCTTGGCCACGATGAACTCGGCCAGACCGCGGATGTCATTGCCGGCGGCGTCCTGGCCTGACTTGAGGTAGTATTCGGGGCGGTGGATGAAGCAGACGATGTCTGCGTCCTGCTCGATGGCGCCCGACTCGCGAAGGTCGCTCAGCTGAGGCCTCTTGCCGTCCTTGGAGTCGGCTCCGCGGTTCTCCACCGAGCGGTTGAGCTGGGAGAGTGCCACTATGGGGATGTTGAGTTCCTTGGCCAGCTGCTTGAGTGAGCGCGAGATCATGGAGACCTCTTGCTCGCGCGAGCCGAACTTCATGCCAGAGGCGTTCATGAGCTGGAGATAGTCGATGATGATGAACTGGACGTCGTGCTCCCTGACAAGACGGCGGGCCTTGGTGCGCAGCTCGAAGATTGAGAGGGAGGCTGTGTCGTCGATGAAGAGGGGGGCGCTGTAGAGGTTCTTGACGCGCGACATGAGCTGGTCCCACTCCATCTGAGAGAGCTGTCCGCTCTTTATCTTCTCACCCTCGATCTCACAGGTGTTCTGGATGAGACGGTTGACAAGCTGGAGGTTTGACATCTCCAGTGAGAATATGGCCACGGGGATATTGTAGTTCACAGCCATGTTCTTGGCCATGGAGAGGACAAAGGCGGTCTTTCCCATTGCGGGACGGGCGGCGATGATGATGAGGTCTGAGCGCTGCCATCCTGATGTGAGTTTGTCGAGCTCATGATAGCCTGACTCAAGTCCGGACAGACCGGATGCGCGGTTGGCCGCGGTCTGGATCTGCTCTATGGCGGCATTGATGACGGGGTCGATCTGGATGACATCCTTCTTGACGTTGCGCTGTGAGATCTCAAAGAGTTTTCCCTCGGCCTCCTGCAGCAGGTCATCGACGTCGTAGCTCTCATCGAATGCCTGGGCTTCAATCTGAGATGCGAAGCGTATGAGCTCGCGTGCCAGATATTTCTGAGCCACGATGCGGGCATGGAACTCCACATGGGCGCCTGAGGCCACTCTCGACGTCAGTTCTGACACACGCAGGGCGCCTCCGGCCCCCTCAAGGTCGCCGTTGAGTCGGAGCTGCTCGGTGACAGTGAGCATGTCTATGCTCTTCTGGGCGGCGCCGAGGCTCTGGATGGCGGCATAGATTTTCTGGTTTGAGGGGTCGTAGAATGACTCAGGCTTCAGGATGTCACACACGGCGGTGTAAGCGTCCTTCTCGAGCATGAGCGCACCGAGGACAGCCTCCTCCAGGTCGTTGTCGCGTGGTGGGATGCGGCCTCCGTGGTCAAACTTCGAGATGTGCTCCGGCTTTCCTGAACGGCGCTGACGGTCGTTGTATTGAGATGGGTTATTGTCCTGTGGCATGTGGGAGGATTGATATTTTGTTGCAAAGATAGAGAGTTTTTTCGGAATCTTCGAGGAATGTTTGTAACTTTGCCATAATGTTGATAAATTACCACATAGTCGTTGCCGCCGGGAGCGGCTTGCGCTACGGGGGGCCGCTGCCCAAGCAGTTCTGCTCCCTGTGGGGCCGCCCTGTGCTGATGACGACACTTGAGCGGCTTGCCGAGGCTGCCCCGGGGGCTGAGATTATAGTGGTGCTCAGTCCTGACATGATAGATATGTGGACAGCGATGTGCCGTGAGCACGGGTTCACGCTCCCTCACATCATAGCCACCGGGGGCGAGACAAGGGCCTGGAGTGTGCGGAATGCCCTGGCGATGATAGACCCATTGACTGTCGGGTGGATCAGTGTCCACGACGCGGCGCGTCCGTTGGTGACACCGGCGCTATTCAGCCGTCTGCTCAAGGCTCTCCACGGGGCTGACGGTGTGATACCGGCTGTCCCTGTCACAGACTCGCTCAGGGTCATAGACCCTGATGGGACAAGCAGGGCTGTTGACCGCTCTATTTATAGGGCCGTGCAGACCCCGCAGTTGTTTGATGGACGCAAACTCATTGAGGCTAACCGGTGTCCCATGAGACCGGAGTTTACAGATGATGCATCGGTGATGGAGGCTGCGGGCTTCGATAATCTCCGTCTCGCCCCGGGGGATGTGTCCAATATAAAGATTACACATTCAGGAGACATCGAGAGGATTGAACGCGATGGCAGACCTTCTTGACACTGACATAAAGTTTCTCAAAGGGATTGGGCCGAAGCGAGCCGACCTGCTGGCGAGGAATCTGGGCATCCATACGTATCGCGACCTGCTCTATCACTTCCCCTCCTCCTATGTTGACCGGTCAACCATCTATCGCATTGCCGATTTTGCCGGTGATGAGATGCCTTCTGTCCAGGTGAAAGGGCGCTTTGTCTCTATCACCGTGCAGGGCGAGGGGGCGAAGACTCGCCTGGTTGGATTGTTCTCCGACGGGTCAGGGTTGATGGAGGTGGTATGGTTTCAACGGGTCAAGGCTATGCGCGAACTCTACAGGACCTCCACAGACTACATAGTCTTCGGTAAGCCCACGCCGTTCAATGGTCGCTGGAGCATGGTGCATCCTGAGATTGATATGCCGGGCGCTCCGGCCACACAGATGGAGAGCCGCGGAGTCTATCCGCTCACGGAGCAGTTGCGCAACCGCGGCTTCTCATCCAAGACCTTCTCGCTTGCTGCCCACGACATTCTCACCTCGCTGCGCCATCTCGACGAGACCTTGCCGCGGTTCATTCTTGACTCCATGGGACTGCCGGAGCTGTATGATGCTCTGCGCATCATCCACAATCCCTCATCCCCTGCGCTGCTAGACAAGGCCAGGTTGAGGCTGAAGTTTGAGGAGCTCTTCTATCTCCAGCTCGACATACAGAGCCGGGCGCGCCGCCGGTCGGCCTCGACCCCGGGATTCTTCTTCCCGAGAATAGGCCATTATTTCAACACATTTTATTCAGATTTCCTCCCTTTCCCCCTCACCGGAGCGCAGAAGCGTGTGATAAAAGAAATCAGGGGAGACATGGCCACGGGACGCCAGATGAACCGTCTACTGCAAGGGGATGTGGGGAGCGGTAAGACCATGGTGGCGCTCCTCTCCATGCTCATAGCCCTCGACAATGGTGTACAGGCATGCCTGATGGCGCCGACGGAGATTCTCGCCACACAGCATTTCGAGACTCTGTCCGGACTCGTGGCTCCCATGGGGATAAACATCAAACTGCTCACCGGTTCTACGCGCAAGAAGGCTCGCGATTTGATACACTCCCAGTTGGAAGACGGGTCGCTTCACATCCTGGTGGGGACACATGCCGTCATCGAGGACAATGTGAGGTTTAAGAATCTCGGTTTCATCGTGATTGATGAGCAGCATCGGTTTGGTGTGGCCCAGCGCGCGCGTCTGTGGAGCAAGAACACCATCCTCCCGCATGTGCTGGTGATGACGGCCACACCTATCCCCCGCACACTCGCCATGACTGTCTATGGCGACCTTGATGTCAGTGTCATAGATGAGCTCCCTCCGGGGCGCAAGCCGGTGCAGACTATGCTGCGCTATGATGAGGACCGTTTCAGCACATATCAGGGCATAGGACGTCAGCTCCGACAGGGTCGTCAGGTCTACATAGTGTATCCTCTCATCGAGGAGAATGAGAAACTGGACCTGCGCTCGCTCGAGGAGGGATATGAGATAATCTGCGAGACCTTCAGGGACTACAGGGTGGCCTATGTCCATGGGCGCATGAAGCCCGAGGAAAAGGATTTCCAGATGGGACTGTTCGCCTCAGGGGAGGCGCGGATTCTTGTCAGCACAACCGTCATAGAGGTGGGGGTCAATGTCCCCAATGCCACCACGATGCTCATTGAGAATGCGGAGCGCTTCGGCCTCTCGCAGCTCCATCAGTTGCGCGGACGTGTGGGACGCGGTGGTGACCAGAGCTACTGCATACTGATGACAAAGCGAAAAATTGCCAAGGACACCCGCAAGCGCCTTGAGTTGATGACACAGACCACAGACGGGTTTGTCATAGCCGAGGCCGACATGCAGATGCGCGGACCGGGCGACATCGAGGGTACCCAGCAAAGCGGCATCCCGTTTGAACTCCACATAGCCAATCTTGCCAGGGATGGCCAGATTGTGCAACTGGCGCGCGACAAGGCTGTGGAAGTGCTCGACGCTGATCCTGAGCTGACGTCGACTGACGGCGTCTTGATGCGCACCCAGCTGATGCGCCTGGCATCGCGCACACGTGATTGGTCAAGAATATCGTGATTTTAACAAAAAAATCACGTTTTAACCTTCTGTATTGACTTTTTTTAATCACTTTTAGTCCTCCTCCATCAGTCAAATCAGGTTTCAATTTGTTTTAATGATGAAACAGTAAAAGAAGAGGCCCCCTCGGGTAGGGGGACAAAATTTACATCCCTCGTCCTCTTTATCGAGTTGTGAAACTGGGTACTGAGGCTCTCATAAATAAATAGTTGAAACGTGAGGAGCGGTTTGCGGCATCCGTCGCAAACCGCTTTTCGCGATTATTCCACTGTTTCCGGCTAAACCTATATGGATAGCGACGGTCTAACTTATGTGGGCTTAAAGTTCAGCTGTTTTCATCCACATGTTTATAAATCTATTTCAACCATGAAGATAAAATTTGTGATGCTCCCGTTGCTTTTGGCAGGAGCCGTGTCGGTGTGTCAGGCCGCGTCAGAGGAAAGGCTTGCGGCATTTCCCGGCGCTGAGGGATTCGGCAGATATGCCTCCGGCGGACGAGGCGGGAAGGTGTATCACGTCACAACCCTCGAGGACAGCGAGGATCCCGGCACTCTCCGCCACGCTGTGATGCAGGATGAGCCTCGAACAGTCGTATTTGACGTTGCCGGGACAATTCATCTCAAACACCCGCTGCGCATCCAAAACGGCAATCTGACACTGGCGGGGCAGACAGCCCCAGGCGACGGCGTGTGTATAGCCGGACGTCAGGTGTCGTTCTACGGCAGCAACACCATAGTCCGCTATCTTCGTTTCCGCATCGGCAATGAGGCTCCCGGAAGCCCTGACGGTGTTGGAGGCATGGATTTCAGCAATCTCATCATGGACCATTGCTCAGTGAGCTGGAGTGTCGATGAGTGCTGCGGCCTCTATGGCGGCGATGATTTCACTGTGCAGTGGTGCATATTCTCAGAGGCGCTGCGCGATGCCGGACACTCGAAGGGTGGCACTCACGGCTATGGAGCCATCTTCGGGGGTGCGCATGCCTCATATCACCACAATCTCCTTGCTCATGCTGAGAGCAGGATGCCTCGCCTTGGCCCACGCCCCGGCACACAGACTCGCGAGCATCTCGACATGCGCAACAATGTGATTTACAACTGGGCCGGTCAAGGATGCTATGGCGGCGAGGGTATGAAGGTCAACATCGTCAACAACTATTACAAGCCGGGGCCCGCTACGCCTAAGACCGGCCCCGTGTCTCATCGCATTGCGCAGGTGAGCGTCCGCACAACCGAGTATGTCACCGGTCGCCACGGCCGTCCCAATGCTTGGAAGCCCATGGAGCATGTGTGGGGACGTTTCTATGTCGATGGCAATATCATGGAGGGGAACGATGAGGTGACCTCTGACAACTGGACTAAGGGATTTCTAGCACAGATAGACAACAGTAAGTGTGACGGCACTTTCAATGACTCTGTTGCTTCTGCCATAAGGCTCGCGGAGCCGCTTGATGCGGGGTTTGTGACTACCCATACGGCGGCTGAGGCGTTTGATCTCGTGCTTGCAGATGTGGGTTGCTCGAAGAGCCGCGATGCAGTGGATGCGCGCATCATTGAGGAGACACGCACAGGCACGGCTAAATACTATGGCTCACGTGCGGCAGACGCCCAGAAATTTCCGGGATTTATTGATACGCAGTATGATATCTGCGAGCCGGGTGCTGACAACCCATGGCCCGTGCTGACTGACCACGGAGTTGACAAGGCTCAGATTGTTGACACAGACGGCGATGGCATCCCTGATGTCTGGGAGAAGGCCAATGGCCTTAATCCATCAGACCCCAACGATGGCAATCACTCGACTCTCTCAAAGGAGGGATACACGAATCTTGAGGTCTACATGAACAGCCTCGTGCCGGTCAGAAGCTGAAAACTCACACATGAAAAGTCCGCCCATGCTCAGATGAAGCATGGACGGACTTTATGTTGGGTCAGAAGTGTCAATACTGGTCAGAGAATAGGTCCTTGACCTCAGGGGTGAGAAGTTCGGTGAGTTCATTGGGATAGACGGTGACGTCAATGGCTCCCATGGAGTAAGGCGCTATGTCATACTGATTGTAGTGGAACACAACTGCACCACCCTCGATGTAAGGCTGCCCGGGATTGGTGAGCTGGTTGACAAAGATTCCGGCGCTCTCCAGACGCGATGGGTCGACGTTCATCTGGCGGGCAAGGGCCGAGGTGATAACCTTCATGAGTTCGTCGGCGCTTCCTGCTACAAACATGTTGGCGGCTGTCAGCACCTTGCCTGAGCGCAGGTCGTATGTGAAGGGGCGGGTTGTGGTGAAGGGGTGAGCGCCGCCGAGATATGACGATGTGGCCACATCATATGTCACCATCTCCTCGTTGAGCTCAGACACAGAGGCTGTGACGTTTGCAAACCATGAACGCATGTAGTCCATGCCGGCTGGGATTGAGTCCACGGCCACAATCTTCTCGTTGGATGTGATAGAGTCGACCATAGAGGTGTTGGCCATGTATGCGAGTATGGCCGAGTTGACTCCGTGGGATGCAGTGTCCCCGTAGCAGTAGCGCAGCAGAGAGTCGCGGAGCACGGTGAGGTCAGCATCGCCGATTTTCTCAGGCCAGTGGATTGAGGTCGAGATGTCGAGATATGCCGAGTCTCCATCGAAGGTGATGAGGTAGTTTCGGTCAGATGACTTGATGGACTGGTTGACTGCAAACTCCTTGATGGAGGCGTCAGAGGTCTCTGAGGAATTGTCGCCTGAAGTCTTGCCCCCACATGAGCCCAGCATCAGCGGAAGGGCAATGGCGCAGGCAGCGCCGAGGATGATAAGTGAGCGTTTCATACCGAAATTTTCAAAAAAAAACGTGTGCAAAATTGAGAAAAATATCTGTGACTGGCAAAAGAAAATTGACCTGCCTACGGCCAAACCTATGGCTCGCTAAGTGGCCATCGCCGTCTGTACTCTGATAACATCCCGTCGGATGGCATTGTTTAAGAGAGAGTTCCCGTCAGAAAAATCTCAGATTTCACTTTTCTTATGCACGTGTAAGGAAAAACGGACCAATAAAAGTGAATTTTGGAGGAAAATGTATGAAAATAAACTCCTTTAACATCTTTATACGTTAAAAAGTTTATCATTTGTAGAAAAAAATTATTAACTTTGCAGCGCAAAATTTCGGCCACCGCTGATATCAGATGGATAAATGGCCGGACCTGCAACCTCAAACACAGAAAATACTAATCAAAACTCTTTTAACTACTATGTCTGAAATCGCATCACGTGTAAAGGCTATCATCGTTGATAAGCTGGGTGTTGACGAAAATGAAGTTACCGACACCGCAGAATTCACCAAGGATCTTGGCGCTGACAGCCTCGACACCGTAGAGCTCATCATGGAGTTCGAGAAGGAATTTGGCATCACTATCCCCGATGAGAAGGCTGAGGGCATCCGCACTGTGCAGGACGCCATCGACTACATCGAGGCTTCGCAGAAGTAATCCGGGCAACTCTGTGCCGGAACCCCTAAAGGCTCCACACGCCTCGATGCGATGTGGAGCCTTATGTTGATATTGAAGAATACAATACTATAAACGATATATGGAATTAAAGAGAGTAGTAGTGACCGGACTCGGCGCGCTCACCCCCATAGGCAATGATGTTGAGACAACTTGGCTCAACGCAGTTGCCGGCAAGAGCGGCGCAGCCCCCATCACTCACTTTGACGCTTCGAAGTTCAAGACCCAGTTTGCATGTGAGGTCAAGGACTTCAATGCAGCAGACCATTTTGACCGCAAGAAACTCCGCCAACTCGACCTCTATGCCCAGTATGGAATCGTAGCCGCTCGTCAGGCTGTGGCAGACTCCAATATACTCGACGCCTCCAATCTCGACAAGGACCGCGTGGGCGTCATTGTCGCTGCCGGTATAGGTGGCCTCCACACTTTCGAGGAAGAGGCCGGATATTATGCCGTTCATGGCGAGGAGCAGGGACCCAAATATAATCCCTTCTTCATTCCCAAGATGATTGCAGACATCGCCTCAGGCCATATCTCGATGGAGTATGAGTTTCATGGCCCCAACTATGGTGTGGTGTCAGCCTGCGCTTCATCAAACAACGCTATCATCGATGCTTTCAACCTCATCCGTCTCGGCAAGGCCGACGTGATGGTGACAGGCGGAGCTGAGGCTGCCATCTATCCCGCAGGTGTGGGCGGTTTCAACTCAATGCATGCGCTATCCACTCGCAACGATTCGCCTGAGACAGCATCGCGCCCCTTCAGCAAGAGCCGTGACGGCTTCGTGATGGGCGAGGGCTCAGTCGTGCTCATCCTTGAAGAACTTGAGCATGCCAAGGCCCGCAGCGCCAAGATCTATGCTGAGGTTGCCGGTGGCGGCATGAGTGCCGACGCTTATCACCTCACAGCCACTCATCCTGAGGGTCTCGGCGCTAAGCTCGCCATGAAGAACGCCCTCGAGGATGCCGGCATGAAGCCTGAGGATATCGACTACATCAATGTCCATGGCACCTCGACCCCCGTGGGCGACATCTCAGAGGTCAAGGCCATAGTTGAGCTCTTCGGCGACCAGGCTCACAAGCTCAACATCTCCTCAACTAAGTCTATGACCGGACACCTCCTCGGAGCCACCGGCGCGATGGAGGCTATGTTCTCTGTGCTTGCCTGCAAGAACGACATCGTTCCTCCCACCATCAACCATGAGGAGGGAGATGAGGATGAGAACATCGACTACACACTCAACTTCACATTCAACAAGGCTCAGGAGCGTCCCGTGCGCGCCGCCCTCTCAAACTCTTTCGGTTTCGGAGGCCACAACGCCACTGTGATTGTGAAGAAGTATGAGGAGTAAGAGTTTTCCAATATTATATGGACTGCCGTTGTCACTGAGACGACGGCAGTTTTTTCATATATTCGCTCGACAGGGAACAAAATGAAACGACCCGCGGCCGGGTGATGTTCCGGAGCGCGGGTCGTCTCTATGCTATGGGTTGAGGATGTCAGAAGGGGAGGTCGTCTGTGGCTGATGGAGCGAGATCGACAGCAGGAGGAGGCGTAGGGATGCCGGCAGGTGTGGCATAGCCTTGAGGCATCTGTGGTGCCTGGCCATATTGAGGTGCGGCAGGCGCTCCGAAGGCTGCAGGCTGTGCGGGAGCGGCAGCGTTAGGATCTTCGGCCTTCCATGCGCGTATGTCGACATACCAGCGGCCATTGAACTCGCGGCTGTCGATGTCGAAACTGATTTTCACCATCTGACCAACCTGAAGGGGATACTGGTCGACACGCTCGCCAAAGAAATTGAAGGCTATTTTCTTGGGATATGTCTCTTGGGTCTCAAGTACATACTCGCGCTTCTTCCAGGCGTTGCCGGCTTTTGATGTACCCCCGACTTCGGGGAGCGCGACGATGATTTTTCCTATTACTTCCATTATGCAGTTTATGTTATTTTCGATTGGGTAGAGATGCAAAGGTAGTGTTTTTTCGGGTAATTGCAAAACATTGCCGACCACTTTTTGTTTCAGATATTTTAACATTTTTGGTGCTGTAAGTCGTTGACAATTGTCGAAATCTTCACTATTTTTGCAAGTTATGAAATCATACTTGAAATATCTGTTTCAACTCACCTTGTCGCCTCGCCATGGCTGGGAGGATATAGAGCGCGGCGATGAGGATCCACGGAGGCTTCTCTCTTCGGGCTACTATCCGCTCATTGCTCTGACGGCCCTGAGTGTGTACGCCGGGCTGTTTTTCCATCGCAATGCGGAGTTCCTGAAACTCTTTGTCGACATGGTCGTCTGGTTTGTGGCATATTTCACTGGCTATTTCTTCGGGGTGTTTATGCTCTCAGTGTTCCTAGAGCCGATGCTCGACAGACGCTACGATGAGAACCGTTGCCACACGTTTGTTGTTTATGTCCTTGGAATGTCGGCTCTGATAACTCTCGTGTGCAACTTCCTGCCCGTCACTCCGCTGCTACTCTTCTTCCTTCCGTGCTATGTCGCTCTGGTGGAGTGGAAAGGGGTATCATATATGGGTGTCCGCCAAGATAAGGCCGGGCTGTTCATGATTCTTGCCATCCTGGGTGTCCTTGTGCCGCCCTACTTGTTTTACAGCATTTTCACTTTAATTCTTTAGACTGATATGGCGCGCAACCACTCTCAACATAAGGAAATCAACATCAAGAACAAACGTGCGACATTCGACTATGCCATAGGAGATACCTATACCGCGGGTTTGGTGCTGACGGGAACTGAGATTAAGTCTATCCGCGACGGTAAGGCCTCGCTTGCTGACACTTTCTGCTTCGTGGACAACGGAGAGGTGTGGGTGAAGAATATGTATATAGCAGAGTATTTCTATGGCTCATATAACAACCACACAGCCCGGCGTGACCGCAAGCTGCTGCTCAACCGTAAGGAAATAGCCAAACTGCAGAAGAATGGCAAGGAGGCTGGATTCACCATAGTTCCCCTCAGGCTTTTCATCAACGAGCGCGGCCTAGCCAAACTGGTGATAGGGGTGGCACGAGGCAAGAAGGAATATGACAAGCGTCAGTCCATCAAGGACCGCGAGAGTAAGCGTGACCTTGCCCGTGTGATGCAGAAATAGCACGGCTCTCCCTGAGGAGAGACTGCTAAAGCAAAAAAACAGATTGTGTCATGCTGTGATGACACAATCTGTTTTTTGTATGTGAGGAGAATGTGGAGTAGGGTATTATTCCTCTTCTTCCTTCATGTTGTGGAACACGTTCTGGACATCCTCGTCGTCCTCGAGCTTGTCGAGGAGTTTGTTGATGGACTCGCGCTGCTCCGGTGTGACCTCCTTGAGCTCGTGGGGGATGCGCTCGAACTCTGAGGAGATGATCTCATATCCGTTCTCCTCGAGATACTTCTGGATGGCGGGATAGTCCTCAAAGCCTCCATAGAGGGCTATGAGAGCGTTTCCGTCCTCATCCTCGTCGTTCTCGAGTTCGTCAACGCCAAAGTCGATGAGCTCGAGTTCGAGGTCCTCGAGGCTGATGCCATCCTTGGGTTTGATTTTGAAGACAGACTTGTGGTCGAAGAGGAAAGTGAGCGAGCCTTGTGTGCCGAGCGATCCGCCATGTTTTGTGAAGTATGAGCGGACATTGGCCACGGTGCGGGTGTTGTTGTCAGTAGCGGCCTCAACGAAGATGGCGATGCCGTGGGGGCCATATCCCTCATAGGTGATTTCCTTGTAGTCGCCTGCCTCCTTGTCGGTAGCCTTCTTGATGGCGCGTTCTACGGTGTCCTTGGGCATGTTTGCGGCCTTGGCGTTCTGCATGAGGGCGCGCAGACGGGGGTTGGTCGAGGGGTCGGGGCCACCGGCCTTGGCGGCGATGGTGATTTCCTTACCTATGCGAGTGAAGGTGCGGGACATGTTGCCCCAGCGTTTGAGTTTGCGTGCTTTGCGGTATTCAAATGCTCTTCCCATATATTAGTTTTAATGAATGTTTTTTATCTGAGTTCGGCTCCCAGTTTCTTGGTGAGCGAGTTGATTATTTTGGTCATCACGGCCTCGATCTGCTTGTCCTGGAGGGTCTTTTCATCATCCTGAAGTGTGATTGTGATGGCATATGATTTCTTGCCTTCAGGGAGTTTGTCGCCCTCATATACGTCGAAGAGGCTCACTGAGCGCAGCAGACGTCTCTCGGCCTCGCGCACAGCGCTCTCGACGGCCTCCATGGTGACATTCTTGTCGATGAGCAGGGCCAGGTCGCGTTTCACGGGCATTGTCTTGGGAAGCGGTGTGTTGGTGACCTTTTTCTTAAGCGAGAGACCTACGAGCGCATCCCAGTCAAACTCTGCATAGAGTACTTCCTGCTTGATGTCGGCACGGTTGGCGAGGCGCTTGGCCACGATGCCCATGGAGCCTAGGCGCTTGCCGGAGCGTGTGGCTATGTCGAGTCCGGCGCTCAAGAGTTCCGACTCTGTGGCTGAGGTCTTGATCTCAGTCGGCTGAATCCCCAGGCGGGACAGTATGTTGGCCACGAAAGCTTTGAGGTCGTAGACAGTAGCCACGGCGGCAGGACGTCCCCATGATGAGGGACGCAATTGTCCGGTGAGCCATAGGGCCAGGCGCGACCCTTGGCGGTAAGGAGCCAGAATGGCGCGTGAGTCGACTTCGGCTGCTGTGTCGGCCATAGAGTCCGGATTGAATGAGTAGACGTTTCCAAACTCATAGAGGGCTAGGTCAGGCTCCTTGCGGTTGATGTTGTGGCCCAGCGACTCGAGTCCGCCAAACAGAAGCGTCTGGCGCATCACGTTGAGGTCTGCGCTGAGCGGGTTGAGCAGCTTCACACAACGGCTTGCGGGCATCTGCTCGAGACCTTCGTAATAATCCTCGGCAGTAAGCGAGTTGTTGAGAATCTCGTTGAAGCCCTCGCCTGTGAGCTGCTCGCTGAGCAATGTGCGCAGGCGCTGGTCCTCATCGTCGCGGCTCTTGAATGAGAGCGATGAGTGGAGCTCAGTGGATATCTCGACATTATTATATCCATAAATGCGGAGGATATCTTCGACAACGTCACAGGGGCGAGTGACATCCACGCGATATGTGGGCACCTTGACGGTGACCTCCTCTGCGTTGATGTCTGTGATCTCCATTTCCAAAGCCTTGAGGATGGAGGTGATTGTGTCTGTGGGGATATGCTTCCCAATGAGGCGGTCGCAATAGTTGAACCCCAGTGTCACGTTTGCCGGGAGAATCTTCTCGGGATAGATGTCGGTCTCCGGACCTGTGATGGTGCCTCCGGCAAGTTCCTTCACCATCAGGGCGGCGAGGTGGAGGACGTAGAGAGAGTTGTTGGGGTCGACTCCGCGTTCAAACCTGAACGATGAATCGGTGTTCAGGCCATGGCGACGTGCTGTCTTGCGCACGGATGTGGGGTTGAAGTATGCGCTCTCGAGGAACACAGTGGTGGTTTGCTCGGTGACACCAGAGTCCAGGCCGCCGAATACGCCGGCAATACACATGGGAACCTCAGTGTTGCAGATCATGAGGTCGCGTGAGTCGAGTGTGCGCTCAACCCCGTCGAGAGTGGTGAACTTCTCACCCTCGCGGGCATTTTTTACAATCACCTTGCCTCCGGCAATTTTGTCGGCGTCAAAGCAATGGAGAGGCTGCCCCATGGCGTGGAGCAGATAGTTTGTGATATCAACTATGTTATTGATGGGACGTATGCCTATGGCTGAGAGGCGATCGTGGAGCCATTTGGGCGACTCCTTGACTGTCACGCCCTTGACTGTCACGCCGCAATATCGCGGACATGCGGTGCTGTTCTCAACTTCCACGGCGATTCCGCCATCCTTGTCCGCGACCTTGAAAGCGTCGACTGAGGGACGTGTGAGAGTGGCCGGGGTGGCGTGGGTGGAGAGCCAGGCGCCCAGGTCGCGGGCCACACCATAGTGTGAGGCTGCGTCGATGCGGTTAGGTGTGAGGTCAACCTCGAGGACATAGTCGGATGTAAGTCCATAATACTCTGCGGCGGGAGTGCCGGGTGAGGCGGCTCCTTCGGGGAGCACTATGATTCCGTCATGTGAAGTCCCTACACCTATCTCGTCCTCGGCGCAGATCATGCCAAACGACTCAATGCCGCGGATTTTTGATTTCTTGATTGAAAACTCCTTGTCGCCGTCATAGAGGGTGGTACCCACGGTAGCCACAATCACTGTCTGCCCGGCGGCCACATTGGGGGCGCCGCAGACAATCTGAGTCTCCTTGCCATCTCCGAGGTCGACTGTGGTGATGTGGAGATGGTCGCTGTCGGGGTGGTCGATGCATGTCAACACCTTGCCCACGACAATGCCGCGGAGGCCTCCGCGGATTGACTCCACTTCCTCAACGCCACCCGTCTCAAGGCCGGTGGAGGTGAGCGCTGCAGCCACCTCGTCGGGGGTGAGGGTGAAGTCGAGATATTGTTTAAGCCAATTATATGATATATTCATGTGATTGATTGGATTTTTCGGCTGTTTTGACCTGCAAATTTACGAAATATCCGTCAAATAATTGCAACCCACATAGTAAAAAGGGCGTTTTTTAATCTTAAAATGCTTATGGCGGGGCGTGGATTTGCGGAAATCAGAAAATAATGTTTAACTTTGTGAATTGAAAACTGAAAATATCTAATCCATGAGACAATTCTTCCTCTTCATTGCAATCCTTGCCACCTCTGTCTGCGGTGTGGCCGGAAATTATCCCGAAAGATCAGACTTCCTCTGGGTCACTGTGCCTGACCACAGCAACTGGCTCTATGAGACCGGCGAACCGGCCATTGTGGATGTGGCTCTCTATGAGTATGGAGTCCCTGCTGCCGGCAAAACTCTTACATATTCCATCGGCCCTGATATGCTTGATGCGGACACCACCGCTACTGTGACCCTCGACGGAGCCGGCAAGGCGCGCATCAACATGGGCACCATGACCGCCCCGGGCTTCCGTGACTTGCGCCTGCAGGGGGTGTTTGACGGCCGCAAGACCGAGCATCATGTCAAGGTGGGTTTCTCGCCGGAGAAACTTCAGCCCTACACACAGAATCCTGATGACTTTGATGAGTTCTGGGCCAAGGCGGTCGCAGATGATGCAAAGACACCCCTTAAATACACAGTGGAAGATTGTCCTGAATATACCACAGACAAGATGACATGCCAGCTTGTCAAGCTTGACCTTCCCGGCCCATGGGTGACTTCGATGTATGGCTATCTCTTTATTCCCAAGGGAGATGGCAAGTATCCTGCAGTTCTCTGTCCTCCCGGTGCAGGCGTGAAGACCATCAAGGATCCCCTTTTCCATCGCTATTATGGCGAGGGGGGCATGATACGTGCTGAAATCGAGATTCATGGCTGCCATCCAAAACTCTCAGAGGCTGAGTTTGCGGCGCTGCGTAAGGAGAAAGGTGCCTATCTTGACTTTGGACTCGAGTCGCCTGAGAAATACTATATGCGCGATGTATATCTGGGATGCCGCCGCTGGCTCGATCTGCTCACACAACTTCCCCAGTATGATGGCAAAAACCTCTTCGTTCAGGGTGGAAGCCAGGGAGGAGCCCTTGCCATCACTACCTCTGCCCTCGACCCAAGGGTGAAGGGCTGTGTGGCAAACCACCCTGCCCTCAGTGACATGAACGGATATCTCGGCCCTAAGACCGGTGGCTATCCCCACCATTTCCGCAAGAACCCTGAGGAGGGAACACCTGACAAGGTGAAGACTCTGGAGTACTATGACGTCTGCAACTTTGCCCGCCGTCTCAAGTGTCCTGTCCGCATGACATGGGGATATAACGACAACACTTGTCCTCCCACCACTTCGTGGGAGGTGTGGAATCTCATCACTGCCCCTAAGGAGGCCGAACTCACTCCCATCAACGAGCATTGGACATCGGCCAACATGGAACGCGGCCACTATGAGTGGATCAAGAACAAGGTTGAGTAAAGCCACACCGGTTAAAAAATATTGAAAGAGTTGGGCGAGGAAAATTTTCCCTCGCCCAATTCTTTTCAAATATCAGTTTTTAGGGGAACCAGGCGAATGATTATGACAATCAGCCTGCATTTTGGATCTCTTCTTAAACCATTGTCTACTATCGGGAGCATTGCATCCCGTGTTGAGTAGAAGAATTGAGGCCTGGCGGCAGATAATATTCAGCCACCTTTAATCGTTAATACATGTAAAGATATTAGCCTTGCGTCCCTATTATGAAAACAAATCATGAGTCACCGCTTCTCTCAGTGATAGTGCCTGTCTATAAAACCGAGCGCTACCTCGACGGTTGTGTGGAGTCGTTGCTGGGCCAGACCGTCAAGGATATGGAGATTATTCTCATCGATGACGGGTCGCCCGACAGATGTCCGGAGATGTGTGACTCATGGGCTGCGAGAGAGGAGCGGATAAGAGTTATCCATAAGCAGAACGAGGGACTGGGATATGCCCGCAACACCGGCATTGACCATGCCAGGGGAAAGTATATAGCCTTCATAGACTCAGACGACATCATTGAGCCTCAGACATATGCCGTGGCCATCGAGGAGATGGAACGCAATGGCGCGGACACGGTGAGGTTCAAGTGCAACCGTTTTATTGACAACGGGGAGCACGGGGCTGAAACCTACGACAAACAGCCCGTCATCTTCGACAAGCCTGAGCAGATACGCGCTTTGGCTCTGTGTATATTTGACATCCCCACGCCCGATATGGACACATATGACCTCGGGGGAAGTGCATGCATGGCTCTGTACAGGCTCGACATCATCAGAGAGAACAATCTGAGGTTTGAGAATGAGCGGCAGTATCTGAGCGAGGACTATCTCTTTAATTTAGACTACTACACGAAGGCCTCGAAGGTGGTCTGGCTCCCACGGACCTACTATCACTATCGCATCACGGTGGGTAGTCTCACCTATGGTGCCAACCTCCGCGTGATGGAGAGGGTTGAGATATATTCCCGGCACCTTGAGGAGATGCTCTCAGAGCGTGGCTTTGAGGCTGAGGCCCGCCAATATGCCGCCGGATTCTATATGAGAGCCTTGAGAGTTAACCTGAAGTTTGTGTTCATGGCGCCCAATCTGACACTCGCTGAAAAACATCGCTGGTTCAGTGAACGCACTGCCGACCCTTACTTCCGCGAGATATGCGCCGAATATCCCTGGCGTGGGCTGCCTCTGAAACAACGGATTCTCTTCAAGACCATGTATGGGCGTCACTTCTATTCATCATACGGCCTGATTGTGGGGTTCTCAAAACTGCGCAGGGACAAACTGAAATGAAGATATTCTACTATTTTCTTGAATATGACACCCCCATGTATGGCTGGCAGCGGCTCAACCATATCAACGAACTCATCCGAGCCGGACATGAGGTGGTGACTTTCAACCCTGCCTGCTTTGACACCTTCTCTGAGGCTAATGAGGCTGCCGTGAGGCGCCTCCGCTCCGAGGGGGGATGGGATCTCTTTCTGGCATGCGATGACCAGACTGTGCTGTTTCCTGAGACCGTGAGACGTGTCCGCGAGATGGGCATCCCCTCCTGTCTTATCTGCTGGGACAATCTCGAGCTCCCCTTCAAACAGAAAAAGATTGCTCCGCTTTTCGACCTTGTCTGGCTGACCTCAGTCGAGACGCAATACCTCTTTGAGAAATGGGGTTGCCGCGACATCCTCTTCATGCCATATGCTGCAAACCCCAGCGTCTACAAACCTATCTCAGGGGTTGAGCCTGTAAGAGCAGTCGGTTTCATAGGGTCGCCATACGGGAGCCGTACCAATAAAATCAACGATCTCACCTCCGGTGGGATTCCGTGTCGGGTGTTTTCCAATACACTCGTCAATCCTTCATACAACAGTTCCGTCAAAGGCGGCAGCAAGAAATTTGACCCAATGGATATTGCTGTCAAGACTGTGCGCTATCTCAGGTTTCCCATAGGACGAAAAGTGCTGTGGTCCACTATTGTCAATCGACTAGGTCACTCGACCACACTCAACACTGACACCCCCCTGCTTGTCGGAGAGCCGTCCGTCCCATTCGAGCGGATGTGCGGACTATACTCCTCGTTTGCGCTGTCGCTCAACATAGCCGAACTCAGGGATACATATGTCCTCCGCAACCCCATCCCCAAGATTCATCTGCGCACCTTTGAGATACCCATGTCCGGAGGATTGCAGTTCACTTCGCGTACCCCTGAGATTAAGGAATATTTTGAGGAGGACAAGGAGATTGTTCTCTATGGCTCGCGTGAGGAGATGGTGGAAAAGGCGCGTTTCTATCTCGACCGGCGGCATGACGGACAGGTGGCACGCATGAAGGAGGCGGCACGCCGGCGCGCTGCCGCTGACCACACATGGACCTCTCGCTTCAGCCGCATCTTCGCCGCGCTGGGATTGTAAAGGGAAATTTTTCCGGCCATAATGCCTGAGGATTCAGAAAAATGCTTTAAATTTGCACTTTCGCTTTACATTAATCCACATTTTGCACTAAAACATGTTCAAAAATCACCCCAAGGGTCTTATACCCGCGGCTTTGAGCAACATGGGCGAGCGTTTCGGCTATTATATCATGAATGCCGTGCTCGTGCTGTTCCTATGCTCCAAGTTCGGCCTCAAGGAGGAGACCAGTTCCATCATCTATTCATGCTTCTACTGCGGAATCTATGTGTTGAGCCTTGTCGGCGGTATCATTGCCGACCGCACACGCAACTATAAGGGCACCATCATCTCCGGCCTGTGTGTTATGACCGTCGGCTATATCGTGCTGGCCTTCCCCATCTTTGCCACCGCTGAGAACCGTGTGTGGCTGCTGACGCTGACATGCGTGGCTCTGTTTCTCATCGCATTCGGCAACGGCCTCTTCAAGGGGAACCTGCAGGCCATAGTGGGTCAGCTCTACGACAATCCGCGCTATGCATCGCAGCGCGACTCCGGGTTCCAGATTTTCTATGTTTTCATCAACATCGGTGGACTCGTGGCTCCCTTTGTCGCTCCTATGCTCCGCAGCTGGTGGCTCGGAGAGAACGGACTTCTCTACAATGCCTCACTCCCCGCTCTCTGTCATGAGTACCTGAGTCTTACAGACAGCATGGACACACAGAACCTCAACAACCTGTATGCTCTTGTCTCATCAGTAGGTGGTGATGCCTCAGCCAACCTCTCAGAGTTCTGCTCGAGATATTTGAATGTGTTCAACACAGGCATCCACTATTCGTTCATAGCCTCAGTGGCTGCAATGCTCCTGTCGCTCACCATTTTCGTGGCCACCAAGAAGCAGCTCCCCTCGCCGGCCAAGAAGACCAAGGAGGAGACTGTCACTTATACACCCGAGGAGAAAGCCCGTATGGCCGGAGAAATCCGTCAGCGTATGTATGCCCTCTTCGCAGTGCTCGGCATCGCCATCTTCTTCTGGTTCTCATTCCATCAGAACGGCACATCGCTCTCTCTCTTTGCCCGCGACTTTGTCAAGACAGACTCCGTGCAGCCTGAGATATGGCAGGCTCTCAACCCATTTTTTGTCATAGTCCTCACACCGATCATCATGTGGCTCTTCAGTTCAATGGCTGCCAAGGGCAAGGAGATTTCCACTCCTCACAAGATTGCCATCGGTATGGGGCTCGCAGGCGTGGCCTATCTGTTCCTGACAGTGTTCTCCCTCATTGAGGGATATCCCTCGGCCGATGCGTTCAAGGCTCTTGCCCCCGCTGTCGCTGAGACCATGAAGGCAGGTCCGTGGGTTCTGATTGTGTTCTACTTCTTCATGACCGTGGCTGAGCTCTTCATCTCACCCCTGGGACTCTCGTTTGTCTCGAAGGTAGCTCCCAAACATCTGCAGGGTCTCTGCCAGGGTCTGTGGCTCGGCGCCACAGCTGTCGGCAATCTCATGCTCTGGGTAGGACCGCTGATCTACAACGCATGCCCCATCTGGGTGGCATGGGCCGTCTTCCTGACCGTATGCGTCATCTCCATGGGCATCATGTTCGCAATGCTCGGATGGCTTGAGAGAGTCACAAAGTAAAGGTGAATATAAAAACATGGTTGGCTCCTTGACTTGGACCAACCATGTTTTTTCGTTTCTTATCCGGCGATGAAGGCTGCTACATCAGTGTCGCCGAAGAAGTCGGCCACGGTGAGCCATATCAGGAGGAGCGCTATCAGCACAATCACTCCGACGATGAGCCAGATGCTGGTCTTGGAATTCTCTTTACTCATAATCTTGGACAGTTAAAACGGTTTCCAATTCAACGCCACAAAAGGCATAAAAGTTTATGTATAACAACTTGCCAAGTGTGAAACGGCGATTCTTCGCCATGAGAAACGGCATTGTGGCCGACACTATGCGCCGCTCGGTGCCATCTTATCGAATGGTCTTCGGCCTGAACCTCCCGCAGATAGCAGAGATAGCCGCTGATGCACCACACACTGCCGATTTCGCCAGGCAGCTGTGGCAGGACTCAGGCACCCGCGAGAGTCTGCTGATGGCTCCCATGCTCTTCCCTGCAAAGGAGATGAGTGCAGACGAGGCGCTGGAGTGGATGGCCTCTGTGCGCGCTACTGAGGTGGCTGACATTCTCTGTCATCGCCTCCTGAGGCATCTGCCATTCGCTCAGGCGCTTGCCATGCAGACGGTGGACTCAGCCTCTGAGATGTTGCGCTACACTTCCTTGCGTCTGCTTAGAAATCTTTTTCCTGCTACGGCCACAGAGGAGAGTCTCGCAGTGGCACGCCGGGAACTGGAGCGTGGTTGTTCACTCACACGTCCGCTCTCCATCAATATTGTTGATGAAATAGACTTCCTGCTAAATGAAAACTAATATAGCCACAGTATCACTTTTGCTACTCTCCGCGCTTGTGTCCGTTGCCGAGCCCACAGACTCAACCGGTGTGGGACTTTCTGAGGTAAGGGTGACAGCCATAAAACACTCCTCGTCTCTGCTGCGCCAGCCACTGACGGTCACAACAATCTCAGCGGAGGAAATCGAACGCTATAACATTGTCGGGCTGAAGGGTGTGAGCGAGATTGCCCCTAACTTCTTCATGCCTGAATATGGGTCAAGGATGACATCATCAATATATGTCCGCGGCATCGGAGCTCGCATCGACCAGCCGGCCGTCGGCTTGAATGTCGACAATGTACCATATCTCAACAAGAACGGCTATGACTTCGACATGCCTGACATTGAGCGCATCGAGGTGCTTCGCGGTCCGCAGTCAACTCTCTATGGCCGCAACACCATAGCGGGCCTCATAAATATCTACACCCTCTCTCCGCTGAGATGGGAGGGGGTCAAAGTGGGTTTTCAGGGTGGCTCATATGGTTTCTGCCGCATTAATGCCGGTGTCTATAAGCGCATTCTACCCAATCTTGGCATGAGTCTGACCGGCTATGCAGGTCACACGGACGGCTATGACAACAACTACTTCAACAACACCCGCAGCGGTGAGGCTGAGGATAACTCTCTGCGATGGCGCACGGTGTGGCAGCCATCATCAAGCGTATACGTTGAGAACACCATGTGTTTTGCCAACGCAAGCCAGCATGGCTATCCTTACAGATGGGTGGAGACAGGGGTTGTCAACTATAATGATACCTGCTACTATAAGCGCGCGTCGCTCACGGACGGAATCACCGTCCAGTGGACCACTCCTCACTTCACCCTTGCATCTATAACGAGCCTTCAGATGCTCCACGACCGCATGGTGCTTGACCAGGATTTCCTTCCCGCCAGTTATTTCAACCTGGGGCAGCGTCAGCACGACCTTGGTGCCACTCAGGAGATTGTGATGCGTGGCAATGCAGGCAATTACTCGTGGCTTGCCGGTGTCTTCGCCTTCTATAAACACAATCACATGAAGGCTCCGGTCCTTTTTAAGCGAGATGGAATCACAGAGATTATCAACTCTGGTCTGCCGGCTGGAATGGAACTCCATTTTCCTGACGATGAGTTTACTCTCGGGTCGCGTTTCCGCATACCATCGCGCGGCATTGCTCTCTATCATCGAAGCACCTACAGCCTCGGGCCGTTCGATATGGCCGCAGGGGTGCGTTTCGACTATGAGAACACTGCTCTCCGCTATTACAACGACGTAAACACTGAGGCCACTATGTATATGGGTGAGCGTCCACTCGGGACAACTAAGATTGACATAAACGACACGGGGAGGCTGAAGAAACAGTTTCGGGAACTGCTCCCCTCGGTCTCGCTGACATTCAATCACAACAACTCAGCCTTCTTCGCCTCTGTGTCGCGCGGATATAAGGCCGGCGGGTTCAACACCCAGATGTTCAGCCAAATTCTGCAGACTAGGATGATGGCCTCAATGGGGACTCCTCCGGAGATTGATGTTGACGCCATCGTGGGCTATAAGCCTGAGACTTCATGGAACTATGAGGTGGGTGGACACTTCAGTGTCGACAACGGCAGAGTCTACTCGACTTTCTCAGCCTTCTATATAGACCTGCGCGACCAGCAGGTGACAGTCTTCCCCGAAGGGACAACTACAGGACGCATGACGACCAATGCCGGGCGCACACGCTCGCTCGGTGCTGAGATAACACTCCGTTACACCCCTACATCAAACTGGATTTTCAATGCCTCGTATGGCTACACACATGCCACATTCCGTCATTTCAACAATGGTATTGCTGACCTCTCAGGCAAACGTGTCCCCTACGCTCCTGAGAATACTCTCTTTGCCTCGGCCACATATCGTTGTCCGGTCAAGAAGGCCCTTGTATATGTCACCCCGGAGTTGAGAGGCATAGGCTCGATATACTGGGACGAGGAGAATCTCTACAAACAGCCATTCTATGCTGACCTGGGAGCCACGCTTGGAGTGGAGTTCCCTCAGGTGTTGTTTGAGGTATGGTTCAGAAATGTCACCAATACGCGCTACAATACTTTCCGCTACGAGTCCATCGGAAACACATTCTTCCAGCGTGGCGCACCCTTCCACTGGGGAATAAAAGCCAATTTCAAACTTACCAATTTCAAATTGTAGATGTCTGCTGACACATAATGAAGGCCGGATGCCCATAAGGGTCCCGCCTTACTTGTGTCCGTTGACTGGATGTCAATCAGCGGCTGATCTTATAGACCCCGCCGGGGACGGTGGAGAGGTCATATTCATACACTCTCTTCACTTGTGGATGTCGCGGTGTGATCTCATCACTTATAATCGGTGTCTTCACTTCCGGATGGCTGAAAAGAGGATTCGTATTCTCACCTGATGCCTCGGTCAGCCCCTCGCCCTTTAGCGGGACATATGAGCGCAGTCTAAGATTTCCGCCTAGACGCGAGGTGATTGTGGCTGTGAGAGGCTGAGAACCATCCCAAGTCATGTCAACAACAAATCCGCCACGGCTCACAAGTCCTTTGACCTCACCTTCGGCCCATTCGTCAGGTATAGCCGGGAGAAGATGGAGGGCGCCGTCGTGGCTCTGCAACAGCATCTCGGCCACTCCGGCGGTATATCCGAAGTTGCCGTCGATCTGGAACGGTGGATGTGCATCGAACAGGTTGGGATACATGCGTCCCTTGATCATATTGTTGACTATCTTATAGGCATGGTTGCCATCCTGAAGGCGTGCCCACAGATTTATCTTCCAGCCGATGGACCATCCCGTAGCCTCGTCGCCACGCTGAATCATGGTGTGGCGTATAGCCTCAAAGAGCTCTGGGGTGGAGTAGGGTGAAATCTGGGCCGAGGGATACAGGCCGTAGGCATGCGATATGTGGCGATGTCCGTCTGGAGCCTTGTCCCAGTCACCCATCCATTCCTGAAGTTGGTTGTGGCGTCCTATCTGCATTGGCGGTAGCGATGCGATGGCTGAGGTGAGGGAGTCGAGATAACTCTGACGCTCGCCGAGGAGACGCCCGGCGTCGAGGGTATGGTTAAGGAGGTCGTGCACAATCTGATTGTCCATGGTGCATCCGGCCTCAATCCATGCTTTCCCCTTGAACTTGCTTGCGGGTCCGTGTTCGGGAGACATCGACGGGGTCACCACCTTCCATTCTGTCCCCGGCATCTCAACGAGATAGTCGAGGAAGAAGTCTGAGGCACCCTTCAGAGCCGGATAGGCTGAGGTGAGGAACTCTTTGTCGCCGGTGTAGAGATAGTGCTGCCAGAGATGTGTGGCGAGCCAAGCGCCACCCATGGGCCATGTGCCGTAATTGGCCTTGTCGACCACCCCTGATGTCCGCCATATGTCTGTGTTGTGATGTGTCACCCATCCGTCGCAGCCATACATCTCGCGGGCTGTCGTGCGGGCGTTGTCCGATAGTTCGTTGACCAGGCGGAACAACGGTTCATGACACTCGCTGAGATTCGTAGGTTCTGCCGGCCAATAGTTCATCTCAGTGTTAATATTGACGGTATATTTACCGTCCCATGGGGCATTGGGCTTATCGTTCCAGATGCCCTGGAGGTTTGCGGCCTGTCCGCCGGGCTGAGAGGAGGCGATAAGCAGGTAGCGGCCATATTGGAACAACAGTGTGGCCAGTTCGGGGTCAGACTGTGTCGCAAAATGTTTTATGCGCTTGTCTGTGGGGAGTTTTGAGATAGAGTCGGGAGTAGCGCCGAGCTTGAGGCTTACTCTCTCAAACTGTGGACGGAAACGGTCTATATGGTTGCGCCGTGCGGTGGCATAAGAGATTGCCTTGGCCTTTTTCAAAGCCTCCTTGGCGCGTTCGGAAGGGGACGCGGAGACATCTCTGAAATTCACGAAGTTAGTGCCTGTCGAGACGTATAAAGTAGCGGCTGTGGCTCCCTGCAGTGTCAGCGAGTCGCCTGTAGCCGTGAGTTTTCCACCCTCAGGGAGTATCTCCAGGCGTGTCTCGCCTTTTATCACACCTTTTACCCCCTCATGGTCACCTCCGTCGGTGAGCATCACAAGTGTCTTTCCATCGCGCCTCACTCTATAACTTTTCATAGGTGAGGTGAAGGATGCAGTGAAAGTGAGGGCTCCGGGTTTGGAGGCTGTGAGGCGGATGATCACTACATCATCGGCCATTGAGGTGAACGACTCGCGGGTATAGCGCACTCCGTCCTTGACATAGGTCACCGTGGTGGTGGCGCTGTCCAGCTTAAGGTCGCGATAATATTCTGTGACATCCTCGTGGCCGGGAAAGCGAAGCATGAGTGATCCGAGGGTTTGATAAGGCATGCCATTGCGTCCGGTGAGGAATGTCGAGTCTATAAGAGCCTGAGCCTTGTCATTTTGGCCTGAGAATACAAGTTCTCTCACCTTGGGAAGAACCTCGAGTGCTCGAGTGGAGTGGTTGGTGTGTGGGCCTCCTCCCCACATGGTCTCTTCATTGAGCTGGATCTCCTCAGTGGATGTACCGCCATAGACCATGGCACCCAAGCGTGAGTTGCCCAACGGAAGAGCCTCTACCCATTCCTGTGCCGGGGCGTCATACCAGAGTTTGAGCCCCTCTGCGCCGATAGCCGTCAGCGAGCATGCCATACAGGCGGCTATCACGGCTGTGGTTAGTATTTTCATGATATGAAAGGTTAAGATTGATACGCAAAGGTAATAAAAATATGGGACACTCGCAAATGTCCGTGGCGGGGCTAACCGAACAGCACCTTGACACG
>JAMPAK010000001.1:669105-706248 GCA_023667285.1 Muribaculaceae bacterium
AAACCTCACCACGTCGATGATACTGCGAAAGTGGGAAAGTAGATAACCGCCCCTTTTTTCTGAATAGCCGATACTTATTTAGCATAAGTGTCGGCTTTTTTTATTATTTTTGCATTATCAATATCAATCTGATTACCATGAATATCCCTCTTCACCGTCTATGTGCTCTGGCTCTTGCTGCATTCGTTGTGGCAGGCGCTTCAGCCGAGAAAAGACTCTATGATTTTGTCGTCCCCAGAGACGGCTCGTTCCGTGAGGCACTTGCTGCCGCAAACAATCGTAGCGACACCACTGCTCGCTACAGAATCTTCATCTGTCAGGGAGACTATAAAATCCCCACAGAGGGAACCACAAAAGGAGGCGATGGCCAGATGTATGGCGACGCACGTGCGTATCTCACCGCTCCCAATGTCTCGATTGTGGGCGAAGGACTCAACGTCACTACTCTCACAAATACAACCCCACCGGCCACATGGGACAATGGCTTCGGGCCTGCTTGCCCCATCGAGGGTATAGGGCGTGGTGATGTCCTCATCATCCAGGCACCCGCTCACGACACTTACCTCTCAGGTGTCACACTCAAGAATGGAATGGCTGACAGAACCGGACGCAATATTGTGCTGAATGACAAGTCAGACAAGACGATTGCCGACGACCTCTGCATCTGGGGCTACCAGGACACCTATGTTTCCAATAACAAAGATGGCCGTTTTTATTTCAAGGACGGAGTGATCCGCGGCCGCACGGACTATATCTGTGGCAAAGGAGATGTGCTATATGACGGCGTCACCTTCCAGCAAGTGGGTAAGGGCGGCTATCTGGCAGTGCCCTCTGTCCCCAGGAAGTATGGCTACGTCATGAAGGACTGCTATATCAAGAGCGAGACTCCAGATGTCACCTATTATCTTGGCCGTCCCTGGGGCAAGGGGACTCCCACAGCGATATTCATTGACACAAAGGTCGACACCGCCCCCATCACAAACGACAAGAATGGACATAATGGATGGGCCGACATGAGTGGCGGCTATCCAGCTCGTTTTGCTGAGTATAACACATATCTCGCCGATGGCACCCCCGTGAGTCTTGAGGGTAGACGTGATTCCTTCACAGACAAGCAAGGCAACACTCATCCCAACAACCCGGTGCTTACACCTGAGGAAGCTTCGACATACACCATGGCCACAGTCATTGACGGCTGGGATCCAACTCCCATGACCGCCCAGGCTCCGCTCCCCAAGGATGTAAGGATGGAGGGTGGACGACTCGTATGGAAGGGGAGTGACGATGCGCTTCTCTATGCTGTGTGCCGCCACGGGAAGGTAGTCGACTTCACCACAGATGAATTCTATAAGGCAGGACGACTGAGCGACCCTGAGTGCTGGTCAGTCCGCGCTGCAAACCAGATGGGTAAGCTCGGAGCGCCTGTCGCAGCAATGACACGCGAACAGGCCAGGATGAACCGCGGATATGGCAAGTGGGGCATCCGACGCACTGACCCAGAATTTTTCAAGACAGCGGAGGCCCGCAGGATTGGCGACCAGGTGCTGATGTGGCAGCGCGTCACCGGTGGTTGGCCCAAGAATGTCGACATGGTCACCCCCATGACCGATGAGCAGAAAGCACAGGTGCTTGCAGACAAGAACCGTCTCGATGACTCGACAACAGACAACGATGCCACAAACACCCAGCTCCGCTACCTTGCCCGCCTCTATAAAGCCACAGGGGACAAGAAATATCGCGATGCCTTTGAGAAGGGTGTCGACTATCTCCTGAGTGGTCAGTATGATAACGGCGGCTGGCCCCAGTTCTGGCCTGAGATGCGCGACTATCAGCCCCACATCACATATAATGACCACGCAATGGTCAACACCATGAGGCTCCTCCGCGACATCGCTGACGCAAACGAGCCCTTCGACACCGATCTCTGCGACAAGGCGCGCATCAAAAAGATGCGCCGCGCATTTGACAAGGGCGTCGAGTGCATCCTGGCAACCCAGATTGTGACTGACGGTGTCCCCACCGTGTGGTGTCAGCAGCACGACCATGTCACCCTCGAGCCTGCCTATGCCCGTGCCTACGAGCTCCCCTCATATTGCTCAAGCGAAAGCGCCGGAATCCTCGAGCTCCTCATGGAGATTCCCAATCCTGACAAGCGTGTCAAGAATGCCATTCACAATGGAATGGCCTGGATTGATAAATACAAACTCACCGGACTTCGCTATGGCTCCGTGATGATCAACGGCAAGCCCGACCGTCTCCTCGTCGCTGACTCCCTGAGCCGCAAGCCCCTCTGGGCCCGCTTTTACGACCTTGACAATACTATCCCCTATGTATGTGACCGCGATGGGATCCCCGTGCGCCGCCTGGAGGAGATAGGCACTGAGCGCCGCAACGGCTATGGATGGTACAGCGACCGTCCAGCCGCCCTCTATCCCATGTATGAAGAGTGGGCAGACCGCTTTGACCCTGCAGGAAAGGTGAATATCAGCCTCGACACCAAAGGCGCAAACGAGAACGGAACCATCGAGATGTTTGCCACTCCCAAGATTGATGAGAGCCTCTTTGACGTGGTGGTAAACCGCGGAGAGAGCATCCAGGCAGCCATCGAGAAGGCCCCTGAGAATGGAACAGAGCCATTCAAAATACTTCTGAAGAACGGCCTCTACAATCAGAAGGTCATCATAGACCGTCCAAACATTGTGCTTGTGGGCGAGAACCGTGACAGCTGCATAATCGTTGGAGCTGAGGCCCGCGGCAATATGATGATGAGTGAGTATCGTGGTGAGAAAATGCATCCGGGAATAGTCTATATCACAGAGAAGGGTGACGACTGCCTCATCACAGGTGTCACCGTGATGAACAACTACGGCACAACCGTCACCAACACCACCACACACCAGTTTGCCGTCTATGGACGCGCCACAAGGACCATCATAGTCAACAGCAACATCATCTCTGACGGCAACGATGCCCTCTCCCTCTGGGGAAAGGGAGAGGACGGCAAGGGTGGGCTCTACTATCATGCCGACCTATTTGTCCGCTGTCCAGGCGTAGACTTCGTATGCCCCCGCGGCACATGCTATGCCACCCGCTGCCGCTTCCTCGGCGACACACGCGCCATCCTCTGGCATGACGGCCGCGGCGACATCAACAACAAGTTTGTCATCACCGACTCAGAGTTTGACGCATACAAGCCCACACCTCTGGGACGCTATCACCACGACTCGCAGTTCATGCTTGTGAATTGCCGCATGTCTAAGAACATCCTCGATGAGAACATCGACCATGCCTATGCCAAGCGCAAACCAGGAGAGGGAGGCAAGCCCATGGATCCCTGTCCTTGGGGCAAGCGCATCTACTATCTGGGATGTGTCCGCGACGGCGGCAACAGTGGCTGGCTTGCTGACAATCTGAGCGATGCCCCCGGCAGTCCCCAGTACTACACGACAACCGCCACATGGACGTTCGACGGCAAGTGGGATCCTGAAAAGCGCATGCGCGACCTCTGGGCCGTGATTGCCTACAAATAATTTTCTAACATATATGAGATTCATTCAGCGTAGTCTGACCTTTTTATCCCTTCTGTCCCTGCTCATGCCCATGGCATGCGGGGACAGCAAGGGCTATGTGATTGATTGTGATTTCGCCGGGCTTGGCGACCATGGCATCGAGATGGTGACCTCTGACGGGCGCAGTGTAGCCCGCCATGAGATACATCCGAAGGATGGCCGCTTCAAGGCCGAGGGTGAGAGCGCGGAGCCATCGCTCGTCGAGTTTTTCACGCTCGACGGCCGTCTGCTCTTCACCTGTGCCGTCAGCAACGGAGATCGTCTGGAAGTGTCGCTCAACATCGACAGTGTCCCGGCCACCCTCAGTGTCAAGGGACACGGGCCGAGTGAGCTCTTCGCACGATGGATTGTCGACAATGACTCACTCCTGACTTCGGGCACAGACGCTGAGGTGAACCGCCTCATCAGCCGCCTGGTGAGCGAGAACCCCACCTCTACAGCCTCAACGCTCATGCTCGTCACACGATTCCGCACACGCGGCAATGAACTCTTGGCAGACTCCCTGCTGAATCTTATCACCACCCCGGCACGCCCCATGGGCCTCTCGGGCGCCTTCGTGGCTTCGCTCTCGCCTCAGACATCGGGTGATGTAAGCGCCACACTTGCAGGCTATACCATGTATGTGAGCCGCGACACCACCTCCACCACCTCTGTCTCTTTCTCCCCTCTGGGCCATTCCTATTCACTCATAGCCATCAATGGCGGCCGCAAGCCAGACTCAATCCGCAAGCGCATGCGTGCCCTCTACAAGGATCTTCCTTCTAGGCGGTTTGACCTCGTGGAGACCTCTGTGGCCGACGACTCTCTGACGTGGCGCTCCACCATCAGCGGCGACTCTGCCCGATGGAAGCAGGGGTGGATCTCTGGTGGCCCGGCCTCTCCCAGACTCGCGCGCCTGGCCATCCCCACCGTGCCCTTCTATATCCTCACTGACAGCCTCGGGACGCAGCTCTATCGCGGGACATCGCTCTATGAGGCTGACACACTCGTGCGCCGACTCCTCAATCATCCCCTGGCGACAAATGAATCCGAAGCCGGGGAAGAGCATACAGAAGAGGGCGCCGCATCGGCTGCATCGAAGCCTGCCCCTGTCCCCAACCTTGGCCCCGGGACGCTCCAGATCAAGAAGGCCGAGTGACACACTGCTGCCACACCGTTGCCACACCGTTGCTACACGGTTGTGTGCAATACAATATCATGAACAATTTCACGTTGATATATAGATATCAATCTTAATCATCCAAACGTGAAATCAATCCTCTCCCTTATATCCCTGTTCATACTTTCAGCCGCTGTCCTGACATCGTGTATTGAGGACGGTTTTGACTCATCCCCATCGGCCCAGCCTGTATTCTCGGTCGACACTCTCGACATGGGCACAACCTTCACCGGGCAGCCCACTCCGACCCATAGGTTCACCGTCCATAACCACCGCTCTAAACTCATCTCCATAAGCCGTATAGCCCTGCGAGATGAGACAGCCGGATATTTCCGCATCAATGTCGACGGGATGGCCGGGACAGAGTTCAACAATGTCGAGATTCGCCCCAACGACTCTATCTTTGTGTTTGTTGAGGCCACTCTTCCTCCTAACTCTACCCCTGTGCTGACAGATGTGACTACTCACCTTGACTTCACCACCAATGGTGTCACCGGAAGTGTCGTACTTCTGGCGCGCGGGCAGGATGTAGAGCGCCGGCGCGGATATGTAGTGGAGACAGACGAGCGCTGGGACGCCACATTCCCTTATCAGATCTACGACTCTCTTGTGGTTGCTCAAGGAGCCACACTTACGCTCGACCCGGGAGTGTCGCTACATTTCCATGACAAGGCTGAGCTGCGTGTGCACGGGCGTCTAATCTCTGAGGGGACAAGCGAGGCTCCGGTCAACATGACCGGCGACCGCACGGACAACGTCGTGGGCGATATCTCCTTCGACCTCATGGCTTCGCAGTGGGAAGGGATATGGATCACACCAGGCAGCCGTGGCTCCCATCTCAGTCACACCATTGTGCGCAACACTGTCAACGGTGTGGTTGTCGATTCCATCGCCGAGGCCACGTTCCACAACTGCCGCCTGCGCAATGCTGCAGGCTATCCTCTCATGTCGCGCTATGCCGACGTCACTCTGACAGGCACAGAGGTGGCTGAGGGTGGCTCGGGCCTCTTTGCCGCTATGGGAGGCACTGTCAAGGCAAACCATTGCACCTTTGCCAACTACTATCTCTTCTCCGCTCTCGGCGGCGCCGCTCTCCAATTCTATCACTTTGACACAGAGAGCGACAATGGCTCAGGGATGCCCTACCTTAAAGCAGAGATTACCAATTCCATCATCTATGGCAACGGCATGGACCTGAATGTCTCTGACCTGGCCGGAAGCGACATATACGTCCGCTCCACGGTGATTAAAAGCGCCGGGTCAGATGACGAAAACTTCATCAATTGCATATGGGACACGGACCCCATGTATGGGACAGTCCGCGAGGATTATTTCTTTGATTATCGCCTCTATTCCGACTCACCCGTCATCGGCGCGGCTGACCCGTCGTTGACCCTACCTGAGTCATCCGTTGATTTCTATGGCATCTCGCGCCTGCCTCTCCCCACTCCCGGTGCGTATCAGGACATGATACAGAGGGAGAATCAGTAGATTCTATAGGGTCTGTTGAGGTTCCTTCTCCTGATTGGCATCGAAGCGCTCATATGCCTCGACTATGCGCTGGACTAGCGAGTGGCGCACAATATCCTTCTTGCCAAACTCCACGCGCCCAATGCCGGGGACCTCGCGCAATACACGAAGAGCCTGGAGCAGTCCTGACTGGACGCTGCGTGGAAGGTCGATCTGTGTGGCATCTCCCGTGATGATCATCTTGGCGTTCATTCCCAGACGGGTCAGGAACATCTTGATCTGATGGACTGTGGTGTTCTGTGCCTCATCCAGCACAATCACCGCATCGTTGAGTGTGCGACCGCGCATGAAAGCCAGTGGCGCTATCTGTATGACGTTTGTCTCCATGTATTCCTTGAGCTTGACGGCCGGAATCATATCCTCAAGAGCATCATAGAGGGGCTGGAGATAGGGGTCAATCTTATCCTTCATGTCGCCCGGGAGAAATCCCAGTTTCTCGCCAGCCTCCACGGCCGGGCGCGAGAGGATGATCTTGCGCGCCTCACGGTTTTTCAGAGCCTTGACCGCCAGCGCTATCGCTATATATGTCTTGCCCGTGCCGGCAGGACCGAGAGCAAAGGTGAGGTCATTGTCGTTGAACTCTCGCACCAGTTTGGCCTGATTTGCATTGCGCGGAGAGATTGGCTTGCCATTGATGCCATAGATGATCACATCATCGTGGTGAGGCTCTGTTGGAGCCTTCCCCTTGACGATGTCAAGTATCACATCTTCAGACAGCTTGTTGAAGCGGGAGCAATAATCCTCAAGTTCCTTGATCTTGGCCTCAAACTCTGAGGTCTCCTCGTCGTCGCCTATCACTTTGATGACCGAGCCGCGGGCGGCCATGCGCAACTTGGGGTAGAGATTGCGGATGAGGTGCATGTTGCTGTTGTTGACTCCGTAGAAACTGACGGGGTCCACCTTGTCGATGATTACGATACGCTCTATCATTTGATGAATTGGGATGAGGTTGTCATGGCTGATGCAGAGAGTAGCATCGGCCCCTATGTCTATTCAACCTCCAGGATGTTCCTTTTGTTTATGGGTATGGTGTAGATAAACGAGAAATTTCCGGTGACAGCATGCGAGCGTTTGCCGTAGCCGGGGATATACATTGGCTCGCCATGAGCCGACTTGCTCTCATGCAGCACGGAGTGATACACTATGTTCCATCCGGCTGAGATATTGCTCCAGATCTTCACCCTTATGCCGAAGACTACCTCTATCCATCCGGCGGTGTTGCCAAGGCCATTGAGAGTGAAGTGAGAGGGGTCGTTCCAATAGCCTTCATTGACAGTGACATCCGTCACGCTCCACTTGTAGGTCGAGAATCCATAGCGGAATCCTCCCAGCAGCTTGTAGTCAGGATTGGAGTTGTAGAGGAAATTATAGAGAGCGCCAAGTTTGAAGTAAGGGGCTACGGACGACTTGAAAGTATAATTCTTGTTGGCAGGAGTGTCATTGCAGTCGCTGAAACCGAGTGTGAACTGAGGGAGATAGCGGTTGTGGAGATTCAACTCCACCCATGCATCAAACAGGCCGTATTTCTGGCCGAAAGCTCTCATAAGTGGATCCCAGACATTGACACCTAGCGACCCTTGATATATCAGAGGGTATTCCATGGGCGGAGGACCCTGCAGGAGCAGTGTGGAGTCGACAAACTCCTTGCCTGTGACGGTGTCGACGGTGATGGAATTCCCCTCAGCGTCGACGGTGGTGACAAGATGGGTGCGGTCTATGGGGCGCTCCTTCTCCGGAACCGCCACAGTGCCGGGCTCGACAGGCACCACAGGGGTCACCCTGCGCTGGGCAGCGGCTGTGACGGAGAGAAGCAGCATCACAACGATGGCTGCCAACGGCCTGAAGTCAAAGGTCTGTCTCATTGTTCTCATTGTCATCATCATCGGGATTTGAGTCTGCCACCCTGAAAAATATCTTCACCGTCTCGCGCTCCACATTGGTTATCGTCGAGTCAGACAGCCCCACGGAGTCGATGAGATGGCGTGTATAGGTCAGCGACGTCACCCTGTAGTGATACATGGCCCCACACTCAGACGAGGCGAAGTAAGGGATGGAAGTGTAGGTGAAGGTCAGTGTGTCGTTGAGCTCAGCGTAGTCAAGGGCTTGCTGCTTATAGGCGATGCAGAATTGTGTGCGGTCTGTGGTGGAGCGCAGCGGCAGATAGACTTGCTTCGCGCTCGACGATGGGGCGAGGAGCAGGGAGTCGTTGGGGGCGCCGACACCACCGATGGCGAGCGAGTCTAGCGTGATAGGCTCAAACGTAGACATGGCATAGAACCCAGCCAGTGGGATGGAGTTCTGATTGTCGGTGCAGAGCGATGCCCCGCATGCACTCATGAGCAGGGAGACAACGGCAAGAGGCAGAAATCTTCTCATCTACAGTTTGTTGATGGTTTCCCGAATCTCATAATGGTTGCGCCCGGCAGAGTTGCGGACTATCAGCTCGCCCAGAAATCCGGTGAGGAAGAGCATGGATCCGAGAATCATAGTGGTGAGCGCCAGGAAGAAATATGGTGAGTCTGTCACAAGGGTGTAGTGATTGCCGGCATACATGTTGTAGAGCTTGCTGAAACCCACCACCATCACAGCGATGAAGCCTATGAGAAACATCAGCGATCCCAGCAGTCCGAAGAAGTGCATCGGCTTGGCACCGAACTTGCCTGTGAACCAGAGGGTGGCGAGATCGAGGTATCCGTTGACAAAGCGGTCGAGGCCAAACTTGGTGACACCATACTTGCGCGCCTGATGCTTCACCACCTTCTCGCCAATCTTGTCGAATCCGGCATTCTTGGCAAGATAAGGGATGTAGCGGTGCATGTCGCCATAGACCTCGATGTGTTTCACCACCTCCAGCCTGTATGCCTTGAGGCCGCAGTTGAAATCGTGGAGATTGTTGATGCCGCTCACTTTGCGTGCGGTGGCGTTGAAGAGTTTGGTGGGGATGGTCTTCGACAGCGGGTCGTAGCGCTTTTTCTTCCATCCTGACACGAGGTCGAAGCCGTCGCGCATAATCATCAGATAGAGCTCAGGAATCTCATCGGGAGAGTCCTGGAGGTCGGCATCCATGGTGATGACAACGTCGCCCTGAGCCATGGCAAATCCGGTGTTGAGCGCCGGCGACTTGCCGTAGTTGCGTCTGAATGACACGCCGCGCATAGCGGGATTGGCGGCCGAGAGTGTGCGTATCACCTCCCATGAGTTGTCTGTCGACCCGTCGTCGACAAAAATCACCTCATAAGAGAAGTCGTGTTCCTTCATCACCCGCTCTATCCATGTGGCCAGTTCGGGGAGCGACTCAGCCTCGTTGTAGAGGGGGATTACTACTGATATATCCATGCGGAAATAATAGTGTGATGAGTTTTTAGAGTGTTTCCAGATTTGTGTCTCTGCGGTGTCTCAGTGTGAGAAACGCGCTGAGGCAGAATGTGAGGGCTGAGCCGGTCACAATGGAGAGCATGATGAGCTCGGCGATGATGGAGATGGGGGTGGGGATGAACCGGGCGTCAATCATGGCGGAGGCCACGGAGGCTGCCTGGTCCACGACGGTGTCGGGCATGACACCCTCAAGGCTGGCGAGGGCTTGGATTTGTCCGGCGATGAAGTCAGGCTCAATCCACTTCATATAGACAATCAGCGCCGTCCCTGCTATGAGCATGGAGCAGAAGAACAGCACCACCCCATACATCCACAGCATGGCGAATGTGGAGACACGGCCCAGCGAGCGCTGATAGCGGCTCATGAGTGGATAGACCACCCCGGGGACGGCCACCATCATCGCCAGCGACAGTAGCCCCAGCAGAGGAAGCGATGAGGAGAAGATGGAGGCAAAGAACATTACCCCCAGATATATCCCAAAGGCAAAGCCGTCTGAACCGCCCCTGGAATAAGGAGAAATCAAGTTGGTGGAACTCACTTGGTGTACAATGGTTAAAAAGTTATCACGGCCCCGTGTGGACGCGAGCCGATTGAAATAGCAAAATTACAAAGAATTTGTCAGATTGTCAAGAATATATTAATTTTGTGGTGATGAAAGCCTCATTTCTCATCCGGACCGTCATTCTCACACTTCTGCTCACCCTCACCGGGTGCCGGATAAACTTCACCCTCAACGGCGCGGCCATAGACTACAATGTATACCGCACCATTTATGTCTCGGAGTTCCCCATCCGAGCCTCTTTGGTGTATCCGCCGCTGCAGCAGATGTTTGAGAATAAACTCCTTGACTATATAGACTCCAACACGCGCCTGCGCACCGTCGACACCGGCAACTCTGACCTGCAGCTCGAGGGGGAGATAACGGGCTATGCGCTCTCACCCCAGGCCGTCACCGAGAATGCCTATGCCTCACGCACACGTCTGACCATCCAGGTGAGAGTCCACTATATCGACAACAGGCAGGAGGGGAAAGATATCGACCAGACCTTCAGCGCCTATCGCGACTTCGACTCCTCTGAGATGCTCACGGATGTCCAGGACCAGCTCTGCGAGGAGATCACCGCTGAGCTCATCGACCTAATCTTCAACGCAACCCTCGGAAACTGGTAATCACCACAACCTATCCATGACCCCACTTCTGAGCCGTATATCTGCCGCCATCGCTGACAGCGAGTCCCCCCTCGAGCCCTCTGATATCGAGGAGGCATCGCGGCTTTATCCCTACTTCACGCTCCCTGACGTGGCATGGCTGAGCCGTGCAGGCCACTCTGCCGACAAGACTCTACGGCAAAGAGCGCTCAACCGCGTCGCCCTAAATGCGCCTGACCCGGCGTCGCTCTTCATGCTGATCAACCCCGACACCTCCCATCTAAGGGGCTTCTATCCGGAGAAGCGCCATGAGATGGGTACTGACGACGCCATCACCAAGTTTCTTGAGACATACGGGTCCTCTGACCCGGCCCAGGACGCGCTGCTCGAGCGGCTCATATTCAATCCCGTTCCCCCTGACTACACCTCCCTGCTCGAGCATGAGGGGATAGAGGCCACACCTGCGCCACCCACCTCAGCCCAGGACTCACTCATAGATGCATTTCTCGCCTCGGCTCCCGAGGAGGATTTGGCCGTCCTCCCTGAGACACCCCTCAAGGAGCCGGAACCTGTGGTGAGGGAGGCACGCCACATCGCCCCGCCCGAGGACTCATCCCTCTCCGAGAGCCTGGCCAAAATCTACATCAGACAGAAGCGATATGACAAGGCTTTTGAAATTATTCACACTCTAAGTTTGAATAATCCAAAAAAAAGTGCTTACTTTGCAGACCAATTACGCTTCCTTGCGAAGCTTATGCTAATCCAGAAGCATCAAAATAACTAATAATCAATCATCTAAACATAAATCATGTATATTGCACTCATAATCCTGACCCTTCTCTGCGCCGTGCTTCTCATCTGCGTTGTGCTCGTGCAGAAGTCGAAGGGTGGTGGTCTCTCCTCAACATTTGCCGGCTCAAACCAGATCATGGGAGTGCGCCGCACAAACAGTTTCATCGAGAAACTCACATGGACACTTGCAGGAATCATCTGTGTGCTCGCCATCCTCTCGACATTCTGCATGCCCAAGGCCATCAACGTCGGCTCACGTGTGAAGACCACTGTCCCCACCGAGCAGACAGTCCCCGGCAACTTTGACACTCAGGCACCCGCCGCTCCCGCTGCCGAGGCACCCGCCGCTCCTGCTGCTCCCGCTGAGACACCTGCTGAATAATCCGGCTGCATCAGCCACAAGAAATATCACTGAAGCCTGCGCCGGCCATAACCGGTGTGGGCTTTAAAAGGTTATCTATTCTCCTAACCTCACCGAATATCCATTGAAAGACCTATGGCTACTGCTGGCGAGATTTGTCCCTCCATATAAGAAATATCTCGTCCTCAACATACTGTTCAACTTCCTCTCGGCATTCCTGACTCTCTTCTCGTTTGCCCTGATTATACCCATCCTTGAGATGCTTTTCAAGGTAAAAGAAGGTGTCTATTCATATATGCCGGTGGGAAGCGCATCGTTCAAGGATGTGTGTATCAATAATTTCTATTGGTATACGCAGCAGTGCATCACTGACTGGGGGCCGGTGTGGACCCTCACCGCACTGGCAGGCGCATTGGTGGTGATGACCGCACTTAAGACCGGAGCCACCTTCCTGAGCAACTACTTCATCATCCCCATGAGGGCAGGCATCGTGCGCGACATCCGCAACTTTGTCTACGAGAAGATTGTCCGCCTCCCCATCTCTTACTTTACAAACGAGCGCAAAGGTGATGTTATGGCCCGCATGACGGGTGACGTGGCTGAGATTGAGAACTCCATCATGGCCTCGCTCGACATGCTCTTCAAGAATCCGGTCATGATAATCGTCTGCCTCGGCATGATGATTGTGATCTCATGGAAACTCACCCTATTCGTGCTGATTCTGCTCCCCGTGGCCGGGACTGTGATGGGCCGTGTGGGCAAGAAACTCAAGCGCAAGTCGCTCACAGGCCAGGAACAGTGGGGCACACTTATGAGCCTCATAGAGGAGACCCTCGGAGGGCTGCGCATCATCAAGGCATTCAATGCCGAGACCAAGGTGACAGACCGCTTCCACAGCGCTAACGGTGACTTCTTTCGCACCACGTGCTCTGTGCAGCGCCGTCAGGCCCTCGCACACCCCATGAGCGAGCTGCTCGGCACCACAACCATTGCCATAGTCCTCTCCTTTGGCGGCACACTCATCCTCTCAGGCACCTCAAGCATGAACGCGGCGTCCTTCATCTATTATCTTGTGGTGTTCTACTCCATCATCAATCCGGCCAAGGACCTCTCAAAGGCGATGTATTCAATCCAGAAGGGCCTCGCTTCGATGGAGCGCGTCGACGCCATCCTCTCGGCAGTCAATCCCATCAAGGATCCCGAGCATCCCCGCCGTCTCCCACAGCTGCGCGGAGAAATTGAGTATCAGGATGTGACGTTCGGCTACAACTCCGAGCGCAGGGTGGTCAATGATGTGTCGCTCACCATCGAGCCGGGCGCCACAGTGGCCCTGGTGGGCCAGAGCGGCTCAGGAAAATCGACGCTTGCCGACCTCCTGCCACGATTCTATGACGTCGACAAAGGGCGCATCACAATCGACGGCATCGACATCCGCGACTTCAAGGTCAACGATCTCCGCTCCCTCATGGGCAATGTCAACCAGGAGGCTATCCTCTTCAACGACACCATCTTCAACAACATAGCCTTCGGCGTGGAGAATCCTACCATCGAGGAGGTGACCGCAGCCGCCAGGATAGCAAACGCCCACGACTTCATCATCACCACTGAGCATGGATATGACACTGTGATTGGCGATCGCGGATGCCGTCTCTCCGGAGGACAGCGCCAGCGCATATCAATAGCCCGCGCCATCCTGAAGAATCCTCCTATCCTCATCCTCGACGAGGCCACCTCTGCCCTCGACTCCGAGAGCGAGAAGCTCGTGCAGGAGGCTCTCGAGTCGCTCATGAAAGATAGGACGACCCTCATCATAGCCCACAGGCTCTCCACCATCCGCAACGCTTCGCTCATCTGCGTGCTGCATGAAGGACGCATCGTTGAGCGCGGCACCCACGACGAGCTTCTGGCCCGCAATGGCTACTACACTCGTCTCGTCGAGATGCAGTCCATGGGCTAAAGATGCATACGGAGAAATCAAAAGGTGCGGTGACCCCTGATGATGGATCACCGCACCTTTCGATTTTAGTTCTTAGTGACTGCCGGCTTAGAAACTTACTTTGAAACCGAGTTCAAAGCCATCGTTGATTGCAAAGCCCACTCTGTTCACTCCGTCATAATGGCTGTAGCTGAGCAGGGTCGTGCGGGCTACGAGAGCAAAAGTGTCGTTGAAGTTGATCTTCATGCCGGGACGGAGGGCTGACTCAAAGCCACCCACACCATCAAAGTCGCTCACTTTCTGATGTCCGTAGCCCAGTGCGAGCTCGCCGAAGAAATCGACTATGCTTGCATGTGCAAATGTGCCCCTGACATAGGGAAGGATTCCCACGTTGGTGATATTCACGCCCTCAGTGTGCTGGAAAGCAACGGGAATTGAGACACCCACGGCCCATGTGCTGTTCAGGTCATATCCGAGTTCAGGAGCAACCGCAAACGCACTGGTTGTGGCTGAGCCGCCGTCCGTGCTGTAGTGAAGCACCTGTGCGCCGATTGTGCCACCGGCATAGAGCTGTGCACTGGCTGTCACGCTCATGCAGATGAGCGCCATGAGAAGAAACAGTTTTTTCATAATGTGATGAATTCAGAAGCCTGATTACTCAGCTGTTGCCAGGGGTGAGGGGACTGAATAGGCCCTAGTGGCGAGTTCCTGGTCGAGCATGTAGAGACCCATGCCGTTGTCGCCGATGAGGCGGAGCTTGTCGATGAGGGTGCGGCAATTGTCCTCCTCCTCAACCTGCTCAGACACAAACCATGTCAGGCGGTCGCGTGTGGCATAGTCTTCCTCCTTGGCAGCCAGGGAGTAGAGGCCGTTGATGAGGGCTGTGACCTTCTGCTCATGCTCGAGGGTAGCCTTGAAGGCATCCATAGGTTTCTCCCACGATGTGGGGACAGCGTCAATAGCCTTGAGCGCCACGCGGCCGCCACGCTGGTTGATATAGTTCATGAAGATGCGGGCATGGTCCTGCTCCTCCTTGAACTGGACATCAAACCAATTTGCTATGCCGGTGAGGCCCTCTGACTGAAAGTGCATGCTCATTGAAAGATAGAGATACGCGCTGAAGAACTCAGCGTTGATCTGCTCGTTGAGAGCATCCTGGATTTTGGGATTTAGCATTGTGAATGTGTTTTGTTGATGATTACAGGTGCAAAATTAACATTTTTCCCACATATTAGGTTCGGTTTGGGAGAAAATCTCACTAAAATTACTACCTTTGCAATGCGCAATAAAACCTGACACAACCCGTTTCTTGCGAGAAGTCAACGCGCTCCCTCATTCAATCCATTCATCGGATATGGCTTACTGGATAACAAATATCCTGATTGTATTCTTTCTATGTGTGCTTTTTGCGGGCGTACTGATACCGGAGATTCTCCTAATCGCTTATCGCCGCAGCCTTTTCGATAAGGTCGACAGGCGCAAGACACACAAAGGCTCCATCCCACGGCTCGGCGGCATTGCCTTTGAGCCGGTGATTCTATTGAGCATCGCGCTGGTGCTGGGTGCAAACATCATGCTCGGCAACACCACATTCGGCGATGCATTCTCAACCGTCGGATTGCTGATAGTCACCGGATTCTGTTCGGTGCAGCTGCTGTATCTTGTGGGCATAGCCGACGACCTCATAGGCATAAAATACAGAGCCAAATTTGTGGTCCAGATCATATGCGCCATCCTCCTCATATGCAGCGGCTGCTGGTTCACCACGATGGGCGGAGTTCTGGGATTCGGACAGATAGCCCCATGGTTTGGCTATCCGTTCACCGCAGTGGTGATAGTCTTCCTCATCAACGCCATCAATCTCATCGACGGTATAGACGGTCTCGCATCAGGACTGAGCTCGGTAGCCGCAGGGATATATGGCGTCTCTTTTTTCTTCCTGGGCGACTATGCCCTGGCCATCATCTCGTTTGCCACACTCGGAGTGCTGTGTCCCTTCTTCTACTTCAATGTGTTTGGCGATGTCAAGAAACACTCTAAGATATTTATGGGCGACACCGGCTCACTCACAATAGGGCTGATTCTCAGCATCCTGGGCATCAAACTCTACACATCGCCCGCGTCCGCCCAACTGGGGTTTGCCCCGGCCATCCTGGCTTTCTCCCCCCTCATCATTCCATGCTTTGACGTCATCAGGGTCAGCATCATGCGTGTGCGCCAGCATCGTTCACCCTTCCTGCCTGACAAGTGCCACATCCATCACAAGTTCCTGGCCTCTGGGATGCAGCCGCGCACAGCGATGGTCAGTCTCATCTCCATTTCGGCGCTCCTCTGCCTCATCAATCTGGGCTTGTCGATGCTTATCAATATCAACCTGATCATCCTTGTCGACATAGCGCTATGGATAGCGCTCAACTACTGGCTCGACACACGGATAGAGAGTGTCGATGAGGATTGACTCCGGCCGGCATATAAAAACAAGATAAAGAATCCGCATGGACTGAGGATGATGCCTCGAGGCCATGCGGATTCTGATATTTTTCCTTAGAGAACGGGAATGTTTACTTTATTGTCACGTCCATGCCCGGGCGGTCAAGGCAATAGCACTGGGTCTTCAACCCTTCCGGGACATATCCCTCGAAGTCGCAAGCCTTCTGAGGCTCACCCCAGAAATGCATCGGGAAGAAGAACCCCACATTGACCTTCTGGAGGAATGTGCGCGCACCACGGGCAAACTCCTTGCCTAGACGGGCGTCCACGGGAAACATCACAATGTCTATCGACGGATTCTCCTCTGCCAGACGGTTGACAATCTTGTTGAACCTAGCCTCCTCCTCGGCAGCCTCGTGCGGAGTCGATTCCTCAGACCAGTGCCAGTCATTGAGATCTCCGGCATGGAAGATGGTCTTGCCGTCGGGGAGTGTGATGAGATATGACACACCGGCATCTGTAGAGCCATAGGCTCTCACCTCCTTAAGGCCGGGGATTGAGTCGATGGCATCTCCGGGACTCATCCAGGCCACAGACAGTCCCTTCTGTGGAACGAGTTTAGAGAAGATATCGTTTGAGAGGATATAGGTCCGCTTGCGGTTCTGCGCCAGCTCGAATATCGAAGTGTTGAAGTGATCCGTGTGATGGTGTGTCACAAAGAACAACACCGGCACCTCTGGATCAGGATGAGAGCGGAGCACCTTCTCCAGTTTCTTGTCAGGATCCTTGTAGTAGTCGAAGACCATAATGGCCGTTGGAGCGGTCACTGCAAATCCGCTATGGTCAAGATAAGTGACGGTAATCATATTGTGTCTTGTTTTTGGTTTTCTCACAATATAACACTCCCAACCCTCATAAAGTTGGTAGTCGCATCTATCTTATCATTTTGAGCTCGCCGTCCTCAAACAGAAGGTAGTGGCCGTTCTCATAGCTCCATGTCTCGCGGAGATAGCTCTGGGAGGCGCCGCGGAGAATCTCCTTGGGAGCGCCGAGCGAGAGGCGGCACTCATCGAGAGTCATGCCGAGGACCACACGGCCATGCACGATATTATCCCAGGTTGCGTCACTGATGGAGGGATACCGGCGGCGCGGGTCAGAGAAGCTGAAGACCGAGCCAAATGTGCGCGGTGCATCATCGCGGCCTCCGGGATAGATGAACAGGCGCCCGCTCACACCCTCTGTGTCTGATGTAAAAGACACTTTAAGAGGAAAAAGCGAATTGCCTGCAGAGACAGAGTCTATGGTGACAGGGATGAACTTCAGCCCCTTGACGGGGGTGTCGGCATCATCGCGCCATATCCCGGTGAGCGTGTAGACATGCTTTCCGCGCAGCGCCCTGTCAGCCTCCATAACCATATCTGCCTGAATTGTGAAAGGCACAGTCACTCCCCTGTCACCCTGCATCGAGGCGAGGGGGCGGTTGAGACGGTAGACGAGACTCCTTCCTCCCTCCTCCCGGAAGACAAGGTCTGTCACCCCTGAGCCGGTCACTCCGACGCTTTCAGTGGCTCCCTCGAAATATAGGGTCTTCCCGTCGAGCGAATCCCCTGCAGCCTCGTCGAGGCCGAACACACGGGAGATTCTCCTGTCGGCCACCACAAAGCGCTTGCCAGGACGCCATGAGCGGAGCGGCTCATCGGCAACGTGGCTCAGGAAAGTGTCCTCGCGTGTCAGGGGCGTCTCCGCGCGGCGGACATCTCCGGCAGTGATCTTGGGGGTAGACTCAACGCCTGTGAAGAAGCACCCCTGCATCAGGAGCGCCCCTCCACAGGCCGCGAGAAGATATTTCAGATTTCTAATCAATTCTCAGAATTTGGGTTCGATGTCTAGATTGTGGAACATGAACGAATAGATGTCTGTGTACTCATCAATCACCTTCGAGACAGGCTTTCCGCCGCCATGTCCGGCCTTTGAGTCGATTCGGATCAGTTTGGGTGCGTCGCCGGTGTCAGCAGCCTGGAGCGCAGCAGCATACTTGAACGAGTGGGCAGGCACTACGCGGTCGTCATGGTCAGCTGTGGTCACCATGATGGCCGGATAGGGTGTGCCGTCGTTGCGGATGGTGTGGAGCGGCGAATAGTCAAGCAGATAGCGGGCCATCTCAGGGGAGTCGGCCGATGTGCCATAGTCTGAGGCCCAGTTCCAGCCGATGGTGAAGAGATGATAGCGCATCATGTCCATCACGCCCACTCTTGGGAAAGCAACCTTGAACAGGTCAGGACGCATGTTGACTGTAGCGCCCACCAGGAGACCTCCATTGCTGCCGCCCTCTATCACGGTATATTCTGGCGATGTCCAGCCCTCCTTGTCAAGCCACTCGGCTGCAGCGATAAAGTCGTTGAACACATTGAGTTTATTCATCTTAGTCCCGGCCATGTGCCAGTCCTCGCCATATTCGGAGCCGCCGCGCAGGTTGGCCTGGGCATAGATAACGCCATTGTCGAGCATGAACATGCGGTAAGGTGAGAAGCCCGGGGTGAGCGATATGTTGAAGCCTCCGTAGCCATAGAGATACACGGGGTTCTTGCCGTTGCGCTCAAGGCCCTTCTTGTAGGTCAGGAACATCGGGATCTTTGTCCCGTCGGCCGACGGATAGAACACCTGCTCGGTGACATAGTCATCGAGATTTATCCCCTTCACCTCAGGCTCGAAAATCTTGGTCGACTCTCCGGTGGAGGGATTGTAGGAATAGAGGGTTGAGGGAGAGGTGAATGAGGTGAACGCATAGAACACATCCTCGGGGTGCTTGCGTGAGAGCGATAGACCCACTGTGCCATAGCCGGGGAGGGCAAGGTCAGAGATTTTCTTGCCGTCGCGGCTCCAGATCTCCACATGTGAAGCCGCGTCGCGCTCATATGTAAGATAGAGGTTGTCGCCTGAGAAGGCTGCGCCTGTCAGCACACCCTCACCCTCAGGAATCAGTTCTGTCCATGCCTCACGCGAGGGGTCTCCCTTGAGGTCAGCCACCATGATACGGTTCATGGGAGCGCCATAGGATGTGAGTATATAGGCTTTGCCGTCAATCACGTCGATGACACTGTTGAGATAGTCCTGGTCCTTCACCATATCCTTCCACACACCGTCGCGCCTCACCTTGAGAGCCTCGCCGATTCCCTGGCCACCTATAGAGATGAAGGCCACTGGCTCACTCTCGGCAACCTGTGCGGAGTGGAAATGAAGCGGATTGGCCGGGTCGGTGAAGGCTATCACATCGGCCTCCTGCGGAGTCCCTATCTTGTGATAGTAGACTATATGGTTCTCATTTGCATTGGAATACTCTTTCCCCGCCTCAGGACGCGGATAAGCGCTGTAGTAGAATCCATCGCCGTCCCACTCGGCGCCGGTGAACTTAGCCCACTCTATATGGTCGTCGAGCAGAGCCTTTGTCTCAGTGTCCATGACATAGATCTCGTTCCAGTCAGATCCTGAACGGGAGACCACATAGGCCGTGTAGCGGCCATCCTTCGACTGATATGTCCCGTTGAGGGCCACAGTGCCGTCATCGCTGAGTGTATTAGGGTCCAGGAACACCTCGCGGTCAGTCCCGGCGGCATCCTTCGAGCGATACAGCACCGACTGGTTCTTCAGGCCGTCGTTCTCATAGAAATACCATCTGCCGTCCTCGCCGCGCCAGGGGAGTCCGCGTTTCACATAGTCGCTCAGTCCGGTGAGGCGCTCGCGTATCTTGGAGCGGTATGGAATCTTTGAGAGATAACTCTCGGTGAGCTCATTCTCCGCCTCGACCCATCGGGCCGTCTCGGCAGATGTGTCGTTCTCGAGGGGGCGGTAGATGTCGCTGACGGCCATCCCGAAGATAGTGTCGACGGTGCCATCCTGAGGCGCCTCAGGATAAGTGAGTTTCTCCGAGTGCCGGCCACATCCGGCTAATGCTGCAGTCGTCATGATTGCTACAGGGACAATTAGGTGAGACGGTTTCATTCTGTAATGATTGTGATGTTGATTGGCGGTTATGGATGCAAAGTTAGTGAAAAAACGAAGCAAACATGTCAATTGGATGGTTGTTTTAAGTATATATTAAGGTTATTTATTACTTTTGCATCCCTTTTGCATTCCTAAGATGAACTACGTCATATTAGCCGCAGGCCTCGGCTCACGATTCACACTCGAGGGAGTCAATACCCCGAAACCCCTTGTCCCCATCCTTGGCGAGCCAATGATAGGGCGCCTCATCAGGGTGCTTGCCTCTGCAGGAGACTGCGAGAGCATCCACATCGTGGCCAATCCGCGCATGGAGGGGCTGATAGAGTATCTTGAAGGGCTGAAGTCCCAGGGCGCGCCGCTGGAAGTCAAGCCATATGTCTCTGCTGACTCTTGGTCATCGCTCCGTGTAGGAGCCGAGGGGATTGAGGGAAAGTTTATTGCAATGACCGTCGACGCCATCTTCCCCAACAGCGAGTTCGGAGAATTCAGAAAGTCTGTAGCTCGTATGGCTGAGGGTGAGGTGATGATGGCACTGACCCGCTTCATCGATGATGAGAGTCCCCTCTATGCCCGTCTCAGCCCTGACAGCCGTGAGGTGGTCGACTACCGCTATGGCGGAGAGCCGTTTGACGAGGGAGCCATCGTCTCAGCAGGGATTTACGGACTCACTTCAGATGCCATTCGGACAGTTGAGGCCCGGGAGTCGGCTCCTAAGTCGCTGAGTGACTTTCAGCGCATTCTCGCTGCTGAAACCCCTCAGAAAGTGAGGGTGTTTGAGATGTCGAAGGCTCTCGACGTGGACTGCTCCCACGACCGCGAGGGCGCTGAAACATTCCTACGCGAGGTCAACGGCGAGAAGCCCCGCCGCAAGAGTCTCAGGGATGAGTACAAGGACTCTCTCAAAAGCCTCGACACGGAGGAGCATATCGACCTGGCATTCTATCGTCCCATAGGGTTTGCATGGGCCTGCCTGTTCCGACGCCTTGGTGTCAGCCCCAATGCGGTCACAATAGCCTCCATATTCATCGGGGTGGCCGCCGGAATCTGCTTTTATCCCACGGCGTTATGGATAAATATCCTGGGAATGCTGCTGCTCATATGGGCCAATTCGTTTGACAGTGCCGATGGCCAGCTGGCACGTCTCACCGGCCAGTATTCCCGGCTCGGCCGAATACTCGACGGCGTTTCGGGCGACTTCTGGTTCGCGTCCATCTACATAGCCATATGCCTGCGCACCGTGCATGGCGGACACTGGTGGGGTGACCATGCATGGGTCATATGGACCCTGGCCATCCTTGCCGGCATCTGTCATGGCAAGCAGGCAGCCTTGGCAGACTACTACCGTCAGCTCCACCTTCGATTCCTCAAGGGAAAGAGCGGAAGCGAGCTCGAGTCATCGGCCCGTCTTGCTGAGGCAGATGCCCTCATCTCATGGCGCAAGGCACCTGTGCGCAAACTCATTTCCACCCTCTATCTGGCATATACCCGCAGTCAGGAGGCAGAGACTCCGGCCATGCAGCGGCTCAGGCGAGAGGTGGGCCGCAGGTGGCCCGACGGACATATCCCCGTCTGGTTCAGGGATGAGTTTCTCCGCCTCAGCCTCCCCCTCTGCAAGTGGGAAAACTTCATGACTTTCAACTGGCGTACTATTTTCTTGTTTCTCACGTTATTTATAGGAATGCCGTGGACATACTTCATCATCGAGCTCACTCTGTTCAACATCGTGATGATTGCAACTAACCTCCGCCACGAGCACATCTGTAAATCGCTACTGAAACGCCTTGATGACTGACACAAGCCAACTCTTCTCAAAAGCCTTCAGCCTGCTGCGCCTCCCCTTGGCACTAATGGTTGTGGCCATCCACTCACGCCCGTTCTACTCAGCCCTCACCGGCGACACCTGGGACACATACTCACTGCAGCTAGACGCTGTTCTGGCAGTGCTTAATGTGGCTGTCCCGGTGTTCTTCTTCATTTCAGGGTGGCTCTTCTTCCGTAATGGAGCCACTCTCACCACCTCCGACTGGCTCTCCAAACTGCGCCGCCGCTCCACGACCCTGCTCCTGCCTTACATCATGGGGAATCTCTTGTTCCTCATGTTCGCCTTGCTCAAGAAGTTCTCTCCTTTGGCGGCGGAATATCCTCACTATGCAGACTTCAGCCTCCTATCATTTGAGACTCTCAAGGGGTTTATACACACTGAGGGCACACCCTATCCCCACGTTGTCCCCCTCTGGTTCCTGCGCAATCTGATGTTTGCCGTCCTCCTCACCCCCGTCATCTCCCGTCTGCTGAGGGCCTGGGCGCCGCTCCCGCCGCTCATTTTCGCTGCGATGGCTGTGATATTTGCCCGTGAGGACACACTCACACTCTGCCAGACACTGTTGTGGTTCTCGCTAGGGGCGGCAGTGTGTGTCAGCCCCGGTGTCCACGGCCTCTTCCGCCATTGGGCAGTAATTCCCATCGGGCTGATACTGCTCACCGCAGGGGTTGCCATGAACCTCAGTGTCATCGGCCCCATGTCAAAGGAGTCGTTTGTCCTTCTCTATACTTTCGGGGGGATAATCATGGCGATAGGCATAGCCCTTCACGCCGCCTCCGCCGGTCTGAAGGCCCCTGCCCTCAGTGGCGAGCTGTCATTCTTCATCTATGTTGTCCACGGACATTACTCATCCTATGCGCGCAAACTCATAGGCACTTTCATGTTCCCGTCGACCATCAGCGGGATGTGGGTCACACACATAGCCGACACCCTCTTCATCGCTGCCTTCACCCTTGCCATCTTCCTGGTGATGAGGCGATGGTTTCCCGGCTGGTTCTGGATTCTCGGAGCCCGCAACATCGCGCCACGTCCCTCGGCCGCCACGCAGAGGGCATGACAGGACATAACTTTCCGCAAGTCAGATGGGAGGTATATTGATTTTTTTTGTAACTTTGCACGTTAAAACTTATTATTCAATCGGTAAACCACCATATCACATATATCCACAGATATGAACAAGGATAAAGAGATTGTGCTTTCCGGCATCCGTGCCACCGGCAATCTGCATCTGGGCAACTATTACGGCGCCCTTAGCAAGTTTGTCAAGATGCAGGAAGACTATGACTGCCTCTATTTCATCGCAGACCTTCACGCCCTCACAACCGCGCCTGACCCCAAGGCGCTCCATGAGAATGTGCGCAACATACTGGCCGAGTATCTCGCTGCGGGTGTAGACCCCGAGAAGGCTACTATCTTCGTGCAGAGCGACGTTCCCGAGATTCCGGAGATGTACCTGCTCCTCAACATGCATGTTGGCATCGGTGAGTTGATGCGCACCGCATCGTTCAAGGACAAGGCCCGCAAGGCCCTGGGCATCAAGAGCGACAGCGACGACATCGAGCGTGAGATTATCGGGACAGACTCAAACAAGCGCGTCAATGCCGGTCTTCTCACATATCCCACCCTCATGGCCGTGGATATACTCATCCAGAAAGCCCACAAGGTGCCGGTAGGCAAGGATCAAGAGCAGCACCTCGAGCTCACACGCCGCTTTGCCCGCAGGTTCAACTCGTTCTATGGTGTCGATCTGTTCCCCGAGCCTGAGAACTTCAACTTCGGCGGCGCTCCGGTAAAGGTGCCCGGTCTCGACGGCTCAGGCAAGATGGGCAAGAGCGAGGGAAACTGCATCTATCTCATCGACGATGAGAAGACCCTGCGCAAGAAGGTGATGCGCGCCGTCACCGACGAGGGCCCCAAGGAGCCGGGCCAGCCTGTCTCTCAGCCTGTCGAGAACCTGCTCACGCTAATGGCCCTGACATCAGGCCCGGAGGTGGTGCAGCAGTATCGCGACGCATATGCCGACTGCTCAATCCGCTACGGCGACCTCAAGAAACAGCTCGCCGAGGACATCCTCAAGGTCACCACACCCATCAGGGAGCGCTACATGGACATACGCAATGACGATGAGTTCCTCGGACGCGTGGTGAAGCGCGGAGCCGAGCGCGCTCGCGAGCGCGCCGCCGCCACTCTGGCCGAGGTCCGCAAGGCAATGGGAATCATCAAGTTCTATTAACACCTGCCCATGAAACGCTACAATCTATATAACAATCTCCTCGGCTGGCTCTGCTTTCTGGTCGCTGCCGTGACCTACCTGCTCACCGTAGAGCCCACGGCCAGTTTCTGGGACTGTCCGGAATTCATCTCGCAGGGCTACAAACTTGAGGTGGGCCACCCGCCGGGCAACCCCATCTTTATGCTGGCTGCCCGCTTCTTTGTCAACTTTGCCTTTGGCGACGTCACCAAGGTGGCCCTCATGGTCAACTCCATGTCGGCCCTCCTCTCTGCGGCCACCATACTGCTGCTCTTCTGGACCATCACCCATCTTGTGAAGCGTCTCATTGTCAAGGACGACGCCGAGAGTGTCACCGTCCGTCAGATGGTGGCCATCTTCGGCTCAGGCATCTGTGGCGCGCTTGCCTACACCTGGAGCGACACCTTCTGGTTCTCAGCCGTCGAGGGCGAGGTCTATGCCTTCTCCTCGTTCTGCACAGCCCTGGTGTTCTGGCTGATACTCAAGTGGGAAAACCGCGTCTCAGAGCCTCACAGCGACAAGTATCTCATACTCATCGCCTATGTCATAGGCATCTCCATCGCTGTCCACCTGCTCAACCTCCTCTGCATCCCCGCCATCGGGCTTGTCATCTACTACCGCCTGTCCAAGAACGCCACCGCCACAGGCTCACTCATAGCGCTCTGCATCGCGGCAGCAGTGGTGGGCTTGATTCTCTATGGCCTTGTCCCCGGGTTCATCGAGGTGGCACAGTATATAGAGCTCTTTGCCGTCAACACCCTCGGCCTCCCCTATAATGTGGGTGTGCTGGTCTACGCCATCCTGGCTGTGGCCATCTTCATCTGGGCCATCCGGTCGCTCTATCTCCAGCGGTCGCTCAAGGCAATCCGCTGGAGTGTGCTGTTCACCATCCTCTTCTCAGGCATCCCCTTCATCGGCGACAACATGCTGATTCCGGTGGTCATCCTCGTAGCCGTGGCAGCATACCTATGGATGGCACCCAAACTCCCCGTCAGGATTCTCAACATCATTGTCACAGGCATCCTCGTCATCTTCGCAGGCTACTCGAGCTACGCACTGCTGCTCATCCGCTCGAACGCCAATCCCCCCATGAATCAGAATGCTCCTGACAATGTCTTCTCGCTCGCCTCTTATCTGAACCGCGAGCAATATGGCGAGCGCCCCCTCTTCTATGGCCAGACCCACAACTCATCGGTGGTCTATGTGGCCGACACTCGCACCGGGCAGACCTCTCCGCTCTATGAGGAAGGCGCCCCCCAATATGCCAAGGTCGTCAAGACATCTCCCGACGAGAAGGACCGCTACATCCTCACAGGCTACAAGAAGGAGTACACCATGACCCCCGAGCTCGACATCCTCTTCCCGCGCATCTACAGCGGCGCACATGCCCAGGCATATTCCGACTGGATCGGTGGCCTACAGGGGCGCCCTGTCCAGGCCACACAGTATGTCGACGAGAACGGCAACGTCCTCCAGTATGCCAACCGCATAGTCCCCACCCAGAGCGAGAACATGAGATTCTTCCTCGCCTACCAGCTCAACCACATGTACTGGCGATACTTCATGTGGAACTTTGCCGGTCGACAGAATGACATACAGGGCAACGGCGAGGTCAACCATGGCAACTGGATCTCCGGAATCCCATTCATCGACAATCCTCGTCTGGGCGACCAGAGTCTCCTCCCGGCCGACGAGGGTCGCGACAACCCCGGCCACAACGTCTTCTACATGATGCCCCTCATCCTCGGCATTATAGGCCTCCTCTGGCAGGCATTCGTCTCCAAGCGTGGCATAGAGCAGTTCTGGGTGGTGTTCTTCCTCTTCTTCATGACAGGAATAGCCATAGTCCTCTACCTTAACCAGACACCCTCACAGGTACGCGAGCGCGACTATGCCTTCGCAGGCTCATTCTATGCCTTTGCCATATGGATCGGCATGGGAGTCGCAGCCATTGCAAACCTTCTCACTGTCTGGCTCTCAAAGCGTAAGAAGACCGAGACGACCGCCGACTCCATCCCCGCCCTTATTGTGGCCTCTGTGATAGGGCTCTTCGTGCCGCTGCAGATGGTGTCACAGACCTGGGATGACCACGACCGCTCCGGCCGATATGCCGCTCGAGACTTCGGCATGAACTACCTCAACTCCCTCGACGAGAACGCCATCATCTTCACCAACGGCGACAACGACACCTTCCCCCTCTGGTATGCACAGGAGGTTGAGGGCGAGCGCACGGACGTCCGCGTGGTCAACCTCAGCTACCTCACCACCGACTGGTATGCCAACCAGATGCGCCACCCCTCATATGAGGCCGCAGGCATACAGACCCTCGGAAAGCCTGAGGACTACTCATATGACCGCATGAACTTCACATACTTCGCCGCGGACGCTGACACGGTCCCCACCAACGTCTTCGCATCCCTGCGTCAGGTCTACGATCCCTCTTCGAGCAACAACCGCTGGGGCGCACCCATGATGAAGCATCCCAACATGTTTATCCCCGTCGACCTCAGCGAGGCCGTCAAGTCCGGCCGCATCACAGCCGAAGAGGCCCAGACCCGCGCCGACGCTGTCATCGAGGCAAACATGGAGTATGACCCGGGCTCGATGAAACACGGCGGCATGACCCTGAGCCAGATTCTCTCGCTCGACATGCTCGCCACAAGCATCAAGAACGGCTGGGACCGCCCCATCTACTTTGCCGGAACCGTCCCCTCCGAATATTATCTCGGCCTGCAGCCCTACATGCGCTCCACAGGCATGGCCTATGAGATAGTGCCCATCTTCCACCCTGAAAACTCCGAGCGAGACATCGTGGCCGTCAACACCGACAAGGCTTACCGCAACATCACCGAGCGTTTCCGCTGGGGTGGCCTCGACAAGGTCACAGAGCCGGGACAGATATATCTCGACGAGACAGTGCGCCGCATGGTCACCACCACCCGCTCCTATATCCTCGATACAGCCACAGCACTTGTCAACGAGGCCGTGGAGGTAGAGCGTATCAGCCCCGACAGCGTCGGCGCTACGGAGTCCGCTGCCCTCGAGGCATTCAAGCAGGACCGCTACACCAAGGCAGCCAACCTCCTCTCGCTCATGGAGGAGAAACTCCCTGAGGCCGCCGCGCCCTACAACATCCAGATTCCTCAGAAGATGGCCCAGATATACGGCCGTCTTGGAGAGGTGCTGGGCCGCAAGGACTACTCACAGCGCGCCCTCGACATTATGCACAAAGAAATCATGCGCTACGCCGAGAAGGTCCGCTACAGCCACAGTCTCTCCCCCGCCCAACACAACACCCTGCAGCAGACCGACCTCTACATCGAGGTCTACTACATCCCCGAGCTCCTTCAGGACTATCTTGACCTGGGCGGCAATGCTGACCAGATCACACGCGAGCTGCTCGACTTCGGCCTCGACCTGCAGCGTGTGCTCGAGGACCCTCGCAGAGCCTATAAATAACACCCAGCAACCACCATCCGCAAATGGAAAACAGAAAACTCCGCGTGGGCATAACCCACGGCGACATCAACGGAATCTCATATGAGGTGCTTCTCAAAGCCCTCGAGAATCCAGGCATAGCCGAGATGTGTACCCCCGTGGTCTACGGCTCCGCCAAGGTGGCCTCCTTCTGGCGCAAGGCCATCAAGGACCTCCCGGAGGTGAAGTTCACCACCATCGAGAGCGCTGCCGACGTCGACCCGGCCCAGCCCCGCACATATATTATAAACGTCATTCCTGAGGATACCCCCGTCAACCCCGGAGAACCCACCAAGAGCGCCGGCACCGCGGCTCTCGCAGCCCTCGACCGCGCCACGGCCGACCTGCGCGACGGCCTCATCGACGTCCTCGTAACCTGCCCCATCAACAAAGCCGCCATCCACGGGGAGGAATTCGCCTTCCCCGGCCACACCGAGTATCTCGAGGCGCGTCTCGGCGCCGACGGCGACAAGGCCATGATGATAATGGCCTCCGAGAATCTCCGAGTGGCCCTCGTCACCATCCACACCCCCCTGGCCGACGTTAAGGAGGGTGTCACAGTCGAGTCTGTCCGCTCATCCATCGAAGCCCTCAACCGCTCCCTTGTCAACGACTTCGGCGTCCATGCCCCGCGCATAGCCGTGCTCGGACTCAACCCCCATGCCGGCGACGGCGGCGTCATCGGCTCCGAGGAGACCGACATCATCGCCCCGGCCATCGCCGAGGCTTACAAGAAGAAGATTCTCGCCTTCGGCCCCTATCCAGCCGATGGATTCTTTGCCGGAGGAGGCTACAAGAAGTTTGACGGCATCCTGGCCATGTATCACGACCAGGGCCTCACCCCCTTCAAGCTCCTGGCCCTCGACGGCGGCATCAACTTCACATCCGGGCTCCCCTATGTCCGCACTTCTCCCGACCATGGGACCGCCTACGACATAGCCGGACGCGGCGACGCTGACCCACAGTCGCTCCGCGAGGCCATATATGCCGCCATCGACATCTATCACAACCGCATCCGCGAGGCACAGGCCACTGCCAACCCCCTGCGCAAGCAGAACTTCGACCGCGGCAGCGACCGTGTCCCCCGCGAGAAGAAAGAGAAAAAAGAGCCGGAAACAACCGCATAAATCCCTCAGCCAGATGTCGTCCATAAAGATTGCAGCCATCCTCCGCGCCGCCGCCTACTCTCCAAACCACATAGGCAACGACGCCGCCATCCTCAACCTCACGTGCGAGCAGCTGCGCAAACGCGGATGCGAGGTCAAGACCTATTCCGAGGAACAGCTCATAGCCGGCGCAGTCACTGAGACAAACATCATCCACATGTGTCGCGACCGCCGCTCATTCCCCATCCTTCAGGCCAAGGAAGACGCCGGCGCCCTTGTGGTCAACTCTGCTTATGGCGTCGAGAACTGTGTCCGCGAGCGCATGGCCCGCATCCTCATCGGCTCCGGCATCCCTTATCCCGAGAGCATCATGGTCGACACCAACCAGACCGTCGTTAGCCGCCTGGACGCCATGGGCATATCCCGCGCATGGATTAAGAAAGGGGAGATGTATGCCATGCACAAGGAAGACGTCACCTACGTGCGCCACTCCCGCGAGGCTCAGGAGATGCTTCAGGAATACTTCCTGCGTGGCATCCGCCGCGCTGTCATCAACCGCCACCTCGACGGTGTCAAACTGAAGTTCTATGGCGTGGCAGGCACTCCCTGGTTCTACCATTCCTTCCCGCTGATGACACCCCCCGAGGGCCCCGGCCCCGAGGGATTTGACCTCGACGAGTTCATGTCCACATGCAACCGCGCCGCAGACACCCTCGACATCATGGTCTATGGAGGGGACGCCATTGTCCACGATGACGGCTCCTTCACAATCATCGACATCAACGACTGGCCCACATTTGCCCCATGCCGGGCTGAGGCCTCGGCCGTCATAGCCCGCGCAGTGCTTGCCCTCATCAAGGCCCGCGGCTGAGAGCCACATCCCTCAAGCGTAACTACACCCACCAACCACCATATCATGAACATCAAATTCAGCAGACTCAAAGACCGGTTTGTCAATGGCGGCGACATTGTCACCACCTTCCTCCGCTCATCCGTGTCATCGCAGATTGCGTCATGGCTCGACATGGGCACCGGATTCCTCCTCTTTGCCTTCTGCCACCTTGCCCCATGGCTCTCCACCGGCATCGGCGCCGTGGTCGGAGGGGTCGTGAACTGCTGCATCAACTATCGCTTCACATTTCACGCCTCATCAGTCCCCGTAAAGGCCGTCGCCGTCAAGTATCTCATGATATGGCTTGGCTCCCTGGTGCTAAACGTCAACGGCACACAGGCAATCTACTACCTTCTGCAGCATCTCCCCTTCCTGGAGGAGTTAGGATTCAGACCCAACGGCTACTATGCCGCTGCCCGTCTCAGCGTCTCACTCATAGTCTCACTCTTCTGGAACTTCCTGCTGCAGAAAAACTTCGTCTACCGCAACACCCGCTTCGACCCCTACGCCATCCGCCTGGTCAACGCCATCATCCGCACAAAAGACCCAAGGAAGTCAGAACTCTGAACACACCCCCACCACATAATAAAAAACGTTAACCATTAACCCGACAAACGATACCTAAATAATTATGCCCCAGTCAGACATGGCACTCAATAACGCCCCATCATCCACATTCAAGCGCATGCGCGACGCCCTCCAGCAGGCCATCTACTGCGTCATCAACCCCTTTGTGCGCCTCCTCATCAAGATAGGCGTTACCCCCAACATGGTCACAACCATTGGCCTCCTCGGCAACATCGCCGCCGCCGGCGTCTTCGTGTGGGCCGGCTACACAGGCTCTCCCCTCGACATGAACTACCCGCTCGTCACACTCGCTGGCGTCCTCATCATAGCCTTCTCTCTCTTCGACATGCTCGACGGCCAGGTGGCGCGCATCGGAGGGATGGTCTCCACATTCGGCGCGATGTATGACTCCGTCCTCGACCGCTACTGCGAGCTCTTCACCCTCGGGGGCATCTCATTCTACTTCATTCAGACCGGCCGCGTCGTGGCCGCCCTCATCACCTTCATAGCCCTCGTCGGCTCCATCATGGTAAGCTATGTCCGCGCCCGTGCCGAGGGTCTCGGACTCGAGTGCAAGATAGGGTTCATGCAGCGCCCTGAGCGAGTGGTGGTCACCGCCATCGGAGCCATCGCCACAGGCGTTGTGGGTCAGAACGTCAGCCCCGACACATTCGATGCCTCATGGATTCTCATCTCAGCCATGACCATCATAGCCATCTTCGCCAACATCACCGCTTTTGCCCGCATCGGCCATGCTCGCAGACAACTCACAGGCCGCCGTTAAGCCCTGCCGCCTCCCCTCGCGCCGCGAGGGCACCGTCATCCTCATCTGCCTCCTGCTCTGGCTCGCAGTGACCGCCCTCTTCGTGGGGTTCCGCCCTGAGCACCTCTACATTGCCCTCTTCCTTGGGGTCATGCTCTTTGCCGCCTCAGCCACACGACGACTCGTGGTGGCTCTGCTCCCCTTCATTGTCTTCGGCATCTCATACGACTGGATGAACATCCTCCCCAACTATGAGGTCAATCCCGTCGACATCCGCGGCCTCTATGAGGCTGAGAAAGCAGCGTTTGGAGTCACCGTCCAGGGCATCGTCCTCACCCCAAACGAGTGGTGGGCGCTTCATCAGTCGGCCATACTCGACTTCATGGCCGGATGCTTCTACCTCTGCTGGGTTCCCGTCCCCATCCTCTTCGGCCTGTGGCTTTATCTCGACCGCCAGTATGACGTCTATCTCCACTTCTCGCTAGTCTTCCTGCTGGTCAATCTCATAGGCTTCGCCCTCTACTATGTCCATCCCGCAGCCCCGCCGTGGTATGTCGACTCCTATGGCTTCGACTTCATCCCCGGGACTCATGGCGAGACCGCCGGCCTGAGCCGCTGGGACACCATGACCGGACTCACCATCTTCGACGGCCTCTACTCGCGCAACTCCAATGTCTTCGCCGCCTTTCCCTCACTCCATGCCGCCTATATGCTCGTGGCCACCATCTACTCCATGCGCGCCCGCTGCTCCTGGTGGCTGCGCGGTCTCTTCGCCTTCATTTGTCTGGGCATATGGTTCACGGCCGTCTACTCCTTCCATCACTACATCATCGATGTCCTCGCAGGCATCAGCGTCACCATCATCGGCACCCTCCTCTTCGAGCAGGGCTTCATGCACATCACCCCGTTCCGCCGCTTTCTCAGCGCCTACAGCCGCTACATAGCCCGCTGATTCTCTGCCCCCACTTTCTCCATATCTCATAAACGGCGGTGACCTCTCAAAAGGCCACCGCCGTCCATTCAGTTCACTTCATTTGACAAACCTCACTTCATAGAAATCTTCATTGTCGCGCCGCATCCTCTGAGGATATAGATTCCGGGAGCAGGAGCCTTGATTGTGGCCATGCCCGATTTGACTTTGGTCTCCGACACTAAAGAGCCGTCAATGGCATAGAGGCTCACAATCTGTCCCTCCTCAAGTCCGCTGGCACTCACAGTGCGATCAGCGACAACCACACTGGCTCCGGGCTTCTCAGTCTTGGCAATGCCCGACTCAGTTTTATAAACCGTCTTGCCATTGCTTATCACCTCGAGCAGTTTGCCTCCACCCCCGGCTTTGCCGAATCCTTCATTTTCCGTCACACCCATTACCGAGCCGATGCCCTTGATCCACACACCGCTGCCAAGAATCTCGTTGTTGTGGATAACATCCATCTTCATCGAGGGAAGACCCTGTTCCTCAGTAGGCCCTACATACACCATCTCGTTGGGATAGGATGACGCTGCTGACTTGTCGTTCCAGGGATAAGGGATGTTCCTTACTATGCACCGTTCATTTTCCTTAAGGCCGAAGTCATAGAGTAGCGCCCATGTGCCTGAGACATTGTCAGGAAGAAAATATACCTTCTCCCCATCAACTCGGATATATGTCGCAAGCCTCGTTGTCGTGGCATCATCATCGAGCATAATGTACATGGGTATGCATTTCATACCTGAGAACTCAGTCTCAGCCTCAAGCCAAGTGGTCTCAATATGTTCATTTTTACCATCCCCCGTTCCATGTATCTCGGAAATCCACTTGGTCCCCGCCGTGAAATAGTTCTGTGCCCCCACACTCAGCGACACAGCAAGAAAAATCAAAATCGTAAATACTCTCATAATATCAATAAGTTATTTTTGCTTTTACCGGATAGTAGTTTATTGGCGAATAGTTGGAACTGTTATCAAGGGCAAATACTTCCCCCTTGAAGTAGCCGTTGCAATAGCCTCCCCATCCCCAATCGCAATGGAAATAATAGTCTAAATATTCGTCGGTGTCCAAATCTAATTTATAGTAGCCTCCGTCAATCACCCAGGCATGACCATCCTCATCATGTCCTTCGACATATACCAGATAATTATCTCTAATAAAATCCATGAGTTCTTCCATAGTTTTTTTGTAAATGTGATTTGAACCAACTTCATAGCCCATGCTCTTCATTAAATCTATAGCCTTATATGTGTATGCACTACTCTTGCCAGAAGTATATTTCATACCGACCTCTTTGCCTATGTCATAAAGTAACATGGCCATATCATCCTCAGCCTCCTCATATGTCTTACTGGGGAACATGCTATGGGTTCGGAGAATTCCTCCATCCGGTCTCTGTTTGTGATAGATGGCCTCAACAATGGAGGGGAACGGATAAACGACTCCGCGTAGATTAGCGGTTGCTTTGCAGTGTGACATTATCAGGCCTGTCGCGATTGCAACACATCCAACCGGACATCCGGGATTATCAATCTTGACGAATTTATCCCATGGGTCATAGTAATACAGCGTAATTTTGAGTTTGGGACCAACCCTTACACAGCCATCGTCTGCCCATAATCCTTCTGAAATGGACATAGTGTCTTTCCTGATGGGCTTGTCATCGATTATTATAGATGAGTAGTCTTGAATTTTATCTATAAAATTTTCTTTTGCACTCTCATTCTCAAATGAGAATGAACCTTCATCCGAGAAGGCCAGGATGGGATTGTCGCTCTCTACACCGGAGACCACTACGAATCCCTTGTCCATCGGATAGTTCAGGATGTAGGCGAGGGTGTCAGGCAGGATGTCGGTCGAACGTGATTTGTCCGATTTGAACACATATTGAATTTCTGGATTGGAATAATCTCCGCTCCTTGACTTCTTCAGACCGGACATGAAGCGGTCTCCGATTCTCACGGCTCTTGACTGTGACATGTCTTGAACCAAACCCAATGAGGGCTTTTCGAGATTAACAATCTCCGGGTTCTCATCTGATGTGCATGCCGTTGCCAGCAATGCCATGATGAGCATGATGATGAATTTGAATTGATTCATTTTTGTTGAATTTTTGGCGCAACACTCAGTTTTGCTTTGAAGTGTTGGCAAATTTGACGATTTTATTTGAAATATGAAAATTTTATTTCTTCTTTAACATACTAGGGGGGTGAATGTCTTTTCGAGGTGTTTACATTGCCGGGTGATGGCGGATGGGTGGGTGCTGATGAAGATTCATGATTTATAGTTGTTTTATAGGCTGCCCTCATACGTATGAGGAGCGGCGGTTGTGATGGTGATTTGATATGTGCATGTCGGGTCACTTACGGTTGTGACAAAGGGAACAGCGGTGTCAAAGGTTTCGACTACGTACTCTTCCCCACCTGCGATTGCGACCTCAGCCACCCCTTCGGGATAGCGGAACTCAATTGACAGGAGTCCGCACTCGTTAATGGCTGAGGTGACAACCTGCTTGGAGGGTGCATTTGGCCTCATTGACGTAGACCTTTCCACTTTCTTTAGTACAATCTCACGTTCGTTGTTATCACTATCATTAGGTTCATCAGCTAGGAGGTTCATTGACAAGCAACCCATCACTACTGCAGTAGATAGGTGTTGTAGAAATCTTTTTTTACTCATTTTGACTGGTGTTTTTGGGCGTGAATCATACTGCAAAATTAGAGCATTAATGGGCGGATAGCAAACAAATGGCTTAAAGTTCATTATGAAAAATCGACTTAAAACGCTTAAATACAACGAATTAAAAATCAAGAAATTATGAAACTGTAAGCATTTGAATATCAATTAGTTGCGCAATAGTCAAATAATCAATGCATTAAGTCTATTTTGTTTCTTTCTCTTGACAAATTCTGAAATATGGTCTTTGTGAAGATTTTCGTTGATGTGTGGAAAAAATTCACTACTTTTGCCGCCATGAAAAACCTAATCTTATCACTTGCGGCTCTTGTGGCCCTCCTTATCGCTTCCTCCTGCAATCGCTATAGAATAGATTCCCGTCTCATTGATGTTGAAGCTGGAATGGACGTAGACCCTGATTCGGTCCGGTCACTTCTGCTCGCCATCAATCCGTCGGAATTGATTGACGACCACTCACGTGCTCTATACGGGATGCTTCTTGCACGAGCTGGACACAAGATGCATATTGTCGACGTTGACGATTCGCTGATCAATGTCTCAGTCGAGTTTTTTAAAAAGAACGGTCCTCGTGACTTGCTGATGAAGTCGCTGTTTTATCAGGGCGTGATACGTTGGAATCGTGGGGATTACCGAGAGGCTATGTTTTCGGCTGAAAGGTCTAAAGAGATTTCAGAAGAGATGCAGGACTTCTACTGGATGGCCAAAAACTATGAATTGATTGCCGATATTTTTCATTCAACATATAATAATCCCGATCAACTTGAGGCAAGGGAAAAAGCGGCTATTTACTATGGGCTTGCAGGAAAGGAACTGAATCACCTGTTTGCAATGCTTGACTATGCCTCCATCCTTGGCGATGCTGGTAAGGTGCCTGAGCAATTGGATATTTTGGATAGTCTTTTGTCCTTACCTCAAACAAGAAAATATGACGGATTTTTAGGATGCTTATTCTGTGATTATTTTGATAGGCTTGTTGATTTGAAAGAGTTTGATTATGCTTCACAGATTGCTGATTCAGTCAGGTCACACTATCCATTTCCTCAGGCTCGGGCTGCCGATCTTGTTGCAATGGCAACCCTGGAGTTCCACAAAGGGAATACGGCAGAGATGCTTGACCTAATTGAGAAAGCTTCCCAAAGTACCCGTTTTGCCACGGATTCACTGCGCATCTACTGGCTCCTCTTGCACCATTATGAGCGTGAGGGGGATTTAAAAAAAGCCATGGCCATGGAAGACAGCGTGCTGGCGGTGAACAATCGGCAGATTGACAGTGCCATAAGCCAGTCCGGCATCACAGCCCAGCGCGACATGGCGCGAATAGACCTCCTCGAGGAGGAACTCCGCTCACAAAGGGCGCGATATGGAATGGTGATTATAGGATTGTTGGCTCTGGCGGTTATTATCGGAGGCATTGCGGCTCATCGCTTCAAGATGGCACGCAAGCAGCTCGAACTCAGCGACAGCATCAACGCCTTTGAGGTCCTCTCAATCAAATACAAGGCTGCCACCGAGGAAAACGCATCCCTTTCGGCCAAAATGGACATCCTGGCTGAGCATCAGCGTACCCACGATTCCACCATGGCGATGATGGGAGGGATGTTCTCATCCCAGTGGCAGGCGCTCAACAATCTTTGTGCCGTCTATAATCGCAAAAAGGGGAGCGGTGTGGAGAAGACACTCGTCAAAGATATCCACGACATCGTGCAGGAACTCCTCAACAGACCAAACATCCTTAAAATCAAGGAATGTGTCAACGCCACAAAGGATGGCCTCATGGACCGCCTTGAGCGCGAGAGCGCAGGCCGCATCCCCCACGACGGCTTGAGGCTTGCCCTGCTCCTCTTTGCCGGATTCCAGCCCGCCGCAATCGCCCTCATGACCGACACCCCCCAGCCCACCATATATTCCCGTCGCAACCTCCTGATAAAAACCATCCAGTCCCTCCATCTCCCCTCCGAATCCCAAATCCTCGCAAACATATAATCCCACCATCTGGCAAAGCCCAAAAGCAGGTCGCTGAAATCTTAACCGCGGCCAAGGTAGGCGGTCTCCGCAGGAGTAGCCGAAAATGCCCGGAGCCTCACAACCGCAGGTAGCAAACAGCGTCCGTAGGCCGCCGATTACCACCCCGAAGGCTCTCATCCGCATTATCGCACTACCAAACACACATATCATTCTTACCTTTGCAACCTAACTGTTCTCGAAGCCAAACCATGAAAAAACTCATCACCACCTCCCGGAAACAAACCTACTCCCCCATCCTTGGGATACGTGGCTTCGAGACATATCTCAACC
>JAMPAK010000001.1:706348-866300 GCA_023667285.1 Muribaculaceae bacterium
TCATCACCCTCCCCGTCAGGTTGACCCCCTTATCACCCCCATCACCCCCGTCAACCTCTACAACCTACACCGCCCCTCCCCACCCACTATAGCGGTACGCCGTGCTCCGCGACCCAAAGTCAAACCGCACGGCAAGAGCTCATTGACATTTTGAAAAACCATCCGGCAACATAAATTCGGCGTCTTTCGTCCCTTTTTGGGCCTGGGGTGGAGCTGAAATTTGCGGAAGAGGTGGAATTTGTTTAACTTTGCAGTTGATATGCGACAACTGCTTGCCATAATGCTGTTGATGGCCGCTGTGGCGGCAGGCTCCGGTGCTCCTCCGCGCTGGGAGGGTGTCAATGTCCCTCCTCCCGGTGTGACTGCTGTTGAGCCAGGCAGAGAGCAGGGTCAGATAGATGTAAGCGTCCGCGATGGATATATCTATGTCCGCACATACACCAAGGAGACTGTCAAGGTGTTCACGATACTGGGGCAACTGATCAGTTCGGAGACCCTGCCAGCAGGAACCCACAGGCTCCGCATGACGGCGAAGGGGATTTTTATCCTTAAGACTGAAACGGCCACAAGGCGTGTGACTCTCTGATGTCCTCCCCACCCATCTTCCCTACAACCATCACAAACATATTTCCCAATAATGAAAGCGCGTCTCGTCATCAATCCGATCTCAGGTACACGTAACAAGGAGGGCCTTGACAAGTATGTCGAGGAGCAACTGGCGCCTCTGGGATGGGAGATAGAGACGTTCTATACTCGCGGCCACGGCGACGCCACGCGGCTTGCGCTTGAGGCTGCGGCCGAGGGTTGTGACGCCGTTTTTGCCGCCGGAGGCGACGGGACGGTCAATGAGTCGGCGGCAGCGCTGTGTGGGAAGCAGACTGCGCTTGGCATCATCCCGTGTGGGTCTGGCAACGGCCTGGCCCGACATCTCGGCATCCCCGTTGACATACGGGAGGGAATCAGGGTGATCAGTGAGAATCAGCCTCATGCCATTGACTATGCCACGGTGAATGACCGGAAGTTTTTCTGCACGTTTGGCGTGGGGTTTGACGCAGCAGTGAGCGAGGCTTTTGCCGGAAAGAAAAAGCGCGGCAAGCTGATGTATCTTCAAAGCACATTCCAGACTTATGCCCACTATGAGCCGGAGCACTACACCATCACGGCCGGCGGCCGGACACTTACGGAGAAGGCTTTTCTGGTGGCTGTGTGCAATGCTTCGCAATATGGCAACAATGCCTACATTGCTCCGAGCGCAGTGATAGACGACGGGCTGCTCGATGTCATGATTATCCATGCCGGAAACCCATTCTCGACGGCGCTCGTGGGGTTTGACATGCTCACGGGGATGATTGAGAAGAATGTGCTGATCCACACGTTCCGCACCTCGTCGCTGACCATCAAGCGCAACGACGAGGGACCCTCCCACCTGGACGGCGAGCCTCTGCAGATGGGGCCTGAGCTTGACATCTGCTGTCACCATGAGGGGCTGCGCGTCATCGCCCCGGCAAAGAGTGTGGAGGTGAAGCCATTCATCACCCCGGCCACCGCCATGATCTCAGACCTGCGCATAGCGGTGCAGAAACTGCTTCATCCCGGGCTCTGACCTCAGATTGTAATTAGATTGCAAAAGGATATTATAAAAAGGAACTGCTTCTCGCAGTTCCTTTCCATGAGTTTCCAATAGGTACAATTTCTAAGGTAAAAAAGATTGTTTTAGGTTCGTGATGCAAAGGTATGCCTTAAATTATGTGTGGCGAAATTTTTTTATATGTTTTCTAACATAGTTTGTTAACCATTTTAAACTCAATTTAATTTTTAGCCACATTAAGACCCTGAGAATTAGAACGGTGGAGACCGATAGGGTAAAGACTTATTGTAAAGTTAAAATAAGTTAACTCAAAAAACATCCACATCCTCCCCATCAGGATTGAAGCGTCTGAGCACAACATTTTTGCCATCCCACACAGCATAAGTGAACTTATCGATCCAGTCGCCCAATACAATAACCCGACCTCCGCCAAGGAGCTTTCTGTCCATCAGAGTGTGCTGGTGGCCGAAGATGAAATAGTCGATTTTCTCAGGTGACTCATCGTTGTATTGCTCGGCAAAACGGACCAGGTTCTCCCCCACCCCTTCGGCGGGGACATAGCCCCCCCTCTTGCGGCTGTGGGCAGACCATGAATGGGCGAACCCTACCGTCCATCGGGGATGAATCCCGGCAAACATGACCTGAGCCGGGCGACAGCGGAAAAGCCACCGGAGGGCGCGGAAAGACCATGGGAGACGGCCCACTCCGTCGCCATGCTCCATGAGGAAGCGCCGGCCGTCCATTTCCGTCAGCATGATGCCATCGTGAACCTTCAGCCCAATCTCAGAGGGGAGATAGTCGAAGATCCAGATATCGTGGTTGCCCTTGAACCAAGTTATCTCTACACCGCTGTCGGCCAATTCGGCGAGCGCTCCGAAGAAGCGTGTGAAGCCCCTGGGGACAACGTCGCGATACTCCCACCAGTAGTCCAGGATGTCGCCGAGCAGGAAGAGGCGCCGGGCCGTCGGTGCGATTGAGCGCAGGAACTTGACAGCCATCATCTCGTGAGCCCGCTTGTCGGCGATGTAGCCCGCACCGAGATGAAGGTCGCTTATGAAGTATGTGAGATTTCGGCCTGGAGTCTGCATCACAGGAATCCGAGGTCGAGTTTGGCCTCCTCGGTCATCATATCCTTGGTCCACTCCGGCTCAAAGACAATGCGGATGTCGACATTCTTGACCCCCTCGATGCTCTCGAGTTTTATGCGGGCATCGTCCACCAGAAAATCGGCGGCGGGGCATGACGGGGCTGTGAGGGTCATCTCGATAGTGAGGTTTCCCTCGTCGTCGAGGTCTATTCCATAGATGAGGCCGAGATTGTAGATGTCTACGGGTATCTCAGGGTCGTAGACAGTCTTGAGGAGGTCGATGACGCGCTCCTCTATCTTGAGTTTTTCTTCAGAAGTCATTCTATATCATTATTTTTTCGCACCGGCGGCTAGAGTAGTGACTATGATGGCGCCGTTGGCACCGCGCATGCCATATTGGGGCGCGCTCTTCAGCACCTCCACATGGTCAACCTCATAGACGTTGACGAAGTCGAGCGACTCCACGGGTGAGCCGTCAAGGATGTAGAGAGCCTCGTTTGAGAGAGTGAGGGAGCGGATGCCGCGTATGTTTGCAGCCCTATGGCCGTCGATGTTGTTGATGATAAGTCCGGGCACCATTCCGGAGAGAGCGTCGAGCACATTGCGCTGTCCGGAGCGGCGGAGCTGCTCACCGCTGATGCCGCTACTGGTGCCTGTGTACTCGCGGCGCTTCACATAGTTGTATCCCTCGTTGACGAGGTCGTCATCCTGATAGGCGTTGATGGGAGTGCCAAAGATAATCTTGAGGCTCTTGCGCCCCTCGACGGGTATGAGGAACTTGTCTTTCTTTATCTCGATGGTGATGGTGTCTGTGGGGCCCACGTCGGTGAGGCCGAAGCGGCCCTGCTTGTCGGAGGTGGCATAGCGGTTGCGGTCCTTGTTGTAGACCCTCACTTTCTTCATGGGTTTCATGGCGCTGTCGAGGATGAGGCCGTTGAAGGGGACACCCTTCTCACTGTCGGCAGCCGCGGCTGAGAGCGACATGAGAGCGGCGAGTAGAAGTGTGATGATTCTGAAAGATTTCATAGTTGACTGTTATGTTGTTTTTCCGATAATAATGCTTAAAGTTAATGTGCCTCGAGCCAGTTGTGCCCGGTCCCGGCCTCGGCAATGAGGGGGACGGCTCCCTGATAGGCTCCGGCCATCCCCTCCTCGACGAGGTGGCGCATCTCCTCGAGTTCATCAGGGACAACGTTGAAGATAAGTTCGTCGTGGACCTGCATTATCATCCTTGAGCGGAGCCCACGGCGCTCCATCTCTTCAAATATCCTCACCATGGCCACTTTTATAATATCGGCGGCGGTGCCCTGGATGGGAGCGTTGACGGCATTGCGCTCGGCATAGGCCCTCACGGCTGCGCTGCGCGAGTTGATGTCGGGCAGATAGCGGCGGCGCCCCATGCGAGTGATGGCATAGCCCGTCTTGCGGGCATCGTCAACGGCGCGGTCCAGGTATTCGCGTATATGGGGATATGTGGCGAAATAGCCGTCAATGAGTTTCTTGGCCTCACCGCGTGATATGCGCAGGCGCTCGCTCAGTCCGAAGGCCGAGATGCCGTAGACGATGCCGAAGTTGGCTGTCTTGGCATGGCGGCGCTGGTCGTCGGTGACCTCCTCGAGGGGGACGCCATAGATCTTTGACGCCGTGATGCGGTGGATGTCCTCGCCGCTCAGGAATGCCTCGATCATGTCTTTATCGCCGCTCAGGTCAGCAATGAGGCGAAGCTCAATCTGAGAGTAGTCGGCGCTCATGAGGATGTCGCCGGGGTCGGCAATGAAAGCGCGGCGTATCTCGCGGCCATCTTCAGTGCGGACCGGGATATTTTGCAGGTTGGGGTTTGTCGATGATATGCGTCCGGTAGCGGTGACGGTCTGATTGTAGGATGTGTGAATCTTGCCTGTGCGCGGATTGATGAGCGCGGGGAGGGTGTCGAGATAGGTTGTGATAAGCTTGCGGAGGCGTCTTATCTTGAGAATAAGGCTCACGAGAGGCACCTCGGGGGCATATTTTTCCAGCACCTGCTCAGTGGTGGAGTATTGGCCCTTGGATGTCCGCTTGGCCCTGGGGTCAATCTCAAGACGGTCGAACAGCACCATCCCCACCTGTGAGGGTGAGGCCAGATTGAAAGGACCTCCGGCCATCCGATAAGCCTCCTGCTCCATCTCCTCCAGTTGCCCTTTAAGTTGGGCTGAGAGGTTGAGCAGGACTGACGAGTCGATCCTCACGCCGGTCCATTCCATCTCGGCCAGCACCCGGATGAGCGGGAACTCCACATCGTTGAGGAGTTTGGTCATGGCTCGCTCAGCCACCTCGACATCGAGCAGTGGCCTGAGCCTGAGGCTCAGGTCGGCCTCCTCACAGTAGCGTGCACAGGCGGCCTCGACGGTGAGAGGCCTGGTGGGATGAGGATGTTTGTCGTTGGGGTCGGCGCCTGAGATTGAGATATGGAGATATCTGGTTGCCAGGTCGGCCATCTTGTGGCGTGATTCAGGGTCAATGACATAGTGGGCCACGGAGGTGTCGTAATATCGGGTCTCAAACTCGATGCCGTCGAGTTTCAGCAGGAGCATGGCTCGCTTGATGTCGTGTCCGACCATCATGGGGCCTGTCTTGCCGAAGAGGGGGGCCAGCATGGCCAGGATCTCCCCTCGGGACGTACCTGAGGCTGGGATGGGGATATAGACACCGATGCCTTCGGCCGCAGAGAGAGCCATTCCGTCAAGGCGCGAGGACATAGCATCTTCACCGACGGCATAGACGGCCACGCCGACTGAGGGGGACTTTGACAATCTGTCGATTGTCTCGCCGACCTCGGCAGCAGTGGTGAGTATGGTGTAGTCGTTGCCTGTGTTGGAGGTGAGCGGTGTCTCATTGGCCGCATCTTCTGAGAAATCAAGGTCGAAGAGAGACTCGGCTATCTTCTTCGGCATTGGGGGCGCCGGTGTGGACGGCTGAGTGGCGATGCGGCTCTTCAGCCTGGCGATGAGGGAGCGGAAATCGAGTTGCTGATAGAGCGACATCAAGGCGTCGATGTCGATGGGCTTTCTCTCAAGGGTGTCGATGCTTATGTCGATGGGGACATCGCGGCAGATTGTGGCAAGCCATTTAGACATCCTTATCTGCTCGGCGTTCTCCTCGACACGGACCTTCAGGGCGCCTTTGAGGGAGTCGGTGTTGTCAAGGAGATTCTCGACGCTCCCCCAGGCGGCAATCAGTTTCTGAGCCGTTGTCTCGCCCACGCCGGGGCATCCGGGTATGTTGTCGGACTTGTCACCCTCCAGGGCAAGGAGGTCGATGACCTGACGCGGCTCCGAGACGCCAAAGATCTCGCAGATTCTCTGAGTGTCCCTGACCTCAAAGCCTTCCCCCTTCAGGGCGGGGCGATACATGAAGACATGCGGCCCCACGAGCTGGCCATAGTCCTTGTCGGGGGTCATCATGAAGGTGTCATATCCCTCGCTGGCGGCTCGGGTGGAGAGGGTGCCTATGACATCGTCGGCCTCATATCCCTCCACCTCGATGACTGGAATGCGGTATGCCTCGAGGATGCGTTTGATCCAAGGGATTGCGAGGGTGATATCCTCAGGCTGTTTGTCGCGCTGGGCCTTGTAGGCTTCAAACTTCTTATGGCGGAATGTGGGGCCATGGGGGTCGAAGCACACAGCAATGTGGGTGGGGTTCTCCTTGCGCAACAGGTCGTCGAGAGTGTTGCAGAAACCATAGACGGCGGCTGTGTTGAAACCGACAGTCGCTGACATCCTGGAGGAGCGGATCAGGGCGTAGTAGGCGCGATATATGAGGGCGTATGCATCGAGCAGGAATAGTCGTTTCTCCATGTGAGGATATTTTTTCAGGCTATAAAATTAGACAATTTTAGCGAGATAGCCCAAAATAGAGACGGATTTACGGAAATTTTCGTAATTTTGCATCCTGTTATGACATCATCGTTCGATTCCATACGCCGTGCGCTCAATCCACGCCTTGACAGGCTACATGCCAAGATGGTCGAGGCACTGAGTTCGGACAACCCATTGATGTGCCGCGTGATAGGCCATTATCTTGAACGCAGGGGCAAGGAGCTCCGTCCCATCCTGGCAATGCTCACCGCCGACCTTCTCGGCGGGGAAGAGCTCTATGATGTGACCGGCCCGGCGGCTGCCATCGAGATTCTCCACAATGCATCGCTTATCCACGATGATGTCATCGACAACTCGGCTGTGCGCCACGGCGCAGACACCATCAACGCTCTGTGGGACAACCACATCGCGGTGCTTGTGGGTGATTTCTTCGTTTCGCGCGCGCTGAGACTGGCTGCCTCGACTGAGGATCTGAAGGTCATCAATACACTGGCCGGACTGGGTTCTTTCCTGTCGCTGGGAGAAATGGACCAGCTCAACAATGCACGGGAGCACACGCTGACAGAGGAAGGATATTTCGGAGTCATCTCGCTGAAGACGGCATCGCTGTTCACTGCCTGTGTGGAAGTGGGGGCATATTCCGTGGGGGTCACCGATGAGCGGCTCGACAAACTGCGCCGCTATGCACTGATCTTCGGGCAATGTTTCCAGATAACGGACGATATATTCGACTATTTCCCATCGGAGAAACTCGGCAAGCCCACGGGCAATGACCTGCGCGAGGGGAAGGTGACCCTCCCCCTGCTGGCCGCACTTAATTCGGGTGACAGCCGCGCGTCAGAGATGCATGAGCTGCTGGAGCATGAGTCGCTGACGGACGGCGAGATTGGCCGGCTGATAGACTTTGCCATCACAGCGGGAGGTGTGGACTATGCCCGCACAACCCTGAAGAGGCTGCGCGATGAGGCCGCTGAGATAGCCCGCTCGCTGGCTCCCTGCCTTGAGGAGAATCCACTTGTCCACCTGATAGATTTCATCATTGCCCGCGATAAATAGATGTGGGTGCAACATACTCTTATAATACCATGAAACAGATTGAAGTTATCTTCGCAGCACTCCTGCTCTCTCTCGTGGCCATGTGGCCACTGAAGTGTGACGCTGAGAACCTCGGCACATCTGACCGCTACTCAGAGTGGATGACACGCTCTGAGATGAAGCGTGTCCCCAAAAGTTATCTGCTCGATTTCTCATCAAGCCCCAAGTGGAGCTATGTGATGGGCATAGAGCTCGAGTCTATGCTCGACACCTATCTCAAATATGGGGGTGAAGATATCAAGAAGTATTGCAAGGACTATACCGACAAGATGATTGCCTCAAACGGCAAGATCACAGGATATAACCTCAAGGACTATAACCTCGACAATGTCCGCACGGGCCACTTTGTCACCAGCATGTATGAGCACTTTCCCGAGGAGAAGAACATGGTAGCCATCAAGACCCTGATGGAGCAGCTCGACAAACAGCCCCGCACGGAGGAGGGTGTCTACTGGCACAAGGCCATCTATGCATGGCAGGTGTGGCTCGACGGAATCTTCATGGGTCTCCCCTTCCGTGTGCTGACAGCCTCTAAGCATTATGACAAGGATGCCGCCCAGGCAATCTATGACGATGCCGTTGACCAGGTGGTGAAGACATATCAGCGCACACTCGATCCCGAGACCGGCCTGAACCGCCACGCATGGGACGAGACACACGAGATGTTCTGGTGTGACAAGGAGACGGGTCTCTCACAGCACTGCTGGGGACGCGCCCAGGGCTGGTATACAATGGCTCTCGTGGAGCTGCTCGACGCGCTCCCTGAGGACTATGCGCGCCGCGGCGAGGTAGTGGACCTCCTCACCAAGTGTTTTGACGCAGAACTCAAGTGGCAGGATCCCGAGACCCTGACATGGTATCAGGTGATGGACTGCCCCGGACGCGAGGGGAATTATCTGGAGGCCACAGCGTCGTCGATGTTCACATATTCCATGCTCAAGGCCGGACGCAAGGGCTGGGTAGACAAGAAATATCTTGAGGAGGGTCTGAAGGCATATGACGGCCTTGTGAAACGCTTCATAAAGGAGAATGCTGACGGGACTATCTCGCTCACAGACTGCTGCTCAGTGGCCGGCCTTGGCCCGGGTCTAAGCGAGAAGGTGCTTCAGGCGGCTCCCAATGTGAAGGAGAACCGCAAGCGTGACGGCTCATATGAGTATTATCTCAGCGAGCCTGTCCGCGACAACGATGCCAAGGGTGTGGGGCCGTTCATCTGGGCATCGCTTGAGCGCGAGACAATCAAGGAGTCTCCCGAGACATCAATCAACATCATAAAAACAGATGCGACAGACAGCGCGATGGAGGTGTATAACATACAAGGTGTGAAGGTGTCAGAAGATATAGCCTCACTTCCCGCGGGCCTCTACATCTGCCGCCGCGGCACACAGACAACCAAGCGCATCGTCAGCGCATCGCTCTAAAAAGAAGTAGTCATGAAGAGAGGCACAGCATCGAGGTCGGGTCTTGTGAGGCCCAAGAAGGCACTGGGACAGCATTTTCTGACGGATGAGTCGGTTGCCGCCCGGATTGCCGCGACGCTTGATGCCGTCCCCTCTCTCCCTGTCCTTGAGGTGGGGCCCGGAATGGGTGTGCTCACCAAATATCTCATATCATCAGGCCGCGATGTCAAGGTGGCAGAGATAGACGAGGAGTCCATTGAGTATCTGCGCTACAACTATCCGGCGCTGAACGGGCGTATCCTTGCGGCCGACTTCCTGAAACTAAATCTGGCTACCGTCTTCCCTCAGGCTGAGAAGATAAGTGTTATAGGCAACTATCCTTACAACATATCCTCTCAGATATTTTTCCACATCCTTGAGTACCGGGACCTTGTGGAGATTTGCTCAGGGATGCTTCAGCTCGAGGTGGCGGAGCGTCTGGCCGCACCTCCAGGCACGAAGGCCCGCGGCATACTGAGTGTGCTGCTGCAGGCATGGTATGACGTGGAGTATCTTTTCACAGTACCGCCGACAGTGTTCAACCCGCCGCCCAAGGTGAAGAGCGGGGTTATAATAATGCGTCGCAACGGGGTGACCTCGCTGGGATGCGACGAGAAGGGGTTCAAGACGGTCGTCAAGACCGCATTCGGGCAACGCCGCAAGACGCTGCGCAACTCTCTCAAGTCCCTGCTGGCTCCCGGAGCCACTCTGCCTGACTCACCGCTGCTGGCCATGCGCCCCGAGCAATTGACTGTAGAGCAGTTTGTAGAACTCACCCTGATGCTCCGTCCCTGATGAAAGAATTCACTCCCGATTATCTCAACCACCTCCATAAGATAATAGAGGATCATGCCGACGGTGCGGCGCGCGCCGAGCTCGCTGACCTGCACCCGGCCGACATCGCCGACCTCTACAGGGACCTCGACCTCGAGGATGCGGAGTATCTGTTCCGCCTTCTCGGGGAGGATGCCCAGGCTGATGTGCTCATGGAGCTCGATGAGGATGAGCGCTCCAAACTCCTCTCGAAGATGGACGCCGAGGATATCGCCAAGCAACTTGAGCACCTCGACACCGACGATGCCGTGGACATCATCCAGGAACTCGACGAGGAGGACCGCGACAGGATTCTCAGCCATATCGACGACGTCGAGCAGGCGGGAGATATCATAGACCTCCTCCAGTATGACGAGGACACAGCCGGCGGCCTCATGGGCACCGAGATGATCGTGGTCAATGAGAACTGGAGTATGCCTGAGTGCATCAAGCAGATGAGGATGCAGGCAGAGGATATGGATGAGGTCTACTACGTGTATGTGGTCGACAACGATGACCGCCTCAAAGGCACACTGCCGCTCAAGAAACTCATCACCCATCCCTCTGTCTCCAAGATAAAGCATGTCATGGAGACTGACCCGGTGGCTGTGAAGGCTGACACGCCCATAGACGATGTGGCTCTCGACTTTGAGAAATATGACCTTGTGGCTATGCCTGTGGTTGACTCCATAGGGCGTCTGCTGGGCCGCATCACGGTCGATGACGTGATGGACAAGGTGCGCGACTCGTCTGAGCGCGACTACCAGTTGGCGTCAGGTCTCTCGGGTGATGTGGAGAGTGATGACAAACTGCTCACACAGACCAAGGCGCGCCTGCCGTGGCTACTGATAGGCATGATCGGTGGACTGTGCAACTCCTTTATTCTCGGACGCTTTGAGGGGGGCTTTGCCGTTGACCCGGCGCTTGCCCTGTTTATTCCCCTTATAGGCGGAACGGGAGGCAATGTGGGCACCCAGTCGTCGGCCATCGTGGTGCAGGGCCTCGCCAACGGCTCGCTCGATGTCAAGAAATCGGCCACACAACTTGTAAAAGAACTCGGCGTGGGCCTGCTCAATGGGTCAATCATCGCACTCCTGGTGCTGGTCTACAACTGGTTTACCATCGGGGAGGGGCATCTAGCCACCACCTATGCCGTCTCACTCTCGCTGTTCTGTGTGGTGATGTTTGCCTCGGTTTTCGGAACCTTCGTCCCCCTGACGCTTGAGAAACTCAAGATAGACCCGGCGCTTGCCACCGGCCCCTTCATCTCCATCACAAACGACATTATTGGCATGGTTATATATATGGGTATCTCGACATGGCTCCTCTCGGTGTTCCATGCTTGACGAATCCGAAAAAATCATTATCTTTGCCCGTTGGACAGAACCATTCACAGTTCACATTAATCACTAAGATGACAAGATATTTCCGCAGACTCGTTGCCGCCTTGTCGGCGATTCTATTCGCATTCACGGCCTCGGCCCAGTCTTATAACGATCCGATGACCGATGCCCTGCTGAAGGCATATGACCAATTGCTGAATGAGGACCCGCGCGATCCTGAGACCCTATTCCGCCGCGCCTCGCTCTATTATAAGCACAACGACTATATCCGTGCTCTCGACGACCTGAACACGGCTATAAAGTATTTTGGCCAGGATCAGGCCGATGAGCGGTCGCAGGCTGTGGAGATCAGGGCAAATGTGCTGATGGCCATGCAGAAATATGAGCAGGCCCTCGCTGACCTCAACGAGCTTCTGGGGACTGAGGCTCAGAACTATGCCCTGCTCTATGAGCGTGCCACAGCCCTCTATGAACTGGAACGCTATGCTGAGGCCAAGGGGGACTTCAACCGCATGCTGCGGCTTAACCCCTATAGCCGTGAGGCCACTCTGGGTCTGGCCCGCGTGGCGGTCAAGGAGAACAACCTCGGAACAGCCAACGAACTTGCTGACAGGGCTGTGGCCATGTCGGCCGGCGACCCTGACATCTACATACGCCGCGCCTCGGTCCGCACCCTGATGGGTGACCGCGCCGGAGCCGTGGATGACTATATCACCGCCATCTCTCTGGATCCGGGCAATACGCCCAAGGCGCTTGCCGAACTGGTGGTGCTTTCGCGCGAGGATTATCCCGCCGTCATGGCCGGACTCTCAGGAGCCATAGCCAAGGCGCCAAGGAACGGGATGTTCTATTTCATCCGCGGAATGATAGCCCAGGGGCATTGCAACTATCTCTCGGCCATCGCAGACTATGACCGCATCATCAATGAGAACCTGGACTCCTATCCTGGCCTGAACGCAGCCCTGGCTGAGTGCTATTATGCCCTGGGGCGCTATGACATAGCCCTGCTGAATGCAGATTTCGCCATCTCGGCCACTGACAACAATGCCTTCTACTATATGCTAAAGTCGCGCATCCTGCATGCTCAGAACGACAACGCCGGCGCGCTTGATGCTGCCGAACATGCTCTGGAGAAAGAGCCGGAGATGGTTGACGGGCTTGTGTGCAAAGCCCTTGCACAACTTGGGCTTGGGGAGAGCGCGGATGCCTCAGTGGCTCTCAGCGAGGCAGCCATGACCTCAGCAGCCGACCCGATGATAGCAATCCTGCGCGGATGGGTGCTTTCAGACTACCGTCATCAGGCCGCCAATGCGGAGAGAGCCTGGGAGCAGGTGCTCGACATGGATTTCGACTTCGACAATGTCCGCTCGCTGCGCGGATTTGCCATGCTCTCCCTGGGGCGTACAGACCAGGCTGAGGCGTGGATGGAGCGTGTTCTGGAGACAGCGGTCGACTATGACGGGGCCGTGAACTACTATGCCGCCTGCTTCTATTCTCAGACAGGCTCCATCGACCGGGCATTCCGCTGCATGGAGACATCGCTTGAGAAAGGTTATGCCGACTACCACAACTGGACACTTGCTTCAGAGGCCAATGTGAACTGCGCTCCGCTCCGTCAGGATGCCCGATTCAAAGCACTGCTCGACAAATATGCCCGGTTGTTCAGATAAACCGGGGAGATGCAATTTTTTTGCACCAGACGGGGAATTTGAGTAATTTTGCAGGTGATATGCACCTGGAAGAATTAACGTTGACCAATTTCAAGAACATTCCGTCTGCCCGGCTCGAACTGTCGGGCAAGGTCAACTGCTTCCTTGGCAACAACGGGATGGGGAAGAGCAATCTGCTCGACGCCATCTATTTTCTGAGTTTCTGCAAGAGTTTCACAGGGGTGACGGATCGTATGGCCATCACGCGCGGCGAGGATTTCGCCATCCTACGCGGAGTCTATGAGCGCAAGGGCATCCCTGAAGAACTGATAATGGGGCTTTCTGCCGGACGGCGCAAGAGCCTGAAGCGCGGGGGCAAGGAATATGGCCGTCTCAGCGCCCACATAGGGAATTTCCCTCTGGTCATGGCCGCCCCTCAGGATGTGGACCTGATCCGCGACAGCGGAGAGGAGCGCCGCCGATGGATGGACATGGTCATCTCGCAGAGCGACCCCCTTTACCTCGACTCACTCATACGCTATAACCGCGGCCTTGAGCAGCGCAACCGCCTGCTGCGAGAGGGGAGTGTCGACTCCGCTATCTATGACGCCGTGGAGACGATGATGGAGATGTCGGCCTCAGTGCTCCATGCCGCACGAGCCACATGGACCGTGAGACTCACAGAACTCTTCTCGCGCCACTATGCCGCCATAGCCGGGACGGGGGAGGAGGTGAGCCTGACCTATGAGAGCCATCTCAATGAAGCCGGGTCGACGCTGAAGGGATTGCTCGACTCAGCGCGCAGACATGATGAGATTGTGCGCCACACTTCCGTGGGACCTCACCGCGACGACATTGTGATGAGCCTTGACGGGATGCCTATGCGCAGGACCGGCTCGCAGGGGCAGTGCAAGACATTCACCACAGCCCTCAGGCTGGCACAGTACGACTTTCTGCGCGAGGCCACCGGGATGCGTCCGCTGCTGCTGCTCGACGATATCTTTGACAAGCTTGATGCCACACGAGTGGAGCGCATCATGGAGCTCGTCACAAGCTCAGAGGCCTTCGGGCAGATATTCATAACCGATACCAACCGCAAGCATCTCGACGAGATCATGGCGCGCACCGGGGGCGACTTCAGGCTCTGGAGCGTGGAGAACGGCGAGTTCACACTGCAATGAAACGTACTTATCCCAAGCACATAGCCTCGATAATAGATGAAGCCATGGACCGCGCAGGCCTCACCGATGAATTGAACGGGCAGCGGGCAGCGGCAGCGTGGATTGACGTGGTGGGTCCGGCTATCAACCGATACACGCTGAGGCGCTATGTGGACCGCGGTGTGCTTCATGTTTACCTGACGTCTGCCCCACTGAAAAACGAATTGTCATTCAGCCGCGAAGCCCTCGTGGCGGCCATAAACAAGGCCGTGGGCGGAGAGGTGATAACCGATATCGCTATACACTGACACAACTATGCCATCCAGAATACCTGTCCAACTCCGTTTCAGCGACATTGACGCCCTGGGCCATGTCAACAACACCGTATATTTCTCCCTGATGGATCTTGCCAAGACCCGTTATTTCCTTGATGTCATGGGGAGCGACCTCGACATCTCGAAGGCAGGGGTCGTGGTTGTTAATGTCAACTGTTCCTTCTGTGCGCCCTCATTTTTCGGAGAGGACCTAGAGGTGCTGACCAAGACCGTGGCGATAGGAGAGAAGAGTCTCACGCTGGAGCAGGCCGTAGTGTGTCCCTCGAAAGGTGGTGAGGTCAAATGCACCTGCCGCACGGTGATGTGTGGGTTTGACCCCAAGACTTCAACCTCCATCCCTATCTCAGATGAATGGCGCGAGGCATTGGAGAAATTTGAAAACCGGAAGTTCTGAATGCTGCCCGCAGGATTCATAGAGATGCTTGAGAGCCTCGGTCTGGGCGATCTCCCCCCTGTCCTTGAGGGTGGTGAGCCGTCAGTGTCCGTGAGGCTCAACAGGGTCAAAGGGGAAGTGCGGTTTGACGGGGCCGAGCCTGTGGGATGGTGTCCGGAGGGGCTGTATCTCCCCTCAAGACCGCTGTTCACACTCGACCCGCTCCTGCACGGAGGGTGTTACTATGTCCAGGAGGCGGCATCGATGTTTCACAACCATATAGCGCGTAGTCTTCTCCCCTCTGTTGACCGCCCGCTGAGGGTGCTTGACGCTTGTGGGGCACCCGGAGGAAAAACGACCGCAGTATTGTCGGCACTCCCGAAGGGATCGGTCATCGTGGCTAATGAGTTTGTCCCGGCGCGCGCTGCCGTGCTGAGGGAGAATCTTGTAAAGTGGGGCCATCCCGGGGTGATTGTGACACGCGGCGACACAGCCTCATTCAGACCTCTGGGCGAGACCTTCGACCTCATAGTGGCCGACGTCCCCTGCTCAGGCGAAGGGATGATGAGAAAGGATGCGCAGGCTGTGGCTCAATGGAGCCGGGGGCTTGTGAGGGAGTGCAGTTTACTGCAGCGTGAGATTGTCTCCAATCTATGGCCCGCGCTACGGCCGGGCGGATGGCTCATCTACAGCACCTGCACATTCAACCGCGAGGAGAATGAGAAGAATGTGGAGTGGATTGTCTCAGAGTTAGGCGCTGAGAGTATCCGGATTCCCACAGACCCGTCGTGGGGCATCACAGAGGGAATCGACACCACTGCTCATTGCTGCCGGTTCATTCCGGGGCGCACACGCGGCGAGGGACTGTTTGTGGCTCTGCTGCGCAAGCCGGGGATGCTTCCGGCAGTGAATCCGGCAGTGAAGGAACGTAAAATCAAGGGGCCGAAGCCGATGGCAGTCCCCTCGGAGGTAAAACGATGGATCATCAATCCTGAAGAGATGGCAATCACTGCCAACGCAGACCGTATAAGCGCTTTCCCGGCCATTCACACGGATCTGCTCACGCGAGTCGGAGAGCATGTCGATGTGATACATGAGGGTGTCCCGCTTGCCACTGTCAAGGGGTGTGACCTTATCCCGACCCATGCGCTCGCACTCTCAACCAGGCTAAACCCTGATGCCTTCCCCATGGCAGAACTCTCTCAAGATGAGGCTCTCGACTATCTGCGCGGGGAGGCCATAACAATCCCCGGCGCTCCACGAGGCTATAATATAGTCACATATAAGGCGCATCCACTGGGATTCGTGAAAAATCTGGGAAACCGATCAAACAACCTCTACCCTCAACCTTACAGAATTAAGAAAGCCAGACACAATGCGAATTGATATACTCACCGTACTACCCGAGATGCTTGAGAGTCCTCTGGGATGCTCGATATTGAAACGTGCGCAGGACAAGGGCCTGTGTGAGATTGTGGTCCACAACATACGCGAGTGGTCCACCAACAAGCACCGCAAAGTGGACGATTATCCATTCGGCGGTGAGGCCGGGATGGTGATGATGGTCGAGCCAGTGGACCGCGCCATCACACAGCTCAAATCCGAGCGCGAATATGATGAGGTGATTTTCACGTCGCCCGACGGCGAGCTCCTCACACAACCCATGGCCAACTCACTGTCGCTCTGCAATAATCTGATAATACTCTGCGGACACTATAAGGGCGTGGACTATCGTATACGCGAGCATCTAGTCACGAAGGAAATCTCCATAGGTGACTATGTGCTGACCGGGGGTGAGATTCCGGCTGTAGTGATTGCCGACTCGATAATACGTCTTATACCCGGAGCCATCGGCGATGAGCAAAGCGCACTCTCAGACTCGTTTCAGGACAATCTGCTTGCGCCTCCGGTGTACACGCGCCCCGCAGATTATAAGGGGTGGAAGGTGCCTGAGGTGTTGCTCTCAGGCCATGCAGCCCGCATAGATGATTGGCGGCATGAACAGGCGCTCTCCCGTACGCGCCTGCTCAGGCCAGACCTTCTGGGAGAGGAGTGACAGAGACACAGCAGGGGCCTTGGTGATTCTCAAGTCATCAAGGCCCCTGAATTTATTATTTCTCTTCAGTCTTCTCGACTGTCGGGAGTCCTATGCCTGGCTGAGGCACGGACGGGGGCATGGGCTTGGCCTCCCAGCCGAGGGCGCTTGCACCCAGGATGGCGGCGTCGGCCTCTTTGAGTTCGGAGATGAGGACTTTCACCTTCCCCTTGAACATGTTCATCATGTGTTTCTCCATCGACTCGCGGATAGGCTTCATGAGCAGGTCGCCGCTCTTTGCAAGGCCGCCGAAGAGGATGATGGCCTCGGGAGATGAGAACACTGTGAAGTCAGCAAAAGCCTCGCCGAGGATGTTGCCGGTGTAGTCGAAAATCTCTTTGGCGAGCTTGTCGCCCTTGACGGCTGCGTCATATACATCCTTGGATGTGATGCTGTCGAGGGGGATGTTGCGCAGGGCAGAGGGCTCTGAGCGAATCTCAAGGAACTCGCGGGCGGTGCGTGCCACTCCGGTGGCGGAGCAGTATGCCTCGAGACATCCGGTGCGTCCGCATCCACAGAGGCGTCCATTGTTTCGCTTCATGATGACGTGACCCAGCTCGCCGGCAAAACCGTCGTGGCCATAGACCATCTGGCCGTTGATGACGATGCCTGAGCCTACGCCTGTGCCAAGGGTGATCATGATGAAATTCTTCATTCCTCGGGCGGCGCCATAAGTCATCTCACCGATGGCGGCGGCATTTGCATCATTTGTGATAGCCACGGGGATTCCAAACTTCTCGCTGACCATCTGGGCCAGGGGGAGTGGTGTGGGCCAGGGGATGTTGACGAGTTTCTCAATCATTCCGGTGTAGTAGTTGGCGTTAGGGGCGCCAATGCCTATGCCGGCCACCTTGTCTACAGCGTCGTTTGCCTCGATGAGACGTGTGAGTTCGGTGTGGAGCTCATCGAGATAATCGTTGATGTCAGCATGCTTGAGAGTCTTGATTGAAGAACTGGCTATCACGACACCGCGGGCGTCAACGATGCCGAACACAGTATTGGTACCGCCTATATCGATACCCACTACATAGGGTTTCATAATTCGAAGATTTAGAGTTGGATGATATATTTCCGCAAATATAACAGAATTTTTGCGTCCTTGATCGCTAAATTTTAAAAAATTATCAAAAAAATAGTGTGAGAAACAAATTATGAGGGATTAATTTTGTGCGTGTGTCTCAAAAAATGTAACTTTGTGATTCCAATAGTTAGAATTAATAAACATAATTCATCCATAAGTTTCATTTATGAAGAAATCTTTACTCACACTCGTGGTCGGAATGGCCTTAGCGCTTACTGCTGGGGCTGCAGTGCCCGGAGCCGTCAGCGCACTACGCCCGTCAAAGGGACAGCCACAGGCTCAAGGCCACTTCCAGTTCATGCCTATTCAGGATGAGGCCAAGGCACCCATAGCCGCCCCACAGAAGGTCTCAGGCTCGCTGGACTACTCGCTGGCGGGAGAGCCTTACACTTGGCTGGGCTTCAACAATCTTGTGAAAGGAAACCAGATGGCCACGGCCTTTGAGATTACCCCCGAAGTTTCAAGCAAATTTGCCGGAGCTGAGATCACGGCCATCTCCTTCTATACAGGAATCAATGGAAACACTAACAAGAATGACATACTGCTATACTCGGGATTCGTGACTGAGGGTGACCTGCCCACAGGCCCTGTGGCTGAAGGACAGACTGAGGTCACTCCAGTGTCTGAGAGCGGCATCTCTGCCACGCAGGCTCAGAAACTTTACACCATAAAACTAGCAAAGAGTGTGAAGATAGAGGCGGGGAAGCGCTATTATGTAGGCACACGCTTCACCATCGCTGCCTCTGCGGACTATCCTGTGGCCATCGACTATGAGCCGACCTCAAATCTGGAGGGCGGTTGGTTTGCGGTACGTGCCAATGGCGACTCCTCCTGGCAGTGGGACAACCTTGCCTCCCAGTATGGCAACATCTGCCTGTCATGCACCCTCACAGGTGGAGGGCTGCCTGAGAACTATGCCGTGGTGGCAGGAATCAACACCACACCGGTGGTGCGCTCAGGTGAGAAATTTGACATAGACATCACTGTGAAGAACGATGCCGCAAACACCGTGTCGTCAATCGAATATACATATAAGATTGGCGCGGCCGAGCCTGTGGCTAAGTCAGCCAATTTCTCTAAAGCGCTCAACTATGGCGAGACCGCTAGCGTGACTGTCAGTGGCGCCTCGACAACAGAGACAGGGATGGATGTCCCCGTGACCGTGACCGTCACCAAGGTGAACGGCTTGAAGAATAATGCCATCGAGGAGGGGGAGACCATGACAGAGACACTGTCAGTGATTCCGGCCGACAAGGGCTATACACGCAACGTGGTCATCGAGGAGGCTACCGGCAACTGGTGTCAGTGGTGTCCTTATGGCATGATTGTGATGGATCATATCCATTCGACATACACAGACGGGACGTTTGCCACCATCGCCGTCCATGGCGGTTCGTCGACAGAGCCGATGCAGACCTCATCATATAATGGGTGGATGAACGCTTATATCAGCGGCTTCCCCACAGCCATCATCAACCGCATGTATGAAGTTAGTCTCGGATATATGCAGGCCAGCAACGATGTAGACCAAATCTATAGTGCAATCCGAGACGTTCCCGGTCTCGTGGACCTCTCGATGGAGTGCCGCTGGGGTGACGCAGAGCAGAAGTCAGTGCAGTTTGACACCAAGACCTCCTATGTCTGGGACTATGACAAGGCTCCGGACTATCTGCTGTCGTATGTGATAACCGAGAACAACGTGGGTCCATATAACCAGACCAATGGCCTGGCAGGACAGACCGGCAACTATGGCGGCTGGGAGAAGAAGGGACGCTCCGTGTCGATGCTTTTTGAGGATGTGGCACGCATCCTGGACACCTTCGAGGGAATCCCCGGCAGTGTGCCCTCAGCCATTGTGGCAGGTCAGGAGTATGGGTTCACCCACATTGTCGACCTTCCCACCTCAGTCAAGTCAGCGGCAGAGATCACAGCAATCTGTATGGTCATCAACACCAAGACGGGCATAGTAGAGAATGTGAAGTATCTCCCGGCCTCACAGATCAAGGCTTATGATCCTTCGGGCATCACCGAGGCTGCTGTAGAGAAGGAAGATGCTCCCGTGGAGTATTTCAACCTGCAGGGCATGCGCGTGGAGAATCCCGCAGGGGGTGTTTTCATCCGTCGCCAGGGCAATACTGTCACAAAGGTTGTGAAATAATCTGAGGGACGAACCATCCTGTATAATACAGACCCCATAAGGTCTCCCGGCTCAGCGCCGGGAGACTTTTTTAACAACTATTGTGTTGGTTGATTGAGAGAAAATGAGTAATTTTGTACAATAAAAGAGTACTTACAACCAATCAATACCAAATGACTTTAATCGAGACCATCGACACAGAGCTGCTGCTGTTTATCAACGGGCTGCACTGTGAAGCCATGGATATATTCATGCTCACCATCACCAACAAGTGGTTTTGGGTGCCGTTCTATGTGCTTCTGCTTGTCTATGTCGTGAGGGAGAAGCGCACGGTGAGCGGAGCGCTGTGGTGTGTCGTGTCTATCGCTCTGGCCGTCACTCTGGCAGACCAGATAGGAGCCGGAGAGCTCCGCGAGAGTGTGGCGCGCCTGCGTCCGGCTAATCTTGACAACCCTATATCACCGCTGGTGCATGTGGTGGACAACTATCGCGGGGGACGCTATGGCTTCCCATCGTGTCATGCCGCCAACTCGTTTGCTCTCGCGGTGTTCATGTGGCTCACGTTCCGCAAGAGGATTGTGGCGTGGGTGTTGTTCCCGTGGACATTGCTTCAATGCTACTCGAGGGCTTATCTGGGGGTGCATTATCCCGGCGACCTCCTCATGGGGGCTACGCTCGGGAGCCTGTGTGCCTGCGGGGTCTATTACATTCCACGCTATCTGAGCCCGGTCTTGACAAGCCGCATAGAGTTCATGGACTCGCTTGTGAGACGAGGATTTTTCGGGCGTCTGTCGGTAAATTGAGAATTTTAACATAAAAAATCGAATAATGCCTCCCCAGCCATTTGGTTGTGGGGGCATTTTTTTGTAACTTTGTGGGCGACAATATTATAAAATTTAAAAAATTTAACCTTAATTAGATACATGAAGAAGATTTCCTCTGCTATTCTTGCTCTGGCACTGGCAGCAGGCACCGCACAGGCGGCTTTTCCTATTGCGGAGAAGCTTGACCGTGGCGTTGTGGCTGTGAAGACTGCCTCGGGCACATTCATCTCATGGCGCTCGCTTACCGCCGATGATGCAAACATGACCTTCGACGTTTATCGCGACGGCACAAAAGTTAACGCCGAGCCTATCACGGCCGGAACCAACCTCGCCGACGGCGCCGGGACAGCCTCATCAAAATATGTGGTGAAGGCACTTGTAAACGGCACAGTCGTGGAGACCTCTCCCGAAACCTCAGTTGAGGCTGATGTATATCGCCGCCTCACGCTCGACCGCCCCACAGCGTCGGGCTGCACATATACCCCCAACGACATGTCGGTGGGCGATATTGACGGCGACGGCAAGTATGAGCTCTTTGTGAAGTGGGATCCCTCCAACTCACACGACAACTCTGAGGAAGGCAAGACCGGGAATGTCTTCATTGACTGCTATACCTTTGACGGCAAGAAGCTCTGGCGCATCGACCTGGGACAGAATATCCGCGCCGGCGCCCACTACACACAGTTCATGGTCTATGACTTTGACCTTGACGGGAAGGCCGAGATGATCTGCAAGACCGCTCCCGGCACCAAGGATGCAACCGGCAAGAACGTGATTATGGGCTCTGACGACCCCACGAAGTCATGGGTCAACTCCAAGGGCCATATCATCGACGGACCCGAGTATCTCACCGTGTTTGACGGCAAGACAGGCGCTGAGATCAACACCATCGCCTATAATCCTCCCCGCACCGCCCATGCGTTCTCATCAGCAGGATGGGGCGACTCTTATGGCGGCCGCTCGGAGCGCTATCTTGCAGGCGTGGCCTATCTTGACGGTGTGACCCCCTCGGCTGTGTTCTGCCGTGGATATTACACCCACTCATATCTCTGGGCTGTCGACTATAAGAACGGCAAGCTGACAGAGCGCTGGCTCCACGCATCGACAAGCAAGGGGAAGGGCGCATATGGTGAGGGCGCACACTCTCTGACCGTGGGCGACTGTGACGGCGACGGCTTTGACGAAATCGTCTATGGCTCAGCCGCCATCGACCACGACGGCAGCCTACTCTACCGCACCGGAGGCGGACACGGCGATGCCCTCCACCTCGGTGACTTCGACCCTGACCGCGAGGGACTGGAGGTCTTCATGGTCCATGAGGAGAAAGGCTCTGCATATCCCTATGACGCAGACTTCCGCGACGCCAAGACCGGCGAGGTGATCTGGAGTGTTAAGCAGTCAGGCAACGACATAGGCCGCGGCCTTGTGGCAGACCTCTCAGACAAGTGGCGCGGACATGAGGCTTGGCCCGGCACATATTATGACAACGGCACCAAGACAAACGCTACATTTGACTGCAAGGGGAATCTCCTTGTGAACAAGCGCGGCTCATCTTGCTTCCGCATCTACTGGGACGGTGACCTGCTCGATGAGCTCTATGACGGAAAATATGACTCGAATTCTAAAAAGGCATCGCCCGTCATCACAAAGCGCAATTCAACTCTGACCTCTGACCAGAAGACATGGTCGTTCTCAAAGTACAACGCACAGTCGTGCAACACCACCAAGGCCACTCCCTGCCTGCAGGCCGACATCATGGGCGACTGGCGCGAGGAGCTCATCATGTGGGACTATGAGAATCCTGCTGACATCATGATCTTCACCACAACAGAGACTTCAAAATATCGTGTCCCCTGTCTGATGGAGGACCACAACTACCGTCTGGCCATCGCATGGCAGAACACCGGCTACAACCAGCCCCCTCACCTTGGCTACAACCTCGCAGCCGAGTACTCAAACGACCCCTCTATCAAGATCACAGAGGGTCAGCTGAACCAGGCTGTTGAGCTCGGTTTCCCCATCGCCGCAATCTCCGGCACATGGGCCAAGGCAGAGACCGTCACCGCCACAGGTCTGCCCGAGGGTGTCTCCCTCAATGCTGACAATGGCTCGAAGACCTTCACCATCACCGGCACACCGACCGCCGAGGGCAACTTCGCCTATAAACTCACTGCCACAGGTGAGGGCGGGACAACTTCTGTAGAGGGTTCGTTCACCGTAAGCGCCAAGATTGACCTGGAGCGTGTGGCCCACTTCTCGTTCGACCAGATCGGGTCGACCGTCACAAACCACGTTCAAGGTGAGGCCAAGGTGCATGGCAATCCCACCGCTGTCGAGGGTAAGGCTGCCGGGGCAATCAGCCTCAACGGAACTACAGACTACCTGACCCAGGAGGCTTATGACAAGATTCAGATGGGTATGTCGGATTTCACCATTGAGTTCCTCATGAAGTCGACCGACGATGCCGCTTATATCCTCCACAAGGGTTCCACAACCTCTGCGGATGCAGCCGGGGCCACCGGAAACTGGATTGGCTTCGAGTATAAGAACGGCAATCTCAAGTTTGCCATCGACGACGATGCCCAGAAGTCAGAGGCAGCCTTTGCCGGCACCGACTACTTCAACGGCCAGTGGCACCACATCGTGCTTGTGCGCGAGTCAGCCACCAAGACCCTGAAGGCCTATGCCGACGGTGTGCTTATGGCAGAGTCATCGGATGACACCGGCGCTGTCAATGACAACAACGAGCTCCTCGTGATCGGCAATGTCAACAATAAGTTTGACAACTTCTATGAGGGCGCGCTCGATGACTTCTCGATCTATCGCGGCGCCATGAGCGCCAACAAGGTCAAGGAGCGCTTCGACAGCTACTCCAACACCGGCATCATTGACATCAACTTCGACCCGGCCGCTCCCAAGCATCTCACACTCTACAATGCCATCAACGGCGTAGAGGTGGCTACGGGCGTGGGCGAGCCTGAGAATGTCACCACCGGAGTTGAGCCCGGCGTATATATCCTCGTGATTGAGCAGGGCAATACCCGCTACATCTCAAAGATTAAACTCTAAGTATTGTTTTAAATTTTGTCCATCGGGCCTTGGCGACAGTGATGTCCCCAAGGCCCATCTGTTTTTCCACCTTTATAGGTTATTATTTCTTCTTCCAGTGGTCGTTGTAGATCTTCATGCCGAACACAATGGCGGCGCAGATGGTGGTGATGATGTTTGTGATCATTAGGGGCCAGTTTCGCAGCATGGCGCCCTGAATGATAAAGAAGAACCCTCCCAGCCCCATTAGGAGGAAGGTTGGAAGTGCAATCCCGTCGGTGTCGCGGGTGCGAATGGTGTAGATGGCCTGAGGGAGATATCCGCACACCATGCATATGGCGGCGGCATAGCCTACGATGTTGATCCAGAGTGAGTCCATAGAGTTGTCTGAGTTAGTTTCAATTATAACAATCGAAAAGCCCAAATGTGTGATAACTCGGATTTTTATTGTAACTTTGCATTTTGAAAATTATGCTACTATGAGATTTGATGAGTTGGACCTGAGCGATGATGTGCTGGACGCTCTTGAGGCTATGAGATTCGGAGAGTGTACGCCAATCCAGGAGCAGGCCATCCCGATTATATTCGACAAACGAGACCTCATCGCCGTGGCCCAGACCGGAACCGGCAAGACTGCAGCATATCTTCTCCCCGTCATCGACATGCTTGCCGACCAGCCTGAGCCGGAGTCTGTGAGCTGCATAGTCATGGCGCCGACACGCGAGCTGGCACAGCAGATAGACCGCCAGCTCGAGGGGTTCTCCTATTATCTTCCCATCTCGAGCGTGGCCATCTATGGAGGCACGGACGGCAAGGAATTCACACGCCAGCAGAATGGACTCAAGAAGGGGGCTGATGTGGTCATCGCCACCCCCGGGCGCCTCATAGCACATCTGCAGCTTGGGGGCATAGATCTGAGCAAGGTTCAATATTTCATACTCGACGAGGCTGACCGCATGCTCGACATGGGCTTCTTCGATGACATCATGCAGATTGTCAAGCATCTGCCTGAGGACAGGCAGACCCTCATGTTCTCGGCCACGATGCCTCCAAAGATACAGCAGCTGGCCAAGGCTATCCTCCACGACCCTGCGGAGGTCAAGATTGCTGTGTCGAGACCGACGGAGAAGATAGCGCAGAGCGCATGTGTTGTATATGAGAATCAGAAGACACCGGTGCTACGCCATCTCTTCAAGACCATCAGCTCGCAGAGGGTGATAGTATTCGCCTCGTCAAAACTGAAGGTCAAGGATTTGGCCAAACAGTTGAGACAGAGTGGATGGAAGGTGGGCGAGATGCACTCAGACCTTGAGCAGGACCGCCGCGAGGAGGTGATGCTCGACTTCAGGGCCGGACGCATCGACATACTTGTGGCTACAGACATCGTGGCCCGTGGCATCGACATCGACGACATCTCGCTTGTGGTGAACTATGATGTACCCCGTGAGGCCGAGGACTATGTGCACCGCATCGGGCGCACAGCCCGCGCAGGAGCGGGTGGGTCGGCCGTGACACTGGTAAGCGAGGGGGACATGCGATGGTTCGGGAATCTTGAGCGGTTCCTGGGCTATGAGGTGATGAAGCGTGAGCTTCCGGCGGACCTTGGCAGTGTACCTGTGTACGACCCAAAACGCCGTGCAGCCTCAAGGCGCCAGTCAGGCCGACCGCGCGGCGGAAACCAGAACAAAGGGCGAGGCGGGAGCCGCGGAGGCCACGGGAAGGGGCAGACACGCCCCACAGGAGACCGCCCGGGACATGAGAACTCCACTCCACGCGACAAAGCCTCTAAGGAGGGGTCGCAGAAACGGACCAATCACCGCAATCACAAACGAAACAACAATCACAAGGAATGAAAAAACTCCTCGCCGCAACATTGCTCTCCACAACCGTCCTGACGGCTATGGCCGATGGTTTTTGCCCGCAGGTGGCGACATCCTTGTTTCCCAAGCCTGCTCCCAGAAATGCTATCTACAATTACGCCCCGGCAGACACAACGAAGGCCGTGGCCGAGCCTGAGGATGCCGTCGAGGGAATCGACATGTTTTTTGACGACGAGCCGGAGTTCTACTCGATGATTGACTCAGTTGCGCTCAATGAGCCTGTGCTGTCGACGCGGCTTCGGCGGTTTTACCTTCGTCCGGTGGTCTTCGACAAACTCCGCATCATGGACGACACCCTGCGCCTGTCGACGCCTCCGGCGGTGGTGGCCGAGATGGTTGACCCATGGGTGTATGAGTGGATCAACGAGGAGACACTGCGCCGGGGGCTTGTGACACGCGCCCGCCAAGCATACTTTGTCAATAATCCGGAACTGGTAATCTACAATGAGGCACACCTCCCGGAACCGCCCAAGGAGTTCACAGCCACCATAGACCCAGAGACAGCCTCCATAGTCTTCAAGGAGGTGATTGCCCTCGAGGCTCCGAAGCCTGTGCTTGAGACAGAGATTGACCGCAAGCACTGGCTGCGCAAGACGTCGGCCGACCTGCAGTTCTCTCAGGCATATATCTCGCCCAACTGGTATCAGGGTGGCAACAACAATCTCAACGCGCTGCTCAACTTGTTCTATCAGGTGAAGCTCAACCAGGCTTTCCACCCCAAGTGGATTTTTGACAACACATTCCAGTATAAACTAGGCATCAACAATGCCCCTGACGACAAGCTGCGCGACTACAATATCTCAGAGGACCTCTTCCAGTGGAACATGACCGCCGGCTACAAGTCGACAAAACGGTGGTACTACTCACTGGCGGCTTCGTTCAAGACACAGATTCTCAACAACTACAAGCCGAACTCTGACAAGCTGAAGGCAGCGTTTCTCTCGCCGGGAGAACTCAATGTCGGCCTCGGTATGACCTATGCCTATGCCAATAAGAAAAAGACCTTCACATTTGACGCCTCCATCTCACCTATCTCATGGAACCTGAAGACCTGTATGCGCAAGCGCATGGATGAGACCTCGTTTGGCATCGAGGAGGGACGGAAGTGGGTCAACGAGATAGGTTCGAGCGCTGAGGGGAAACTGACCTGGAAAATCTGTGACAACATCTCACTGCGCTCACGCCTCTTTGTCTTCACTGACTATAAGTATATCCAGGGGGACTGGGAGAACACCATCCAGTTTGCCATCAACCGCTTCCTCTCCACCCAGATCTATGTCCACGCCCGCTATGACTCCACGACAAAACGTCCGGATGAGTTCACAGAGTGGCATAAACTCCAGCTCAAGGAGATACTCTCCTTTGGCTTCAGCTATAGTTTCAGCACCATCTAATCCACTCCTCTCCACTGAATGCGCCTCCATCTCTCCCTCATTCTCTTGCTGGCAGCACTGTGCGCGCAGGCGCGCGGAGTGCTTGACGATATCCCTCAGGTGAGTCCCATCCTCCCCGGATTCAGGGAGGATTCAGTCCGTGCGCGCATGTATGAGTCACCACTCCACGAGGTGGAAGGGCTGTGGGAAGTGGCCGGAGAGGGCACATTGATGGCAGTCGAGAGGGTCTCCTCCACCCCCGCTCTCTATGTTATGGCTGTGGTATACAGCGCCGATGCCGCCCTCAGGCCGGGGACTGTGATGGGTTGGCTCACACCTGGTGCCTCAGCCGGGAGTTTTGACTCACGCATCTACTCATCGCGGCGCGATGAAGGGACTCTTCTCTCGAGCCCGGCCAAATACTCAGCACGTCTGGCAGACGATGGTACCTCCCTGACTATCTCCCCCTATGGACGCAAATTCCGTCTCAACTGGTGGCGCCTGCTGCTCCCCTATATGTATCGCAGCCTTGTCACTCCTATGGAGCGCACCAAGGGGAACATCGAGGGGTTCCGCCGTGTTTATCCTGAGTCGACACCTCTCAATCCCCGATATCTCTGAAATGAGGGCCCTGCTGATACTGACAATGACACTCATATGCGCGCTCATGGCGACGGCTGACGACACCCGCTCCCGCAGCCTACGGCCCATGCCGGTGGCGAGTCCGGAGCAGGCAGTCACGGAAAATGGCGACACACTGCGGGCGCCCAGATGTGAGGCAGTGACACTGGCAGGCTACGACAAGCCGCTGAGAGCCTCGCGCGAGACATTTCTCGCCTCAAATGGCCTGGATGTCCCCATCACGGCCATAGGGATAGAGATAAGATACTGCGACCTTGACGGACGCACTCTCCACGAGAGGCGTGTCAATTGCCACGCCATCATCCCTGCAGGAGGCACACGTCTCATATCCTTCCGCTCCTGGGACGCAAACCGTTCATTTTTCTATTGCCACGGACCCTCGCCGAGGGTCTCGGGCGTAATCCCTTACGACATAGTAGCCAAGGTGGTCTATGTCGTCTCAGAACCCGACTTATCAAATGACTGACTATCTCATCGCCCATAATCTGCTGGGCCTCACACTGGGGCTTTGCACCTTTCTTGTCATCGGGGTGTTCCATCCCGTTGTGATCAAATGTGAATACTATTTCGGCTCAGGGTGCCGCTGGTGGTTTGCGCTGCTGGGCATAGCCGGTGTGGTGCTGTCGCTGTGGATCTCTGACCCGTTGTGGTCATCGCTGGCCGGAGTCTTCGCCTTCAGTTCGTTCTGGAGTGTCGGGGAGATTGCCGAGCAGGCGCGTCGTGTGGCCCGCGGATGGTTTCCCGCAAACCCGAAGAGAAAGAAATTGGAGATTGGAAATAGAACAATTCCGGAATAATTGTTTATCTTTGCAAAAATTATCCTCACCGCAACAAATTAATGGCAGAATATCCATATATACATATAGCGCTGCGAGGCCCGTCTGAGGGTCAGACGCGCACCCTATTCACCTATCCGGCCGAAGACAAAGATGCCCCGCAGTGGGACAGTGTCATGGTTGAGCCGGGAGCCGCTATCAAGAGATTTCTGAACGCCACAGAGTGCTATGTGCTCCAATCGTCTGATAAAGGGCACTACATATCGCTCATCACCGCCGATCCTGCCGAGAGCGGGAAATGGATGATGGTGTCGATTCTTGTCAACAATGGATGCTCGCTCACAGGGCGACAGGTGTTAGACACGCTTGAGAATCTCAAGAACATCCTCATTGACAATCCAGACCGCACGGAGCAGGCTGTGGATGTGGCACTTATCGAGGCACGAGTCCCCAGGCTCCCGGTAGAGCTGCGCTCATGGCTCTACACTCCCTCGGATGAGGAGCAGAGTGTCGAGGCAGGCTACAGGACCTACATTTCACCCAAGGAACTAGAGCAGATTTTCGCCTTCCCTTCACAGCCTGAGTATGGCAAGTTCCGCTGTGTACTCGTGGTCTCAGCCACCACCTCTCTTCGCCCCGGAGTGAAGATGCCCCGAATCACGGTGCCTGTGCGACATCAGTATAGCGTAGAGTGTCCGGAGGATGTCAGAGTGTCGCGCGACCTTGTCTATGACGGGGACACGCTCGAGATAACCTATGAGAAGGAGGGATATGACTCACATCGTGAGAAGATCACCGTAGGGGAGCCGTCGGCCTACACGAAAGTGGAGGGAGCCAAGCTCATGATACGCACGGCAGCCCAGACCGGCATCCGTTTTGTCAGGCGTGTGCGCGTCAAGGTAGTGTCGAGCAAGGGTGGAGATCTCCGTGGCTACACAATCACCCTCAACGGGCGACTCATCAACACCATGACCCCCTATATCGACTTCACTCCGCGCGATCTTCCAGCCGGCGAGGAGGTTGATATCAGAGTCGAATCTAACAACTATAAGCCACTGAAACTCAAGTATCCCACAGAGGAGATGCTGTCCACTGACGAACTTGTGCTTGAGCTTCAGCCTGTTGAGCAGACAGTCACACTCCGTCTTGACTTCGGGGATGGCAGGGTGTTCACCCAAGAGATTTCCATTGAGAAGAACACTCCTGAGTACAACCGCCTGCATTCAGGCAATTTCCACGGCTTCAGAGCCCATCGCCAGGTGACGACTGACAACACAGAGGTCTATAACGTCGATGTGCGTCTCACCAATCCGCCGGTGGCGCCCAATTTCGAGACCGGACGCGACCAGCAGACGCGAGAGGATAGCGAGAATCGCCACCGCTCACCCATGTTTGAGAATATCTCAGATGAGAGCGCTGATGAGAAGCCCGTCGTAGACACAACCCTTCCCATTGACCCCAGGCGCGAGGCGGCCTATGACAATGTCAATGTGGACACCGATGATGACGGAGAGGACAGTGTGCCAGTCTATCGCCGCAAGGGGTTTCTCTGGGGGGTGATAGGAGCGATTGTCATCGTGGCCGTTGTCGCAGCGGCTCTCCTGATTCCAGACTCCGGGGAAGATGAAGCAGTGACAACTGAACTTCTCTCGGAGCAGGCAGACTCCATTGCCGCCGGGGCCGCAGCCGCTCCCGTGGCACCCGCCACACCTGAGGAGCAGGCCGACATAGACTATCTCAACGACAATCCAGTATGGAATTTGTCGCGTCTTAAAAGCCCCATGGGGACAGCCCTTGCAAAGGCTATGACCGACGGAGACCTCAATGCCCTGGCTGAGAATGACTATTTTGCTGTCCGCGGGCGCTGTTCAAACGCAAAGGCCATACAGATTGTAGAGATGGCCTGGACAGCCATAGGCTCGCCCAATGAGCGCGGCAACAGAAACCGCCTCTCCAACACGGCAAAGACCGGCGAGATAGACCTCCACAAACTCATCGACTCGATGGCCAAAGTGCGTCCGAGCGAGAATCCCAACGAATCCCCACGTCCTCAGAAATGAAAAGCATAGAAGAAACACAGGAAGAGATTGTCGATGAGTTCAACTCCGTCGACGACTGGATGGACCGATACACAATGATAATCGACGAGGGGAATACCCTCCCGGAGCTCCCTGAGAAATATCGGACGCCATCTAACCTCATTGAGGGATGCCAGAGCCGCGTATGGGTCAATGCTGAACTTACCCCCGAGGGGCGCATACACTTTGAGGCAGACTCTGATGCCCTGATCGTGAAAGGAATAATAGCCCTCCTTGTCAAGGTGCTTGACAACCGCACACCAGATGAGGTCATCAACGCTGACCTACATTTTATCAACGACATCGGGCTTGGTGAGAACCTCTCGCCCACGCGCTCAAACGGCCTTTTGGCCATGATAAAGCAGATGCGCCTCTATGCGCTTGCCTACAAGGCAAAACTGTCAGAAAAATAATAACACAACCTTAAATATCCATGAAACTCCGCCATCTTACCCTCGGGCTAGCACTCGTGGCCGGCCTTGCCGCACAGGCTAAATTCACTACCTTTCCGGACGGAAGCCCCGTCGACGACTGGTTCAACGACTCCAAAGCCCCCTCACTCTCCACACTGGGCAAACAGTATGTGGTGACAGACCATGGTGTGACTGCCTCAGACTCCACCCTCATCCAGACAGAAGCACTCCAGAATGTCATCGACCTCGCCGCTGCGAATGGCGGTGGTGTCGTGGTGATTCCTGAGGGGACATTTCTCAGCGGCTCTCTTTTCTTCAAGCCGGGGACACACCTCCATCTTCTCAAGGGTGGGAAACTGAAGGGGAGCGATGCCATCACCCATTATCAGATTATCAAGACACGCCTTGAGGGGCAGACTATCGACTATTTTGCGGCTCTTGTCAATGCCGACGGTGTCGACGGCTTCACCATCACCGGCGAGGGCACCATCGACGGCAATGGCCATCGCTTCTACGATGAGTTCTGGCTCCGCCGCAAGGTGAACCGCAAGTGCACCAATCTTGAGGCACTGCGTCCGCGCATGCTCTATGTCTCAAACTCAAAGGATGTCACAGTCCATGGCATTCATATGGTCAACTCAGGTTTCTGGACCAATCATCTATATAACTGCTCACGCATCAAATATCTAGATGTCACTATCCTCGCTCCGACTGACGGCTATCCGAAGGGACCCAGCACCGATGCGCTCGACCTCGACGTGTGCAACGATGTGCTAGTGAGCCGCTGCTACATGAATGTCAACGATGATGGCGTGTGTCTCAAGGGTGGCAAAGGCACCTATGTAGACACCATCGCCGGGAATGGGCCGGTCACCAATGTCATCATCGAGAATTGCCGTTTCGGCAAGACCAATGCCGGAGTCACCTTTGGCAGCGAGGCATGGAACTGCTCGAATGTCATCATGAAGGACTGTGAGTTCAACGGGACCTTCCATGTGCTTCTCTTCAAGATGCGCCCCGACACCCCCCAGCAGTATCGCAACGTCTATATTGACGGCGCCAAGGGCACAGTACGCAATGCTATCGAGGTGCAGACCTGGACACAGTTCTTCGACAAGGTGGAGCGCAATCCCATGCCCCCATCGGGTGTCGAGAATGTGACATTTGTGAACGGCGACCTCAAGTGCACACGCGACTTCTACAAGGACCGCAAGAATGACTTCTACACGCTCCGCAACTTCACATTCCGCGACATCAATGCCACAGCCCCCGACCCCACTTTCGACACATCGAACATCATAAATGCGATTGTCGAGAATGTCACTGTGACAAAGTAATCTCCGCAGACAGCACACACAAACGCCCGGATGAAGAGTCGTCCGGGCGTTTGTGTGTGTCAGGTGTAGTCGCTTGGATTTATTTCGTAGCGGCGATAGAGTCTTTGCGGAACTGCTTGAGGAGTTTCTCAAGTTCGAGAGATGCCTTGCGGGCACGTGCGCCTGCAGCCTTGTTTCCTGCCTCTACCTGTGCGGTTGCGTCCTTTGTGAAAGACTCGAAGCCTGCTGCAATTTTTTCAACGAGGTTTTTCATTTTTGAATGGGTTGTATATAAAGTTGATAATTGGTGTCGATGTCGTGAGGAGATGTGCAAATATACGCACAATTCCTGAAAATTTGCAAATTTTCCTTCGTTTTTTCGCTAATAATGAGACACTTTTGTTAAATAACCAAGATTTTGGCCATTATTTTAGGCGAAAAATGGCTAACTTTGTTTTGAAAATAGATATTTCCTGACATCATCCATGATTGACTATACACGCTTTTCGCTTGAGAATGGACTCAGAGTTGTCCATAATTATGACCCCACAACGGCCATGGTGGCTGTAGATACGCTCTATGATGTGGGTGCCCGCGACGAGAGCCCGGACCTGACCGGGCTTGCCCATCTCTTTGAGCACTTAATGTTTGGCGGATCGGTGAATATCCCCGACTTTGACGCAGAGATAGAGCGCGCCGGGGGTGTGGACAATGCCTTCACAAGCAATGATGTCACCAACTTCTATGACATCGCCCCGGCGGTGAATCTGGAGACGCTCCTCTGGCTTGAGTCCGACCGTATGCTGGGGCTTGCCTTCTCGCCCCAGAGCCTGGAGGTGCAGCGCTCAGTGGTCATCGAAGAGTTCAAGCAGACTCATCTCAACCGTCCATATGGTGATATGGCTCACCATCTGCGCTCACTCCTCTACACCACCCATCCCTATAGATGGCCCACCATTGGAAAAGATCCGTCTCACATCGAGCGTGTCACGATGGATGATGTCAAGCATTTCTTCTACACACACTATGCCCCAAACAATGCCATACTATCGATAAGCGGAAACATCACTCTTGATGAGTGCCGCAGGCAGGTTGAGCGATGGTATGGGGATATCCCTCGGCGCGACATACCGCCGCGCGCATGGCTTCCGGAGCCGGAGATCACATCTCCGCGCTCGCTGACTGTGACAGCAGATGTCCCGCGCGCCATGGTCGTGGTGGCCTTCCCGATGCCTGCGCGTGATTGCCGCGGGTTTATCGAGGCCGACCTGCTCACTGATGTCCTGGCCTCTGGCCGCTCATCAAGGTTCTATTCACGCCTGCTGGGTCACAATCCTATTTTTGCGGAGGCCGACGCCTCGATAGCCGGAAGCGATGAGGCCGGGTTCCTGATGCTCAGGGCCCAACTGGCCGAGGGGATGGAAGGACATACGGCTGAGGCTGCCGATATCCTTGTCAAGAGCGCGGCTGCCCTGGGCGAGACAGCCTCTCAGACGGCACCTGACGGTGTCACGCTCCGGGAGGTGACGAGAGCCATAAACCGCTATGTGAGCAATTCGGAGTTCACGTCGATGAGTTATCTGGGGCGCGCAGAGGCGCTTGCCATGGCTGAACTCCATGGCGAGGATATCAACTCGATTGTGTCGAAATACAGGGCTGTCACGCCTGAGAATGTGGCAGAGGCTGCCCGCCTCATCATCAACCCAGACCGCAGCTGCACTCTGACTTATCTGCCTAACCGATTGTAAGGCCGAAGTCGGCGATGAGATCCCTGAGCACAGGGTTTCCCTCAGTCATGTGGTCGAGGACCTGGCGCTCGTTCCATGTGTGGGGCGATGATTCCCCCTGGTTCAGTTCTATCTCAATTGAGATGAGGTCATTGCCCAGAGTGCGCCGCAGGTGGTCCAGGATATATGACATGGCTCGCTCGAGTTCCTCGCGCTGCTTGAGGTTCTCAATCATTACCTTGTAGGTAAATCCCTCGACATGTGCGGGAAATGAGGCCCTCATCGTGTTGGCAAGGATGTGATGGGTGGGGTTGGCGTTGATGAAAGCCTGCCATGCGCTGTTGAGTTGCTCGCGGGTGAAACTAGCTTTCCTCTGGATTGTGGCAGTTGGAGCCGGTGACACAGATGAGGATGCATCCGACCCCTGCGGGGAATCACCCTTCCCGGACTCATCATGAAGCGAGAAGCCCCGGGCGCCGGGGCGTGTCATCGTGCGGACATTCTTTCTGGACTGCTGCTGAGCCTGAGGGATGACCTGAGGCTTTACTGCGGCAGCAGGCTGCGGCTGAGGGGCCGCAGGCTTTTGTGGTGACGTCTGAGCGGGCGCCGATGGTTGCTGAGGCGCCTCCTGTCTCTGAGACACGGGGGATGCGGCTATTTTCTGCAACTGCCCCTCTCCACTGCCGCTTTCAACGGGGGAGGGGCTTGATAATTGGCATATCTTTGCCAATGTGAGCTCGACAAGAAACTGCTTGTTTGACACCGTGCGCCAGTTTATGTCAGCCTCATTGCAGAGGTTCATGGCTCGATAAATGAACTCCGGGGAGCATTTTGCCGCCATTGCCGCCATCTTGGCCTTCACCTCGTCGTCAGCCTCGAGGAGGGTGATTGTGGTGGGGCTCATGGCCACCATCAGGTCTCGCATGTAGTCTCCCAGCCCCGTGATGAAGAAGTGTGAGTCGAAGCCGCGGTCGCGTATCTCCTTGTATATCAACCAGGACTCAAGAGTACGCCCGGCGAGGAAGCATTCTAGCAGACGGTTGTAGTAGTTTGAGTCCAGGACATTGAGATTGTCGATGGTGGATTGGTATGTGATCTGGCCGCGTGACGAGGCTGCCACCTGGTCGAAGATTGAGAGGGCATCGCGCATGGCGCCGTCAGCCTTGCGGGCTATGACACTAAGGGCAGCCGGCTCAGCTGTGATTCCCTCCTGTGAGGCCACATATTGCAGATGCTCCACCATGTCGGCCACCGTGATGCGGTTGAAATCATAAATCTGGCATCGCGAGAGGATGGTGGGGATAATCTTATGTTTCTCCGTTGTGGCAAGGATGAATATCACATAGCTCGGGGGCTCCTCGAGAGTCTTGAGAAAAGCATTGAAGGCCGCTGCTGAGAGCATGTGGACCTCATCGACGATAAAGACACGGTAGCGCCCGTTGGAGGGTGGGGTCTGAACCTGATCCACAAGCTGGCGGATATCATCGACGCCATTGTTTGAGGCGGCGTCGAGCTCGATTATGTTCATCGAGTTGCCATCGTTGAACGAGCGGCATGAGTCGCATTGATTGCATGCCTCCCCGTCGGGAGTGGGGTTCTGGCAGTTGATGGTCTTGGCGAATATGCGCGCACACGAAGTCTTCCCCACACCTCTCGAGCCACAGAAGAGATAGCTGTGGGCCAGGCGTCCGGTGGCAATGGCGTTCTTGAGTGTCGAGGTCAGTGCGCGCTGGCCCACGACGCTTGCGAACGTTGACGGACGGTATTTTCTGGCGGATACGATATACATGGAGCAAATTTAGCCAAAAAATCCCACATCCTCAAAAAGTTTTCGTTAATTCGGGATAATTCTGTAATTTTGCATTCTATAAAAAATACTATTCGGCCTCTCCTCCCCCCCAACCCTCAATTTCTATAGAATTATGACAACACTGGTAAACACCGATTTCAAATTCCCCGGCCAGACAGCAGTCTATCACGGCAAAGTCCGCGATGTCTACTCCATTGGCGATGACCTTCTTGTGATGGTTGCCACTGACCGCATATCGGCATTCGACGTCATTCTCCCCAAGGGAATACCCTACAAGGGACAGGCTCTCAACCAGATTGCCGCCCACATGCTCGACGCCACTGCCGACATCGTCCCCAACTGGAAGATTGCGGTCCCTGACCCTATGGTGACCGTGGGGTGTCGATGTGAGGGCCTTCGGCTCGAGATGATCATCAGAGGATATCTTGCCGGAAGCGCATGGCGCGCCTACAAGAATGGTGTGCGCGAGATCTGTGGTGTGAAGCTCCCCGAGGGGATGGTGGAGAACCAGCGTTTCCCCGAACCCATCATAACCCCTACAACCAAGGCAGAGGCCGGCCACGATGAGGACATCTCACGCGAGGATGCCATAGCCCAGGGGATTGTCACAGCCGAGCAGTTTGACACGATGGCTGCATATACACGCGCCCTCTTCAAGAAAGGCTCGGAGATGGCCGCCGAGAAGGGACTTATACTTGTCGACACCAAGTATGAGTTTGGTCTGCGCGACGGCAAGGTGATTCTCATTGATGAGATCCATACCCCCGACTCGTCACGCTACTTCTATGCCGATGGCTATGAGGAGCGTCTGGCCAAGGGTGAACCACAGCGTCAGCTCTCCAAGGAGTTTGTGCGCGAGTGGCTGATGGCCAACGGCTTTATGGGTAAGGAAGGCCAGAAGGTGCCTGAGATGACCGATGCCTTCTGCGAGGAGGTCTCGGAGCGTTACATTGAGCTCTACGAACACATCACCGGCGAGAAGTTTGTCAAGGCTCCTGAGGAGCATCTGGCCGACCGTATAGCCAAGAACGTGCTCGACTGTCTCACAAACCTCGCTCTCTGAGCCTGAAGTGGAGGTAGAGAACATCACCCCATACGGCGACGGCCAGGGAAAGACTGAGCAGGTGCGCGAGATGTTTGACTCGATCGCGCCAGCCTACGACTTCATGAACCGAGCCATGACCCTGGGGATGGACCGCGGCTGGCGCCACAAGGCCGTCAGCCTCCTCAGTCCGGCCGGGAGGTATGGACGTGTATTGGATGTGGCCACCGGTACGGCTGACATCGCCATAAAGATGGCACGCGAGAATGCCACGCCTGAGATTGTGGGGGTAGACCTCTCAGAGGGCATGCTTGCGATAGGAAGGGAGAAGGTGAAGAGCGCGGCTCTCCCCGAGGGGTGTGAGATCACCCTCAAGCAGGGTGACTGCCTGGACCTCCCCTTTGAGGACGGAAGTTTCGACGGAGTCATCTGTGCCTATGGTGTGCGCAACTTCGCGTCGATTCCCACCGGCCTGCGCAGCATGTGGCGCGTGCTGAGGCCCGGCGGCCGTGTTGTGATACTCGAGCTCTCCACCCCGCGCTCGCCGATAGTCAAGCCGTTCTACAATCTCTACACGCGCTGCGTCATCCCACTGATGGGCAGACTTGTGTCGAAGGATGTCAGAGCCTACAGCTATCTGCCGGAGTCGATTGCGGCTGTCCCACAGGGAAGAGAGATGGTCTCGCTGCTGACCGATGCAGGCTTCAGCAATGCACGAGCAGACACACTCTGTCTAGGAGCCTGCTCCATCTACACAGCCGAAAAAGTCTGAATACAAACATTTAAAAACCAAACTATAATGAAACCCGAACAGAACGAAATCAAAATAGAGCTCACACCTGAGGTTGCAAAAGGCATCTACTCGAACCTCGCAGTGATCACCCATGGCCCCAACGAGTTTTTCGTTGACTTCATAGCCATGTCGCCCAACATGCCCAAGGCACAGGTGCAGAGCCGCATCATCATGACTCCCGAGAACGCCAAGAATCTGCTGGGCGCCCTCATGGAGAATGTCAAGAAATATGAGGCCACCTTCGGCGAGATCCGTCCCAAGAGACCCATGGGCAACGGAGGCGCCAATGAAATCCCCAATCCCTTCATCAACGGAGGCAACGCCTAACACTCACTGAAATGGCAGACATACGTCCCAACAACCTGACCATCTACAACACCCTGTCGCGCACCAAACAGCCTTTCCGGCCCATCCACGAGGGGCGCGTGGGGATGTATGTGTGCGGCCCAACAGTCTATGGCGACGGCCATCTGGGTCACGCACGTCCGGCCATCACGTTTGACATCCTGTTCCGTTATCTCACCCATCTGGGCTATAAGGTGCGCTATGTGCGCAACATAACGGATGTGGGCCACCTTGAGCACGACGCCGACGACGGGGAGGACAAGATTGCAAAGAAAGCCCGCCTGGAGCAGCTTGAGCCGATGGAAGTGGTGCAGCACTATCTGACCCGCTACCATAAGGCCATGGATGCCCTGGGTGTGCTTCCCCCATCAATCGAGCCTCATGCCTCCGGCCATATCATCGAGCAGATTGAGTATATCAAGAAGATTCTCGACAGCGGCTATGCCTATGTCTCGGATGGCTCAGTCTATTTCGATGTCCCCAAATACAACCGCGACCACCGCTACGGAAAACTTTCAGGCCGAAACATAGAGGAACTTTATGCCACAACCCGTGCCCTCGACGGCCAGAGCGAGAAACACAATCCCACAGACTTCGCTCTCTGGAAGAAGGCATCGCCTGAGCATATCATGCACTGGCCCTCCCCCTGGAGCGAGGGTTTCCCCGGATGGCACCTCGAGTGCTCCACCATGGGCGAGAAGTATCTTGGCGAGACATTCGACATCCATGGGGGAGGCATGGACCTCATGTTCCCCCACCATGAGTGTGAGATAGCCCAGTCCATGGCACACAACGGCCATGAGACCGTCCGCTACTGGATGCACAACAACATGATCACCATCAACGGCAAGAAGATGGGCAAGAGCCTTGGCAACTTCATCACTCTCGATGAGTTTTTCAACGGCACCCACCCTCTCCTCACCCAGGCATACTCACCTATGACCATCCGCTTTTTTATCCTCCAGGCCCACTACCGGGGGACAGTCGACTTTTCCAACGAGGCACTGCAGGCTTCGGAGAAGGCGCTCCAGAGGATGATTGAGGGTTACAGGCGTCTGCAGGAGTTGAAGCCCTCGGAGACCTCGACAATCGATGTCAGCGGCATCCGTGAGCGCTGCTATGAGGCCATGGATGACGACCTGAATACTCCGGTCCTCATCGCCACACTCTTCGATGCCCTCCGTCTTGTCAACCAGGTGAAGGACGGGAAGGCCAAAGCGACACAGGCTGACATCGATGAGCTCCGCTCCATCTTTGACACTTTCCTGATTGACATCCTAGGTATACGCACCGAGCAGGGAGGGGCCACCTCGGGAGCCGACGCCTCCGCGATGAAGCCGTTTGAGGGCGCCGTAGACCTCCTTCTGGAGATGAGAGGGAAGGCCAAGGCAGCCAAGGACTGGGCCACATCCGACCTTATCAGAGACCGTCTCGCAGCCCTCGGCTTTACCGTCAAGGACACGCGCGATGGTGCCGAATGGACACTCTAAACTATGTTCTATACTGAGATTCTGTCGCTTCTGGCGGGCTGGGGTGTCAATCCCGGCTCGCTGACCCTATGGACCACCATCACCTCGGCCTCAATCTCAATCCTCATCCCCTGGATTGTCTATATGATACTGACGCGGGTGGCCATCCCCATCCTGCTGAAGGTGGTGAGTTTCACGGAGTCCAAATGGGATGACATACTCTTCAATCCACGCCTGCTGCGCGTCGTGGCAGAGCTGGTGCTGGTGATGATTCTCAGCGCCACTCTCCCTGATTCGCTATCGCGCTATCAGACACTGCATGCCATCTCACTTGTGGCCTGCAGGATTGCCGTGGTCGCGGTGGTTGTCCATTTGGTCAACCGGCTCCTCATGGCTTTATACGATCTGCTGGTTTCCAACTCCACCGGCAGAGTCACGTCGCTGCGTGGCATCCTGCAAATGCTTCAGGTGCTGTCAATCTCTATCGGCGTCATCATCGTCATCTCCATTCTCTCAGACAAGAATCCGCTGACAATCATCACCGGACTGGGAGCCGCCGCCACGGTGCTGATGCTGGTGTTCAAGGACTCAATCATGGGTGTAGTGGCCGGTGTGCAGCTGACGCTCAACGACATGCTGCGACCCGGAGACTGGATAACGGTTCCGGCACGAAACATCAACGGAAACGTGCTTGAGGTGGGTCTGGCGACTGTAAAGGTGCAGAATTTCGACAATACTATCGTCACAGTGCCTCCCTACTCTCTTGTCAGCGAATCGTTCCAGAACTGGCGTGGCATGACAGACTCAGGGGGCAGACGCGTGAACCGCTCCGTCACCATCGATGTCAATTCAGTGAACTTCTGTCCGGACAGCATGATTGAGGAGTTCCGCTCCGAGGAGTGGGGCCGAAGGCTCGTCAAGGAGAAAAAGTATGTCAATCTGACTCTATACCGCCACTATCTCGAACATTATCTCTCGACACTCCCTCAACTGAAGACCGGGATGACATGTATGGTGCGCGAGCTCGACCCAACGCCACAGGGACTCCCCATCGACCTCTATTTCTTCACGTCGCTCACTTCATGGAAACCTTATGAGCATCTGCAAGCATCCGTGATGGACCATGTCCTCGCCTCAGTCCATCGGTTCGGGCTGAGGATATATCAGGCGCCATCCGGCCTCGATGTCAGGGAGCGGCCCGCATAGCGACACTTTTTTAGGGAGCCTTGGAGTCAGAAATCTCCGAGGCTCCCCGTTTTTTCGCTCAACTTTCAGACGTATAATAGCGTTATAGGTGAAACAGACCATTTTGTCGGTATTGCCGTTATAGAAATTTTCGGTAAAACAGACTACTTTTGCATCTGATTCACGTTTCAAACCAGACCTATTTATGACGCGCCGTCTGAAAGCGATCTCCATCACATTGATTTTGGCCTGCTCGGCCACCATTTCTGCATATTCCTCCTCAGACTCATCCTCCGCGGTTGAGCCCGGCTCTGTGCTGACTCTTCAGCAGTGCCGCGCGCTGGCCATGGACAATAACAAACTGCTGCGCCAGATGAGCGAGGAAATCCGCGCCGCCAAATATCAGAAGGATGAGGCATTCGCAGCATATCTCCCTTCCATTGACTTTGCGGGTGGATATATGTATAATCAGAAGAAACTCTCTATGTTTGACTCTGACCAGCTGCTCCCTGTCAAGACTTTTGACCTGGAGAAACAGAGTTATGAGTTTCAACTCGCCAAGAACCCCCTGACCGGCGAGCCGCTTGTGGTCAACGGCAAGCCTGTCCCTGAGCAGGTGGCCTACCTGCCCAAGGATGCGCTCACATACGACATCCATAATGTCTTTTTCGGAGCCGTCACTCTAACCCAACCCATCTTTATGGGTGGAAAGATTGTGGCGATGAATAAGATAACCGGCTATGCCGAGGAACTCGCACGTGCCAAGCACAAGTCGCAGGCGCGCGATATTATCTATGCCGTCGATGCCGCCTACTGGCAGCTCGTCTCCCTCCGGGCCAAACAGCGCCTGGCCGTCAGCTATGTGAATCTCCTCGACACTCTGAGCCACAATGTATCGCTGATGGTGCGCGAGGGGGTAGCCACTAAGCGCGACCAACTCTCTGTCGATGTCAAACTCAACTCCGCCAAGGTCGACCTAACCAAGGTGGACAATGGTCTGCAGTTGTGCCGGATGGCGCTAGCCCAGCTATGCGGATTTCCCATCCATACACCCTTCACCGTGGCCGATGAGGACACAGAGTCGCTCGACGCCTGTGCCCTGAGCCGCGAGGCCGAAGCAGACGCTCCGGTGGACCTCCAGGCCGTGTATGACCGTCGCGAAGACCTGCGCCAACTGGAACTGGGCGTGAAGATAATGCAGCAGAAGGAGAATGTGGCCCGCTCAGCCATGATGCCCAATCTCGCGCTTGTGGGCGCCTATTCATTCTCAAACCCCAATCTTTTTGACGGATTCAAAAAGCGATTCAGTGGCGCTTTCTCCGTGGGTGCGATGCTCACAATCCCCATCTGGCACTGGGGTGGCAACTATAATAAACTTCGTGCCGCCAAGGCTCAGACTAGTTCCATGCGCATGGAACTTGAAAATGCCCGCGAGATGATAGACCTTCAGGTGAGCCAGGCCTCGTTCAAAGCCAAGGAGGCCGTCAGAACCCATACTATGACCAAATCAAACCTACTTGAGGCCGACGAGAACCTGCGCTGTGCCACCCTGGGGTTTCGCGACGGCGTCATGACCGTCGACAATGTGATGGAGGCTCAGACGGCATGGCTGAAAGCTCACAGCGAGGATATCGACGCGCGGATAGACCTCTATCTGTGTGATGTATATCTCGCCAAGGTTCTTGGCACTCTCTCAACTTCAGAAATTCAATAGCCCTATGAAAGATAACAGCAATCAGCAGACCCAGGAGCAGAAGGAGAACCGTGTACTGCTCTTCTCGATGGGTCTTGTGGTAGTGGCAGTAATTGTCCTCGCCATTATCGGTTTTGTCTTTATGAACCACCCTGACGAGATTGTTGAGGGTCAGGCAGACGCCACCTCTGTCCGCATCTCAGGCAAGCTCCCGGGACGTGTCGTCAAATTCTATGTCAGGGAGGGGGATATGGTCAGCAAGGGGGATACACTCGTGCATATCCACTCATCTCTTGCGGAGGCTAAGCTCATGCAGGCCGAGGGAATGGAGACCGTGGCTCGCACGCAGGAGAGCAAAGTAGACGAGGGCACACGCTCTCAGATCATTGCCGCTGCGCGCGACCTCGCCGCTCAGGCTGCGGCCGCCGTATCAATCACAGAGAAAACCTACAGGCGAATGGAGAACCTCTTCAAGGAGGGTGTGGTATCAGAGCAGAAGCGCGATGAGGCCAAGGCGGCCTATGATGCAGCCCTTGCCGCCCACCGTGCGGCTCTCTCGCAGCTGAGTCTGGCAGAGCAGGGCGCACAACGCCAGGACAAGGAAAGCGCCGCGGCCATGGTGAATGTGGCCAAGGGTGGTGTGGCTGAGGTTCAGAGTGTGCTTGAGGACCAATATCTCACCGCACCTTACGATGGGCAGATAGACCAGATCTATCCTGAGGAGAGCGAGCTCGTCATGCTCGGCGCGCCCATAATGAGCCTTTTGCGCCTCGACGACAAGTGGGTCACATTCAATGTCCGCGAGGACCTGCTCAAGGATATGCCCCTGGGTGGAGAGATTGAGATAATGATTCCTGCTCTCGACAAGAAAAAAGCCAAGGCCCGCATATATTACTCGCGCGACCTTGGCAGCTATGCCACATGGCAGGCCACCAAAAGCGTCGGACAATGGGACTCAAAGACCTTCGAGATCAAGGCCCGCACACTCGACACAATCCCCGAGCTCCGTCCCGGCATGACTGTGGTCTACGAAAAATAATCAGGCTCTTCATATGTTACCCTCACTCAGACGCGGCATAATCACACTTTGCTCCCGCAGGATCTACATCTTCATGATGGTGATCGTGCCGCTGGCGGGTGCGTTCTTTTTTCTGAGCCTTATGCACGAAGGGCTTCCGCTCAAGATTCCAGTGTCTGTTGTCGATCTTGACCACTCCTCGATGTCACGCCGCGTCACACGCTCGCTCAACGCCTCAGAGCTCATAGAGATCACCGACAAGGCTGAGAGTTTCAATGATGCGCTCCTGAAGGTGAGGTCTGGTGAGACATATGGTTTCTTCTATATCCCGGAATCGTTTCAAAAGGATGCTCTGTCAGGGCGAACACCCACCATCTCCTTCTTCTGCAACATGAGCATCTTTGTCCCCGGGACACTATCGTTCAAGGGGTTCAAGACCATCGCTGTCTCCACGTCAGGCTCGCTGGTCGAGGCCACGCTCAGTTCCGCAGGGCTCGACGAGGTGCTAGGGGGATCGTCCGTCCTGATGCCCCTGAGACTCGACACTCATCCTATCGGGAATCCCTGCACAAACTACTCAATCTATCTCTCGCCATCGTTTCTGGGTGGTCTGATATCGCTGCTTGTCATGGTGGTGACGGTCTTCTCCGTGACCTCAGAGATAAAATGGGGTACCTCGCCTGAGTGGCTATCTACGGCCCGCGGCTCAATGCTGCGCGCCCTGATAGGCAAACTCCTGCCTCAGACATTGATATTCACCGTCATGGGTGTGGGGATACAGGCTGTCATGTTCGGCTTCCTCAATTTCCCCATGCACTCTCCTGCATGGCACATGATTCTGGCCATGCTGCTTCTGGTTTGCTCAAGCCAAGCTTACGCACTTGTGGCGGTCGAATGCGTCCCCAACATGCGCCTGGCGCTCATCATTGTGAGCCTCTCGGGCATCCTGGCCTTCTCCATAGCGGGATTCTCATTTCCGGTCGACAAGATGTATGGCCCCATCGCCATCTTTGCCTACATCCTCCCCGTCAGGTGGTATTTCCTCATCTACATAGACCAGGCTCTGAACGGCATCCCCCTCTATTATTCCCGCTTCTATTATGTGGCCATGCTCGTGACGATGCTTGTGCCGCTGCTGGGGCTAAAAAGGCTCAAGAAAAAGTGTCTCACTCCGGTCTATGTACCATAATCGCGTTAGGAAATGAAATGGCTTAAGGACTTTTTCCATGTGTGGCGCCGTGAGATGTGGCTATGTTTCACGGATTTGGGTGTGCTCATATTCTTCTTTGTGCTACCGCTGAGCTATCCCATCATCTACACTCTCATATACAACCCGGAGGTCGTCAAGGAGATTGACACCGTGATTGTCGACCACTCGCGCTCTGCCGAGAGCCGCGACCTGGCGCGCACACTCGATGCCACCCAGTCCATTCACATCGCCGGATATGCAACAGACATGGCTGAGGCGCGCCGGGCGTGGGCTGAGAAGAAGTGTTATGCCATCATTGAGATTCCAGTCGACTATGGCCGTAAGATTGGCTCAGGAGAACAGGCCGTGGTGTCATATTACCAGGACATGTCGCTGCTGATCCGCTACAGGCAGAGCCTCCTATCGCTCACCGATGTGCAGATGAATGAGGCCACAAAACTTACTGTGAAACGTGTGGCCACTCTTGGAGGGGGACTCTCGACTGTAGTCTCCGGTCTTCCCGTGGCCACACAGGCCAATGTAATCGGAGACCCCTCGCAGGGCTTCGCCTCTTTCATCATTCCCGGAATAGTGATTCTTATTCTTCAACAAGGGATGCTCATGGGCATCACTATGCTCTTCGGGACTCGGCGCGACCGCCGGCGCCGCGGAGAAGACTCTTATGAGCTTGGGCTCGGCCCGGCAGCCACCGTCCTTGGGCGCGCTGCCTGCTATGTCACGCTATATCTGCCCATGGCATATTATGTCATGGCAATTGTCCCGCATATCTTCGACCTGCCCCAGTCTGGCTCTTTCCGCGACTATATGCCTTTCATAACCGTCATGCTTCTGGCCACGGCTTTCCTCGGCCAGACTATTCAGATTTTCGTGCGCGAGCGCGAGACCTCGATGGTGCTGATTGTGTTCACCTCCGTGATATTCCTTTTTCTCTCGGGACTCACATGGCCGCGATATGCCTTCTCGCCCTTTTGGAAGGCCATGAGCGATGTATTGCCCGCCACATGGGGAGTTCAAGGATTTGTGCATATAAACTCAAACGGAGCCTCCCTGAGCGACGTCAGCGGCTACTACATCCCGCTATGGATTCTCACCGGTGTCTATTTTGTGACATCGCTGCTCATTTATGCATTCAGCAAGCCTGTCAAGGCAGCGCATCACGACACTGCGGGGGGAGGCGACGTTGAAGCGCATATATCCTGACCCTTCCTCACCAAACATGGCGCCGTCGTTGAGAGCCAGGTGGGCATTGTTGACAAAGAGGTCTACCAGACTGTCGTGAGGCAATCCCAGTTCGCGGCAGTCGAGCCACACTAGAAATGAAGCCTCCGGTCTCACTGGCTTTATATGCGGCATTCGTTCTTTGCAGAATTGCTCAACGGCAATGATATTTCCCTCAATATATTCCATGGCCTCTTTCAGCCATGGCGCACCGTAGCGGTAAGCTGTCTCGGTGGCTATGGTGGCAACAAATGTCGGCTCAGAGAATTCATTGGCCTCCATCCAGTGGAAGAAGCCACGTCTCAGGCTCTCAGATTTAATCACGATCCACGAGCTTGACAGCCCCGGGATGTTGAATGTCTTTGAGGGTGCACCGAGGGCTATGCCCACTTCCTTGGCCTCCTCGCTCGCCTCAAGAAACGGAATGTGAGGCTTGCCCCACAGCACAAGGTCGCCGTGAATCTCATCGGAAATTACCTTGACGTCATACATCTTTGCCAAACGGGCTATCTCGGCGAGGGTGTCTCGGCTCCACTGCAGCCCGATGGGATTATGGGGATTGCAGAGTATCATCATTTTCGGGCGCATCTCCCGGAATTTCTTTTCGAGACCTGCAAGATCCATCTCATACCCTTGCTCACGGCGCTGAAGGGGTGACGCCACACACACCCGGCCGTTCTCTTCGATTAGACGCCGGAATGGATGATAGACCGGGGGTTGAATCAATATCTTGTCACCCTTTTCGGTGAAATAATTTATGAGGAACCCTATCCCCTTCACCACGCCGTTGACATAGATGAGGTCACCGCGATTTACTTTCCAGGAGTGGCGATCCCTGAGCCAGTCGATAATTGACTCCCAGTAGCTCTCAGGGACGGCGGAATAGCCATAGATGGCATGGGCAAAACGTTGGGCAAGCGCGCCGGTGATCTCAGGAGCGACAGCGAAATCCATATCGGCTATCCAGAGAGCCTCGACATCGTCGCGTCCGAAGAATGTGGTCAGAGCGTCTGTCTTCATAGCGCCGGTGCCTCTGCGGTTGATCTCACGGTCAAAATTATATGTCATAAAGATTGGTTTGAAGGGGTGACGTTGCTGCAAATATAGTCAATTATCGGCATTATCCCACTAATAGCCGGAATTTTCGACACTAACTTTGCGGAAAGTTTGTTTCTTTTGTCTCATCCAATCACCATCACCCAACTCCCATGCTCTCAACATTCTTTGTCCTTGCCGTGTGCTACATAAGTGTGCTTGTGTCAATCATCGCCGATCTCCTGAGTGGAGCGCACCGCGCCAGGCTCGAACACAAGCCATTGACGTCCAGCGGATTCAGACGCACAGTCTCTAAAATCACCTCGTATTATTCAGCACTATTTGCGCTTACGGCCATTGACGCAATGCTCATTGCAGCGTCTGTCGGGCTTCGTGCCGCCGGCTCTGAGGGGTTCCCATTATTCCCATATGTCTCCACTCTCGGAGCGATCGGCCTTTCGCTCATTGAGGTCAAAAGTATCTTTGAAAACACCTCGATAACCCTCGATCTGGAGGCTATTTTGAGGTTTCTCGGGCGCATACTTTCCTCATGGAAAGGATTATAATTTGGATATGTCAATTATTAGTCCTACCTTTGCATCGTGACTCACAAACTCACCCCTTTGAAACGCCAGTGCCAACACTTTAATTTTAAGTAATTTTAGAGCTGCCACTCCCTGTCCCCGAAGTATTCACACGGTCTCAGCCGTGTTTATGTTTCCCTCTACTTCAAGCCCGATGTAACCGGCTAAAAACCACAGAGAGACCTCTGCATCGTACTTTTCTGTCTATCTACAAACAACCCCGTCTCCTCCCTCCATTTCACAAACAAACAAATACTCTACAAAACGCTTATTTTTCAATCCCCAGCCATAAACCATTGAGGGCGAATTGCTTATAGGCAATCCGCTATGGTGAACACTATCCTTTTGAAGCTTCAGGGCTTACAGCGGACAAGTTGCTCACACGTCCCCTCTATCCGTCTTCTTACCCCTACTCCATGATTTAAACAATTGAAAAATAGGAGAATATAACAGGAAGCGCAGCTTGCACTGACGCTCTGTGGAAGGCCCCGCGACATGATTGCATCGTGTCTCGGGGCCAATTCTGTGATTGACTCCGTGGACAGTGTCGCCTCACTCACTCCTCGTGAATAGCGCCATAGACAATCGAGGCCTTGCTCGGGCCTATGAGCTCGGCGATTGTGTCGAGGTCGGCCTCCTTAAGCCTCTTGACGCTCTTGAAGTGTGTGAGCAGCGTGGTTCGGGTCTTCTCTCCGATTCCCTTTATCCCGTCGAGGGCTGAGACTGTCTGGCTCTTTGAGCGGCGGTTGCGATGGTGAGTGATGCCGAAGCGGTGAGCCTCGTCGCGCAGTTGCTGAACCACCTTTAGTGTCTCTGAGGTCTTGTCGACATAGAGGGGCACAGAGTCTCCGGGGAAATAGATTTCCTCAAGCCGCTTGGCTATACCGACGACAGCAATGGTGCCCCGTAGCCCCATCTCATCGAGCGCCTCGACGGCGGCCGAGAGCTGCCCCTTGCCTCCATCGACCACTATGAGCTGGGGCAGGTCTTTCCCCTCGTTCATCAGGCGAGTGTAGCGGCGCGTCAGCACCTCCTTCATAGAGGCAAAGTCATCGGGCCCCACTACTGTCTTTATGTTGAAATGTCGATAGTCTTTCTTATAAGGCTTCGCATCCCTGAACACCACACACGATGCTACGGGATTCGTCCCCTGGATGTTCGAATTGTCAAAGCACTCTATGTGGCGCGGCAACTCATTCAGGTGAAAATCGATCTTTATCCTTTCGAGGATGCGGTCCGTTCTTGTCGAGGGGTCGCGCTTCTCCTGAGTCTTTATTTTGTCGACATGATGCTGCCTGGCATTGTTCTCAGAAATTCCCAGAATCTTCGCTTTGTCGCCCCGCTGAGGGATGGTGAGCCTTACACCCTCCATCTCCACATCAGGCTCCATTGCCGTTATCACCTCCCCAAACCTTACATTCAGGGAGTCGTGTATCTCGTTCATCGCATAGCCCAGCATCTCAGACTTCGACTCGTCGAGGCGCTTCTTATACTCGAGGGTAACGCTCTTCACCACGGCACCGCGGCGCACATGCATATAGTTGATGTAGACATCGCTCCCTTCCTCATAGATGCCGAAGACATCCACATCCTCGATTGTCTGCGAGACGATGACACTCTTGGCGCGATAGCGCATGATGAGGTCATATTGAAGTTTGAGTTCCTGGGCCTCCTCAAATCTCATCTCTTCCGAGAGGCGCTCCATCTCCGTCTTTAGATGCTGCAGGAGTTCAGAGGTTTCACCTCTCAGGATGGCTCTTACTCTGTCGATATATGCTCCGTACTCGGCCTCACTGACCAAACCCTTGCATGGCCCCTGGCAGCGCTTCAGATGGTAGTCGAGGCAGAGCCTCCCCTTTCCTTTGGCAATAAACTCCGGTGTGATCATATGCCGGCAGGACCGTATGGGATAGAGTTGCTTGATGAGTTCGAGGGTGGCCCTGGCCGAACTTGCATCAGAGTATGGGCCATAATATTTTGAGCCGTCCTTGATTCTCTCGCGTGTCATGAACACACGAGGGTAATGTTCGTTTGTCACCACAATCCATGGATAGGACTTGTCGTCCTTCAGCAGCACATTGTAGCGCGGCTGATGCTCCTTTATCATTGAAGCCTCGAGGTTGAGCGCGTCCTGCTCAGTGGGCACGATGATGTAGCTCATGTCCGCAATGGCGCGCACAAGCAGGTTTGTCCTCAAGGAGTCGTGGGTGCGGTTGAAATATGAGCTCACTCTCCGCTTCAGGTTCTTTGCCTTACCCACATAGATCACCGTACCCTCCGAGTCATAGTATGTATAGACTCCGGGGGTATCCGGGAGAATGGAGATTTTCTCCTCAAGGGCTGCTGATTTGCGATGCTTTGGCATGTTGTATCGGTTTGAAGAGACTTCCTTTTCAGGATATGCATGACGGGCCTTCCCGCGGTGAGGGAAGGCCCGTCATGCAGCGGATTTTCTTCCCGTTAGTATTTTATCAGAGATGTCACTTCAGCGTCGGCCGGGAGATTGGCACGGCCATTGAGGGCAGTTAGTTCAATGATGAAGTTGATGTAGATTTTCTTAGGGTTCATCTGCTTCACCAGATTGTAGGCGGCAGCCATTGTCCCGCCGGTAGCCAGCACGTCGTCGTGAAGCACTACGATGTCATCTTCTGTGATGGCGTCTCGGTGAATCTCGATGACATCCTTGCCATATTCCTTATCGTATGACGCTTGGATTGTGTCTGCGGGGAGTTTGCCGGGCTTGCGTACAGGCACAAAGCCTGCGCCAAGCTCGAAAGCGAGAATTGAACCGCCGATGAATCCGCGGCTCTCGATGCCCACTACTTTAGTAACACCTTTGTCACGGTAAAGTTGCGAGAGGTCCCAGCCTATTATATGAAGGCCACGGGCGTCTTTGAAAAGTGTCGTGAGGTCCTTGAAGACAATTCCCTTCTGGGGAAAGTCCACCACGTCACGAATGCGCGCTTTGAGATATTCCATGCTTTTTTCGTTTGAGATTTCCATGATTGTAAATATCTGGTTGGAGTGTTCCACGTGGAACAAAACTCTATTATCGTCCTAAAAGTAAGAGGAGTATATTTATGTCGGCCGGAGAGATGCCTGGGATTCTTGAAGCCTGGGCTACGGTCTCGGGATCAATTCGCTCGAGTTTCTGCCTTGCCTCAGTTGAGAGCGACCTGACTGCTGAGTAATCAATCTTTCCCTTAAGTTTGAGATTCTCGAGGCGATGAAGTTTTGCGGCATTGTCCTGCTCGCGCTTTATGTAACCCTGATATTTGAGCAGGATTTCTGCGGCCTCTACAATCTCGTCGCGACGCTCGGCCTCGATGTTCTCATAGATGAATCTTCTTAACTCGGGAATGTTCTTATCCAGGACATCAATTGTTATCCCCGGGCGCAGCAAGAGGGCTTCGAGTTTCACACCCTGTTTGAGCGGCTGCTCACCTATTTTCTCGAGCCATGGATTAGCCGCAGCCATACTGACAGAGTGAGAGCGCACGAAATCTATCAGAGCGTCGCGCTGCGCGCGCTTGCTTTCCATGAGTCGGTAGCGCTCCTCCGTTGCCAACCCTATGGCATATGCACGCGGAGTGAGGCGCATATCCGCGTCATCTTGTCTGAGAAGAATCCTGTATTCAGCCCGAGATGTGAACATTCTGTATGGCTCATCGACACCTTTGGTGACAAGGTCGTCAATCAACACACCTATGTATGCCTCGTCACGGCTCAACGTCAGGCACCCCTCCCCTTTCACGGCGAGTGCGGCATTAATTCCGGCAATCAAACCTTGTCCGGCTGCCTCCTCATATCCGGTTGTGCCGTTGACCTGACCTGCGAAATAGAGCCCTCCCACAATCTTGGTCTCGAGCGTATGATGGAGCTGGGTCGGGTCGAAGAAGTCATATTCTATGGCATAGCCCGGACGGAAAAGTTGGACGTCTCTCAATGCAGGAATGGACTGGAGCGCCTCAAACTGGATATTTATTGGGAGCGAAGATGAGAATCCGTTGAGATAATATTCGGTAGTTGTCTCCCCTTCCGGCTCAAGGAAAAGCTGATGTTCCTCCTTGTCGGCAAAGGTGACTATCTTGGTCTCGATGCTCGGGCAATAGCGAGGTCCGATACTCGTGATCTGTCCGTTGTAGAGCGGAGATTCCGGAAGCCCCTTTCGCAATATCTCGTGGGTCTCCTTATTGGTATAGACCGTGTGGCAGGGCCGTTGTTTGAGCGTTCGCCTCACTTCCGGAAGATATGAGAACTTATGCTCATCAGTGTCCCCCTCCTGGAGAGTGGTCTTCGTGAAATCGACTGAGCGTCCGTCGATGCGCACAGGCGTTCCGGTCTTCATACGATCCGCCTTGAAGCCTAGGCCCACTAACTGTTCAGTCAGGCCTCGTGCAGGAGGCTCTGCCACGCGGCCACCTTCGATTTTCACCGGACCTGTGTGCATGAGTCCATTGAGGAAAGTCCCGGCCGTCACCACCACACATTTGGCTTTGAAGGTCACTCCGAGAGCAGTGACAACTCCTGCCACATGGCCATCCTCGATGATGAGATTCCTCACGGAATCCTGCCACATGCAGAGTCCCGGTGTATTCTCAAGAATGCCTCGCCACGTCAGCGAGAACACCATTCTGTCAGCCTGTGCGCGCGGACTCCACATGGCCGGCCCCTTTGAGCGGTTGAGCATGCGGAACTGAATTGACGAGAGGTCTGTCACGACTCCCATCATACCGCCCATGGCATCAATCTCGCGCACAATCTGCCCCTTGGCAATCCCGCCCACAGCAGGATTGCAACTCATTTGGGCTATCTTGTTCATGTCGATGGTTATCAGCAGGGTCGAGGCTCCAAGATGCGCAGCGGCATGGGCAGCCTCACATCCGGCATGTCCCGCCCCTACGACAATCACATCGTATTCAAATTTCATTTTCAGTTGTTTATATTATCAAGCAGGACGAGCGCATCGTCCTCGTGTGCCTCCATGATTTCCCTCTCGCCCGGTCCCTTGTCATTGATTCCGCAGAGATGCAGCACACCGTGGATGATGACTCTTCGGAGTTCGCGGTCATAATTAACACCTAAGGTCTCGGCATTAGAGGCAACCGTTTCGAGCGAAATGAACATGTCGCCACTGATCATTCGCCCGCGCGAATAGTCGAATGTGATTATATCCGTGAAATAGTCGTGCTGCAGAAACTCAAGGTTCACCTCGAGGATTTTCTTGTCATCGCAGAAGATGTAGGTCAACGGGCCGACTATCCTGTCATGTCGGCCGGCCACCTCCTTTATCCACGCCTCGATTCGGGCTGTGTCAATCGCCGGCATCTCAATACCGTCTGTTAGCCATTCTATCGGGTTCTTCATATCTGCAAAGTTACAGAAATTTTCAAATTTTGGCAATAAACGCCCCGTCCGATTTTTTTGGAGAGAAAAAAACAAAGGCCAAAAATTAGGTTATTCATCTGTTTATCAATTGGTTATGCAAATATTAACCCTCTGAGATTTAAATATTTGGGTTGATCAAGCCATCCGTCCATGAATTTTCGATTCTCAAGTCCGATTAATTTACTATCTTTGCAGGCATGCAACGAGTACTCTTTCATACCACCATTTTCGGTCCTATCCACTCTCGACGGCTTGGTGTCTCGCTCGGAATAAACCTCACTCCAAACGACGGCAAGATCTGCACCTTCGACTGCCTCTATTGTGAGGCAGGCTTCAACGCGCAGGGCCCCGGCACGACAGGATTTGCTCCACGCAAAGAAGTGGCGCGTTTGCTTCGTGAGAAACTCTCGGCCATGCGGGGAGCCGGCGAGCCGCTTGATGTCATCACCTTCTCGGGCAACGGTGAGCCGACACTTCATCCCGACTTTCCCGAAATCATAGACGACACCTTGAGGCTACGTGACGAATACTATCCCTCGGCTAAGGTGAGCGTCCTCTCAAACTCCACACGCATCTTCACTCCCGCTGTCGCCGAGGCGCTCGACCGTGTCGACAATAACATCCTCAAGCTCGATTCAGCCATCACAACCACCATGAGAGCGCTCGACCGCCCTACCCTACCCCACCTCACATCAGAGAAAATTATCGAAGGGCTGCGCGCGTTCTCTGGCCGCTGCATCATCCAGACGCTCCTTGTCCGCGGCGAGTATGAGGGTCGCGTGATTGACAACACTACCCCTGAGGAGATAGAAGCGCTTATCAGGGCATATGCCAAGATTGGACCACGCGAGGTGATGCTCTATTCAATCGACCGCAAGACCCCGGCCGAGCATCTGGCCAAGGTGAGCCGTGAGGAGCTCGACAAAATCGCGACACAGATCACATCAGCCACCGGGATTAAAGTTGAAACAGTCTGAACCTCTCATCCCCCACCCTATCGCTATGCTCACACCAAAGCCACTAAAACGCGGCGACAGGATAGCCATCCTCTCCCCCGCATCCATAATAAAGCCCCAGGTGGTGTATGAGACAATGAATGTCCTTGCCGACGAGGGTTGGTCTGTCCATGTCGGCCACCATACCTTCGACCGTTTCGGGACATATGCGGGCACCGATGACAACCGCTACGCCGACCTTGAGGACGCACTGCTCGACCCGGACACCAGGGCCATCATCTGCTCGCGTGGCGGATATGGCGCGGTCCATCTTCTGGAGCGCCTCAGCAAACTTCCACTGAAAGATGACCCGAAATGGATTGTGGGCTACTCAGACATCACCGCCCTCCACTCATTGATGTCGGCCAACGGAATCCAGAGCATCCATGCTCCCATGTGCAAGCATATCGCCACACACAAGGGGCGCGACGCAGACTCGCGCCGTCTCTTCTCTCTGCTGCGCGGCGAGAATCCCCCCGTCAACTTCCCCGCTCACAGGCTCAATCGGCCCGGCACTGTCACCGCACCGCTCCTGGGTGGAAACCTCGCCGTGGCCGCCGGACTCCTCTCCACTCCCTATTCGCCCTTCCGTCCCGGCTCAATCCTGTTCATCGAGGATATAGCCGAACCTATATATAAGGTGGAGCGTATCTTCTATACACTTCGCCTGAGTGGAGTGCTGGGCTCCCTTGGCGGACTCATCGTGGGACGGTTCACAGACTATACGCCTGACCGCGACAATGAGTCGATGGAGATGATGATATCGCGCATCACGGAGGAATATGGTTATCCCATTGCCTTCGGCGCGCCCATAGGACACGTGGACCACAATATCCCGATGCTTTGCTCGTCAGTCTCAACCCTCACGGTCGGCCACTCAGGTGCTACCCTTGTCCAAACATGAACATCTCTGCTCCCCAATGTGTTGATATTAAGAGCGTGGATATGTGATTTTAAGTTTTTTAATTAAATTAAGTGAAAAACATTAAGGAAAATCATCTAACTTTGCAAGTTGAATCACACCCGCTCTCCACAAAGACACTTCAACCCAACACAATTTTTATCCAATTATGGAACAGAAAGAATTTGACCGTATCAGTTATGCCCTCGGCCTCAGCATGGGCCACAACTTCCGTGCGAGCGGGATTGAGAAAATCAATGTCCAGGACTTTGCCGACGGAGTGGCCGCTGTCTTCTACGGGTCGGAACCCAAGATGACATATGATGACGCCAAGGCTGAGATTCAGAAATTCTTCACCGAGCTTGAGGCCCTCCAGCAGGCTGAGGCCGCCAAGATGGGCGAGATCAACGAGGCTGCCGGCAAGAAATATCTTGAGGAAAACGGCAAGCGCCCCGAGGTCAAGACTCTCCCCTCAGGACTCCAGTATGAGGTGATCACCGAGGGTGACGGCCCCATGCCCAAATCGACAGACCGCGTAGAGGTACACTATACAGGCAAACTTGTCGACGGAACCGTCTTCGACAGCTCTGTCGACAGAGGTGTGCCTGCGACATTTGGTGTCACACAAGTCATCCCCGGATGGGTCGAGGCACTCCAGCTCATGAAGGCCGGCTCAAAGTGGCGTCTCTTCATCCCCTCTCAGCTTGCCTACGGTCCTCAGGGCGCAGGCCCCATCGGTCCCAACTCCACCCTTATCTTCGACGTAGAACTTCTCAGAGTCCTCTGATAAGTCGCATATATGAAACGTACTCTCTTCATCCTCATAGCCTCGGCACTGCTCGGATTCTCAGTCCGGGCGGCCGAGCCTTCTGACTCCCTTGCCTCGGCACTCGCCACATATTGGGGCACAGCCGTCAACATGAACACCCTCTCCTCAGCCGAGAAGGATGCATTCTTGAAGGGATTTGAGGAAAACTTCCCTGACACAGACTCCCTGAAAGTGCAGTATCTCCGGGGAGCCTCACTCGCCTCGACAATAGCCCGCTCACTCATGGAGGCGGCCTCGATAGGACTCGAGGTGTCGCCAGAGCGATTGGGTAGCGAGTTGGTCAAAGTGCTCCGTGGAGGGTCGACAGGTTTCACACCTCAGACCGCACAGGCCTATATCGACAGACAAGTTGCCCCTGAGGAAGCCCGTGAGTTCTCTCCGGAGTCGCAGACTCAGTTCGTAGCCGAGATGGCCAAAGCACCCGGGGCAGTGACAACCCCCTCCGGCCTTGTGTTCCAAGTCATCACCGAGGGTGAGGGTCCCATGCCAGTCGACGGCCAGACTGTCTCTGTGACTTACATCGGCCGTCTGAGCGACGGCTCTGTGTTTGACTCGACCGACACTCCTATCGACCTAAATGTCAGCGGCGTCGTCGCCGGGTTCTCTGAAGGCCTAAAGATGATGAAGCCGGGTGGAAAATATCGCATAGTGATGCCGGCTGCGCTGGGCTATGGAGAGCGTGGCGCCGGAGGAGGCGTCATTCCTCCCGGAGCCGCCATCGACTTCACGGTCAATCTGATAGGGATAAAATGACACAGGCGTCAATCTTGGACAATATAAATCTGAAATCCATTAACAAATCAATATCAAAATGAAAAAAATCATTCTGGCATGCGGTGTTGCCGCAGCCATTCTCGGAGTTTCCTCATGCTCCAACTCATCTTCAAACGGGGGTGACTCAGCCTTTGGCGATTCACTCTCAACCGCATTCGGCGAGAGCCAGGGTCTGCGTCTTGCAAACGACTATGCCACCCAGCTGGCACCTGAGGATCAGGCCAAGATGAAGAAGGATGACATTCTTCGCGGCCTCAAGCAGGTCATCATGGTCGACACCACCCAGCAGGGCTATCTCACAGGTCTGAGCTTTGGCCTCAATCTCGCAGGCCAGCTGATGCGCTATGAGCAGGCCGGCATCAAGATTGACCGCGCTAAGGTGTATGAGGCATATGCCAAGGCTTTCATGAACGACACTGTCAGCATGGAGCAGCTCCGCGATGCTCAGGGTGCATTCCAGATTCTCGCACAGGAGGCCCAGCAGAAGATGATGGAGTTCTATGACGCTCAGGAGAAGGCTGCCAAGGAGGCAAAGGCAAACTCACCCGAGGCCAAGAAGAACGCCGAGGAAGGCGCTGAGTTCATCAAGAAGGTCACATCATCCGATCCTTCAGTCAAGGTTCTTCCTTCAGGACTCGCCTATAAGGTGGTCAACGAAGGTTCAGGTCCCGCGGTTGGCGAGGGAGGCTCAGCCACAGTCAAGTATGAGGGCAAACTCGTGGACGGCACACAGTTTGACGCTAACGAGGATGGAATCCGCTTCAACACACGCAACGTGGTTCCCGGCTTTGGCGAGGGTCTCTCAATGATGAAGAAGGGCTCCAAGTATATCCTCTACATCCCCGGCGACCTCGCTTATGGCGTGGACGGCGCTCCCGGTGCGGGCATCGGTCCCAATGCAACTCTTATCTTCGAGGTTGAAGTCCTCGAGGTAGAGCCTGCCAAGTAAGGCAATACACACGGACAACTCATTTAATTCCCCGTTGGTCTTTGGCCGAACGGGGAGTTTTTTTTATATTTGCAGTGTGAACATCATCCGACAGGGGATTGTATTAAAAAGAAAACCATCAATATGCGTCATATCATCCTTTCGCTTGCTCTCATTCTCGCCTCACTCACGGCCATGGCTCGCGGCGAGGTGGATTTCTCCGTGAAAAATGTTGACTTCGGCACGGTCAAGTCAGACGGAGGTACCGTGGTGATGAGGTTTCCGTTTGTCAACACCGGCGACGAGCCGGTAGGCATAGTGACCGTGACCAACGGTGGCTGCGGATGCACGAAGCCTGAATTCCCACAGCAGCCCATCAAGCCAGGCGAGAAGGGGGAGATTGTGATCAGATTCAATCCCTCGACATTCAGGGGCGAAGTGAACCGCAGCGTCAAGGTGCAGCTCACGTCACAGAAAAAGCGTCTCAAACTCACATTCTCCGGTGTTGTTGTCCCGAAATAAAGGCTACAAGCGCCCCCCTTTTCAATCACTCTAAGCCTCATGTTTCAACGTATACTAAACATACTCCTCCTCTTGCTCCCTGCCATCGTCTTTGCCGATGGCGTCTGGGAGACGCAGACCCACGATTTCGGTGCCTTTGATGAGGATATGGGCGTGGTCTACTGCGAGTTCCGCCTTGTCAATGAGGGCGCGGAGCCAATCTCGATAATGAGCGCCCGTGCCAACTGCGGATGTACACGCCCGGAATATTCCACGGCGCCAGTGGCTCCAGGAGATACAGCCGTTATAAGGGTTGGCTATGACCCAAAGGGGCGTCCCGGACGCTTCCAGAAGCAGGTTACAGTCGATTGCAGCGCGCCCCCGCTGCGCACACGCCTCACCATCTGCGGCACCGTGATAGGCTCGGGCAACACGCTGCGCTCACGCTTTCCGGTCGAGGCAGGCCCGGTGAGGATGCGCACAACCACAATCCCATATGGCAAAGTTCTCAAGGGGAAATCTCCGGGTCAGTATGTCGAGGCATACAACGCATCATCTGACACCATCCGCCCCAAGGTCATATCCTCGCCGAAATATATCAATGTCATAGTCCAGCCGGCCACGGTGCCTCCGGGCGAGCAATTCATCCTCTCCACAATCTTCCACACCGACGCCACGCGCGAGTGGGGAATACTGACAGACTCCATACTCCTCTCCCCTTCAGGCACATCTGGAGAGGAACCGCTAAAGATTGAGACAGTGGCCATTGTCTCTGAGGACTTCAGCCGGCTCACGGACGAGCAGCGCGCCAAGGCTCCCCACATTGACACCTCGGTCACAGCGCTCGACCTTGAACGGGTCAGCCGTACAGACAGCCCCTCACGCCATTACTTTGAGATCATCAATAGAGGGAAGACACCCCTCATCATACGCCGAATATCATGTCCTGACCCTGCAGTGACCGTCACGCTCAAGGAGACCAAGATCAAGCCCGGGAAGAAAGCCCGTGTGGATGTCTCCGTCGACCCCTCGAAGATTGGCCGTACCGAACTTCTCAATGCGCGCATCAACATCATTGCAAACGACCCTGACAACCCCTCAACCATGGTTCGTGTTGTCGCCGAGGTCAAAGACTGACAGGCAGAGACACTACCCTCTCCCCCACCCTCACCGCTCAACTTCACTCAAATGGACCATCCCGAGAACTCCTGCGAATATGCCGGCCTCACAGTCAACTCAGGCGTGAGCCAGCCCCCCGTCACCAATCCCTATGGACGTCCCCACCGTCGGCGCGCCCTACCCTCACCCGGCGAGATGGTGGAGGGTATTCTCAAGGGCGACGTCACAATGCTGTCGCGCGCGGTCACTCTTGTTGAGAGCCTCGTGCCTGAACATCAAGCGCTTGCCCAGGAGGTCATAGAGAAATGTCTCCCCTACTCCGGCGACTCACGCCGCATAGGCATCACCGGAGTCCCCGGCGCCGGGAAAAGCACCTCGATAGATGTCTTCGGTCTCCATGTGCTGAGCCGGGGTGGAAAACTGGCAGTCCTTGCCATCGACCCCTCGAGCGAGCGCACCAAGGGGAGCATCCTCGGCGACAAGACACGCATGGAGAAACTCTCGGTCCACCCTGACGCATTCATCCGCCCTTCACCATCAGCAGGCTCCCTGGGGGGGGTAGCCCGCAAGACCCGCGAGACCATTGTGCTGTGTGAGGCCGCTGGGTTCAACAATATATTTGTGGAGACCGTAGGTGTGGGCCAGAGCGAGACAGCCGTACACTCCATGGTCGACTTCTTCCTCCTCATCCAACTCGCGGGTACGGGAGATGAGCTCCAGGGCATAAAGCGCGGCATCATGGAGATGGCCGACGGCATTGTGATAAACAAGGCCGACGGCGACAATATCCCACGCGCACAACTTGCACAGGCCCAGTTCAGAAACGCCCTCCACCTCTTCCCTACCCCGGCCTCCGGCTGGACACCTGAAGTGCTGACTTACTCCGGCTACTATGAGATAGGGATTCCGGAGGTGTGGGATATGATTGACCGCTACTTCACATTTGTCAGGGAGAACGGCTATTTCGAGTACCGCCGCGCCGAGCAGTCGCGCTACTGGATGTATGAAACTATCAACGAGCAGCTGCGCAACCACTTCTACAACAATCCTGAGATCGAACGCATGCTTGCTCTCAAGGAGACCCGTGTGCTTGACCGCCGCCAGAGTTCGTTCACAGCCGCGCGTGAGATTCTCGACCACTATTTCAGCCACTGCAAATGAAATTCCTTCACCGCGTCATCGACCTCTATGCCGATGGCTTCCGACACATGACCGTGGGGAAGTCGCTCTGGGCCATAATCATAGTCAAACTCATATTTATCTTCCTGGTGATGAAGATGTTCTTCTTCCCTGACATCCTTGAGCGTGACTATCCGGATGATCCCTCCCGCTCGGCGGCAGTGCGCACCACCCTGCTCCACCGCTCTAAATAGACTTCTCATAAAAAAACATCTACTATATGCAAGATCTCATCACTGTAGTCGACTGGTCGAGATGGCAGTTTGCCTTGACGGCCATGTATCACTGGCTCTTTGTCCCGCTCACGCTCGGTCTTGGAGTGATAATAGGGATAATGGAGACTATCTATTACCGGAAACGCTCGCGTCTGTGGCTCGACACCACAAAGTTCTGGATGACCCTCTTCGGCATCAACTTTGCCATGGGAGTCGCCACGGGCATCATCCTCGAGTTTGAGTTCGGGACAAACTGGAGCAACTACTCATGGTTTGTGGGCGACATCTTCGGCGCGCCGCTTGCCATCGAGGGGCTTCTGGCATTCTTTATGGAGTCGACATTCATCGCCATTATGTTCTTCGGCTGGAAAAAGGTCTCTCCCGGCTTCCACCTTGCGGCCACCTGGCTCACAGCCATCGGTGCCTCAATCTCAGCCCTCTGGATCCTCGTGGCCAACGCCTGGATGCAATATCCTGTGGGGATGGAGTTTGACCCTGCGCAGATGCGCAATGTCATGGACAACTTCTGGGACGTGTGTCTCTCCCCAGTGGCTATACACAAATTTCTCCACGCAGTCTTCGACGGGTGGGTTCTCGCCGGTGTCTTTGTGTGTGGCGTCAGCGCATGGCTCCTTATGAAGGGACGCCGCCGCGAGATGGCCATGGAGTCTGTGCGGATAGCCGGATGGGTCGGCCTCATCGGCATGGTGATGACCCTCTGGACCGGCCACAGCTCTGCGGTAGATGTAGCCCGTGTCCAGCCAATGAAACTCGCTGCCATGGAGGGCCTTTATGACGGACATCACGGGGAGGAACTAGTGGCCTTCGGCATACTTGACCCATCCAGAGAGCGCACGGATCCTTCAGACCCCTTCCTTTTCAAGATAGCCATCCCTCATGGCCTCTCCCTGCTCGCCGACATGGATCTTAACTCATTTGTCCCGGGCATCAACGACATCATCGAGGGACGCTCCTTTACAACAGACGGCACTCCGGTCAACACAGTCAGCTATGCCGAGCGCATGGAACGCGGTCTCCTCTCACATGAGGCTCTGCGCGACTTCGACAAAGCCATGAGCCGCAGAGACACTGTGGCCATGAAGGCGGCAAGCGCAGGAATAGCCGAGAACTACCCCTACTTCGGCTACGGCTATCTCGACTCCGTCGATGAGGCCGTTCCACCCGTGGGTGTGACCTTCTACTCATTTCACATAATGGTGCTTGCCGGAGGCTACCTGACCCTCTTCCTGCTGATAGCGCTCTGGGGAGCCTATAAGCGGCATTCACTCTGGCAGGCGCGCTGGTGGCAGTGGGTGGCTATACTATCAGTGGCCGTGGTGTGGATATGCTCCCAGGCCGGATGGGTCACAGCTGAGGTGGGACGCCAGCCCTGGATCATCCAGGACCTCATGCCCACACGTGCTGCCATCTCCGACATTCCCGTCGGCTCTGTGATGCTGACATTTTGGATTTTTGCCGGGGTATTCACCGCCCTGCTTGTGGCAGAGATGACAATTATGGTTAAACAGATTAACAAAAGGGAGGAGGACTGACACTATGGAACTTGCAACTCTTCAACAATATTGGTGGCTCCTGATATCGGTGCTTGGGGCTGTGCTTGTATTCATGCTATTTGTCCAGGGCGGACAGACATTCCTTCTGGGAACCCCCTCAGGCTCACGAGCAGAGGGAGAGATCATCTCCTCGATGGGCCACAAGTGGGAGCTCACATTCACGACGCTCGTTGTGTTTGGTGGCGCCTTCTTTGCATCGTTTCCCCTATTCTATTCCACCAGTTTCGGAGGTGCCTACTGGCTCTGGATGTCTATTCTCATCAGTTTCGTGCTTCAGGCTGTGAGCTATGAGTTCCGCTCCAAGCCGGGCAACGTCTTCGGTCGCGGCGTCTACGACATCTTCCTCTTTCTCAATGGAGCCTTTGGCTGCATCCTTCTGGGTGTAGCTGTGGGAATGATGTTCTTTGGCGCTGAGTTCTCCGTCGACAAGGGGAATATTCTCGACGCCGGCGCACCCGTCATCTCCCGTTGGGCTTCTACCCACGGCCTCGAGGCCATGGCAGACTGGCGCAACCTCGTTCTCGGTTTTGCAGTGCTATTTCTGGCCCGCACACAGGCTGCTCTCTATCTGCTCAACAACCACCCCACTGACAATGCCTTCTTCGAGACCAACCGCCGCCGCGTGCTTCTCAATGGAATCGTGTTTGTGGTGTTCTTCCTTCTGTTTGTCGGACTCCTGCTCACAGCCTCAGGCTATCGCATAGAATTCAACGGAGGCCAGGAATTACCCTCCGTGTTCCGCTCTGAGGAAAATGTTTATCTCCACAACTATCTCCAGATGCCCGCCGCATTGGCAGCATTCCTCGTCGGGACAGTCATGGTGCTTTACGCAGTGATCCGCTCGGCATTTGCCCGCCACTGGACTTGCGGCATCTGGTGGAGCGGCATAGGGACAGTGCTTGTGGTATTGTCGCTCTTCTGGGTAGCCGGATATAATAACACACCATACTATCCCTCGCTGGCCGACACATCTTCCTCGCTCACCATCTACAACAGTTCATCGAGCCACTTCACCCTCACAGCCATGAGCTGGGTATCTGTCATAATCCCCTTTGTCCTCGCCTACATCGCCTATGCATGGTGGTCGATGGACAGAAGAAAGAATTGACTTGCGAGTTAATAATTCATAAATAAGGTTAAAAAGCCCCACTCTGAGTGGGGCTTTTAGCATTTATTCATACTTATTTGCTATCTTTGCAAACAGAAAGTCACGGAGGAGGCCACGGAGCTTCCTCCGGTTGTTTATATACATGATATGATTGACAAGAAAGAAGTAGAAGCCATCGTGAGCAATGCCATCGAGGGAACAGACGCCTTTATAGTTGATGTGACCGTCAGCCCTGCCAACGACATCGTCGTCGAACTCGACTCCTCCACCGGTGTCGACCTAGAGTTTTGCACCCGTGTGAGCGACCTCATCAACGCCGCTTTCAATCGCGATGACGAGGACTACTCTCTCGAGGTGGGCACCTCATCGCTCTCAGCGCCCTTCAAGGTTGTCGGGCAGTATGAGAAGCATTTGGGCGACTCTGTCGATATCCTCACGAAGGATGGACGCAAGTTCACAGGAGTGCTCACCGCAGTCGATGGCGCCGCGCGCACCTTCACGGTCGAGGTGACCCGCAAGGTCAAAGAACCGGGCGAGAAACGCCCCCGCCTTGTGGCAGAGCCTGAGACCCTCTCCTTCGATGACTGCCGCTCTGTGGCCTATCATTTTGACTTTAAGTGAAATAAACCGACCCTTATTCCATAGACAACCCATCAAGAAAACATGGCTAAGAAAGAGGAAGCTCCCAACATGGTGGAGCGTTTCGCCGAATTTAAGGACCTTAAGAACATAGACAAGGCCACAATGGTCAGTGTGCTCGAGGAATCGTTCCGCAACGTCCTCGCCAAGATGTTTGGCACCGATGAGAATCTCGACGTAATCATGAACCCCGATAAGGGCGACGTGCAGATATTTCAGAATCTCGAGGTTGTGCCTGACGGCGAGGTGACCAATCCCAATCTTCAGATTTCGCTGACAGACGCCCGCACCGACGAGGATCCCGACGTCGAGATTGGCGAGGAGCATACAAAGGAAATCTTTTTCGCAGATTTTGGCCGCCGCGCCATCCTCAATCTCCGCCAGACCCTTCAGTCGAAGATACTCGACCTCCAGAAGGAGGCCATCTATTCAAAGTTCAAGGAACTTGAGGGCCAGCTCGTGAGCGGTGAGGTCTATCAGACCTGGTCGCGCGAGACCCTCCTGCTCGATGTGGACAAGAACGAGCTCCTGCTCCCCAAGAGCGAGTCGATTCCCGGCGACTATTTCCGCAAGGGCGAGACAGTGCTTGCCGTCATCTCGAGCGTTGACAATAAGAACAATAACCCCAAGATTACAGTGTCGCGCGTCAGCGACACATTCCTGCGCCGCCTCTTCGAGCGCGAGGTGCCCGAGATTATGGACGGCCTCATCTCCATACAGGCCGTGGCCCGCATCCCCGGCGAGAGAGCCAAGATAGCCGTTGAGAGCTATGATGACCGCATCGACCCCGTGGGCGCATGCGTTGGCGTGAAGGGCTCTCGTATCCATGGGATTGTCCGCGAGCTCCACAATGAGAACATCGATGTGGTCCACTATACCCCCAACCCCTCTCTCTTCATCCAGCGCGCCCTCAGCCCCGCCAAGATCTCGAGCATCCATCTCGATGAGGACCAGAAGAAGGCTGAGGTCTTCCTGCGCCCCGAGGAGGTGTCTCTCGCCATCGGCAAGGGTGGCATGAACATCAAGCTCGCCTCCATGCTCACTGGCTATGTCATCGACGTCTATCGCGACACCCCCGATGAGGTTGAGGACGACATCTATCTGGATGAATTCAAAGATGAGATTGACGGCTGGGTCATCGACGCCCTCAAGGATATGGGTTGTGTCACAGCCCGCGAAGTCCTCAGGACCCCCCGCCAGGAACTCATCGACAAGGCCGACCTCGAGGAGGACACCGTCGACAACATCATCGCCATCCTCAAGGCTGAGTTTGAGGAAGACGAGCCTGCCGCAGACAATGCCGAGGCCGACAACACTGAGGCCGGACAACCCGCAGAAGACCAGGAATAAAATCACCATAAAGCACTCATCTCCCCAAGCCAATATATGCCGAGAATAAAGATAAGTCAAGCAGCTAAAGAATTCAATGTCTCGATTCCCACTGTGGTCGAGCAGTTACAGAAAAAAGGCATCTCTGTGGATGCCAATCCTAACACACGCCTGGATGAGAGTGCTTTTGACATCCTTGTTGAGGCATTCCAGCCTGACCGCAAAGAGAAAGCAAAGATTGACAGGATCCGCCACGAGAAGGAAAAGGAGAAGGCTCCCGCAGCCGCTCCGGCCCCTGCTAAGGAAGAGGCTGTGGCCGACAACAAGTCAGCCACACCGGCCGGACCTCGCGTGATAGGGAAAATCAATCTTGATTCCCATAACAACCCCATAAAGCCTGAGGTGAAGCCAGAGCCTAAGCCAGAGCCCAAACCCGAGGTGAAGCCAGAGCCCAAACCGGAACCGACACCCGCAACTGCACCTAAACAGGAGCTTAAGTCGGAGTCCAAACCTGAGGCAAAGGCAGAACCCGCCCCGGCTCCAAAGCCCGAACCCAAACCGGAGGTAAAGGCAGAGCCTGCCCCGGCTCCAAAACCCAAGCCCGAGCAGAAACCTGCTCCCTCACCAACCCCCAAGCCTGAGGTGAAAACAGAACCAAAACCGGCTCCCAAGCAGGAGCCTGAGACACCGGCCGAGCCTGAGGTGTTCCGCTACAATACAGAGGCTCAAGTGACAGGCCCAAAGGTGATTGGCCATATTGATCTCTCGGCGCTCAACCAGTCAACCCGTCCCAAAAAGAAAGGGAAGGATGACCACCGCCGCGGCGGACAGAATGGTCAGAACGCCCAGGGAGCCCCATCAGGCCAGGCCGGACAGCGCAAGAAACGCCAACGCATCGGCAAGGAGAAGGTCGACATCGAGAAGGCCGGTAACCAAGCTGCTGCAGAGAGCCAGCGCAGTGGTGGCAATGGCGGCGGAAACCGCAACGGCGGCGGAAACAACGGTGAGAACCGCCGTGGTGAGAACCGCCGCGGAGGGTCGAAGAATGACCGTGCAAAGCGTCCTGTCCACACTGAAGTCAGTGAGGAGGATGTTCAGAAGCAGGTCAAGGAGACCCTGGCTCGCCTTACATCCAAGGACAAGGGACAAAAGAAGGGTGCAAAGTGGCGCAAGGAGAAGCGAGAGGCTTTCGCGGCCCACTCCCGTGAGGCAGCCGCTGAGGCAGCCGCTGAGAGCAAGGTGCTTCAGATCACAGAGTTTGTGACCGCAAACGACCTTGCCGTCATGATGGATGTGCCTGTCAACAACGTCATCGCCACATGTATGAGCATGGGCGTGATGGTGTCCATCAATCAGCGCCTCGATGCAGAGACAATCAACATCGTGGCCGAAGAGTTTGGATTCAAGACAGAATATGTCTCGGCTGAGGTGGTTGAGGCCATCAATCAGGAAGAAGATACTGAGGACCAGCTTGTCACACGCCCACCCATTGTCACAGTGATGGGCCACGTCGACCATGGCAAGACCTCGCTCCTCGACTATATACGCAATGCCAATGTGATTGCCGGTGAGGCCGGTGGCATCACGCAGCACATTGGTGCCTATAATGTCACTCTCGCTGACGGCAGGCACATCACCTTCCTCGACACTCCCGGCCACGAGGCATTCACAGCCATGCGTGCCCGTGGAGCAAAAGTGACAGACCTTGTCATCATCATCGTGGCCGCTGACGACAATGTCATGCCGCAGACCGTCGAGGCCATCAATCACGCCTCAGCCGCCGGCGTTCCCATCGTCTTCGCCATCAACAAGATAGACAAGCCTGCTGCCAACCCCGACAAAATTAAGGAGGAACTCGCTCAGATGAACTACCTTGTGGAGGAGTGGGGCGGCAAGTATCAGAGCCAGGACATCTCTGCCAAGAAGGGCATAGGTGTCGATGAGCTCATGGAGAAAGTGCTTCTCGAGGCTGAGATGCTCGACCTCAAGGCCAATCCTGACCGTAGAGCCACAGGCGCTATCATCGAGTCGTCGCTCGACAAGGGGCGTGGCTATGTGGCCAATATCCTCGTCCAGAACGGTACACTCCGTGTGGGCGATGTGATACTCGCCGGAACACACTTCGGCAAAGTCAAAGCCATGTTCAACGAGCGAAACCAGCGTGTGAGCGAAGTGGGTCCCGCAGAGGCAGCATTGATTCTAGGTCTGAACGGCGCTCCCACCGCGGGCGACACATTCAATGTGATGGAGACAGAGCAGGAGGCCCGCGAGATTGCCACACGCCGTGAGCAACTGCAGCGCGAGCTCGGTCTCCGCACCACCAAGCGAACCACACTTGAGGAAATCGGCCGTCGCCGCGCCATCGGCAACTTCCATGAACTTAACATCATCGTCAAGGGCGATGTCGATGGTTCAATCGAGGCTCTCTCTGACTCACTCATCAAACTGTCGACAGACGAGGTCAAGGTCAACGTCATCCACAAGGCCGTCGGTGCCATCTCGGAGAGCGATGTCACTCTGGCCGCCGCCTCCGATGCCGTCATCATCGGCTTCCAGGTGCGCCCGTCGCAGGCCGCCCGCCGTGCTGCTGAGCGCGATGGCGTGGAGATTCGTCTCTATTCCATCATCTATCAGGCCATTGAGGAGGTCAAGGATGCCATGGAAGGCATGCTCGCGCCCGAAATCAAGGAGGAGGTCATCGGTACAGCCGAAGTGCTCCAGACATTCAAGATTTCAAAAGTGGGCACCATCGCCGGTGCCATCGTGCGCGAGGGACGCATCAAGAGCCGTTGCAAAGTGCGCCTGATCCGCGACGGCATTGTCCGCTACACAGGCGAGCTCGGCTCACTCAAGCGCATGAAGGACGACGTCAAGGAAGTTGTCTCAGGTTATGACTGCGGTCTCTCCATTGCCGGCTACAACGACATCGAGGAGGGAGACATCATCGAGGCATACGAGGAAGTCGAGGTTAAGAAATCCCTCTGATGTGAGAGTGCATCTCAACATCGGCTCAAACATAGGCCACCGCCGCTCCATGCTGGAGCGGGCGGTGGCCGCTTTGTCTTCAGTCCTTCCGGGGAGGATGCATGCATCAACTCCTTTCGAGTCCGAGCCTTGGGGGTATAAGTCTGAAAATCGGTTTCTCAATATAGGGGTTATGATAGATATGACGGCCGATTTGGCGCCTGCGGAACTCATAGAGCGCGTCATGGCGGTCGAGCGGTCAATTTCCCAGGCGCCACACCGCGATGCGACAGGGGGCTATTGTGACCGTCTTATCGACATAGATGTCATTGCGGTCGACAAGCTGGTCATAAAGACACCCGTTTTGACGCTCCCACATCCACGCATGCACCTACGTCCGTTTGTCCTCATCCCTCTTCAGGAACTCGACCCTGAATGGACACACCCCATATTCCACAAGACCTCTTCTCAACTCTTGAAAGACCTGAAGGAGGTGAGATAAATCAGCCCCACAGGAGGCCGGAATCACCGTGCAGCCTGTGGGGCTTATTCTGTGAAGAGATGGCGCTCTGCTATTCCTTCTTTTTAGCGGAGGAGCAGTAGAGACCTATGAAGGCTGCGAACGCGACAGCGTCGCATATGAAACCAAACTTTCCAATCTCGCCCGTTATCCACATAACAATTTGAATCACAAAGATAACGGCGGCCAGGGCCAGTAATAAATCTCTTGTCTTCATAACGGTAGAATTTTTTGAGGGGAAGGGTAGGGGGCCTATATAGACTGCAGAGCCTGAAGGATCTCAAGGGCATCAAGACGCGAGAGTGTGCGCCGGCTCTTCAGCGCTGAGGCGAAATCGTGAGCCACGCTGTGGACACCTCTGTGGGTGAAGACGCGGGTCAGATAGTTGATGTTCTTGTCGAAGATGGAGTCAATCTCATCCTCCTCGAGTTGGCATGAATCGCGCCCCTCATCGAGTGCGAGAGCACGGAGCTCATCCACAACATCGGATGGAAGGCCTGTGTGGCGGTTGACGAGATAACGGCACAGGAGATTTGCAGTCATCATGGCTATGCCGAGGTTATAGTTCTTGAGAATCTGCCTCCAGGCTGTCTTGGCTGACACTCCCGGATTTCCCGCAAAGAAAAAATCGGGAGTCAGAGACATGGTCTGAGCGCCCTCAGGCCCGTCAAGCGATATTGCCGACAGAATCTCTTCGCCATCGAAGACAACAAGGCTTATAGCCATTCCGGCCGCTCCATAACAGCGGTCAGTCTCATCAGTGTATCTGAGTTTTTCCATAAAAACGCTAAATCTTTAGTCACCCGACTCTCAATTATAACAAGCGTGACAGTGCTAAGGTTAGTTGACAACAAGGATTTTTGTCGCCACTGCGCCTGTCGACGAGGTGTCGTCGCCCGAGGATGCCATCACATAGTAGACACCGGTCTTGACCCTTTTGCCGTTCATATTGCAGCCATCCCATACGGCCATACCACCCTCAGAGGTGGTCTGATAGACCAGATGCATGTCTGAGTCGACAATCTTCACCATGGAGTTCTCCATGAGGCCTTGGATTGTTATCCAGCCGCTGTAGTCAGGTGTGACAGGATTGGGATAGGCATAGACCTCTGAGAAATCCTCACGTGCAGGGCCTGAGGAGGTAGAGAGCTCGTATAGTCCTGAGGGGGTGCCTATGAAGAGAGAATTTGTCTCCGTGTCGACATGGAGGCCGGTGATGGTGTTGGAGGGTAGGGCCGAGTTGGAGGTTGTGTAGACCTCGAGTATCTCATCGCCGCTTTCGCTCACGAGATAGAGACCTGAGTTCTCCGTGCCAATCCATTTGCGGTTGGAGTGGTCAACGGCAATTGACAGAATAAGATCGTTTTCAAGCAGATAGTCGGCAAGGTTTGTGCCGTCGTTGCGTGGCACCTTGACACGGTTGATGGTGAACGAGCTTGTCATCACCGTGTTGGGGTTGGGAATCACCACGACACCCGAAGAGGTGCCTATCCACACCTGTCCCTTCTGGTCCTCGACGCCACACACCCAGTGGAGGGGCTGGAACGACTTGCCGTCAGAGTCCATCACGGTGGCCCATCCGGCCTTCTTGTGTGACGCGGTCTCTGAGATTGTCCCGTTGTGCTGTATAGCCTCAAGGCCATATTCGGCATAACTGTCGAAAGCCAGAATTATATTGCTGCCGCGACAGATGACGAGACGGGAGTCACGGGCAGCAATCTGGCCGCCGAAATCGACTTTCACCCAGTCATCGCGCGTGATTTTCGAGAGGTCAGACTGGCGGCGCTTGGCTGCGGGGAGCATGGCCACGGCGGCAAGCTGAGGCGCGTTATAGGCATAGGAAGTCACCCACAGGTTCCCCTGATGGTCCACGGTGACAAACTGGCTCTGATATACCCACATTTTGGGAATGAGCGAGTTGCTGTCGTCAAAGTGTGCAGCCTGACGTCCATTCTCAAGGACATACAGACCCTCCAGACTAGAAGTCACATAGATGCGGCCCTCCACATCGGGGTCCTCAGCCATCCAGGTAGGGGAGTAGAGGTGGGCGCCGTGGGCGTTGAGCTGTGCGATGCCCTGCACACTGGTGAATGTCAAATCATTGGCATCAATTCGTGTAAAATTGCCGTCGCGATATATGTCGCCGTGAAACTCTGTGTCGTTTGTTCCCATAGTGGGATGATACTGAGACTCACCAAGGTTTGACAGCAGGAATCCTCTCCCACCGGCGGCCGGATACATTCGCGCTATTGTCGAGAAACTTGTGGCCCCCGTCAGGGCAGTCTTGCCTGTCAGAACCGTTAAGCCCCCCTGATCATCAAGTCGATATTCACCCACACCGTCATCTGACGCGCTCCACAGCGACTTCTCAGGCCCTTTTGCGGTAGAGATGAGGTCACCTTTGAGAGGGGAGGGGATAGGCCAAGACTGAGTCCCTAAAGTGCCTTCCGGGGTGATGTAGCGCATCACACTGTCTGATGCGATGAAATATATACCCCCATCAGAGGCTCTGTCGAGGTTTTTGACAGAGATGCCGTCTGTGTTGAGGAGGTCACTGTTCGACACCTTAGTGCCACCTGCGTCTACGCGCGAGAGTTTCACCTTGCCCCACTGCAGGGACGCGAAACTATTGTCCTTGAGTGGTGTGAGCTGTGAGTAAGCGCCCCACATCGAACCTATCTGACGGAAATTTCCGAACTTGTGTATGCGCGACCCATACTCGCAGAACATCATGGGGACAGACTCCTCAGGATATCCGTCAGGGATAAGAACAAGGCCATTGTCGAGAGCGACCATTGATAAGATGCCGTGTCCGTTGTAGATGCCTGACTCCTTGACCTCATGGCGCTTGGCATCGAAGATGACAAGACCGAACTCGGTGGCGACATATATAAGGTCGTCGTGGAAGGCCACATCGTTCACGCCCTTCGATGCGTTGACCGCGGCATCCTTGATATCAGGAAGATTGACGACATCCCCTGTGGCCGTATAGATGAGGTCTATGTTTGAGTTGTCGTAGACAACGGTGAGATAGTCCTTCACCTCGTTATAGTATATGTTCTTTACATGGAAGTCCGAGAGGTCTGGTCCGGCCACGTAGGTGCGTGTCTCGCCCGCTCCCTTGTCGAAGGAGTTAAGGCGTCCGCCGGTCACATACCAGAGCATCTTGTCTGTGTCGAGCAGATGAGTGTAGTCGCCTGAGACTGGATAGGACTTCAGAGTCCCTGTGGCAATTGCAGCCGTCATGAAGAGTGGAAGCATGGCGGCGAGGATAGAGAGTATGGTCAGTCGCTTGAGCATTAGGTTATCGTGTTTTCGTGATCTGTGTAAGGTAGTTTGTCAGCTGTGCGGTGGCACGTCCGCGGTGGGAGATAGCGTTTTTGGCATCAGGTGTCATGCGGGCAAAGGATAGAGTCTCCCCCTCCGGCCTGAAGATGGGGTCGTAGCCGAACCCACCGTCACCGTCAGGCTCAGTGAGAATCTCACCCTCGATGCTCCCGGTGAATGTCCGCTCCTCGCCGTCGAGGATGAGGGCTATAACCGTCACAAACCGTGCGCGCCTGTCTGTCACGCCCTCGAGATTATGGAGCAGAAGCCTCATATTGGCTGCGCTGTCATGTCCGGGGCCTGCATAACGGGCCGAGAAGACCCCGGGGGCGCCTCCGAGCGAGTCGACCATCAGGCCGGTGTCATCGGCAAAACAGTCGTAGCCATAATGTTCCTTGACATATCGGGCTTTCTGGATGGCGTTCCCCTCGAGTGTGTCAGCAGTCTCCGGGATATCCTCATGACACCCTATCTCTGCGAGAGAGTGGATTATGAACCTGTCGCCGGCAATCCGGCGCAGTTCCTCGAGTTTGTGGGCGTTATTGGTGGCAAAAACTATTTCCTGCATAGTTAATTCAACGTATGGGATGGCCGTTTTATTGCCGCATGAGGCTCATTTCGTTCACCTTGGCGTCCGTTTCTATGCCCGCAGCGTCAAGTGTGGTGTGAAACATTGTCTCGGTCAGCGCTCTCGAGGCTGAGTTTTTGCGGAGGGCTTTGATTTTTTCAGGTCTGCGCCTGATGTATTCAGCCGAATACCACACGATGCAACCTGGATTGTGGAGCTCCGGATAATCAACCGGATGGAGGTAATGACCATCCTCCCCAAGAGCCTCCCCATGGTCAGAGATGTAGATGATGATGGCGTCGCGGTCGCAGAGTCTCGCGGCCAGTTGCCTAAGGAAATCATCGGTGGCCAGGATGGAGTTGTCATATGAATTGACGATCTGCTCCCTTGTCAGTTCAGATATTATACGGCTGTCTGTCTCCGGTTTGAATCGTGCCAAAGAGTCGGGATAGTGCGACCTGTACCACCAGTGCGAGCCGATTGTGTGGAATACCGTCAGCCGTGGCTTTCCGGATGTACGGTCAAGGGAGTCGTAGAGTGGCAGTAGGTCAGTGTCAAGCCATTTATCGAAGTTGTATAGACTCTTAGCAGCATTGCCATACATGAGGGTGTCTGCCTCATGCATGAAGTATGTGAAGGTGCGGACCGCATCCTGATTGGAGATCCATGCGGTCTCATAGCCGGCCTTCTTGAACAGTGTGATGAACGACTGCTCCCTCAGACTCCTCTCTGGGTGAATGGAGTCAGCCCGCGTCATGATGTGGGGGACGCTCACATGTGTGAAGCATGGGATAGTCCTCATCGCCGGGATTGAGACCACGGCGGTGTCTGTGCGCAGCCACGGGGTGGTATCGCGTGTGTAACCGTTGACCGACATATGGTCTGCCCGTGTCGACTCCCCTATCACAAACACCACCTCCGGAAGCTCCCCCTCAGCCTTGACCTCAGCGTGGTCATATGTGTCGCGCTTCACCGTGGCCATCTCATTGTTGACCAGATATACCCTCATCGAGTAAAGCACAGAGGCAGGCATCCTGGCGCAGATGGGGCTTCTCAGCCGTCTGAATTGATGTGTGAAGGGTACGGCCGTCACAATCAGGAATGCAGCTCCCCACAGATACCACTTCCGCGGCGCCCGCACATAGCGCCATCTGTATACCGCCGCAAGGACTCCTATGGCTATACATATCACCATTATAGCCACGAGCATCGGACTCACCACCGTCAGACAGGTCTTGGCGTCGTTGACAAGAGCCAGTTCCACCACCTGAGGAGTGATGCTCACATTCATGGTGAGATGAAAATAGGTCAGCGCCCCTGACAGCCCCATGAGCAGTGGGAAGAGAATGGCAAAAACACCGCGGCTGAGGGTCATGAGACCTATCAGCGCGGTGTTGAATATCATGACCACTGTCCAGTGGCCTGCAATGTTGACGAAACCTGTCAGCCCCGAAATGGGGGAGCCGTAGAAATCCAGCGTAGTGAAAATCATGGCATAGGCCAGTGAGCAGGCCAGCCAAAATCTCATGAAACTGTTGTCGTTTTTGATTTCGTGCTTACGTTGCAACATCTTATAAGAGACACACTCTTTTATTTAGCGGCACTGTTGATGAACTTCTTGAGTTCATCGGCCGTCATGAACCCCACGGCTGAGACAACACTGCTGTCGGGCATCAGCACAGATACCTGCGGGATGCTCGACACCCCGAATTGTATCGCCGGGGTGGGGGAGTTGTCGACATTCACCGAGAGGAATATCGCCTTGCCTTCCATCTCCTCGGCTACCGAGTGGAATATCGGCCCGAATTTGCGGCATGGCGGACACCAGGCGGCGGTGAAGTCGATGACAATGGGAAGATTCGTATCGGGGCTGATAGCCTCGTCAGGCACTTCCCGAACAATGTTTCTTTTAGCGGTCGCAGCTTGCATTTCGGCCGCCGGCCTTGAGTCGGCCGGTGTCGTTGAGTCCTTTGTCGGCCGCGTGTCGCCACAGGCAGTGAGTGCCAGGGCTAAAACCGGAAGAATAAGGATTCGTGGAAACATGGTGGAGAGATGAGTTTTTGAGAAATGAGGTTTGAGAGATGATTTTGTTATTTTAAACCCTCCTGACCCCATCTTGGTTCATTCGGGCCGTTGTGCCTGTGGTTTCTCAACTCTCAATCCTCATCTCACTTGTTATTACTTATTGAGAGCGGCATTGGTCTTGTGGACAGCCTCAGCGCTCTTCTCGAAGAGTGCCTTCTCCTCATCATTGAGGTCGAACTCTACGATGCGCTCTATGCCGTTGCGGCCGATGATGGCGGGAACACCGATGCATAGATCGCTCTGGCCATACTCGCCCTCCAGAAGAGCCGAGCATGAGATGAGTTTGCGCTCGTTGTGAAGCACAGCCTTCACCATCTGTGCTCCTGCCGCCCCGGGTGCATACCATGCTGAGGTGCCGAGGAGTTTGGTGAGGGTTGCGCCACCCACCATAGTGTCTGCTGCAACTTTGTCGAGAGTCTCTTTGTCGAGATACTCAGAGGCGGGGACTCCGCGCCATGCAGCATAGCGTGTCAGAGGGATCATTGTAGTGTCGCCGTGACCACCTATCACAATTCCCTCCACTTCTGTGGGATTTGCGCCAAGGGCATTGGCGAGGTTATATTTGAAACGTGCGCTGTCGAGAGCGCCACCCATTCCTATGATGCGGTTCTTGGGGAGACCGCTCACCTTGTGGATCAGGTAGGTCATCGTGTCCATCGGGTTGGAGATGCAGATGATGATGGCGTTGGGAGAGTGGGCCAGCACCTGGTCTGTCACGCTCTTGACAATGCCGGCGTTAACGCCGATTAGTTCCTCGCGGGTCATGCCGGGCTTGCGGGGAATTCCTGAGGTGATCACTACCACGTCGCTCCCCTCAGTGGCGGCATAGTCATTGGTGACGCCGCAGAGGGTGGTGTTCAGATTGAGGATTGAGGCCGTCTGCATGATATCCATAGCTTTACCCTCTGAGACTCCCTCCTTGATGTCGAGGAGAACAACCTCATCGGCTATACCGCAGGTCACCAATACATTCGCACATGTTGCGCCGACATTTCCGGCGCCTACTACAGTTACCTTTGACATGATTGTATCTATTTTGGTTTACGCCGCAAAATTAATGAAAAATTTCCATAATTACAATTTTTCACATAATCTTCTACACCAATCTCACACTCTGAACGAACTTCTCACTGAACCCCTCACAGCGAGATATCCAGTGAGCGTCACAGCGGCGATTATACCGAGTCCCCAGAGCATTGTGGGCCACAGTGAGGCTCCTCCGGCCCCGAGCTGTTCCATGGCAGGGTTCCACCATGCTGACACCCCCAGAAGCACAACGGCCGACAGCGCGTAGACTATGACGTTGACACTCACTATAAGCCTCATATACACTGAGATAATCTGACCGAACGTGTAGCCCAACAAAAGGAGGTCATGTATCTTTGATCGGTTTTTCTGCAAAAGGAGCCACACGCTCAACACCAGGATGAACACCGCCAAAAGACATATGACCAGCCCCACTCCGGCCACGACGGCAGTGGCAAGCCCGAGCAGTCTAGTCATTTTACCCGTGGAGCCACGGTCTCCCGCAGCCTCTAGGTCATGGTCTCGCAGATATTCCATTGCGGCCGGGTCGCCCGGACTCTTCAGTTCGATTATGAGCCTTGAGGGGAGCGGTGGCGTCCCTGAGGAGAAACGATTGTTGGCCCATGTCATGAACCGCTCAGGGACGGCTATCGTGTTCAGACGCGAGGAGAATCCCGCTATCCGTGCCTCAATCCATTCCTGCCGTCCGTTGCCGCTGAGAGACAGACGCAGGGGGAGCGTGGAGATCATCTCCTCAGATATCTGAGGGAGGCCTCTGGCTGAGGCATATCCAAAGTTGTAGAGCGTGAGATAATCCTTGGAGATTATCACCGGAAGCGGTCTGCCACTCTCGGGCTCATAGGTGTCCCAGCCTTGAGGTGAGACATCGAAAAACTTATCAGGAATAGCCTCCAGGAAGAGGGAAGTGTACATCCTGGACCCTCCCATGCTCAGGCTCAGGGACACATTGAAGTCCGCGGCGGTGAAGGCCCCGGTCTCTGCGGCCCAGGGCTGTGAGGCTATCTCAGCCTGTTCCAGGGGTGAGAATGGGGAGACACCACCCAGCCCGCTTACACGCTTGGAGACGATGAGATAGTCTGAAGAGATGAACGAGTCGTCGCCTGAGGCCAGATGGGTCATCTCTCGATAGAACTGTATGGCCAGCAGCACAATTATCAGCCCGGCCATATTCGCCAATGCATACCCGACCATCTGGACCGGACTGACGTTGTGGCGTAGAAGTCGGCTTATCATAGGTGCATCAGTTTGAAATCAGTGAGGGATAGTTTGTTGCCCACAGAGGTGGCTATCACGGCTGCGCCGCGGCTGTCAGCCTCTTCGGCTATCAGTGTGGCGATTGTGGTGTTGTTTCGGGCATCGAGATGGCTCACAGGCTCATCGACAAGCAAGAAGTCAAATGGCTGGCAGAGCGCCCTCACTATGGCTACCCTCTGCTGCTGGCCCACGGAGAGACGGCCAGCCTTCTCAGAAACCTTCCCTGAGAGTCCGACGCGCTTCAGCATCCCGACGATGGCGGCCTCCGTCTTGCAGTGTGTGAGATTGTTCTTTATCAGGATATTCTCCATGACGGTGAGTTCAGGGAAGAGTCTCATCTCCTGAGGCAGATAAGCCAGTGCATTGCGCCTCAGTTCACTCCAATGGCTCATGTCGAAATCCTTCACGGACACTCCGTCCATCAATATATCACCGTCGAAATCTGTCCTGGCTCCATAGATGAATGAGCAGAGACTCGATTTGCCGGTTCCGCTCTCAGCCTCGATGATGTAGCGCTCCGGTTTACGGAACACAATCTCAGGGCGGAGCCATATCTCAGAACCGCTCAGAGGCGGCTCTGTCTCGCTCCCCCTGAACACACGCGGGAGTACCCTCCTCAGTGTGATTGACTCTATCATAGGAATATGGAGAGGAGATTCATGAGAACGGGGCCGTTTGCACCGGGGAGTGTCACTGTGGCCTGCCCCTCAGTTCCGGCAAGAGATGCCTCCAAATTCAGCCCCCATGCCGGAAGACCGGGTCCATAGGGCTTGAGCGACGGGACGGCCACACGCGCGGCTCCCTCCTTGTTGACAAACAGAGGTGCGAGCTCATTCTCTCCGGTGTCTGTGAACGGGCGGTTTGAGACTGCCAGATAGCCATCCACATTCCCGATGTGGAGGTTAAGCCCATACTGTCTGATTGTCATAATGCCGGTCTTGTCGTCGGTCTGAGGAGTGATTCCGCTTGTGAAGCAGATGGTTTTCACCTGCTGCATCAGTTGGTTTATCTTTTCCTGTGGCAAATGGGCCATCAACGTGAACATCCAGCTGCCGGGGTCGATGTCTGTATAAGCCTCAGCGTCAGCCGGAGATGCAGCCAGCATCACAGTGCCGTCGATTGAGGCGAGATAAGGGATAGCCGTGGCGAGCATGGCTTGGGTCTGGAAGTCGCCCGACAGCATGGCGAGGTTACCGATGATGTCCCAGTCAAACTCGGGTGTGATACCAGCAGCCACTGCTATCACAGGGTCTGCGCTGATATAAGCCAGCACTGCCGGATTGAGAGGCTGCATCCCCTTGATGGGCTGCTTCTCGCCGTCCCCCTTCATTCTGCACCACTCAGCGGTGAGTTTGCCATCTTCTGAGTTAAGCGACGCCACATTCCACACCGATTCCTGAGCCTCGGCCTTATTCTTGTCACCGCCGACCTTTTCAGAGATGACGGCAATGTTGAGCATATTGTTGCCCTGGAGAGCGCGGCTTATCCCCGCTACTTTTCCCAGAGGGTTCTTCCCGGCACTCTCAAGCACCTCTTTGACGGCCTTGGCCGGACTCTGAGTCTCTGTTACCCACACCTGCCGGTCATTGGCCACAATCCAGACTCTTGACTTCATGCTGCCGACATGCATCCCCTCGGCGTTATCGCCCCACATCACACGGTCGCCGCATGCCTCACGGAATTTGTCGAAACTCTCTATACCAAATGTGGCAAACGTCTTGCCAGCACCTGTAGAGAAAAGCGCTACCTCATCCAGTTCGGCTATATCCTGAGAGTCCAGACGCCCCATCAGGGAGCAGAACTCGACCACATCCTTCTCCATCTTGGCCTCCATGGCGGGGTCGAAAGTAGCCCCCTCGGCTGTGAACGTCACACCACACTCCTTGCTCAGAGCCGGAGTGTTCACCAATGCCACAACGTCGGCATCGGCCGGAATAGTGTCTAGAATCTCAGTTGCGCCCTTCGAGCAGGAGGAAACGCCTGAGAGTATCACCGCAAGAGCGGCACATGTAATAAATTCTTGAAATTTCATAATAACTTGTATCTGAGTCAGGTTGATGATTATAATAGTGCAAAAATACGCTTTTCAGACTGTAAATCCAATTGAAACCTACAAATTTTCAACGGCGGAGCGCTGCGATGATGCGGACTGCGATGTAGACTGCGCCCATAGTGAGGACAATCAGGGCTGAGCATGGCACATCAATCACCGTGGCAAGCAGAAGACCGCCGACGGAACATGTCAGCGACACCAGGATGCTCAACCACATGATGGAGATGAAGCGACGGGCAAAAACCTCGGCCACCATCTGTGGCAGTGCGAGCATCGACATCAGAAGCATAACACCCACAAGCCTTATGGTCAGGACTATGCATACAGCAGTCATGACGGTCATGACGGTGGAGATAAATGTCACCGGGAGCCCTTTGACTCGGGCGAAGTCAGAGTCGAAGGCACAGATGACAATCTTGTCAAACCATCCGGCCATGAAGGCGATGAGAATCACCGTGAATCCGGCGAATATCCAAAGGTCAGATCTCGAGATAGTCAGTATGTTGCCAAACAGGAATCCATTGAGTTCCGGCACATAGCCCGGGGTCATGAATATGAACAATGTGCCTAAAGCCATGCCGATAGCCCATATCACCGCTATTGCCGAGTCCTCACGCACTCTGTGGCGTGTGGACATCCATTGCACTCCCAGCGACGAGCCGACGGCAAACAGTGCAGCCGTAGCAACCGGACTGACCCCGAGCCAATATCCCAGCCCGAGACCTCCGAAGCAGGCGTGGGTAACACCTCCCGAGATTGAGACCAGCCGGCGTGTCACCACATAGGTTCCTATCATAGCCGAGGCCACACTGAGCAGCACAACCCCTATCAAGGCATTAACAAAGAATCCGTAGTTAAATATCATTTTTCCTCACAAAGCATAATCCATTCATCCCTAAGGGGCTCAGGCAAAGCCACTCCGCGCCTCGTCAGCGCTCCGCCCCATGCAAAGACCTCGCCGGGAATGAGTGTGTAGAGCACTTGGCGAAACTCCTCAATCTCCTCGTCGCTATAGTCTGTCGCCTCCTTGCCCCGGAATCGGTCCAGTTCCTCGTCTTCATAATAGTCTGGCCCCTCAACTCCGGTTGCTTTCTTCTCACACACGGCATGGAGTCCGCAGCACTCCTCGGCTGCAGTGTCTGCACTCGATTTCTCGGGCGTCTCCCCCTCCCCGTGGCTATCCTCGCGGTGTGTGAGCCTCAGAATCACACCTGCTAAGATTGTGACGGCTAATATGACTAATGCACCTGTCATTCCCCGGCCTCCGCTTCAACGAGTGTGAATCCGGCTCCCCGTAACTGCTCCCAGAAGTCGGGATATGACTTGGACACCACCTCAGGATTGTTGATGACAATCCCGGGGAGATATATGGCGATGGGAGCAAGACACATGGCCATGCGATGGTCATCGTGGGTGTCAAACACCGGTATCTCCGTGATGGGGCGGCGCATGCCGTCCCACTCTATTACTCCTTCTGCAGGGACAGACAGATTCACCCCCGTCTTTAACAGTTCCACTCTCAGAGCCTCTATGCGGTCAGTCTCCTTTATGGCGAGTGTCGACATTCCTGTCAGCCTGAAGGGGATTCCGAGCATGGCGCAGGTCACGGCCACATATTGGGCAAGATCAGGATTGTCAGTGAAATCTATGTTCGCTCTGGCATCGGCGTCAGGATTGGCCGATATCTCAGGAAGCCCTTGCTCCCCTTCAGCCTCAGTGTCGACCCCCAGGCGTCCATATATCTCTGCCAGATGGCGGTCACCCTGCACGGAGTCCTTGACAGCAAGATTCTCTATGTTCATCACGCCCCCGGAGAGAGCCACGGCCTCATACCATACAGCAGCGGCGCTCCAGTCACCCTCGATGGGGCGGAGAGGGGCAGGGAGGTGATATTCACCTGAGGGTATGGTGACAACGCCGTCATAGAGTTCACCCTCTATCCCGGCATCCTCCATCATCTTCAGGGTCATGAGGATGTATGGCTTGGAGACCGGTTCACCCTTGAGCCTCAGCCTCAGGCCTTTTTCCATCGTCGGGGCGACCATCATCAGAGCCGAGATATACTGCGAGCTCACTGTGGCATCGATCTCAATCTCACCACCATGCAGTTGTCTCCCTTTGATAATCAGGGGCGGGAAGCCCTCCCGGCCCTCATATTCAATGTCGGCTCCGAGGCTTCGGAGTGCGTCTACCAGTGGGCCTATTGGCCTGTTTCTCATTCTCTCAGAGCCATCAATCCTCACATGAGGCTGGCCTAACCCGGCAGCATAATAGGCTGTCAGAAATCTCATGGCGGTCCCTGCGGCGCCTACATTAATCTCAGTTGTTTCCGGATCAGAGATGGCTTTGACAAGGACATCTGTGTCATCGCACTGAGCCACATCCCTCGGGAGCGTCGCTCCGGATGTAAGCCCCGTTATCACCAATGCACGTGCACTCATGCTCTTGGACAGCGGAAGCCTCACCGTGGCCTCCAGAAAGTCCTCAGGCGGAAATATCTGTATGGACATAATCTGAAAAATCGTTCATTTACCCTTCACATCGGTCACAATCACACCCGTGGCTCCACGCCATGGAAGAGTGCCGTAATATTTCTTGACCGTCAGCACAACGGGTTTCCCCGTGCCCTGCCATGCCTGAACGGCCCGCCCAAGCGAATCGTCGGGGATGGAGAAGTTGACATCTCGCTGATATATCCTCGCGGTGTCTGTGAGCTGGCTCTCGGAGATCATCTCACCCTCAAAGGTCTTGCAGACAATACCCCGTTTCTCCACATTCGTCACATATCCTATGAGTTTGCTCTCCTCTGTGTGAGGGACAAAGTAGCGGACATAGAAAGCCCCGGCTGCAAGACCGAACAACACAAGCCACAGCCACCAGAATCTATGGCGGCCGCGAGGCTTCCGCTCCTGCGAGGGGGTGCTCTCAGAGGGTGCGGGATTCTCCCTGCCTGTAAACTCAAAACTCCCCTCGGTCTTATTGCCGTCATTGGTGTCAGAGGACCCGGCTTCGGGATTGTTCACTGTGTTCTCACCCTTCTTCTCCTCGCTGTCGAAGTTGCTCAGGAAATAGTCCTTGTCTTCGTTAAAAAACTTCATTGTCTCTTCTTTGTGAGGGCTATCCACCCGAAGGTAATCAACCCGAGTATAATGAGATAGATTGTTTGTGTCCCCATAAGCATATTGGCAAAGGCGGCGCTATATCCATAGTCAAGTCCCGGAACTCCGGGTGCATAGAGCAGCAGCCCGAATATCATGGCCCACTGATAGGGGCCTATTCCTCCGTTTGAGGGGACAGCCATTGAGATGCTCGTTAGTGTGAAGCATACCATCAAGGCACGCAGCCCGTAGACATCCACCACCTCCCTCATTAATGGGAATGACTGGAATGCAAACCACATCGAGCCGATGAAACTCCCCCAGAGCCCTACAGTCCATAGGAGCCACCATCCCTTGTGAGGCATAGTGGCTATGACGGCAAATCCCTTCCAGAGACCTTTGAGTATGTCGCGTATCGTGGATATGACCTTATTCTCAGGATATTTCACCAGCATCCACACCGCAAAGATTCCGCATGCGGCAAGCACTCCCCAGAGAATGGGTGAGGTGAGCAGCCCCTTGATAAAGTCGAGTTGCTCAGGGTCCTGACTGAGGTAGGATTTCAGTTGTGACCCGGCGAATGTGAATGTGAAGAAGGTGATGAGCGCCACGCAGATGGTGTCGGCAAGCCTGTCGGCCACCATGGAGCCAAACACCTGAGTGAAAGGCGCGCTCTCCCTCTGTGCCACGAAGCCGCATCTCCACACCTCGCCGAGCCTCGGGAAAACGAGATTCACCGAGTATGTGCCAAAGACACTAAGGGTTAGCTCCCACAGCCCAGCGTTAATGCCTAGAGCCTTGAGCTGTATCTGCCATCTGAGCGCCCGGCAGACATGGGCGCAGGTCATCAGTGCCAGATTCCCCCACATCCACCTGAAGTTGCACTCTGTCCTCATCACATGCCACATCTCCTTGATGTCCATGCCCTTGAAGAGTAGCCAGCAGAGTCCCGCTGAGATTATCAACGGAACCACATATTTGAGCAACATACCTGTGCGTGATGAAGCAGTCTTCTCCATAGATGGGGTGTTTGTTGAGGTTTGCATGACACTAATATACTAACTGGGAGCCGCTCCCCGCTCTTTTAAGCCGCCCGTTGCCCGTGCGGGTACCGGAGCCTAGGCCGTTGTTGCGGGTGGCGTCGCGCATGAATGGATCGTCGAAGAACTCATCTTCCTCCTCATCATCGGTGCCTCCCTCAGGTTTCTCGCCCTTCTTGAGTTTGGGTTTGTTCTTCTTGATCTCCTGAGGCTTCTGCATGTCGACGGGGAGTTCATTGATGTTCCACTCCTGTTCAACATCCCAGTTCTTCCTAAGGTTTATCTTCTTGGGGAAATAATATACCTCCTCCGGCTGAATGGAGTCTGCCACAGAGCCGGTGGTCCACTCTCCGTCGCCGTTCGAGTCGATGAACAGGCGGACGTAATATGGTCCGGGGTTGATATATTCAAGATAAGCGTTGTTCCCCTCGACACTCTTCTTCATCACCGGGTTGTCGCTGTTCAGGAGCTCGACAACGGCATTCCTGCCCTCTAGGCCTGAGATGTTAAGAGTAAGCGTCGAGTAGTCAGCCCGGGTCTTTGTTGTCAGGTCCTGGGTGATGGGGCGGTTGTGCAGACCGTTGATGTCCACGATGGCAGCTGAGTCAATGGTGATTCGATAGCGAGTCCCCTCCTCCCAGTCATAGGGAGCTGTATAGACCATGGGGCTTAGAGGATTGATCAGGTTAATCTCAGGAGCCTTCACGGGATACCACACGGAGTCGACCTCCATCTGCATGCTCACCGCGCTGCGGTCAAACGTGGCCACGGGCGTAGCGCTCTTGAACACCATGGGGGTGTTGAGGTCCTGCAGAGTCGGCGAGGTCATCTTGAAGTCGATATATTTACGCTCCTTCTCGGCTGTGGGCATCTCCATAAGTTCCATGGTGTCCTTCCCCTCCTCGCGCCGCTTTGCGTTGATTTTCATCACTTCCTCGTTGTGCTTGATGGCATGGTCAATCCTCTTCTGCAAGGCTTCTTGAGCCTTCTGTGCGGCCTCCATGCGGCGTTTCTTGGTGAACTGGCCGCGGTTTATAAGCCTGAGGGTGTCTGTTGTCAGCGAGAGTTCGCCGAGGGTGTCGGTGCGCATGTAGGTGGCCGAGATGAAGATTGAGTCAAGGTCTGAGAGGGTCGTGTCCGTTATCCAATATTGCAGCGAGTCAAGCCGCGCGTTTGCATCTAGTGCAGCCCAGGTTGAGATATCGTCTCCGGCGCGGTGTGTGTTGACGAGCTTGATGGTGGGGAGGGTGTCGGCCTTTGTCCCGAATGTGAGCGAGATGCGGTCGAGGGCCGGTCGCTTATACTCCTTGAGATACTGGCTGGAATACCCCTCGTTAAACCATGTCAGCAGCAGGTCGTTGGGGAGGAAAGCGGTGGCGCCGCGTGTCACCACTGAGTCCCGGAGTCCGGTCTGGGTGCTCACCAGAGTGTCTGTCACAGTGGTCGGCATGGATGAGGGTGACACCGTGACGTCATAGAAGGCTATATCCTCTGAGCGGTCCCAGTGGTAGTCGCGGTTGACATCGTTGACTGCAAATACTTTATATTCCCCCGGACTGAGACCTCTGATGGTGAACTGCCCCAGTTGGTTTGTCTTTGTGATACGCTCAAGGGGCAGGGTAGTGATAGCCGTGTCAGAGAGATTGGAGTAGACCCCCACGAGCATCCCCTGGGCAGGCTCGAGCGTGCGCGCCTCGAAAACCATACCTGAGATACGCAGCGTGTCGATGGTCTCGCCTGTCGAGAAGTCGAGCGCCAGTCCGTCCAGAATGTTTCCCTCGTTGAGGTCGCGGACAGCATCGGCAAAGTCCACCGTGTAGGTCATGTCAGGCACAAGCGAGTCGCGCAGTTCTATGTAGACCCTCCTTCCCACTGTTGAGATGGCCGGAGTGGTCTTCTGAGCTGGCGACACCACAATCTTGTTCATGGCATCCTCGAGGGTGATATTCTCATCAAATTCCACCATGATGCGCTTGCCGTCAAACCTGAGCTGTCCCATCTTAGGGTTCGACCTCACATAGACAGGGGGTGTCTCATCCCGTGGCCCACCCTCAGGACGCCCCATATTGGCACAGGCCACAAGCACACAGGCCGCAGCAAGCACCGGCAGAAATCGCAGTGATAGGTAGAATCGATGCATAATTACAGAACAATAAGTGCCATGCGAAAGATTGCCGACACCGTGGCAATCTTTCAGAGGCAATCTTTCAGATAGAAGGACTAATAGGTGAACACAGTGCCGTTGCTCTGCTGGGGTACGGCCTGTGAGGAGTCGGCGGCAGCCGCACGGATGCTCTCGACAATCTTGCGGTCGCGCTTGTAGGTAGGATAGCGCTCGAGGGTCTCACAGATACTCTCGTCGTCAAGCTGGTTCATCCCCAGAATGATTGTGGTGGACCGCTCCTTGCCTCCGGTTATCTCCTTGACCTTGTCCTGGCCATATTCCTCAGCCATGCGCTCCGTCAGGCTGTTCTCCTGGGCGGAGACACCGGGAGCGGCGTTGACGGATATGGTGTTTGTGGGTTCTAGGGTATCCTTCTTCTTGGGGATCTCGAAGACAAATCCTCGCCCCTTGCTCCCTTTCATGATAGATGCCTCCTCATCGCGCAGCGTCACATCAAATCCGGCTGCAAGAATGGTGATTTTCACCTTGTTGCCGAGAGTCTCATCAAATCCCACACCCCACACGACATCTACCTCGGTGTTGAGCGACGAGATGAACTCCGTCAGTTCCGTTGTCTCGCTCATGAGGAAAGGCTGGTCTGACTTGGGGTCGAAGAAGATGTTGAATAGAAGTTTCTTCGAGCCCATTATGTCGCGATTCTTGAGCAGAGGGGAGTTGAGCGCATCGCGGATGGCAATGGACACACGACCCTCGCCCTCGCCATATCCTGTTGAGATAATGGCGGCGCCGCCGTCGCGCAGCGTTGTGTCGACATCATTGAAGTCAAGGTTTATGAGGCCGTTGGAGGTGATGATCTCCGAGATGGACCGCGCAGCTATCGACAGCGTGTCATCAGCCTTGCCAAACGCATTGAGAAAGTCGAGGTCACCATAGATTTCATTGAGACGTTCGTTGTTGATGACCAGAAGCGCATCAACATACTTGGCCATCTCATCGGCTCCGGCTATCGCCTTCTTGATTTTCACCGGACCCTCAAAGAGGAAGGGGATGGTGACGATGCCGATGGTGAGGAGGCCGCGTTCCTTGGCTACCTGAGCCACAACGGGACCCGCACCTGTACCTGTGCCGCCACCCATTCCGGCGGTGATGAACACCATCTTGGTCTCATCATCGAAGAGACGGTTGATATCCTCGATGGCATCCTTGGCATATGCCTCAGCCACCTCGGGCTTGTTGCCTGCGCCCAGACCGTCGCCTATCACCAGTTTGGTGGGGACGGGGGAATTGTTGAGACACTGGCGGTCAGTGTTGATGTTGACAAACGAGACATTCTTCAAGCCTCCGCGATACATGTGGTTCACGGCATTGTTGCCACCGCCACCCACACCTACGGCCTTAATGATTATGGTATTGTTGTCCTCCGGCTTCTCAGGGGTGAAGGCCGAGACATCATCTATATTATCGTTGTATGACATTTCTAAACTATATTATACGTTTAATCCTCATCGTCGACCTCCTCAGTGAAGATCTCAGCAAACTTTAATTTCCAACGGTCTGCCAGTTTACTCAGCGCACTCTTCTCCTTGGCTCCCGTATATGGATTTACCGGCCTGGGCGCCTCCCCTGCGGTCGTGGCAGCCTGAGTGCGCTGGTGTATTGTAGTGGTTGTGCGGACAGGCTCCTCGACGGGGCGATTGTTGCCCTGATAAGGATGCTGATAGACTGTCTGCTGTCTCTGCTCGGTCACGGAGTGGGCTTCAGTGCGTGTCTCTATCCGTGTTTCCGGCCGTGTCTCTGTCCGTATCTCTGTCCGTGTAGAGGGTGCGGACTGCTGTGTGGCCACGGGCTGTGTCACGATAGGGCGGGGACTTAGACACTCCACCGGCTCATTGTGGGCTGCCTCTGAGAGGACGGCAATCACATCAACTGCGTCGGCACTCTGTATGCGACCGTCAAGGATGCGCACCTTGTTGTCAGGAATACCCATCCTCACCTTCATCCCCGGCAGTATCTGCTCCAGGCGGTTTGTGAAGCCGGCCAATCGCGCTCCGCGTCCTATCACCACCACACCTGCAGGGAGTTTGTCGGGCGTGAGTCCGGCATATTTTATTTGTTCCACCACATTCATAAGGATTTCCCCGGCCCTGGCGCTGACATAATTGTTGACTGCGGCGATGTCAGTGTTGTCTGCCGGGCGTATCCCTGTCATCTCAGTCCCCGGAAGAGCATTGCCGAAGGCTATCTTCAACTCCTCAGCCTTCTCCTCAAGATGATTGAGGGCTGTAATGTCGCGGGTGATGTTGCGCGAGCCCATCGGGAGTACTGCGAGATGCTGCAGCACTCCATTCTTGTATATGGCCACCGTGGTTGTCTCTGCCCCGAAGTCGACCATCATGCACCCCAGTCTCTTCTCGTCAGAGAGAAGCACAAGGTCTGCCTCAGCGAGCGGACGCACAATAATATCGGCTATTTTCAGCCCCATGCGTGTCTCAATGACCTGCACAAGATTCTTAAGCAGCTGCGAGCGGCAGCTCACCAGATTCAGGCGGGCTGAAATCTGCTGTCCATACATCCCCACAGGGCGCGCCGTGGGAGCATTGTCGACCCTCAGTTCCTTAGGCAATGCCTTTACCACCACATGGTCAGGAAGTTCGCGGCTAAGAGCTTCCTCGGTTATCTCTTTGATTATCTCGCGTGTAATCTCAGTCTCCTGCGAGTAGCGGCGCTCTATGTCGATGCTCTCAGATGTGAGCGAGCGTCCTCCAAGGCTGACATACACACGCTCAATCTTGCGCGGTGCTTCGCGCTGCTCTAGTCGGCTCACGACATTACGCACAGCCGAAGCGGTCTCGACAACATTGCGGATGCAGCCATAGCGCACAATGTCATAGATTTTCTCCTCCTCCACAGCCTTGACGCTCAGAAGGCCCGAAGGATCCACGGTGCCTATCGCACCCTTGATTTTTGAACTCCCTATCTCAAGGGCTATAATGGTCTTTTCTTCCATTTGGGGATATATGGTGGTGTTTTAATTTCTTGTCTAATCTATTTCTCAACTCCTCCTCATCACCGGTTTCTCAATGGTGGGGTCGACCCCGGCTTTGCTCTGTCCGGGGGCTATGCTGTCGCTGACGATCATGGCGTCGATGCTGACGGCCTCATCCTCGTCATAGTCCCTGACGGGGAGTTGCTGCACATGCCTGTGGCGCTTGGTAGCCACGAGCTGTCCACGCCATTTCAGCGACAATGTGTCATATTTCTCCCATCCCTGGCTCACGAGAACCTCTGAATAGAATCGCTTCAAGCGCTTGAACTTCAGAGGGATGTCTGAGAGGTCGCCAAGGTTCACTACATGCTCTCTGATTGAAGGGACGATAAAGATATCCGTAGGACTCTTCACGTCAATCATGGTCACATAGGTGTTCCAGACAGAGTCTGAGGAGATGAAATCGAGCAGCGGGAGGAGAGACAATGGGGTGAACGTGGAGTCTGTCTCATCAAAATGTCCATGAATCAGAGGGACATTCTTACGGAAACGGGCGCCGGCCTTGACACGTTTTCCCTGACGGTTGATATAGTAACTCCCGTCGCCGTCAAACACACGGGCCACCGGTACTATCGGCTTCACCGAGATGCGGATGGTGCCGTCTGTATATCTCACCACCGAGGCGTCCTCGAGCTTATCCATCCCGAGGAGATGGCGCCTCATGGCCTGGGTGTTGATGGCGGCGAGCTGCATCCCCACAGCCTTGGTGGGGAAACTGTCGAGCTCCGAGGCTATCTCATCGCGCGTGACGAAGCCTGAGGCACCCTCTGTAGGCTCCACCTCAATCTCCACACCCCGACACACAGAGTTGTCACCGGCATCAGCTGACACCACCAGGGAGACAGCCAGATATGCGGCAAGCGTTAGGGAAAATATGATCTTTATATAGTTTGGCATAGATATTCAGAGGCTCAACTCTCTACAATCTGAGGCAGCAGGGTGTTGATGTCGCCGGCGCCTACGGTCAAAAGTATGTCAAAGTTACGATTTTTCAGCGTCTCCACCAATTTTTCTTTGGCTATTAATGTTTTATCTGTAATTTTAACATCTTTGAGTATCAGGTCGGAGGTCACACCCTCGATTGGCTCCTCGCGCGCCGGGTAGATGGGGAGAAGAAGCAGAGTGTCTGCGCCTGAGAGCGCGTCGGCAAACTCAGGGGCAAAGTCGCGTGTGCGTGAGTAGAGATGAGGCTGGAAGGCCACTGTGAGTTTTCTGTCGGGATAGAGAGCCTTGACCGAAGCAATCGAAGAGCGGAGTTCCTCAGGATGGTGGGCATAGTCGTCAATCACCACGCGACCTCGTCCGTTATCCTCCTTAAGCCATGTCTCAAAGCGGCGCTTGGTACCCTCAAATGTCGAGAGGGCTTCGCGTATGGCCATCGGGTCGAATGCCTCCGTGCAGGCCACGGCAGCCACGGCAGCCACGGCATTTGAGATATTTACCTCGACAGGGACACCGAGATTCACGTTGCGGATTGTTCCCCGCGGTGTCACAAGGTCGAATGTAATTGTGCCAGGCGAACGGCGCACATATGAAGCATGGAAATCAGGCTCCACTCCCTCGCCGTTCCATTCACCCTGATAGGTCATCACCTTAACATCCTCGTTGACCCTTGGTTTGAGTTTCAGACCCGTGTGGACAATAAGGGTACCGCCCGGACGGATAAGTTCGGTGAACTTGGCGAAACTCTCCAGATATGCCTCCTCTGTGCCATAGATATCGAGATGGTCAGGGTCTGTTGCTGTAATCACGGCTATCTGTGGAGTGAGGTGGTGAAAGGAGCGGTCATACTCATCGGCCTCGATCACACTGTATTGTGATGAGGGTGATAGCAGGAAGTTGGTGCCATAGTTTTTCATCTCTCCCCCAACGAAAGCGTTGCATCCCACACCGGCCACGGTCAGTATGTGGGCTGCCATACTCGAGGTGGTCGTCTTGCCGTGTGTTCCGGCAAAGCAGAGAGCATCGCTTCCACGGGTTATGATGCCGAGAGCCTTGGCACGTTTCATCAGTTCAAAGCCATTCTCGCGGAAATAGTGGAGTATGGGCATGTCATTGGGAACAGCCGGGGTGTAGATGGCCACGGTGTCAGAGGGATCACGGAAATTATCAGGAATCTCAGCGACCTCAGGCGTGAAGGTGATCTGGACACCCTCAGCCTTGAGTTCGTCGGTGAGCGCTGAAGGTGTGCGGTCATATCCGGCCACATTCTTTCCGCGACTCAGAAAATAGCGTTCGAGGGCAGCCATTCCAATCCCTCCTGCCCCTATGAAGTAAAAGTTTTTATATTTGTCAAAATCGTTCATGTCTTATGTAGTGGTATGCGGTTTCTTTACTAAGCGAAATTGCTATCTCACACTGCCATCTATAAGTTTGATTATCTCATCGACAATCTTCTCATCGGCGTTGTGGAGAGCCATCTTCCTGATGTTCTCCTCGAGTTGGCGTCGTTTGGCGGGCTGGATGATGAGTTCCTTAAGCGTTGATGGGAGTTTTGCAACAGCATCCTTGTCGAGAATCATCACGGCGGCCCCACGGTCGGCTAGCGCCTCGGCATTATGACGCTGGTGGTCCTCAGCCACGTTGGGAGAGGGGATAAGCACTGCTGCCTTCCCCAGATTCTGGAGCTCAGAGATAGTGCCTGCTCCTGCACGGGCCACCACCAGGTCAGCAGCCTTATAGGCAACATCCATACGGGTGATGAACGTGGTGGCCTTCACATCGGGCATACCCTCAGCCATGGCCTGAAACTCATCGGCGCCATACTTGCCGGTCTGCCACAGAAGCGAAACACCTTTAAGAGCCGGCAGCGAGGCTGCCACAGCCTCGTTAAGCGTACGCGCCCCCAAACTCCCCCCTGTGGCTAGCACTAGCAGTTTGCCTGGGTCAAAGCCGAGTTCTCGTTTGGCCTCCCCGCGTGTCAGCGAACACTCCTCGAGTTCCTTGCGCATAGGATTTCCGGTCTTTACAATCCTCGATGCAGGAAACCACTGGTCAGTCCCGTCGTAAGCCACACATATCTTCCCGGCCTTCTTGGCAAGAATCTTGTTTGTGACCCCCGGATATGAGTTCTGCTCCTGAAGCAGGGTGGGGACACCACGCCTCTGCGCCTCTTTCAGCACCGGCCCGCTGGCATATCCTCCCACGCCTATGGCTATGTCAGGCTGGAAATCGCGCACAATCCTGCGGGCCTTGCGCATGGATTTGAACAGTTTCCACAGCACGGCAAAGTTTCTCCACAGCCGCCTGCGGTCAAAACCCGCCACGGGGAGACCCTCAATCTCATATCCGGCTGCCGGAACCTTCTCCATCTCCATTCGGCCCTCAGCACCCACAAAGAGTATATTTGCGTCCGGAAACCGCCGTTTCACAGCCCCGGCTATCGAGAGGGCCGGGAATATATGACCGCCGGTCCCTCCTCCTGAAATCAGAACATTCATAACTGCATGGTGTTTTCGCCCTGGAGTTCCTCAGGCAGGGCATCGAGTTCCTCACGTTTTTCCTGTATCTTGTTCGATTTACCTGTGGCGGTCCTGCTCACAGAGAGCATTATGCCAAAGGCAATACTGGTCACGATAATCGACGTGCCACCCTTTGATATGAACGGCAACGGCTGCCCTGAGACGGGGAAGTAGCCCGTCACGATTCCAATGTGGAACAGAGCCTGAAGGGCAATCATCACGGCCATACCCATCACTAGCAGTGCCGGATAGGTGTGGGTGCAGCGCGAGGCTATGCTCGCAGCCCGCCCCAGGAGCCAGAGATAGAGCATCAGCACTGTGATTCCGCCGATGAGGCCGAGCTCCTCGACCACAATGGCATAGATGTAGTCAGAGAAGGCCAGGGGCAGACGGGCTGCCTCACGGGAATTGCCGGGCCCTACTCCTGTGATGCCTCCGTGAGCCTGCGCCATATAGCTCAGCACCTCCTGCCGGTTCTCGCCTCGGGCCGGAAGCTCCCATTTCGGAACCTCAGTGGCTTTGTGGCGCTCAAGGCGCGATATCCATGTGACTATACGAGACACTTTCTGTCCTTCCTCTTCCTGCGACTGCAGAGCCAGTTCGGGATTCTGCATCATCCTGTCGTGCTTCTCTTTCCAGGGAAGGTAGTCTGTGACATAGAGATAGCCTCCGGCCGCAGCAGCTATGATGAGAAATACAAGTCCGGCATAGATGATATGCAGGAATCTCACTCCGCCTATCACCATCATCGAGAGAGTAATCCCCACAAGCAGAGCGGTGTTGGTGAGTCCCTGAGTGGCCAGCATGGCGCTGAATATCACAAGCACAATACCGCTATAAATCATCCCACGGCCGGTGATGCCCACCCCCTTGGGGTTCTGGTTGAGTGTCATGAGCAGGGCCACCAGCAGTACAGCCGAGATTTTCACCATCTCAGCCGGAAACAACGTGAACCCGGCCACGGATATGGACCGCTTCGCACCGTTGATTTCCTCACCGAACATCAGCACACACACCATCATGGCGGCTGAGAGCACAGAGAAGACCACGGTGAAGAGGGCAAAATCGCTGTAGTGACGCTTGGAGAGAATCCACACAAGTCCGATGCCGCCGGCAAGCATGATGATATGGCGGATGATGGGACCCATCACTCCGAACGCCGAAGAGGCCACCTCACGCGAGGATGCGCTGTAGAGTTCGACCACTGAGATGATGCACAGCGCTATCACTATGCCCCAGAGGTGCTTGTCGGCCCTGGCCACTGCCTTTGGCTTAGTGGCGGCGGTGGCTGAGGTGTTTGTATTGACAGTTGCTTCCATAGAAGAGAGACTTTGTTATCCTATTTTAATTTGGCTACCTCCGATTTGAATTTCTCGCCTCTGTCCTCATAGCTTTTGAAGAGGTCGAAACTTGCACAGCAGGGTGAGAGCAGCACTGTGTCGCCGGGGTTGGCCAGGGATGCACATGTGCTGACGGCCTCCTCAATCGAATGAGTATCATGCATCTCGATGTCGTGAGGGCCGAAGAAGTCAAGCAGTTTAGTGTTATCCTTGCCCATACACACTATGGCCTTGACCTTCTCCTTGACAAGGGGGAGTATCTCGTTATAGTCATTACCCTTGTCCTTGCCGCCGAGAATGAGGATGACATCCTTGGGCATCGACTCGAGGGCATACCAGGTGGAGTTGACATTGGTGGCCTTGGAGTCATTGATATAGCGGACACCATTGATGGTTCCACACGGCTCAAGCCTGTGCTCCACACCCTCGAAGTTGCCGAGCGCCTTGCGTATTTCCTCCTTGTCAATCTCCATGATACACCCTGACAGGGCCGCAGCCATGGAGTTGTAGAGGTTGTGGAGTCCGTTGAGCGAGAGTTCGGCTCGCGGCATCCTGAGTTTCTCAGATGGTGTGTCGACACAGAGGGTTCCCTCATCGTCTACCCAGGCCGCCGTCAGGTCTGACTCCCGGGTCTCCCCAAACGGATAGAGAGATGCCTCGGTCGTTATCTGCTCCATCTGGCGCCTTATCACCGGATCGTCCTGCCAGAAGATAAAGGCATCCTTAGGGGTAAGATTGTTGAGGATTCTGAACTTGGCGTTTATATAGTTCTGCATCTTGTAGTCATATCGGTCAAGGTGGTCGGGGGTGATGTTGAGAATCACAGCGATATTGGCATGAAACTCATACATGTTCTCGAGTTGGAAACTTGAGAGCTCAATCACATATACCTCATGCGGGTCGCGTGACACTTGGAGCGCCAGGCTCTTACCCACGTTTCCCGCCAGACCCGCGTCTATGCCGGCCTCGCGCAACATATGGTAAGTCAAAAGCGTCGTTGTCGTCTTGCCGTTGCTCCCGGTGATACAGACCATGCGCGAGTCCGTGTAGCGCCCTGCAAACTCAATCTCAGAGATTACAGGGATTCCTTTCTCAACGATAGCCCTGACAACAGGGACAGTCGGAGGGACACCGGGGCTCTTCACCACCTCAGTAGCATCCAGAATGCGCTCCATGGTGTGGCCACCCTCCTCCCACTCGATTCCCTCGCGGTCAAGCACCTCCCGGTATCGGGCCGGGATGCTGCCCGAGTCAGAGAGAAAAACATTCCAACCCTTGTCTTTGCCGAGGATGGCGGCTCCGACGCCGCTCTCACCTCCGCCCAGTATGACGAGATTCTTTTTCATCTTATTTTCAGTGTTACGAAAGTCAGTACGGCCAGGAAGATGCCGAGAATCCAGAATCGGGTGACAATCTTGGCCTCATGGATAGGCACACGCGGAAACTTTATCACCGATGCTATCCCTTCCTTCTGGAAATGATGGTGGATGGGAGCCATCTTGAAGAGCCTGCGCCCCTCGCCGTATTTGCGTTTTGTCATTTTGAAGTAACCCACCTGCATCATCACCGAGATATCCTCAATGAAGAATATGGCACACAGCAGGGGGATGAGGAGCTCCTTGTGGATTAGGATGGCAAACACTGCGATAATGCCGCCTATGGTCAGCGATCCGGTGTCTCCCATGAACACTTGTGCCGGGAATGCATTATACCAAAGGAACCCTACCAGCGCACCTATGAACGCCGACATGAACACCACGAGCTCGCTGGAGCCGGGGATATACATGATGTTCAGATATGTAGAGTAGATGATGTTGCCCCCGAGATAGGCCATCACAGCAAGCGCTATGCAGATTATAGCCGAGACTCCCGCACAGAGGCCGTCGAGGCCGTCTGTGAGGTTAGCTCCGTTGCTTGTAGCAGCCACAGCGACAATCACCACGAGGATGAACAACACCCATCCGCATGTCTGTGCATATGGGCCCGCCCACTGCGTCAGCATAGCATAGTCGAAGTTATTGCCTTTCACAAAGGGGATGGTTGTCTGGGTTGTCTTCATGTCCGGGCCCACCTCATCCACGACAGTGTCTGTCACGGTATCGCCCCCCGCCATGCTCATCTCCACGGTGGTGGTGCGGGCTGTCACCTGGCGCTGGGTGATGTCAGGGCTCAGATACATTGTGAGGCCAACAAGGAGACCCAGCCCCACCTGGCCGATAATCTTGAACTTGCCCTTCATACCGTCCTTGTTGTGATACTTGAACTTCAGGTAGTCGTCAAGAAACCCTATGGTTCCAAGCCAGAGAGTGGAGATGATGAGGAGCAGCATGTATATGTTCGACAGGTTGCCCACGAGCAGGCAAGGCACTATCAACGAGATGATTATAATTATTCCACCCATGGTCGGGGTGCCGGTCTTCTTGGTCTGGCCTTCCAGACCGAGGTCGCGTATCACCTCACCTATCTGCATCAGTTGCAGACGGCTGATGATCTTGCGGCCTATGACCATTGATATGAAGAGCGAGAGCAGCAGGGCTGCCACAGACCTCACGGTGATGTAGCCCATCAGTCGCGCCCCGGGGAAGTCTCCCCAATTCTGCAGGTATTCAAAGAGCCAGTAAAGCATATGAATCTGTTGTCTTTATCGTTCTCTTCTGTTCTCTCATTTCACAGCGTTGAGTTCCCTCATCACTTCCTCGCGGTCATCGAAATGGTGCTTCACCCCGCAGATTTCCTGATAGTCCTCATGGCCCTTACCGGCCACAAGGACAACCGTCCCGTCAGAGGCCATGGCTATAGCCTTGCTGATGGCCTCGCGTCGGTCAGTGATGTGGAGAGTCTTTGACCGGCCTTCCTCATCCAGACCGGCCTCCATGTCGGCCAGAATAGCCTCAGGCTCCTCAAAACGAGGATTGTCTGAGGTAAGAATCAGTCTGTTGCTGCGGGCAGCAGCCTCCTTGGCCATTATGGGGCGCTTCCCGGCGTCGCGGTTGCCGCCACATCCCACAACGGTGATGATCTCGCCGCGCGGCCCCACCACCTCACGGATGGTGTCGAGGACATTCACCAGAGCGTCAGGCGTATGGGCATAGTCGACGATGGCGGTGACACCACCCTTGGAGCGGAAGGTCTGGAAGCGTCCGGCCACGGGAACCAACTGTGAGACGCACCTCAGCACCTCATCCTCAGGCCACCCCAGCAGGCGTGCCGCCCCATAGACGGCTGTGAGATTGTAGGCATTGAAGCGGCCCGTGAACATCGTCTCCACCTCCTTGCCGTTGAGGCTCAGGAGGGTGCCGTCGAGACGCTGCTCCACGATGCGCCCCATGAAGTCAGCCTCACCTCTCAGGGAGTAGGTGTAGCGCTTGGCCGCCGTATTCTGGAGCATCACTGCCCCATTGCGGTCATCGGCATTGGTGAGAGCGAATGAGCCAGCGGGGAGAGAGTCGAAAAACATTTTCTTGGCAGCGATATATGCCTCAAATGTCTTGTGATAGTCAAGATGGTCGCGAGTAAGATTGGTGAAGACACCACCGGCAAATTTCAGTCCGGCTATGCGGTGTTGGTGAGCGGCGTGCGAGCTCACCTCCATGGCTGCATACTCACATCCTGCCTCCACCATCTCGGCCAACAGACGGTTGATGGTGATGGGGTCAGGGGTGGTATGGTCAGTGGGGTAGGGGGTCGAGTCGACATAGTTGCACACCGTTGAGAGCAGTCCGGCCTTATGGCCCCTGAGACGGGCCATCTCATAGATGAGGGTGGCAGTGGTTGTCTTGCCGTTAGTCCCCGTGACCCCCACGAGACGGATTTTCTCTGACGGGTCGTCAAACCATCGGGATGCGAGCAGGCCGAGGGCTATCGCGCTCGACGTCACCTTAATATATACTGTCCCCTCCTCGCGCTGCTCAGGGATGTTCTCACACACCACCACGGCCGCGCCGGCCTTGACAGCTGCTGGAATGAACTTATGGCCATCGACGCTCACGCCCGGCACGGCCACAAACACCCAGCCCGGCTTCACCTCACGTGAGTCGGCCGTGAGGCCCTCTATATCGGTCACTGTCGTCTCACCCACACTAGCCTCAGGGGTGATGGCCGACAGAAGTCTGTCTATATTCATTTATCTTTATCTTTAGCGGTTGCTATTGCTGTTTTTTAGTTAGTCTGTCTATCTTGCCAGTCCTAGATACACACGCGAGCCTTTTATCACCAGGGTTCCCGGAGCAGGGGTCTGTGTGTGGACAAATCCGGCACCGGTAACTGCGACCTCATATCCTGCCGCCTCGAGGGTGGCGATGGCGTCGCGCGCACTGAGGCGTCTCACATCCGGAATCCCGCTCTGTGTGCGGTCCGGTTTGGCAAGGCTCTTTCCCTTGGCCAGCCCAAAAGGCTTCCTGAGCATGCCAAACGAGTTGCGGTCAGTGGATGCATAGAATGTTGGGCCTGCATCAGAGGGGGTGTCGGTCGCATATTCCGACTTATTGCCGAGCAGGCCGCGTGAATACAGTTTCATCGCGGTGTTCTTCAGCACCTGCCCTGAGGTGGTGGCCGCCCCGAAGAAGTTCTTGGTGGGGTGGCAGGTCAGCACCACGCAGGAGTATATGGGATTGTCGGCCGGGAAAAATCCGCAGAATGCCAGGCGCTTGCGCGAGGTGTCATACTGACCGGTCTCATAGTCAACCATATAGCATGTGCCGGTTTTTCCGGCAATCTTCACCAGATTGTTGCGCAGGAACTTGCCTGTGCCATGTTCGCCCCACACAACCCGTGTCAGCATCTCCTTGATCTTTGAGGCTGTGGATGGTGAGCAGGCGCGTCCGTTGCCGATATAGCCGACGGGAAGCACGGAGTCGACCGATCCGCGGAGCTCCTTCACAATTCTGGGTTTCACGAACACGCCATCGTTGGCTATGGCGTTGTAGAGCGCCAGTGTGTAGATGGGTGGTATCTCGGTGGCATATCCATAGCTCTGTCTCGACATGGCTATGCGCCCCTCGTTATTGTTCTTGACGCTGTCGATTCTTGGAGTCCGCTCTCCGGCTATGCCGGTGTTGAGCGGCTCTAGGAAGCCTGTCTGCTTGATTCTTGAATAGAAGCCCCCGGGGTTCGAGTCATACTTGCGGGTGATGATGCGCGCCATCCCTATGTTTGACGACTGCTCCAGAACATCCCCCACGCGGATGGCTGTGGAGTGGTGGGCATCCGTGATGGTGCGCCCCTTTGAGTATGACCACCCGGCACCGGTGGGGAGCATCTCATCCATGTCGGTGACAATGCTGTCCTCGAGGGCTATCATCATCGACAGGGTCTTCACCACCGACCCCGGCTCATATCTCTGCACGGCTCTGTTCATGGCCTCGATATATCCGGGGCCATCGGGGTTCATCTCAAGGTTTGAGATGGCCTTGATGTCGCCGGTCTTCACCTCCATGAGGACGGCCACGCCCCATTCTGCGCCACACGAGTCCAGGACATTGTTGAGCTCGCTCTCCAGAATGTCCTGCATCGCTATGTCGATGGTTGTCACCACATCACATCCGGGGACAGCCTCGACAGCGGCCATATCCTTGATATCCTTGGTGAGGTGCACCTTGCCCGTCGAGCCTTTCACGCCATAGAGGAGCGAGTCGAGAGCCATCTCGATGCCTGAGCGGCCATGGATCTCGGGAGACTCCTTGGTCTGTCCCACACGCCCTATGGACCTCTTGGCCATATTGCCGTAGGGGTTGAAACGTCTCATGTATTTCTCGAATGTCAGTCCCGTCCTGTTGCCGTTTCCGCGGTTGAAGTAAGGGAGCGACTTGAGCAGCTCCATGTCTGAGTGAGAGAGACCGCTGATGAGCCTGTGGTTTCTGGTGCGCTTGTTCTTGTCGGTGACCGAGAGTGGCTTCAGTATATGTTCCTTCCATTCCTGAGCGCTTTTCTCTGGGAAATATGTGGCCATCGCCTCAGACAGCACACCGATGGAATCGCGCAGCAGTTTCTCAGAGAATCTCTCGGCTCTGTAGTCTATGCGGGCCGTGTAGAAGTTAAGGTCTGTGGCAAGGATGCTGCCGTCCGCGGCCAGGATATTGCCGCGGTGAGGCTCGATGGCCTTGGAGAAATTCATCTCCTTCTCCACACGCTCGTTCCATTTGTCGGCGTCCACCACGGTGTTCTCCACCAGTTTCGCAACAATGCTCGCCGATAAGCCCAGAATCGCTATCACGATGAGCCCGTAGCGGAACAGTATGTTTGTCCTGTTGTCAATCTTTTTCTTTGCCATCTCTATCCTTGATGTCTCTGTTATGTTGATTCACTCACTTGGCAATCCTGAACGGGGGCTGGGGCTGCACTCTCAGCCCCAGGTTGAGCGAGTCGACCATCTGCTGCATGGTTGTCTCGCGTGTGCGGCTCATGAACGAGCTCCGCTCGCGGTCCTTCTCGTTCTCGACTATCTCGAGCTGGCGCTCAAGGGCTGCGATGCGCTCAATGTTGTGGCGATATGTGAATTTCGTGGTGATGTAGATGACCATCACAATCACGAAGATGACTGTAGGGAGCCAGTGGCGGGCGAAAAAGTCGCTCGATATCACCGATCCGAAAGCCATCCGCTTTCCTATCCCCTGTTTCTTTGCCATATATATGGTTTATATGAATCTTTATACCTTGGAAATCTATCAGGATAAGTTAAAATCACCCTGACTGCCTGTCAATTGCCTCTGCCTATTTTCTCGGCGCAGCGGAGTTTGGCGCTCCTGGCCCTGGGGTTGCGCTCCACCTCCTCTTCTGTCGGGACGATGGGCTTGTTTCCCAGAGGGCGCATGGGAGCCTCTGTGCGTCCGAAGAAGTCTTTCTCGACACGCCCCTCAATGTTGCCCGTCTTCATGAAATTCTTTACCAGACGGTCCTCCAGGCTGTGATATGTTATCACCGCGAGCCTTCCTCCGGGCTTCAGCACCTTGAGGGCACCGTCGAGCAGGTCGGCCAGAGCGTCGAGCTCATGGTTGACCTCAATGCGCAGTGCCTGAAACACCTGAGCCAGTTCCTTCTTCTCCTTGCGCGGGTCTATGAGGGGGGTGACTATCTCAAGGAGGTCGCCGATGGTCTGGAGAGGGTGTCCGCTCTCGCGGGCGCCGACGATTGTATCGGCCATCTTCCGTGCCTGTCCCAGCTCGCCGTAGAGTTTGAATATCCTTGAGAGGGTGTCGCGGTCAGCCTCCCGGAGGAGGGTGGCGGCCGTCATCCCAGCGCTGCGGTTCATGCGCATGTCCAGTGGTCCGTCTGCCCTGAACGAGAAGCCCCTCTCGGTGGCGTCGAAGTGGTGCGACGACACACCTAGGTCAGCCAGGATTCCGTCCACACCATCCACGTCATAGAACCTCATGAAGTTGGTGATGAAGCGGAAGTTCGAATGGACCATCGTGAGTCTCTCCTCATCTACCGGCGCGCGCCTGATGGCGTCCATGTCCTGGTCGAAGGCATAGATATGCCCTCCGGCCGAGGCGTCCAGACGCGCCATGACAGCACTCGTGTGGCCACCCCCGCCATAGGTGGCGTCGACATATATACCGCCGGGCTTAATATCAAGAGCCTCAAGCGATTCGGCCAGCAGTGCAGGGGTGTGATAAGGGAGTTCTGAGGTCATTCGGAAATAGTGTGTGGTGTTTGGGGTTCAAAGTTAAGCAAAAAATTTGCAAAAGCAAACACCGGGAAGGCAAAAAATTTATCTACAGACCACACATGAATTTACATTCGCAAATCGAACCAATTGGCTCACAAGAATGTTTTTTTGATGAATGTGCAGGCCGAGGGGCTCCTCACTCCCTGTCCCGCCACATGACGACACATTTAACTATAGCTATTTATTACTCTCCTACACTCTCTAACATCCTAACATCAAAACGCTATGTTCCACTGGTTTCTCGAGACGTTCAGGACCTATCCTTCCATCCCGATTTTCCTCACAATCGGCCTCGGCTTCCTGATAGGCAAGTTAAAGTACAAGACATTCTCCCTCGGCACAGTCACCTCGGTTCTCCTGGTGGGTGTTGTTGTCGGGCAGATGAACATCCCCATCGGCGCTCCCCTCAAGGCGCTCTTCTTCCTCATCTTCCTTTTTGCCATCGGCTATAAGTGCGGCCCGCAGTTTGTTGGCGCCATCCGTGGCCAGGGCATCAAGCAAGTCATATTTGCCTGCGTGGTCTGTGTGTTGTGCCTTGTAGTCACTTTCGTGTGTGCCAAGATTATGAATTATAACGCAGCCATCGCCACAGGCCTTTTCTCAGGCGCGCAGACCATCTCGGCTGTGATTGGCGTAGGCACCGACACCATCGGCACCCTCCACATCCCCGACGACCAGAAGAAGCAGTGGATCGACCTCATACCTGTCTGCTATGCCGTCACCTATGTGTTCGGCACCGTTGGCTCGGCGTGGATTCTCGGCTCCCTCGGTCCGGCTCTGCTCGGAGGACTCTCAAAGGTCAAGAAGCAGACCAAGGAACTTGAGCTCCAGCTCGACCATTCTTCTCTCTCGTCAGACCCCGCCTTCGTCAATGGCAACCGTCCCATCTCATTCCGCGCCTACAAGGTCACCTCTGAGGATTTCTTCTCGACAGGCAAGACCATCGCTGAGATTGAGGCTCACTTCAAGAGCCTTGGACGCCGCATATTCGTGGAGCGTGTCCGCTCTGGCAATGAGTTGATCGACGCAGCCCCCACGGTCACCGTGAAACTCGGCGATGAGATAGTCCTCTCAGGCAGACATGAGTATATCATCGAGGATGAGAGCTGGATTGGGCCGGAAATCGACGATCCCGCCATCCTCACATTCAACGTTGAGCAGACCAAGGTGATGATCACCAAGAAGTCAGCCGGCCTCACGGTCGATGCCCTCCGCGCCAAGCCCTTCATGTATGGTGTGATGATCAAGTCGATCACCCGTCAGGGCGGAGTCCAGCTCCCTGTGCTTGCTCAGACTCAGCTCATGCAGGGCGACATGATGACCATCATGGGCCTTCCGCAGGAGGTGAGGGTGGCTGCCCCGGCCATCGGTGTCGAGGAGCGTCCCACCACAGAGACCGACCTTGTGTTCGTCTCGCTCGCCATTGTTATCGGCGCCCTTGTCGGAGCGCTGACCATCAACTTCGGCAGTGTCCCCGTGAGCCTCTCCACCTCCGGTGGCGCCCTGATTGCCGGTCTCTTCTTCGGATGGCTCCGCACCAAGCGCCCATCCATGGGCATTATCCCCGACTCCTCCCTGTGGCTGATGAACAACCTGGGCCTCAACATGTTTATCGCTGTCATCGGCATTCAGTGCGGCCCCACATTCATCTCAGGCATCAAGGAGGTGGGCTGGATGCTCGTGCTCATGGGCGTCATCTCTACCTCACTCCCGTTGATTATAGCCATGTTCCTGGGCGCCAAGGTCTTCAAGTTCCATCCGGCCATCAATCTTGGCTGCTGTGCAGGCTCCAGGACCACCACCGCGTCGCTCGGAGCCATCACCGCGGCTCTCGACAGCTCAGTCCCCGCCATGGGCTACACCATAACATATGCCATCGGCAATACCCTCCTGATCTTGATGGGAGTGGCGATGGTGCTGATGTTTGTTTAGAAAATCTCATACCTAATTTAAAGACATAACTCCTCATGACACCAAAAGATCCCGAGAACCGCGCTTACGAGAAAGCGCTCGAGAACATGAGTCCCTTTGAGATAAAAGGCACTCTCATCAACCTGGCTGAGAAGGATGCACAGCGATCCACAGCCACATTCCTCAATGCCGGACGTGGAAACCCCAACTGGCTCCTCTCTTATCCGCGCAAGGCTTTCTTCATGCTTGGCGAGTTTGCCATGGCTGAGGCTGACCGCGTGGCCTACGACAAGGGGATAGGCATCGTGGCCTCTCCGACACAGGAGGGTGTGGCAGAGCGCTTCAAGGCGTTTCTGACGGCCAACATGGAGCGAACCGGCGCAAAGGTGCTCAACCACTTCTTCAACTACATGACCACCACATATGATGCCGACCCTGACGAACTGGTGTTCGAACTTGTCGACGGCATCCTTGGCGACCACTATCCCACACCCCCGCGCATCCTCAAGTACACCGAGATCATCACCCGCGACTATCTGCGCTGGGCCATGGGCGGGAAGCCTGACGACACCACCGTCTACGACCTCTTTGCCACCGAAGGCTCAACCGCCGGCATGTGCTACGTGTTTGACACTCTGCAGGCCAACTTCCTCATGAAGAAGGGAGACAAGATGGCCCTCTTCACACCCTGCTTCACCCCCTACATCGAGATACCCGAACTGCGCCGATTCGAGTTTGACGTGGTCAATGTCTCGGCCAACGCCGTGGAGAAGGATGGCTATCACGACTGGCAGTATCCCAAGGAGGAGCTCGACAAGCTCCGCGACCCCGCTGTAAAGGCCGTGTGCATCACCAATCCGTCAAACCCGCCCAGCGTGTGCATCTCTCAGGAAGTGCTCGACACCCTCGTGGATATCGTCAAGAAGGACAACCCCAACCTGATGATCATCACCGACGATGTCTACGGCACCTTCATCTCGGGCTTCAAGTCGCTGATGTACGTTCTGCCCTACAACACCATCTGCCTCTATTCGTTCTCGAAATATTTCGGAGCCACCGGATGGCGCGTGGCCGCCATGGCTCTCCGCTCAGACAAGAATGTGTTTGACGACCTCCTGGCTGCGCTCCCCGACGATGAGAAGGCCATCCTCAACAAGCGCTATGAGAGCCTTGTCCTCGACCCCTCGAAGATCAAGTTCATCGACCGCCTTGTGGCCGACTCGCGCCTTGTGGCTCTCAACCACACAGCGGGCCTCTCAACGCCTCAGCAGATACAGATGGCGCTCTTCGCCGGATTCGGCCTGCTCCATCACGAGGAACTCCAGCCCAAGCTCATCAACATGATCCACACCCGTCTCGACAACCTCTGGAGCACCACCGGCTTCACACTTCTCCCGGATCCCAACCGCGCGGGCTACTACTCGGAGATCGACCTCATGGTGTGGGCCAAGAAGTTCTATGGTCAGGATTTCGCTGACTATCTCAACAAGAACTATGAGCCGCTCGACTTCGTCATCCGCCTGGCCAATGAGACAGCCGTTGTCCTCCTGAATGGCGATGGCTTCGATGGCCCCAAGTGGAGTGTGCGCGCATCGCTCGCCAATCTTAACGCTGACGCCTACCTCAAGATAGGCACAGCCATCCGCAAGATTCTCGACGAATACCACACCCTCTACCTCAAAGCCAAGAAGTAAAGGCAATTCTATTTGATACATAGCGAATAAACCCTCGGCCTAGCCGATAAGGCGCCCGTAGGTCGCCGAATTACACGTAGCCCCGGTCATGCGAGCCTCCCGAAGGGGGCGAGAATGCCCGGGGTTGCCGTCGTTTTACACGTAGCCCCGGTCATGCGAGGCCCTCCGCAGGAGGAGGGGTTGTCGCCTACGGGCGCCTTATCGGCTTCGCAGGGGTAATATGCACTGGATGTGAGGGGGGCGTGAAAATTTGTTGATTTTATTTTGTGTGTTAGCGGATGATTGACTATCTTTGCGAGGATTAATGGCGTAATGTCAAGCGAGTTGCAAGCGGCTCGCATGTCGTTAGTTTAGAATAATCCGTTTCGAGCTTCAAAAACAAACAATAATACCAAAAACAATCATCGCTTATGAAAAAACTTTTACTCAGCGTCTTTGCTGCGCTCGCATGCGTGGCAACTGCCGTTGCTGATGAGGTCACCTATACTTTTACTGGTGAGGGTGATGCCTACGGCCTGACACGCACAAGTGACTCTGGTGCGGCTTATTATATGACCGGCACAACATTGACAAATGGTGCATCGACCATTGAAATCCTCGGTAGCGGAGATTCTAATAAAGAATATGGCAATGGTGTTCGCCTTTGGACCGATGGCCTCCGCATCATGAAGAAATCAGGCCTCATCATCAAGGCCGGCGGTGTCAGCATCACAAATGTCAAGATCACAACTACCAAAAATAACGGTCCAGCAAGTTTTGATGTCAATGACAACCAATCTTTCACATCAGAATCCGACAATACAAAAATTGGCACATGGACCGGTTCTGCCACTGAAGTTAAACTCATCAACAATGGCGATAAAGGTCTTAAAGGTACTGTTTGTGTTACAGAAATTGTTGTGACATTCGAGGCAGGTGCAACCCCCGACACCCGCAAGGCTGCAAACCTGAAGTTCCCCGAGGAGTCTTATACCATTTACTTTGGCGATCCCTTCACCGCTCCTACCCTCACAAAGGACACAAATGCTGAGGTGACATATTCGTCAGACAAGGAGACTGTAGCCACCGTCAACGCTACAACCGGCGAGGTCACAATCGTAGGTATCGGCACTGCAAACATCACAGCCAAGGCTGAGGCCAACGATGAGTATCTCGCAGGCTCTGCTTCCTATAAACTTACTGTCGACTGGAAGGCTCCCGATGGCGCTATCTTCTCATTTGGCAAGACCGAGGAAGTGTTCTCATTCGAGAACCCCGAAGGCCTCAATGTTTGGTCATTAGACAAATCATATGGTCTGAAGGGCACCGGATATCTGAATGGCCAGACCAACGCTGCTACAGCCGTGGCTTACACCACCGACCTCATCGACCTGACAGCCAAGAAGAACGTGAAGCTCTACTTCTCAAACGCTCTCAACAACTACAAGCTCAACAACGCTATGATCGACGTTGCTGACTTCGCAGGCAAGGGCTACGCCACCGTTGTGGCCCGCAGGCAGGGTGAGACAACCTGGACACATGTTGCCGATATCACCAACCCCACATCCTTCAGCTGGAATTTCTATGAGAACGACGCTGTGTCGCTCGACGCCTTCATGGGCACGAAGATCCAGGTGGGCTTCCAGTATATGTCGACCGCCGAGGTTGCCGGTACATGGGAAGTGCAGCATGTCTACATCATGGCTGAGGACACCGTAGGCATCGAGGATATCGAGGCTGCCGACGCCGAGGCTCCCGTTGAATACTACAACCTGCAGGGCATCCGCGTAGAGAATCCCACCAACGGTCTCTACATCCGCCGCCAGGGCAACAAAGCCACCAAGGTGATTCTCTAAACTCATCACCTAACCACCACAACACCCCCGGCCCCCACGCGAGGCCGAGGGTGTTTTTTCGTGTGTCCCGAGCCTTCGGGATTGTTATTTCGGCGCCCTGCGGACTACGATTACACGTATGTCAGCAATGTTAAATTACAATAAATCTCAGAATTAAATCTAATTCTTACTGTTGTAATACAAAAAAATTCGCTATATTTGCAACGAGCGAAAACTGCGCATAAATAAAATAAGGTATGATAGATGTCATTCAAGCTGCATCCTATATATATAATCGGTATCACGATCAGTTTTATAGGATTATTGATGAAATGAAGCTGCATAAACTGCTTTATTTCACTCAACGTGAATCTATTATAGAGACTGGAGAACCCATGTTTACGGCTCAATTTGCTGCATGGAAATATGGTCCTGTTTTAGTGCAGATTCGTGAATGCTATCGTAATCAGACACTCAATGACCCTATTGATGGCAAAGATTTGGAAAAGTATCAACCAGTGTTTGACTACGTTTTCGAAAATTATGCGAAAAAAAGCTCGTGGAGTTTAAGCATGTTATCCCATGGAGAGGTTTCATGGCAGAGAGCACGAAAGAACACTCCTGAGGGTGAGAAATGCACGTCTCTTATCAGAGTAGAGGATATTCGGGAAGATGCCGAAAGGATTAAGACACGTCGATTCTATTTTAACGAAATTCTCCCTCAGATAAGTGCGAATAACTAAAGAGCAGGAATCCATTCTAAATGGATTCAAATGTGTCAGAGCAAGCAGCATAGAGCCATCTCGTTTGAATTCTATCTGTGGTCCCATCATTGATGGCAAAAACAGGTCATCGTTGATTGATCATTTCCGTAATTCCAAGCATCTGGAAGATGATAGAGAGGGGGCATTGGCCTCATATGTGATTCTCAACAATAGTGGGGATGTTCTTTCGTTTTTTTCAATAAGATGTGGCGAATTGTTTGAAAAAGTAGATCATCAAAAGATGATATTAGGTCACAATGCATTGATTGGGATGAACATATTACGTACCACTCCGGACATTTCAGAGGAAGATCGCAATAAAGCATTACAGGCAATTGAAGATGCTCTTAATGCAGGATTAAGTATAGACGACTTTGTTTTCTATGCCGGCAAAAAACACACTTATCTGGGAGACGTATCGAAGGAACCAAGCAGTGAGGTTAGCCGAGTATCAGTCGTTTATTCAGGTGTTGAATTGAAGTTTTTTGGAATCAATGACAATGCCAGACCATTTTGGAAAAGCCTGAACCTCCCCAGAAAAATGGGTGAAACGTTGTTCTGGCATTTCATAGTTCCTAAAATTGAAAAGTTAAGGGAAATAGTGGGGTGTCAATATATGTATCTGTTTGCAGCTGATCAGGAGGCTGATGGGCATCTAGTGACATACTATCGCACCGTTCTACATATAGATGCACCCTCAAGATTGGCATCAAACAAACCATATTTTGATTATAAGAGCATGTTCCTATATCAGGATATAAACCGTTTGTACGAACATAGAAGGTTGTTTTTAGATTCCTTTAATCCGGATGTCGGGGATGGAGATATTGTTTAAACAAACAAAGAGTCCATAACTCTGTGGGGGGGAACCACGGGTTATGGACTCTCTTAGATTGTGATAGGGGGAATTATTTGACGCGCTCTACATATGAGCCGTCGCGGGTATCGACACGCACTTTGTCGCCGATATTGCAGAAGAGGGGCACGCGTATTTCGGCTCCTGTCTCGACTGTGGCGGGCTTGAGGGTGTTTGTGGCTGTATCGCCCTTGATGCCGGGCTCGGTGTAGGTAATCTCGAGCACAACGGATGTGGGCATCTCGCAGGTGAGGATTGTCTCAGACTCTGCATGCACGTTTGCCTCGCAGACGTCACCTTCCTTGAGGAACTCTACTCCCTCGATGCTCTCGCCGGGGAGGATGACCTCTTCCCAAGTCTCGGTGTGGAGGAAGTGGTAGCCCATGTCGTCCTTGTATGAGTACTGGTAGGGGCGGCGCTCGATGCGGACCTCATTGACCTTTACGCCTGAGTTCCATGTCTTGTCGAGGATGCGGCCTGTGCGGACGTTCTTGAGTTTTGTGCGGACAAAGGCGGGGCCTTTGCCGGGTTTCACATGAAGGAATTCAACGATGAAGTAGTACTGGCCATCGATGTCGAGGCACATTCCGTTTTTAAAATCTGCAGTTGTTGCCATTTCTTATGGTAGAAGTTGAGAGTTTTAGTAATAATGAATCAATTGCCGCAGCCTCCACAGCAGCCGTCGCTGCCACAGTCTGAGCCTGAGCCGCCGCCGCCACATCCGCCACATCCGCCCATGTAGGGACGGAGTTCCTCAGGCGAAGGCTCGCGGACGGTGAGGACACGGCCTGTGAAGTGGAGGTCCTTGCCCACGAGGGGATGGTTGAAGTCCATTGTGACATTGTCGGCGGTGAGGCTCTTGACGATGCCGGTAATCTGATAGCCGTCGGCCGTGATCATGGGGAGCTCCGCACCGGGCTTGACGCGGTCAGTGTCCACCTGGCCCTCATCGTCGGTGAAGATGTCGATGGGGAGTGTGACCACGTCGTCAGGAGAGTATAGGAATCCTTTCTCGGCGGGGACTGAGACGTCGAAGGTGTCGCCGGCTTTCATCCCTGCGAGCCTGGTAGCCAGCCCCTCCACGAGGCCTGGTGTGATGCCATAGATGAATGCCTCGGGCTGTGAGGGCTCGACAGTGTGGACGGGATCTTTGTGGCCGTCGGAGCCAACGGTGTAAAGGTCGTAGGCTATCTCGACATACTGGCCTGGGGTGATGGTGTCTGTGGCCATTTACTTGGTTGTCTTGGGTTCCTCAGGAGCTATGCCTGCGAGCTCGGGGTCAATCATGATGCGGCCGCAATACTCACACACGATGATTTTCTTGTGCATCTTGATTTCCATCTGCCGCTGGGGCGGGATGCGGTTGAAGCAGCCGCCACATGCGTTGCGCTGGATGTAGACAACGCCGAGGCCGTTGCGGGCGTTCTTGCGGATGCGCTTGAAGGCGTTGAGGGTTCGGGGGTCGTCGATCTTAGCCTCGAGGTCCTTGGCCTTGATGCGGAGCTGCTCCTCGTCCTTACGGGTCTCGGAGATGATCTCCTCAAGCTGCTGGCGCTTCTCGGCAAGCATGTGGTTGTGGTCTGAGAGGTTGATGGTGGCGCTGTCAATCTCGGCGCTCTTGGTCTCCATGTCGCGGGCATACTGGTTGATGCGCTTCTCAGAGAGCTGGATCTCGAGGGTCTGATATTCGATTTCCTTAGTCAGGAGGTCGAACTCGCGGTTGTTGCGGACATTGTCGAGCTGGGTCTTGTAGGTGTCGATTTTTGTCTGTGCTTCGAGAATCTTGTTGTGTTCTGTCGCCATGCGGCTGCGGAGGTCCTCGATTTCGGCTTTGAACTTATCGATACGTGTGTGGAGACCCTCGATGTTGTCCTCAAGGTCGCGCACCTCTTCGGGGAGCTCGCCGCGGATGGTGCGGATGCGGTCTATCTCTGAGAGGATTGTCTGGAGTTCATAGAGCGAACGCAGGCGGTGTTCCACCGAGTTGGTCTGGTCGTTTTTGTTTTGCTCTTTGGCCATATTGGATAATGATGTTGTAATCTTTCAACGGTTTTTCACGTGATATGACACAGGTGTATGCTCACATGTGCACATACGGAGTGCAAAGTTAGGAAATTTTTTGGAGATAATGTTCGAAAAAATTGATTTAGTGCATATTTCGCTCTCATAATGCCCGGTGTCGACCAGGATTATATCGTTTCCGCGGTCGAGGAAGTCGTGATAGCGGATGTCTGAGGTGATGTAGGCGTCGGCTCCCGCGGCTATGGCTGTGGAGATGAACTCTCCCCCAGAGCCGCTGCATATGGCCACCCTGCTCACCTCTGAGCGGCGTCCGGGTGTGAGACGCACTCCGCCTCCATAGAGGTCAAGCACTTTATCGATGAAGCATTCACGGTCAATGGGGGTGGGAAATCTACCCACCACTCCGAGCGAGGTAGAGGGGTCGAGGACAGATGTGTCCGTGAGACCCAGGCGGGACGCAAGCCATGAAGAGGGGCCGCATGGAGCCACGTCGAGCGCAGTGTGGGATGAGTAGACGGCTATCCCTGAGCGGATGGCGCGGATGACGCTGTCGGCCTGCAGGGAGCCTCCGTCGAGTATGGACCGCAGTCCCTTGAAGATAAGCGGGTGATGGCTCACGATGAGGTTGCAGCCACTCTCGTGGGCCTCGTCGACCACAGCGGGGGTGACGTCGAGACAGAGCATGGCGCCGGTGCACTCGGCCTCTGTCCCCAGGGGGGCTATCTGCCACCCGGAGTTGTCCCACGACTCCTGGCCGGAGAGGGGGGCCACCTCCTCGATGGCGTCAGCGATGGCTTGGAGGGTCATATGTTATGGCGATTTGATAAAAAATACACCAGTCCGGCCTTGAAGGGGTAGGGGAGGCCGGACCGGTGAGTGGGGTTATGTGTCAATCCTTGAGATCGAGTCTGATCTGAAGTTCGTCGAGCTGCGACTCGTCGATAGCCGAGGGGGCATCGATCATCATGTCGCGGCCGGAGTTATTCTTGGGGAAGGCGATGACGTCACGGATGGAGTCGAGACCGGCCAGGATGGAGACGAAGCGGTCAAACCCGAAGGCAAGACCGCCGTGAGGGGGCGCGCCATACTTGAAGGCGTTCATCAGGAAGCCGAACTTATACTGGGCATCCTCCTCTGAGAGGCCGAGCAGACGGAACATCTTGTCCTGGAGCTTTGCCTCGTGGATGCGGATAGAGCCGCCGCCGAGCTCGTTGCCGTTGACCACCATGTCGTAGGCGGTGGCGCGGACAGCGCCGGTGTCCGTGTCGAGCATGTCGATGTCGTCAGGGTTGGGCGAGGTGAAGGGATGGTGCATGGCATAGTAGCGCTGTGTCTCGTCGTCCCACTCGAAGAGGGGGAAGTCTACCACCCAGAGGCATGAGAACTTCTGAGGGTCTCTGAGACCGAGACGCGAGCCCATTTCGAGACGCAGTTCGTTGAGCTGCTTGCGGGTCTTCATGGTGGGACCTGCCAGAATGAGCATAAGGTCGCCGGGATTTGCGCCGGCGCGCTCGCCCCAGCCACGGAGGGCATCGTCGGTGAAGAATTTGCCAACTGACGACTTTATGGAGCCGTCCTCCTCAAACTTGACCCACATGAGCCCCTTGGCGCCCACCTGCGGACGCTTCACGAAGTCTGTCAACTGGTCAATCTGCTTGCGTGTATATGAAGCACAGCCGGGAGCCACGATGGCGCCGACATACTCGGCCTCGTCCATGACTGAGAATCCGCTTCCTTCGGTGAGGTCCTTGAGCTCGACAAAGGTCATGCCGAAACGTGTGTCGGGCTTGTCGGAGCCATAGAGCCTCATGGCGTCGGCCCACGTCATGCGCGGGAATGGCTCGGTGAAGTCTATATCTTTGACATACTTGAAAATATGCTTCACAAGTCCCTCAAACATCTGCAACACATCCTCCTGGGTGACAAACGACATCTCGCAGTCAATCTGTGTGAACTCCGGCTGGCGGTCGGCGCGCAGGTCCTCGTCGCGGAAGCATTTGACAATCTGGAAGTAGCGGTCAAATCCGCTCACCATGAGAAGCTGCTTGAAGGTCTGGGGCGACTGTGGGAGGGCATAGAACTGCCCGGGATTCATGCGCGAAGGCACCACGAAGTCGCGCGCACCCTCGGGAGTAGACTTGATCAACACAGGTGTCTCCACCTCGAGGAAACCCTTGGAGTCGAGATAGCGGCGTATCTCAAAGGCCATCTTGTGGCGCAGCTCAAGGTTGGAGCGCACACATGAACGGCGCAGGTCGAGGTAGCGGTATTTCATGCGGAGGTCATCACCGCCATCGGTGTTGTCCTCGATGGTGAATGGCGGCACGTCGCTGGTGTTAAGCACCTTGAGGTCCTTGGCAATAATCTCGATGTCGCCGGTGGGGATATGGGCGTTTTTGCTTGTGCGCTCGGCCACCTTGCCTGAGATCTGGACCACGTATTCGCGTCCGAGTTTGTTGGCGGCCTCACAGAGGGCTGCGTCAGTATCCATGTCGAAGACGGCCTGGGTGATGCCATAGCGGTCGCGGATATCAACAAAAGTCATGCCCCCCATCTTGCGGGTGCGCTGCACCCACCCGGCGAGGGTCACGTCGCGGCCGGCGTCTGAGAGGCGCAGTTCGCCGCAAGTATTTGTCCTATACATATATTATTGATAATGTGATTTTGTCTTTTGCGCAAAATTACGCAAAAATCCCCACCCCACAAAAAAACCAAACGAGAAGATGATATCACATCGTCTTCTCGCTTAGATAATAAACCAATCATTATCACATTTCTTGCAATGGAAAAAGTAATTTTTCTATATCTTTTCAACGCACGGATGGACGAATGGTTCACAGGGTTTGAAAAAAAATCACATAAAAACTGTATTTTTTTGCTCATGAGGCGTGAATTTGCTATTTTTACGGTGAAATAAGCCTTTGCTTAACATATTTTATGCCACTTGGGTGATGATGATGCCCATCAATGGCACTAAATTTGCATCATAGAAAGATAATAAAACTCATAATCATAAATGGCAAAGAAAGAAACAACCAAGGCACCCGTCGGGACGACTGACCCGGCGAAGGCCAAACTCAACGCCCTGGCCCAGGCCATGGGGAATATTGAGAAGAACTTCGGGCGCGGAGCCATAATGAAACTCGGCGACGAAAAGATCGAGGATGTGGATGTGATTCCCTCAGGCTCCATCGGTCTAGACTATGCCCTGGGTGTGGGTGGCTACCCGCGCGGCCGAATCATCGAAATCTATGGCCCGGAGTCGTCAGGAAAGACAACCCTCGCCATCCATGCCATAGCCGAGGCTCAGAAGGCCGGCGGCATTGCCGCTATCATCGACGCCGAGCATGCCTTCGACCGCTTCTATGCAGAGCAGCTCGGGGTGGACGTCAACAACCTCCTCATGGCCCAGCCTGACAACGGTGAGCAGGCCCTGGAGATTGCCGAGGCTCTCATCAGGTCGAGCGCCATCGACATCCTCGTGGTCGACTCAGTGGCCGCTCTGACACCAAAGAGCGAGATTGACGGCGACATGGGTGACAAGAATGTGGGTGTGCAGGCACGCCTCATGAGCCAGGCCATGCGCAAGCTCACCGGCACTATAGCCCGCACCAACACCTGCTGCATCTTCATCAATCAGCTTCGCGAGAAGATAGGTGTGATGTTCGGCCCCTCGGAGACAACAACCGGCGGCAATGCTCTGAAGTTCTATGCATCCGTCCGCATAGACATCCGCCCCTCCACAGCCATCAAGGATGGCGACGAGGTGCTTGGCAAACTAACCAAGGTTAAGGTTGTCAAGAACAAGGTGGCGCCACCCTTCAAGCGCGCTGAGTTTGACATTATGTTTGGCGAGGGCATCTCGCGCAGCGGTGAGATCATCGACCTGGGGGTCAACCTCGGCATCATCAAGAAGTCTGGCTCGTGGTTCTCTTATAATGACTCCAAGATAGCCCAGGGACGCGACGCCGCCAAACGTGTCATGCAGGACAATCCCGAACTGGCCGATGAAATCGCGGCCAAGATCATGGAGGCTCTCCGTGCAGGCTCGGCCACAGGAAAGAAGAGCGCAGCTCCAGCCGTCAAGCCTGCCCCCAAGGACAAGGCTGACAACATCGACGCTGACATCGCCGCCATCCCTGACGACCTCGACGACGGGACACTCCCCCTCCCTGACGATTTCTCCATCGAGGAAGATATCTAAGGAACTATACTCTGAAACAACAGGCTCCCCGCGACACGGAGAGCCTGTTGCTCTATATATGAGTTTGAGAATGGATTATCTCACATGGATCTTTCCGGTGGTGCGTGCTCCGGCAGAAGTGGTGACAGTGTAGATATATATACCGGGGCGGAGCGAATGGGTGTTGACCGTCCCACGTCCCTCAGCCTTCACGGCGAGCACCTGTGTTCCTGTGATGGAGTAAAGGCTGATATTGGCCGGGGCATTGAGGTTATACTCTATTCCGGCGGGCGAGGCCCACACTTCCTTATCCTTGGCAATCTCACGGATGCCTGAGGAATTGGGTCCCATAACGAGAGTGAACGAGGCTGTGGTGCCATAGGAGGTGTCCTCTGCGTCAAACTTCACAGTGATGGTGGGTACATCTCCCTGCATCTCGGGATTCTCGAAGTGGAACTCGAGGTCGAGTTTCTCGCGGGTGTTAATGGTGACATTGTTCTTTGTCACAGAGGTCCCGGCCTCACATTTGCTCCCGGCACACATCTGTATCACCTGACCTGAGGTGCAGGCGGCTGTCACCTTGACGGTCTTGGTCACGAGGTCGGACCAGAGATAGAGGGGTGGGGCAATCTTTACTGATTTCCATCCGTCGCCCAGATCCTTGACCTCAGTGTCCGTGTAGGCTACTGTCGAACCGTTGGCTATCGGGGAGTCACCCATATAGAATGTCAGCTCGCGCGCCGACATGGTGCCGACAGCGAGCATGGCAAGCAGGAAAGCGTAGATTTTCTTCATAAGCATATCTTTTTTTATTATTTTACATTTGTTCTGGCGGCCTGGACCACACCTGAGGCAGTCTCGAGGAAAGCCACGATGGAGAGGTTGGCGGTGTTCCAGGTCTCACGCTCGTTTGTGCGCACCTCCTGAGCGAAGGTCAGTGTCTCGTGGATATGGGCGGAGAGTTTCACCCCCTGTCCCTCTATACCGTTAACAGCACAGCGGTAGACATTGTTGTGGACATAATCAGGAATTTCGGCTCCACGCTCGTTCAATTGCTTTGCCACAATGCTGCTCTCCAGCACCCAGACGTGGAGCGTGGCCTCGAGGTCGGCCTCGGGCTTGATGGTGGCGGTAATGCTGATGGAGCCGTCGGCGCATGTGGCATCGAGGTCTATGTCCACATTGGTGGGGAGGGCCAGCTGCTCACGCACGGCTGTGGCCCAGGCGTCCCTCTCGAGAGCGGGACCCACACGGTTTATCACGCCCATGGGAAATCCGGTGATGCCCCAGCGGTCACAGAGGGTGTTGCCCTCGGGCTGCATCAGCCCTACGACCCGCTGGCGGTTCTCTACGGCAATCCCGAAGTATCCGGCATGGATGCTGACAGGGATAAGATTGTCGGGATATTGCTGCTCAAGGAGCTCGAGGGTCTCATGGGCAGCAGGACAGTTCACACAGTTCTGCCCGGTGAAGTCTTCGATGATGATGGCTCTTGCAGGGGTCACACCTTCGACTGCCACAAATCGCTCATCGGAGTCGATATCGTTGCATGCACTCAGGGTTATGACGGCAAGGAGAGAGAAGAGGAGGTATTTCATCTGTCTGTTGTGATTTCTGATTGGAGAGAGATTGGTGTATTTAGAAGTTGTAACTGTATGCTATCTGGAAGCCTTTGGTGGCCTGGACGTAGCGGCAGACACCGCCTGAGCAGTTGAATCCGGCGCGTGTGCGTCCATATGAGACCTGCAGACGGTTAGCACGATAGTTTCCGGCCAGACCAGCCATGTAGTAGTGTGTGCCGGTCTCACCGCAGTTCCATGTATCAGACACGCTGACCATGAGATAAGGTGCCACAGAGAGTTCCAGAAGCCCGTAGGCCCAGTCCTTCTGATCCTGGTGTGTGTGGAGATACTGAAGCTCATTGCGGAGAGTGAATCGGTTGTCAATCTTCCATTTCGTGTCGAGCACGAATATGTTTGACCTCACCTTGCCCCCCTTTCCCTCAATGATGGTGCGGTTGCTCATCTGGTTCATGTATAGGAATGTGAATGTGAGCGGACGGGAGACACGCTTGTCTATCGTGACATTGAAGTCGTGATAGAAATTCTCTCCCATCCCGAACACAGAAGGATGGAAACCGTCAGTGCCGCTTATGGAGTTGACCGAGCCGAGATACTTGCCCGTATGGTCGAGGCCACGGATATAACTGCCGTTGAGTTTCACCTTGGTGCCATACTTTCCGCCCAGAAGGGTGTGGCGCTTGAAAGTGTAGGCCACAGAGCCCTGGAAAGCCCACTCGCCCGGGGCCGCCTGGGTGGCATAGGGGTAGAGAGCCGGGAGGGTATAGGTGTGCTGATAGGAGAAGGCCGGCATATTGTTGAGGAAGGCTGAGGAGCCTGACATCATGCGCTGCGAGCGATAGGCCATGTTCTCCGAGCGCTTGGCCTGGAGCAGGACGCTCAGCCCCTTGCGCGAGTATGTGGCCGAGAGCATGGCTGCAGTTCCCTTGCCATAGGTATAGTCATTGTCAAACGAAGGGTCCTGTCCCTTCCATGCAAACTCTCCAAGTACAGAGAAGTCACCCTTCTGCACCTGGGTTCTGAGGTCCCATGCGCTCACCGAGCGCGGGACATTCAGGCGGAAGTCCGTGCCGGGCTTCATGATGGTCTGCATATCCTCATGCTTCAACACATAGCTGGCACCCACCATCCAGCCAATTCCATTGGAGCGGAGGGCCGATGAGAGCTCATCAATGTTTATCTCTGCATCGGCGCCATATACGCGCGATGACTTTTTCCAGTCCCAGTAGCGCCGCTGCACACCTCCGAGAGCCGTGATCCTCACGCCGCTGACGGGGGAATATTTGAGTCGTCCGCCACGGATGGAATTATCTATGCCTAGAGAACGTTCCTGATAGGTCCGCAGGATGAATCCACTGCCAAACTGCTCATAGAAGTCCCCCGCAGTAAGCTCAAACCCCTTATAGCGTCCCTTGGCATAGATATTAGGCACACCCCATCCCTTGAAGTCCGGCTCATAGCCGGGAAGGGGCCAGCGCATGAACTCGACTCTCACACCGGCGTCGACATAGCGGCTGATCATGTTGAGGTCAGCATAAGAGTTGAAAAGGATTGTGCGGTCATACTCTTTGCTGTTCATCTCCTCCGGACTCATTATATCGGCGTCCTTCTCAGGGAATAAGCCGTCAAACTGGACAGACCCATGGAAGGCCACACCATTATCGCCCCCGACCGTAAAGGCCGTAGCAGGCGCTGCCACAGACAGAGCGGCGGCCGCGAGGATATGTGTGAAATTCATGCGGAGTTTCATCATTCAGCGGAGATGAGTGAGCGTATTTTCTTGATCACTTCAGTCTCTGAGCCGTCCGTATATCCGGAGTGGGAATAGACTATCTCCCCCTTGCCATCTATGATGAGCATATGAGGGATGAGCTGTATGCCCAGAGCATTCTTGAACTCAGAGTTGGGGTCGAGCAACACCTCATAGTCCCACCCTTCTGCGTCAACAAGAGGTTTCACCTTCGAGACATTCTGTGCCTCATCGATGGAGACGATATACATTTTCATACCTGTCTCATCCTGCCAGTCGGGATAGACCTCGGCAATTGCCGCGAGCTCACGCTTGCAGGGCTTGCACCATGTGGCGAAGAAACTGATGGCAAACGGCTTCCCGTCGTTCGATAATGTGGCTGTGTCTACAGTCTTGCCGCTGAGGTCCTTGACCTGGACTGATGGAAGTTGTGCCGATGACTCCAGGGCGGCTGTGAGACATAGTGTCAGTGAGAATATAAGGCTAAAAACTGCTCGCATATCAAAATTTACTTTTTAAGTATGCAAAAGTAACTAAAACTCATGGATTGTGCAAGTTCCACATTAAGATTTTAACCGACACATGTTCTCATAGACAAACCTGGAGGCTTAGATAAACTTATTCTTAACTGTTTTAGGTCATATTTTTACAATTCAATTACAAATTTCGGACATTTTGGAGACAAATTTTGCAGGAATCTTGTTTTTTATTATTTTTGCAACGTTACAAGACCATAGAACACAGTGACTACTGCAAATCCATCACAGAAAATCCTTATTGTCTCCGGAGACAATACCATCAACGCCATGCTTTTCGACAATCTACGTGCCGAAGGATATGACGTCAAGGTCGTCTCCGCTGCTGAGGAGGCACTCATGCTCCAGGTCGACTCTTACCAGCTGGTCATCTCTGAGGTTGAACTTCCGGGTGAGATTGACGGATATGAGCTATTGGAGCGCCTCAAGGAGGACCGACTCACCGCAGGGGTCCCGCTGATGTTCTGCTCATGCCGCGACAGTGAGAACGATGTGATAAAAGGCCTCAACCTGGGTGCCGACGACTATATCATACGTCCTTTCTCCCTCAGGGAGATGATGGCGAGAGTGCGTTCAGTGCTTCGCCGCCACCGCAACATGGGACCCGCCTCTAACAGCCGCATCATAGAGTATCGAACACTTATACTTAACATCGACTCGCGCGGACTTATCATCGACGGAGAGGCCGTCTCTCTCTCTCCCACCGAATTCTCCATTCTAACCCTGCTGCTCAGGTCGCGCAACAAACTCTTCAAGCGCGAGGAAATATTCTCACATGCATGGCCAGGCGAGCAGCTTGAGAATCCCAGACTTGTCGATGTCAACATCTCCCGCCTGCGCAAGAAACTTTCTGGCTATGCCAAGAATCTTGTCAACAAATCAGGACTGGGCTACGGGTTTGTCGACAAGGTCTGAACTTCCCCACACTTTCTACAGGTGAAGAAACCGCCAGTCATCCTCCCTTCATGCCTCACTCCATTCGTGCTTGAGGCCGGGTGTGACGAAGCCGGACGCGGATGTCTGGCCGGACCGGTGTGCGCCGCCGCCGTCATCCTCCCAGACGGTTTCGAGCATCCGCTCCTCAACGACTCAAAGAAACTCACGGAGACCCGGCGCGATGAATTGCGCCCCATCATCGAGAGTGAGGCCGTGGCATGGGCAGTGGGATGGGCCTCACCTCTGGAGATAGACACAATCAATATCCTTAACGCCTCAATTCTTGCCATGCACCGCGCGCTCAACCTCCTCAAAGTCCGTCCCGGCGAAATTGTAGTCGACGGAAACCGCTTCAAGCCATATGGCGACACTCCTTATAAAACCATTGTCAAGGGCGACGCCACGCTCGGCAATATAGCAGCCGCCTCTATTCTCGCCAAGACACACCGCGATGAACTCATGCGCCGTCTCGCAGCGGAGTGTCCAGGCTACGACTGGGAGATAAACAAAGGCTACCCCACCGTGGCCCACCGCGAGGCTATAGCCCGCCTGGGCCTCACATCCCATCACCGCAAGACATTCAAGTGGCACATCGACTGAAGCCAACTATCTGTTCTCACATCAACACCCATCCCCGCTACGCAGCCGAGATGGGTATTTTTTCTCTGCCATCTGCATAGTCTGCTATTGCTTGATTCAACAAGTGTTGATAAGTGTGTTGATAAGTGTTGATAACAATTCAATAGATTTTAATAAACAGCTCTTGACATGTATTGGTTCATGCTCGTATAGACAAGATGGTGAGTAACCCAAAATAGTTATTGTTTATCTTTCAGAGGGTTTTCCATAGGGTTATCTACAGAAACCGGTTGTTTCATTCACAAAAAGTTCTTAACTTTGCACATTATTAACAGGATGTTAATAACTACACTAAGATACTGAGTGACAGATGCAAGAGATGTTCATAAACCATTGAATAATGTTAACCATACATCAATAACCCTTATATGCAAGCATTTCAGGTGAAAGTTATTGCACATTTCTACAGACATTACTCTTTTTCTTAAATAAATCTTTTTCAAAAAAATTTTTTTCAAATATAAATAATCAATGAAAGCAGACAAAGGGTATGTGGAGGCCGAGGTGGCTCCGGGCATTGATTTTGCAGCCGAGATAGCGAGGCTGAAAAAAGAGAAGAATGCCGTCATCCTGGCTCACTACTATACGCTGCCTGAGATTCAGGAAGCGGCTGACTTCATAGGTGACTCACTCGCCTTGGCACGGATTGCCGAGCGGCTCGACAACGACATCATCGTGATGTGTGGAGTCCACTTCATGGGAGAGACAGTCAAGATTCTCTGTCCTGACAAGAAGGTTCTGGTGCCCGACCTTAACGCCGGATGCTCCCTTGCCGACAGCTGTCCCGCTCCTGACCTCGAGAAGTTCATAGCAGAACATCCCGGACACACCGTCATATCATATGTCAACACATCGGCTGCCGTCAAGGCTCTCACCGACATTGTGGTCACCTCTGGAAATGCCATGCAGATTGTGGGATCGCTCCCGGAGGATGAGAAGATAATCTTCGGCCCTGACCGTAATCTGGGCAACTACATCAACTCGCAGACAGGGAGAAACATGGTGTTGTGGGACGGTGCATGTCATGTCCATGAGCAGTTCTCCCTCGAGGGGATACTACGGCTGAAGAAGGAACATCCTGAGGCCAAGGTCCTTGTCCATCCCGAGTGTCCAGCACCCGTCAGACTGGTAGCCGACAAGGTTGGCTCCACCGCTGTCCTGCTGAAATGGGCCGAGGACTCACCTTATAATGAATTCATAGTGGCTACAGAGAGCGGTATCCTCCATGAGATGAAGCGCAGGTGTCCCGACAAGGTGTTCATCCCGGCTCCTCCGTCTGACTCCACTTGTGCTTGCAACGACTGCTCCTTCATGAAGCTCAACACAATGCGCAAACTCTATCTGACTCTCCTCCATGAACTCCCCGAAGTGGAGGTTGACCCGGCTATAATCGACCGTGCGCGCCGCCCCATCGAGCGTATGCTTCAGATGAGTTGAGATGAAAACACTTCACAGATAATTATGGAATACAATCATAGAGAAATTGAGAAGCGCTGGCAGAATAAATGGCGCGATGAAAAGGTCTATAAGACCGATATAGACAAATCGAGACCCAAGTTCTATGTGCTCGACATGTTTCCCTACCCCTCAGGCGCGGGTCTGCATGTGGGGCATCCACTGGGCTACATAGCGTCAGACATCTTCTCGCGCTACAAGCGTCTGAGAGGATTCAACGTCCTTCACCCGATGGGATATGACGCTTATGGCCTCCCAGCTGAGCAGTATGCCATCCAGACTGGACAGCATCCTGAGAAAACCACACGTCAGAACATAGCCCGCTATCGGGAGCAGCTCGACAAGATTGGCTTCTGCTATGACTGGGACCGTGAGGTGAGGACATGCGACCCCGGCTTCTACAAATGGACCCAATGGGCCTTCATGCAGATGTTCGGCCACTACTACAGTAAGAATGAGAAGAAGGCGCTCCCCATCAGCCTTCTAGTGGAGAGTTTTGAGAAAAACGGCTCAGAGGGCATAGATGCCGCCTGCGGAGAGGAACTCTCGTTCACAGCCGATGAGTGGAAGGCCATGAGCGACAAGGAGAAGAGCGACACACTCATGAACTATCGCATAGCCTATCTGGGCAACACGATGGTAAACTGGTGTCCGGCTCTCGGCACTGTGCTTGCTAACGATGAGGTAAGTGAGGGTGTGAGTGTGCGCGGAGGTCATCCTGTGGAGCAGAAACTCATGTATCAATGGTGTCTGCGTGTCTCTGCTTATGCACAGCGTCTGCTCGACGGTCTCGACTCTGTCGACTGGACAGACTCTCTCAAGGAGACTCAGCGCAACTGGATTGGCCGCTCTGAGGGAGCCGAGATGCGCTTCCCGGTGGCCGGCAGGGACGATCTCTCACTCCTTATCTTCACCACTAGGGCCGATACTGTGTTTGGAGTCACCTTCATGGTGCTTGCGCCTGAGAGTGAGTATGTAGATATGGTCACCACTCCCGAGCAGCGCAAAGCTGTAGATGAATATCTCGACTCCATCAAGCATAAAACCGAGCGCGAGAGGATGATAGACAAGAAAGTGTCAGGAGTCTTCACAGGTTCCTATGCTGTGAATCCTCTCACCGGACGTGAGATACCTATATACATAAGCGACTACGTTCTGGCAGGATATGGGACAGGCGCCATCATGGCTGTCCCGGCCCATGACAGCCGAGACTATGCCTTCGCCCGCCACTTCGACCTCCCCATCATACCTCTCATCGAGGGCGCAGAAGTGAGCGAGGAGAGTTTCGACGCCAAGAGCGGAAAGATGATCAACAGTGCCTCTGACCGCCTCAACCTCAACGGACTTGAGGTGAAGGACGCCATTGCCGCTGCCAAGCGCTACATCGAGGAGGCAGGCATAGGGCGCGTGAAGGTCAACTATCGCCTGCGCGACGCCATATTCAGCCGCCAGAGATACTGGGGAGAGCCATTCCCCGTCTACTATAAGGATGGAATCCCCACTCTGATGAACGAGGACAAACTTCCTCTCCTCCTCCCCGAGATTGACAAATATCTCCCCACAGAAACCGGAGAGCCTCCTCTGGGGAGAGCCAAGGGTTGGGTCACAGAGGATGGCTACCCCATCGAGCTCAACACTATGCCCGGCTTCGCGGGATCGTCGGCCTACTATCTCCGCTACATGGATCCTCACAACGATGAGGCTCTCGTGGGTAAGGAGGCTGATGAATACTGGCGTAATGTAGACCTCTACATCGGAGGTACCGAGCATGCCACCGGCCACCTCATATACTCAAGATTCTGGAACAAGTTCCTCTACGACCTGGGTGTGGTCTGCGAGCCTGAGCCTTTCAAGAAACTCATCAACCAGGGCATGATCCAGGGCAGGAGCAATTTTGTATATCGCATCAAGGACACAAACACCTTCGTCTCAGCAGGCCTGAAGAAGGACTATGACGTCACACCTATACATGTGGATGTCAACATTGTGAGCAACGATATCCTCGACCTTGAGAAGTTCAAGGCATGGCGTCCGGAGTTCAACACTGCCGAGTTCATCCTAGAGGATGGCAAATATGTGTGTGGATGGGCTGTCGAGAAAATGTCGAAGTCTATGTTTAACGTTGTCAACCCTGACGACATAGTGGAGCGCTATGGAGCCGACACTCTCAGGCTCTACGAGATGTTCCTCGGTCCGCTCGAGCAGAGCAAGCCTTGGGACACAAACGGCATCGACGGTGTGAACAGATTCCTAAAGAAACTCTGGGGTCTATATTATAAAGGTGACACACTCCTTGTAGACGACTCCAAGCCCTCGCCTGAGGCTCTCAAGTCGCTTCATAAACTCATAAAGAAGGTTACGGGCGATATCGAGACCTTCAGCTACAACACCTCTGTGGCTGCGTTCATGATATGTGTCAACGAACTCACCCAGATGAAATGTCACTCACGCGCAATCCTCGAGCCACTGCTTATAGTGCTTGCGCCCTTTGCACCCCACATAGCAGAGGAACTATGGCACACAGCCATAGGCCACGACACCACCATCAACGATGCCCGCTGGCCCGAGTGGAACGAGGAGTATCTCACCGAGTCAACCACCCGCTATGCCGTCTCATTCAATGGCAAGGCCCGTTTCAACATCGATGTTCCCGCCGGCATGAAGCCCGATGAGGTCCAGGCCGTGGCCATGGCTCACGAGGGTGCCTCCAAGTGGCTTGACGGTAAGACGGTGAGAAAAGTCATCGTCGTTCCCGGCAAGATTGTGAATATAGTAGTAGGCTGAGAATCCCCGGCATAATATTTTAAAAAATCGGGCGGAATATGAGGTTATTTCGCCCGATTTTGCATAACTTTGTGGAAAACCCTTAACACTTATTTCCTAATAGAATAAAAATGGAACTGAAATATAAGAGAATACTCCTCAAACTCAGCGGTGAGTCGCTCATGGGTGCCCAAGGCTACGGCATCGACACTGAGCGCCTCGGCCAGTATGCCCGTCAGATTGCTAAGATTGTATCAATGGGCGTTGAGGTTGGCATAGTGATTGGTGGAGGCAACATTTTCCGTGGTCTCTCCGGTGCAGCCAAGGGATTTGACCGTGTCAAGGGTGACCAGATGGGGATGCTCGCCACTGTCATCAACTCCCTGGCACTCTCGAGCGCCCTCGAGGCCATAGGACAGCCTGCCCGTGTGCTGACAGCAATAGGGATGTTTCCCATAGGGGAGCAGTATTCCAACCGCCGGGCCATCGAGACAATCGAAAAAGGCGAGGTAGCCATCATGGCCGGAGGAACAGGCAATCCCTTCTTCACCACCGACACCGGCAGTGCCCTCCGCGGCATAGAGATTGGTGCCGACATCATGCTCAAGGGCACACGTGTGGATGGCGTCTATACAGCCGACCCTGAGAAGGATCCCACAGCCACCAAGTTTGATGAGATATCATATGATGAGGTACTGGCGCGCAATCTCCGCGTCATGGACATCACAGCCACAGCCCTCTGCAAGGAGAACGGACTCCCCATCCTTGTCTTCGACATGGACACCCCCGGCAATCTCCTCAAGGTCATCGAGGGTGAGCCTATTGGCACCCGCATCCACCCATAAAAACATTCTAATACCCATATAAATATGTCCCCTTCAGATTACTTAGATCCCGCTGAGGAGAAAATGGAGCTCGCAGTCGCTTATCTCGACGAGGCTCTCGCACACATCCGTGCCGGCAAGGCTAATCCAAAGATTCTCGATGCAGTGCGTGTGAACTACTATGGCTCGAATGTGCCCATCTCAAATGTGGCCAACGTGGCTGTCCCCGATGCCCGCACCATCACCATCACACCTTGGGAGAAGTCTATGTTCAAGGAGATTGAGAAAGCCATCATCAACTCCGAGCTCGGCATCATGCCCGAGAACAACGGCGAGATTATCCGCCTGGCCATCCCGCCCCTCACTGAGGAGCGCCGCAAGGCCCTCGTGAAGCAGAGCAAAGGCGAGGCTGAGAACGCCAAGGTCAGTGTACGCAACGCACGCCGCGACGCCATCGAAGGCTTGAAGAAAGCCGTCAAGCAAGGCATGAGCGAGGATGTTGAGAAGGATGCCGAGACATCTGTCCAGAAACTCCACGACAAATATCTCAAGAAGATAGACGAACTCTTCGCCGCAAAGGAGAAGGAAATCCTCACCGTCTGACACACCGTCTCACCCTCTCATCAATTATATAGCCAACTGCCACACCTCCCGAGGCCGGGACGTGTGGCAGTTGGCTAATTCTTATATATTGGCTCAATACACTAGTACATGGGCTTGAAAGGCTCCGTGCGGAACAGATGGCGGTTTGCATCGCCAACATAGTCGATGCTCTTGGCCACATCTATCTTCATCACCGGCGCACCTTTACGGAGGTCGCACTTCCCGAGGTCAATATAGAAGATGCCGTCATTGGTGACAACGTCAAAATAATATCTCAGGTCGCGTATGTTGGCATACGAGCGCCACTGTGTTGCTGAGAGATTGGCATCACCTGAAGTGTAGGTGAACGGGACAGAGACATTGGCCATAATAGAGCGGATTATAGAGAAACCTAAAGCCGCATCGCCCGTCTTCTCAACATGATTGTCAAAGAAATAACCCCTCACAAACCTGTCAGGGCTGCTCACCGTGCCGGGGAGAGTATGTGTGCCACCCTTGGCCACCCAATACTCATTTATAGCCGTAATCTGCGGATATGTAGGGTCATTTGTGAGCACCGGGATATCCTGTCCCTCATACAGTTTCACTGTTCCATGGTCAAACTCCAGGATGACGGAGCGCCCTGCGGCGTCGGTGATGCCCCAGTGCAGGGCCGACACTGTCCCACCGTCAAAAGTGGCGCCCGTGATGTTGAAGTCGTGCTTCTCCAGCAGCTCTACAGCCTCAGGAGTGGTGGCACACAGGTCAAGGATCCACGCCGGAAACATCGCCAGAGACATGGGCGGACGGTTTGTTGTCGAGTCATTCTCATAGACAGTCCCCTTGCAGAAAAGTCCGTTCACCACCAGCCCCTTCTCATTCATACCCTCTGTCACGCCGCCGTCATAGCCCACGGCATAGACTGCGCCATATTTCGATGTCCACTCCACGGCGCCGGGAAGTGAGTGGCCTTTCTTCTCCATTCCGCGCGGATAGACATAGAGATTTGTAGGGATGGGGTTCTTCCAGTCGAGCGAGCGGCCCACTATGCGCAGGCTGTCGTTACCCACATAAAGCACACGTGTGCAAGCATCGGCCTCAGTGGCTGAGCCGAGTGCGACGGCTGCCGTGACAGCGCCGAGAAGAAAACGTGAGAGTCTCATATCAGGATTCTGTTTTTGTGTTTATATCTACAAGTATCAACATATTTCCTCATATAATAGTTTATTCCCCCTGAACACCTTAAGCCTGGGCGATGTTGATACTACAAAGCACTCACGTTTTCTCAACCCTCACCATTATGAATACAACCCCGGTTTCGCGCCACCGTTCAGCAGGAGAGATAGTGGCAGATGTTCTCAAGGTCATTGTCCCCATACTTGTCTCAGCCGGACTTGTCGCCTGGATGTTCCACAAGGTGGACATCCATCGTGTCATAGCCATCATCAGGCAGGGCGTGGATTATCGCTATCTCTTCATAATGATGGGCCTCACGATGCTCTCCCAGGTGATACGCGGTTTCCGATGGCGCCTCCAGCTCAGAGCTGCGGGGGTAGCCCCTCTCCCGGCCACAGCCGCCTGCGTCTCCATTTTCGGTGCCTATGCCCTCAACCTTGTGCTGACCTTCCTGGGCGAGGCATGGCGAGTGGTCTATGTGGCACGCCGCCAGCGCTGCAAACTCTCCACCGTCGTGGGCACAGACATCGGCGACCGTGCCTCTGACGGTGTGATGATAGGTCTATTCATCATTCTGACAGTCTTTGTGGCGCGTCCGGCCATTGACCGCTTCCTCGACCGCTACCCCCTGGGTGAGGCCCTCAGGCATGCCACAGACGACCCCTCCACATGGATATGGGCAGGTGTCATCATCGGAGCGGCCGTCGCCACACTCTATCTGCTCCGCCACACCGACTTTGTCCGTGGAATTATAACAAGCATTCAGAGAATCTGGAAAGGATTTGCCGTCCTCTTCACCATGAAGGGGCGAGGCCTCTACCTGGTGCTCACACTGGGCATATGGGTCTGCTACTTCTTCATGACCTACTCCTGTTTCTTCGCATTCCCCTTCACGCGCGCACTCGTTGAAAACGGCCACTTCTATGGACTCCTCCCCGGCCTGGTGGTGTTTGTCTTCGGATCATGCAGCATGATAGTCCCCTCCAACGGCGGCCTGGGGCCATGGAACATAGCCGTGATGTTTGCCCTCTCGCTCTACGGCATCTCTGACGCCGACGGCACAGCCTACTCCATAGTCTGCTGGAGTTTCCAGACACTGATGATCATCATTCTCGGAGTCTTCAGCGCCCTATATATAGCCTCTTCGCGCAGGCGCAAAAAAAATTGATTGTCCTCACGACAACCAATCTTTTGTTAACCTTAAATCTAATACCATGAAAAACACATAGCAAAGGTAAACCCATTTTTTATCCCTTGCAAGTGTTTTGATAGAAATTTTCTTGAATTTAACAAATATTCACTATATATTGTCGTTTTATGCTCATTTTTATGGAATTTTGCCACCCTCTTTCAAATTACGGGGAAATTCATTAACTTTGCACGTTAACACCTTGTAATAGAACATCACAGATGAGCGACGAGACATATCACATAGAATCCGAAGGCATAGACGAGGAGATGACCGCGGCATCAGAGAACACCGACACCGAGATGCCCGCCCCACACCCCGGAACCCCCACAGTCATTGTAGACACATCTGACGACACTGTCCGCCATCAGCTGAGGGGCATGTTTCAGAGTTGGTTTCTCGACTATGCGAGTTATGTGATTCTGGAGCGTGCCGTCCCTCACATCGACGATGGCCTCAAACCTGTCCAGCGCCGCATACTCCACTCCATGAAGCTCCTCCACGACGGGCGCTTCAACAAAGTGGCTAACATCGTGGGAAACACCATGCAGTTCCACCCTCACGGCGACGCCTCCATCTACGAGGCCCTCGTCCAGCTCGGGCAGAAGGAGCTCCTGGTCGACACTCAAGGCAACTGGGGCAACACCCTCACCGGAGCCGGAGCCGCCGCCGGCCGCTACATCGAGGCGCGCCTCTCTCACTTCGCCCTCGAGGTGGTCTTCAACAACAAGGTGACAGACTGGACCCTCAGCTATGACGGACGCAAGAAAGAGCCGGTCACATTCCCCATCAAGTTCCCCCTGCTCCTCTCACAGGGTGTAGAGGGCATCGCCGTGGGCCTATCGTCAAAGATTCTCCCACACAATTTCAATGAGATCATCGACGCAGCCGTGGCTCATCTGAGAGGCGAGGAGTTCACCCTCTACCCCGACTTCTTCACCGGAGGCTCCATCGACGTCTCGCGCTACAACGACGGTGAGCGAGGCGGCGTCGTCAAGATACGTGCCAAGATTGAGAAGGTCGACAGCAAGACCCTAGCCATCACTGAGATTCCATATGGCAAGACAACTGCCACCCTCATCGAGTCAATAATAAAGGCCACTGAGACCGGCAAAATCAAGATACGCAAGGTCGAGGACAACACATCAGAGCACGCCAACATCCTGGTCCACCTCCTCCCGGGCACATCATCTGACCGCACCATCGATGCCCTCTATGCCTTCACAGACTGCGAACTCTCCGTCTCACCAAACTGCTGTGTCATCTCCGACAACAAACCCCACTTCCTCCGCGTCAGCGACATCCTACGCCATAGCGTCGAGCACACACGCGACATCCTCCGCCGCGAGCTCGAGATACGTCTCGCCGAGGTCCGCGAGCAGCTCCACTTCGCATCGCTCGAGCGCATCTTCATCGAGAAACGCATCTACAAGGAGAAGGGATATGAGGAGAGCGAGTCGCGCGAGGAGGCCATCGCCCACATCCGCTCCCGCCTGCTCAAGTATGTCAAGAAGTTCATCCGCCCCGTCACCGACGACGACATTATCCGCCTATTTGAGATAAAGATGGGGCGTATCCTCAAGTTCAACGCCGCCAAGAACGACGAGCTCATAGCCTCGCTCCTCGAGAAAATCGACGAGATAAACTCTCACCTCGCCACCATCACCGACTACACCATCGACTGGTTTCTCGGACTCAAGGAGAGATATGGCAGCGCATTTCCGCGCATGACCCAGATCCGCTCTTTCGACAACATCCAGGCTGCCACCGTGGCCGAGGCAAACGAGAAACTCTACATCAACCGCGAGGAAGGTTTCATAGGCACCGGCCTCAAGCGCGATGAGTTCCTCTGCACATGCTCCAGCATCGACGACGTCATCATATTCTACAGAGACGGCACATACAAAGTGGTGCGCGTGGCCGAGAAACTCTTCATCGGCAAGGGGGTAATCCATGTCGACGTCTTCAAACGCCGCGACGAGCGCACTGTCTACAATGTCATATACCGCATGGGCAAGGATGGCCCATACTATATGAAGCGCTTCAAGGTCACCGGCATCACACGCGACAAGACCTACAATCTCACCACCGGCGAGCCCGGATCAAAGGTGTGCTGGTTCACGGCCAATTCCAATGGCGAGGCTGAGGTGGTCAAGGTGACCCTCAAGCCCAAGGCCAGGCTCAAGACCCTCCAGTTTGACGTAGACTTCTCCACGCTCGCCATCAAGGGGCGCGGCGCCGTCGGCAATATCGTCACCCGCAACGATGTCCACCGCTTCTCGCTCAAGGAGAAGGGTGTCTCTACCCTCGGCGGACGCGATGTGTGGTTCGACCCTGATGTCAACCGCCTCAACTATGACGGTCGCGGACGCTACCTGGGCGACTTCAACACCGGAGACCAGATCCTGGTCATACAGACCAACGGCGAGTACTACACCTCATCCTTCGAGGTCTCAAACCACTATCCCGACAATATCCTGCGTCTCGAGAAACTCAACCCCCATAAAGTGTGGACAGCCATCCTCGACGATGCTGACCAGGGCTATCCATATCTGAAGCGCTTCACCTTCGAGCCTTCGGCCAAGCCCGTGAGATATCTCAGCGACAATCCAGCCTCGCGCCTCCTGCTCCTCTCTGACGTCGACGGACTCAGGGTCGAGGTGACATTCGGAGGCGCCGATGCCGTCCGTCCCCCCATGGAGGTCACCGCCCGCGAGTTTGTGGCCCTCAAGTCTTTCAGAGCCAAAGGCAAGCGCCTCACCACTTGGAACATCGACAAGATCACTGAACTCGAGCCGCTCCCTGACGAGAGCCTTCCCGAAGAGGAAGAGGCAACCCCTGAGACCACAGACCACACTCCCCTCGAGCCGGAAAAGAGCGATGAGGAGGTGCGCGATGAAATCATAGGCCAAAACCGACTGTTCGAATAATAATATGAGCCGGATATCTCTGCTCCTCCTTCTGCTCACCGCCGCTCTCTCGCTCAGAGCCGCAGAGCCGCGCCCGGTCACTGAGTCATGGATGCTCGGTGCCGGGACATCACACATGGCCGACACCTATCTCACACCCCTCCGATACACCGGATGGCACACCTCCGTGGCCTACTCGCGCATGCAGGCTGCCCGCTTCGGCTCCGGCAGATGGAACCTCATGCTCGACATCTCTCTCTCGCTCGACCGCGCCAAGAATCCCGCCGGAAACGCCACGATGTGGGGTGCCATCCTGCGTGGGGAGTGGGGAGTGGCCCGCCGCTGGAGCATCACCTCCATTCCCGGTCTCACACTGGGTGCCGGAGGCACCTTGGCCCTCGAGGGGGGAGCCCTCTACAACAACCGCAACGGCAACAATCCCGTGGCCGCAAAGGGAGCCGCCACGCTCAACATCACCGGCCTAGCCGCCTGGCACACACGCCTTGGGCGCCTCCCCGTTACTCTTCTCTACCGCCCCTCGCTCCCGGTTGCAGGTGCATTCTTCTCCCCTGACTACGGCGAGCTCTACTACGAGATCTACCTTGGCAACCACTCCGGGCTGGTCCATGCCGCGTGGCCGGGCTCATACTTCTGCCTCGACAACCTCCTGACGGCCGACCTCAGGCTCTGGAGCGGCACATCGCTCCGACTGGGCTACTCAAACCGCGTCTTCTCCTCGAAGGCCAACAATATAGTCACACGTCTCACCACCCACGCCTTTGTCCTGGGCATCACCGGCGACTTCCTCTCACTCCCCTCCACCACAAAAGCCATCCGTCCCTACTGACCATGCAACGTCTCATCTCACTCCTTATTATATTAATGTGTCTCTCCTCCTGTCATGACATTCCCGAATATGACAACTCCAGGATGGGAAACTTCGAGGCACTCTGGACGATTCTCGACCAGCATTATTGCTTCTTCAGCCAGAAGGATGTGGACTGGCAGGAGGTCCACGACCGCTATGCCGCCAAGATTGACCCTGCCATGACCTATCAGGAGCTCTTCGATGTCTGCTCCGACATGCTCGCCGAGCTTCGCGACGGCCACGTCAACCTCACCTCAGCCCTGGCCACGTCATACTACCGCAAATGGTGGAGCGACTATCCTCAGAACTTCTACGCAAGGCTCATCGAGGAGAGTTACTTCAACTTCAACTACCGCCAGAGCGCCGGGCTGATGTATGGATTCCTCTCAGACGGTGTCGGCTACGTCCGCTATGCCTCCTTCTCATCGCCTGTGGGCGATGGCAATCTCGATGCCGTACTCTCATATCTCTCCACCGCCACAGGTCTCATCATCGACATCCGTGACAACGGGGGGGGAGACCTTACGAACGTGGAGCGCATCGTGTCCCGCTTCATCACCGAGCCGACCCTCGTGGGCTACATCTCACACAAGACAGGTCCCGGACACGACGATTTCTCAGAGCCTTTTCCCATCACCTACAAGCCCGCCCCCCTGGGGCGCGTCCGCTGGGGCAAGCCGGTGGTGGTTCTGACAAACCGCTCATCCTTCTCTGCCGCAAACAACTTTGCAGCCGTTATGAGACTGCTGCCGGGAGTGACACTTGTGGGCGACACCACCGGCGGTGGCTCAGGCATGCCCTTCTCATCTGAGATTCCCTGCGGATGGGGTGTGCGCTTCTCAGCCTGCTCCATGCTCGACGCCGAGGGGCGCTCCACTGAGCAGGGTGTGGAGCCTGATGTGGAGGTGGATCTCGACCCGGCGGATGCTATGCGCGGCGTCGACACAATCATTGAGGCTGCCATAAATGTGTTGAATTGACCCCTTATTTTATCATTTTGTCACATTTTTGCGAAATTTTTTGCAAAAATGTTTGGTGGATATAAATTTTCGCACTACTTTTGCAACGGGTAACCCCCATTCGTGCTTCAAAAACAACACTTCAAAAACATTCACTCATTTTCCAAACTACAATTTCTATGAAGAAATTCTACTCATCACTCGCTCTCGCAGCTGCAGTTTGCTTCTCAGCATCTGCCGCAGACAGCAATGTAGAAAAGATCAAGAATGTGACCTTCGCCGACGCCGTCGCAGCAGCTCCAGCTGCTACAAAGGCTGCCACAAAGGCTCCTCAGAAGGCATTCCCCACAACTATCGACGAACTCTGCGGTCTCTTCAATAACGCCTATCACACCACAGTCTCCGGCGGCTGGGATAATGCATTCGGTACAGTGTCTATTGTGCCCGGTGACAAGCCCTCCACAGTCTACATCCTTGGTCTCTCAGATGCTGCAATCGAGGGTGAGGTGGACTTCCGTGGTGCCACAATCTCATGCCCTGCTTCAATCTCACTTGGAGACAACTATAACTTTGGCGACCCCTATGGAGTTCAGGAAATTATCCTGACCCACTGTGTTCCCGCCGGAGACGGTTCAAATGGTCTCGTGGATTCAACAGAGCCCTTCCTCTTCTATTTCTATGATGATGGAACAATTGAGTCAGCTCCCGATGAATACTACATGGCTCGCGTTCCCGGCATCGGCCCCAATTCTAGTGCTGTCGGAATGAGCATGACTGCAATCAAGCTCACTAGGGAAACTGTCAGCAACGAGGGTTGGAGCAAGGTTGGTACAGCCACATACTATGATGACGGCTTTGTCATTGATATGTGGTCATGGACAAACGGTACTCCCGCCATCGAGTGTGATGTCTACACTAACGCCGAGAAGCCCAATGTATATCGTCTCTACACACCTTATGGAACTCTCAACGAACTCACAGGTGAGACTCTGAACGCTGCAGGAAACCAGCCCGGCTATATCGATCTCGATTGCACAGATCCCTCTTGTGTTCTCGTTCCCAAGAGCTTCACCGGATTTGTAGAGTTCGATTACGGTCCCTTCCTTGCTGCCAACACAGAATGGGTTTCTGTTGACGGTGGTACATCAGTCTCAGAGGTTAAGCAGGTACTTGGCGCCGACAATGTGTCAACTTTCAATGCTGAGACTCGTCTCGTGATGGTAAAGAACTGTCTTGTAGGTGCTGCTTTCAATAACTACACACCTTCTCTCATCACAGACGTATTCACATGGAAGGATCCTTCAGCTGCCCCCTCTTGTACATTTACAGCTGAGCTCTCTGAGAGCTGCTTCACCGGTTCAGGCATCGCTGATGTGATTGCCACTGAGGAGGCTCCCGTTGAGTACTACAATCTCCAGGGCATCCGCGTGAACAATCCTGACAAGGGTGTATACATCCGCGTTCAGGGCAAGAACGCTGTGAAGGTGGTTCGCTAATCACATTCTCACTGAAAAAAATCATGCCATCCCGGCTTCCTAGCGGAGTTCCGGGATGGTTTTTTATTTGTATAAGAAAAATAATTTGCAGATTCACAATCTTTTCACTACCTTTGCGGCGGCTTTGAAGCGCACTGCGCTCGGCCATAGAGAATCAACCATATTTATTAACCCATTTTTTAATGACTGAAGAAGTAAAAAACTCCCCTATCGAGGATTTCGATTGGGAAGCCTATGCAAAAGGCGAGACCAAGGGCGACAAGTCGCGCGAGGAACTCACCAAAACCTATGATGAATCGCTCAACACCGTGCGTGACAAGGATGTAATCGAAGGTACCATCATCGCTCTCAACAAGCGTGAGGCTGTGGTTAACATCGGCTACAAGAGCGACGGCATCATCCCCATGAGCGAATTTCGCTACAACCCCGACATCAAGGTCGGTGACACCGTAGAGGTCTTCATTGAGAATCAAGAAGACAAGAAGGGTCAGCTCATCCTCTCACACCGCAAAGCCCGCGCAGCCCGCTCATGGGACCGCATCAACGAGGCGCTCGAGAAGGATGAGGTTATCAAAGGTTTCATCAAGTGTCGCACAAAGGGCGGCATGATTGTCGATGTGTTCGGCATCGAGGCTTTCCTCCCCGGCTCTCAGATCGACGTGAAGCCCATCCGCGACTACGACATCTTCGTGGGCAAGACCATGGAGTTCAAGGTAGTCAAGATCAATCAGGAATTCAAGAACGTGGTTGTCAGCCACAAGGCTCTCATCGAGGCCGAACTCGAGCAGCAGAAGCGCGAGATCATCGCCAAGCTCGAGAAGGGTCAGGTGCTCGAGGGCTCTGTCAAGAACATCACCAGCTATGGTGTGTTCATCGACCTCGGCGGTGTTGACGGCCTCATCCACATCACAGACCTCTCTTGGGGCCGCGTAAGCCATCCCGAGGAGGTCGTTCAGCTCGACCAGAAGCTCAACGTCGTCATCCTCGACTTCGACGACGAGAAGAAGCGCATCGCACTCGGCCTCAAGCAGCTCATGCCTCATCCCTGGGATGCTCTCGACCCCAACCTCAAGGTGGGCGACAAGGTCAAGGGCAAGGTTGTCGTTATGGCTGACTATGGCGCATTCGTCGAGATCGCTCCCGGCGTAGAGGGACTCATCCACGTCAGCGAGATGTCATGGAGCCAGCACCTCCGCTCAGCTCAGGATTTCCTCAAGGTGGGCGATGAGATCGAGGCCGTGATCCTCACTCTCGACCGCGAGGACCGCAAGATGAGCCTCGGCCTCAAGCAGCTCCGCAAGGATCCCTGGGAGGACATCGAGGTTCGCTATCCCGTTGGCAGCAAGCACACTGCACGTGTCCGCAACTTCACCAACTTCGGTGTCTTTGTTGAGATCGAGGAGGGCGTTGACGGCCTCATCCACATCTCAGACCTCTCTTGGACCAAGAAGGTTAAGCACCCCAGCGAGTTCACACAGGTTGGTGCCGACATCGACGTGCAGGTGCTCGAGATCGACAAGGAGAACCGTCGTCTCTCGCTCGGCCACAAGCAGCTCGAGGAGAACCCCTGGGACGTATTCGAGACCATCTTCACTGTAGGCTCTGTTCATGAGGGCACCATCATCGAGATGGTCGAGAAGGGCGCTGTAATCGCTCTCCCCTATGGAGTAGAGGGCTTCGCCACTCCCAAGCACCTCGTGAAGGCCGACGGCTCAAAGGCTCAGCTCGACGAGAAGCTCGAGTTCAAGGTGATTGAGTTCAACAAGGACTCCAAGCGCATCATTCTCTCACACTCACGCATCTTTGAGGATGAGCAGAAGGGTGAGCGCGCTGAGCAGCCCCGCAAGGAGCGCCGCGAGCGTCGCGGTGGCGAGCGTCGCCGTCCCGCAGCAGCTGAGGAGGCTCCCATGCTCAACACTCCCCTCGAGAAGACAACCCTCGGCGACCTCGAGGCTCTCGCTTCTCTCAAGGAGAAACTCGCAGGCAAGTAATTAAGCAATTACCCCTCATACCCCCGCCCCGACATCCACATGCCGGGGCGGTTTTTTGTATATCATTATTAAAGATCACGACCGTGAGGTTGTAAATAGCCGCAATGGCGCCCATCGGCCGCTGAAATTACGTTGCCGGAGGGAATAAATGATCATTCAGTTCGTAATTCGGCGGCCGATGGGCGCCTTTCTTGTTTGTAACCCCGTCACCCCGGGCATTCTCGCTCCCTTCGGGAGGCTCGCATGACCGGGGCTACGAATAATTCGGCGGCCTACGGGCGCCGTTTGCAACCTGTGGTTGCGAGGCCCCGGACATTCTCGGCTCTTCCTGCGGAGAGCCTCGCATGGCCGGGGTTACGAGTAAGTCGGCGGCCTACGGGCGCCTTTTGGAGGGAGATTGTGAGGCCCCGGACATTCTCGGCTCTTCCTGCGGAGCGCCTCGCATGGCCGGGGTTACGAGTAAATCGGCGACCTGCGGGCGCCTTTCTTGGGTTGGACGTCCGGATCCCCGGACATTCTCGGCTCTTCCTGCGGAGCGCCTCGCATGGCCGGGGTTACGAGTAAACAGGCGTCCTACGGACGCCGCTTGCAACCTGCGGTTGCGTGGTTTTCGTGATATGTGGGGTCTGCGGATACGTAAGGGGATCTTCAGGCGCCCCGGACATTCTCGGCTCTTCCTGCGGAGCGCCTCGCATGGCCGGGGTTACGAGTAAATCGGCGACCTGCGGGCGCCTTTCTTGGGTTGGACGTCCGGATCCCCGGACATTCTCGGCTCTTCCTGCGGAGCGCCTCGCATGGCCGGGGTTACGTGTAAATCTGCATCCTACCGGATGCCTTTTCGTGCTAAGGTGTTAGGGATAGTAGTTTGAGGGAGATTATGTGAGTAGAGCGGCCTACGGATTCGTAATCCAGATGGGTCATACTATTCTTCTTATTGGTATTTTTTGGAACAATTTGCTCCTTTTTGGTGTAAATATCTAAAAATGTTGTCTAATTTGTCTATAAGGAGGCGAAATTTTCACTATCTTTGCGTGAATCAATCCGCTTCAACGCAAAAATATAACAAATAGGTATAAATAAAAAGACGAAAAAGAAGACACAATGAAACGTATCTCGTCACAGTTAGGCAGTCTGGCGCTGTTTGTATCAGCGGCTGCTATGCTCCCCTCATGTTCAGGCAACAAGGGCCAGCAGATGATGCAGCAGCAGGCTCCCGCCATCGCCGTTGTCACTCTCTCGCCCGAGCAGACTGACCTCCCCTCCACTTATCCCGCCACAATCAAGGGTAAGACTGACATTGACATCCGTCCGCAGGTGACAGGGTTCATCACCAAGGTGCATGTGGATGAAGGTCAGCATGTCCGCAAGGGGCAGGTGCTATTCACACTTGACCAGGTGCAGTTTAACGCAGCCGTAGACCAGGCCCGTGCGGCTGTGAACTCAGCTCAGACCGCTGTGAACACAGCACAGATGACCGCCGACTCAAAGAAGGCACTCCGCGAGAAGAACATCATCTCTGAATATGAATATCAGCTGGCCCAGAACTCCCTGGCCCAGGCCAAGGCTCAACTGGCCAACGCCAACGCCGCCCTGGTGACGGCCCAGAAGAATCTGGCATACACGACAGTGACATCGCCCAGCGACGGTGTTGTCGGCACTATCCCCAACCGTGAAGGCTCGCTGGCCAGCCCATCGTCGGCCCAGCCTCTCACCACTGTAAGCGAGAACTCGCAGGTATATGCCTACTTCTCGCTGACAGAGAAGGATCTTCTGGAGATGGCCGGCGAAGGCTCAGGCTCTGTCGATGCAGCCATCAAGTCGATGCCCGCTGTGAAGCTCCGCCTCAACGACGGCACCCTTTATCCATATGAGGGGAAGGTGGCCACCGTCTCTGGTGTCATAGACAACAGCACCGGCGCATCGAGCGTGCGCGCACTCTTCCCCAACCCCAATGGTGTGCTGCGCAGCGGGGGCACAGGCCAGATCATCATCCCCAATGTCAAGGATAACGCCATCCTGATTCCCCAGAAGGCCACCTTTGAGCTTCAGGACCGCAGGTTTGCCTATATCGTTAACGACTCAAACAAGGTTGTCTCAACCCCCATCACCGTAGAGACCAACAGCGATGGCAAGAACTTCGTGGTGACCTCAGGCCTCAAGGCCGGCGACCGCGTTGCCATCGAGGGAGTGGGCACCAAACTGCAGGAAGGCATGACCATCACCCCCACCGATCCGGCAGCACAGCAGCAGGCTCCCCAACAGGAGCCCGGCAAGTAAACCTCCCCTCTCCAGGAAGGACTACTGTGTAACAACTTGACAAAATATCATCACAAGATATGAAACTTGATACATTCATCAACAGGCCGGTGCTGTCGACGGTGATCTCCATCTTCATCGTCCTGCTGGGTATAATCGGGCTTTTCTCACTCCCCATCACCCAGTTTCCCGACATCGCACCCCCTACAATCCGCGTCTCCACCACATATACCGGTGCGAACGCCCAGGCTGTGCTCAACTCTGTGATTGCCCCCCTCGAGGAGTCGATAAACGGCGCCGAGGGCATGACCTACATGGAGTCTACAGCAACCAACACCGGCTCGGCCGACATCACAGTCTACTTCGAGCAGGGATTTGACCCTGACATGGCGGCCGTCGATGTGCAGAACCGTGTGGCAAAGGCTCAGAACCTTCTGCCCGCCGAGGTGACTCAGGTGGGTGTGCTGACACAGAAGCGCCAGACCTCCATGCTCCTCATGGTGGCTCTCTATGACCCCACCGGCCGCTACAACTCAGAGTTTCTCGACAACTATGCCAAGATCAACATGATCCCTCAGCTGCAGCGTGTGTCAGGTGTGGGCGACGTCATGTCGTTTGGCGCTGACTACTCAATGCGTATCTGGCTCAAGCCCGATGTGATGGCCCAGTATGGCCTCGTGCCCTCCGATATCTCATATGCGCTGGCCGAGCAGAACATCGAGGCTGCCCCCGGTGCCTTCGGCGAGCAGGGTGACCAGAGCTTCCAGTATACCATGAAGTATAAGGGACGTCTCGTCACCCCCGAGGAGTTTGAGAACATCGTGGTCTCAGCCAAGCCCACCGGCGAGGTGCTCCGTCTGGGAGATGTGGCCAAGATTGAGCTGGGCCGCGTGACCTATGGCTTCTCCAGCGCCCTCAATGGCTATCCATCCACCTCATGCGTGGTGTTCCAGACCGCAGGCTCTAACGCCACCCAGATCATCAACGACTGTCTGAAGGTTGTGGACGACATGAAGAAAAATCTTCCTGACGGCCTGAAGATAGCCATCCCGATGAACAACAACGACTTCCTCGACGCCTCGATCCATGAGGTGATCAAGACTCTCATCGAGGCATTCATCCTTGTGTTCTTCGTGGTGTATGTGTTCCTCCAGGACATCCGCTCCACCATCATTCCGGCTATTGCCATCCCCGTGGCCCTCGTGGGTACATTCTTCTTCATGAACCTCATCGGGTTCTCAATCAACCTCATCACCCTCTCAGCCCTTGTGCTTGCCATCGCCATTGTGGTCGACGACGCGATAGTGGTGGTGGAGGCCGTGCACGCCAAGCTCGATGTGGGCTACAAGAGTGCGCGCAAGGCCTCGATAGATGCGATGGGCGAGATTGGCGGCGCCATCATCTCGATTACTCTCGTGATGATGCTCGTGTTCATTCCCGTGTCGTTCATGAGCGGGACCACCGGTGTGTTCTACCGTCAGTTCGGTCTGACAATGGCGATAGCCATCGGCCTGTCGGCGCTCAACGCGCTCACGCTCTCGCCCGCCCTCTGTGCGGTGTTCCTCAAAGGACATGACGACGGGAGCCTCAAGGAGCGCCTCTCCAAGGCTTACAGCGCCGCCGGCGAGGCTGTGGCCGAGAACACCAAGCGCCGCTTTACACTCGACTTCCCGCCGCTCATCACCTTTGCATTCTTGGTGGCCACCATCCTCTTCATGGTGCTGGGGTGGTATAATATCCACAAGCCCCTGCAGCTGGCCATAGCCGCCGTCTGTGCCATCGTCACCATCCTCGGCATTTTCGGCAAGCGTTTCCACCAGGGCTTTGAGGTGGGCTTCAACCGCATCCTCAAGGTCTACAACAAGGCCACAGCCTTCTTCATCGGCCACAAGCTGCTCTCGCTCTCCATCGTGGGCGTGGCTGTGGCTATCCTCGTGTGGCTCATGAACATCACCACCTCGACCCTTGTCCCCAATGAGGACACCGGCGTGTTGTTCTGTATGGTGGATATGCCCCCGGGCACATCTCAGGAGCGCACTGAGGAAGTGATGAACCAGGTGGACGCCATCATCGGGACAGTCCCTGAGGTGGAGTATCGCCAGAAGATTGTGGGCTACTCGTTCATGGCCGGACAGGGCGCCACTTACGGTACATTCATCATCAAGCTGAAGAACTGGGAGGACCGCAAGCAGGCCGACCAGACCTCAAACGCTATCCTTGGCAAGCTCTATGGCATGACCGGAGCCGCCATCAAGGATGGACGTGTGGTTCTCTTCGCTCCTCCTATGATTGCCGGATACTCGCTCACCAACGGTTTTGAAATCAAGATGCAGGACAGGACCGGCGGCAACGTCGACGAGTTCTTCAACATTGTGCAGGGCTTCCTGGCTCAGCTCAATGCCCAGCCTGAGGTGCAGGTGGCCATGACGACGTTCAACCCCACCTTCCCCCAGTATATGATTGACATCGACGCAGCCAAGGCCAAGCAGGCCGGCATCTCGCCCAAGGATATCCTCTCGACCCTCCAGGGATATTATGGCGGTATGTATGTGTCGAACTTCAACCGCTTCGGCAAGATCTACCGTGTGATGATGCAGGCATCTCCCGAGGCGCGTGTCAGTCCAGAGACCCTCTCGGCCATCAAGGTGCGCAACGGCAAGGAGATGGCCTCTGTGAGCAACTTTGTGACACTCACTAAGGTATATGGCCCGGACCTTCTGAACCGCTTCAACATGTTCCAGTCGATCTCCGTGACCGGCCAGCCCGCTCCGGGCTATACCTCGGGCGACTGTCTCGCCGCCATCACCCGTGTGGCCAACGAAACCCTCCCGCCGGGATATGGATATGAGTATTCAGGTATGACCCGCGAGGAGGCATCGTCAGGCGCAGGCTCAACGACAGCCATCATCTTCGGGCTCTGTCTGCTCTTCGTCTACCTGCTCCTCTCAGCCCAGTATGAGAGCTACATCCTTCCCTGGGCCGTTATCCTCTCGATTCCGTTCGGACTTATGGGCACATTCATTTTCGCCCAAATCTTCGACATCTCGAACAACATCTACCTGCAGATCGCGCTCATCATGCTCATCGGTCTTCTGGCCAAGAACGCCATCCTTATCGTTGAGTTTGCCGTGGAGCGCCGCCGCACAGGCATGTCGATTGTCAACGCAGCCATCCAGGGTGCCACTGCCCGTCTCCGACCCATCCTCATGACCTCACTGGCCATGATCATCGGTCTGCTCCCCATGATGTTTGCGACCGGCGCCGGCGCCAATGGTAACCGTGCGCTCGGCACAGGCTCAATCGGCGGTATGCTCATAGGCATGATTCTCCAGGTGCTCATAGTCCCGGCGCTGTTTGTGCTCTTCCAGAAGATTCAGGAGAAGATTACTCCGCTGAAGTGGGAGGACACTGACAACGAGGGCATCGAGAACGAAATCGAGCAGTATAGCACCTCTACAGCCCAATAAAACTCTCATCATCAACCAGACACGATGAAAATTCAGAACATTTCCATCCTCCTTGCAGCCACTGTGGGCGTCTCGACGCTCACAGGCTGCGGGATTTATCAGAAATATGATGCCTCGCGCATGGACTCCCAGCTTGTGAAGGAGTATGCCGAGGTGGCCAAGACGGCTGAGAATGACCCGACGGTGTTCGGCAACCTGCCGTGGCAGCAGGTGTTCACAGACCCTCTGCTGGCCGACTATATCAACCGCGCGCTCTCCAACAATAAGGACCTGCGCAACGCCAAACTCAATGTCGACATAGCTCACGCTCAGCTCAAGGGGGCAAAACTCAGCTATCTCCCCTCTGTGGCCCTGAGTCCCAACGGCGCCGGCGCCTCATATGCCGGGAGCGACCTGTCGTGGACCTATCAGCTCCCCCTCTCAGTGAACTGGGAGATTGATGCCTTCGGTAAGCTTCTCAACGCCAAGCGGGGCGCCAAGATGTCTGAACTGCAGATGCAGGCCGTCGAGCAGGCCACCCGCTCGCAGATCATTGCCGGTGTGGCTCAGTGCTACTACACGATTGCCTCCCTGCAGGCTCAGCTCGACCTGAGCCGGGAGACCGCTCAGCTCTGGAAGGAGAGCGTCAATGTGATGAAGAACCTCAAGGAGGCCGGCCGCCTCAGGGAGGATGCTGTTGTTCAGAGCCAGGCTCAGTATTACAGCATCGAGAGCTCTATCACCGATATTGAGATGAGCCTCCATGAGGCTAACAACACCATGTCGCTGCTGCTCAACACGATGCCTCAGACCTGGCCCATCCCGGCCTCGGCCGCCCTGGTTCTTCCTGAACTGAAGCGCACATCTGTCCCGATGGCAGAACTGGCTGCCCGTCCTGATGTGAAGGCTTCGGAGATGGCACTCGCCGCCGCCTACTACTCGACGGCCTCTGCGCGCTCTGCGTTCTATCCATCGATAGCCATCACGGCCAACGGTGGTTTCACCAACCTGCTGGGATCGTTTATCAAGAATCCCGGCGACTGGTTCTACCAGCTGGCGGGAAGCCTGACGGCGCCCCTCTTCGCCCGCGGGCAGAACATAGCCCGTCTGGAGGCTGCGAAGGCTCAGCAGAAGCAGGCTCTCAACAACTTTGAGTACACTCTGATGAGTGCGGCCGCCGATGTGAGCGACGCTCTCACCGTCTATGAGAAGAGCACTGCAAAGCAGGGATGGCTCACTCTCCAGGTGAACGACCTTGCCAAGGCTGTGGACATCACCAATGAGCTACTGCTCTTTGACGGGTCGACAACCTATCTGGAGGTGCTGACGGCCCAGCGCAATCTTCTGACTGCCCAGACAGCACAAATCACCACAAATCTAACCGCCGCACGCTCGATCATCAACCTCTACCAGAATCTGGGCGGAGGCCGCTGAGACGGGCAATGCACACATACCCTGAACAACTATGATTAGCGACAAAGCCCACATCGATCCCTCGGCCAAGATAGGCAACGGGGTCACAATCCATCCCTTCGCCTACATCGACAAGGATGTGGAGATAGGGGACGGCAGTGTCATCATGCCCTTCGCCTCGATTATCCGCGGCACCCGCATGGGAAAGAACTGCAAGGTATATCAGGGCGCCATCGTAGGCGCCGATCCCCAGGACTTCCGTTGGAAGGGCGGATTCACCTACTGTTACATCGGCGACAATGTCTGCATCCGCGAGAACGTCATCATCAACCGTGGCATCAACCCGGAGGGTGGCACAAAGATAGGCTCGAGAACGTTCCTGATGGCCAACTCACACGTGGGTCACGACTCAGTGCTGAAGGGGAGGAGCGTCATCGGAAACAATGTCTCCATCGCAGGCGACGTTGAGATTGGCGAGTGTACCATCCTGTCGTCGAGCGTGGTGGTGCATGAGAACTCGAAGATTGGTGACTGGGTGTTGGTGAAGGGTGGCTGCCGAATCACCGGCAATGTTCCCCCTTACTGCATCATGGCCCACAATCCGACAGCCTACTTCGGTGTGAATGCCTTCATCATGCGCAAGGAGAAGGCTGCGACGGAGGAGATTATAGATGATATAGCCAAGTGCTACCGCCATATCTATCAGACCGGTACTTCGGTGTTCAACGCTCTGCAGCGCATCGAGGCCGACGTTGACCCCTCGAATGAGCGCCAGAACATCCTCGACTTCATCAGGGGCGTGAACCTGAAGATTGTGGCCATCCCCAGAGATCTAGAATAACAGATTTTACATCTGACAGTAAACCGGATGGGCCAGATAGGACTTATATCTATATCTGACCCATCTATTTTATAAGTATGTGTTATGATGGAAAAGAAGAAGCATTCCATACTCTTCGTGTGTCTGGGTAATATCTGCCGCTCGCCGGCGGCTGAGGGGATTATGCGCCGACTGGTCTCTGAACGGGGCGAGAGCGCCGGCTGGGAGATTGACTCGGCCGGGACCGGGCGCTATCACATCGGCTCGCTTCCTGACCGCCGCATGAGGATTCATGCCCGTGAGCGGGGGTTGAATCTTGATCATATCTGCCGCCAGGTGAGGGAGAGTGATTTCCGGGACTTTGACCTGGTGATAGGGATGGACAGTTCCAATCTGATGGATCTGCGGGAGATGTGTCCGGACCCTAAGTTGCTGCCACGCATACACTCGATGTCTGAGTGGTTCACACAGCCATGCAGTTATGATTATGTCCCTGATCCATATTATGAAGGCTCTGAGGGGTTCGAGCTTGTGCTTGACCTCCTTGAGGATGCATGCCAGAATCTCTACAATTCACTGACCAATGAAAAATCTTGAAATCAAAACGCCCATAATTGAGGCTACAATCGATGAACTCTCGCCTGAGGAGCAGATGCTTGTCAAGGCGGCGTGGCGCCAGACATCGACCTCCTATGCGCCTTACAGCCGCTTCAGGGTGGGGGCAGCCATTCTGTTGAGCAATGGTGAGGTTGTGTGTGGTTCCAATCAGGAAAATGCGGCTTATCCGTCGGGACTGTGTGCTGAGCGCACGGCTGCTTTCTATGCCCATGCCAGCCATCCGGAGGAGAAGTTTGTGGCTATAGCCATCGCGGCTGTCGGCACTGATGGCCTTAAGGTGGCAGATCCTGTGGCGCCGTGTGGTGCATGCAGGCAGTCGCTGCTCGAGTATGAGAAACTTGCGGGACATGATGTCAAAGTGATTCTCTGTGGCCGCGACAAGGTTTTCATACTTCCTTCTGTCCGCTCTACCCTCCCTCTGGCCTTCTCGGAATTCTGAGACCGGTCAGATAAGGACACAAAAAAATACTATGCCGGGAATTCTCGGCATAGTATTTTTTGTGGGATTGCTGTATTGATTACTTGTAGAACTTGGTCATGTTGTTCTTGATTTTGTTCTTGCCAACGAGGATGAGGGGGAGGTTGTTGACAAGGCGCGATGAGCCGCGCTGCTGGTTGTAGCGCATGGCTGACTCGTCATAACTGTAGGGACGACCCTCGTTGTCGATGTTGACAACCTCGAGAACCACAACAGAGTTGTTGGCCTTCATGGGGCCGATGAGCTGGCCGGGCTTAGCGGCTGATACGCGGCCCATGACGGCGCTCTCGTTGATGCCGATTCCGGGGATGACAAACTGGGAAAAGTTGACGGTGGTTGTGTCGGCCTGCGCGCCCATGACGGCTGCGTAGCCTGCCACGTCTTTGGCCTTTCCTTCATAGTCGGCAAGGAGTTTTGCAGCCTTCTTCTCGTTGAGGGCGCGGATCTTGAGCTGGTTGCTGAGCTGAGGATCTGAGGCGGGACGGTAGCCGTCATATATATCGTCGACAGCTACGGCAAGGAAGCGGCCTGACTGGATGTCGCCGAACACGGGAGATACCTGACCCTTCTTGGCGTCCATTGTCCATGACACGGCTGAGTGGCTGTCGGTGAGGTTGCCTATTGAGGGTGATGATGGGGTCACGTAAGCGGGGAATGTGGTGAAACCGCAAGCCTGGGCGCTGTCGACAAACTCCTTGGCTGTCTTATGGCCGTTGACGTAGTCTTGAAGTTTTGCCTCGAGGGCGTTGACAGTGGCGTTAGAAGGCTCGACGGTGTATGTGGCGACTGCCATGTCATATACAGTGGTGGGAGCGGCGCGCTCAACGATGCGGATGATGCGGCCACCCTCGGGGAGGGTGTCTGGTGCAAACCATGTGCCTGTTGCCTGACCCTCGATGAGCTCGCTGACCATTGAGGAGTTGGGGTCGAGGAGCGAGATCTCAGTTGCCTGCTGGCTCTGTGCCACGAGGGGAGATGCGGCGATTGAGTCGAATGGTGCGCCACCGTTGAGAAGGCGTGTGAGTGAGTCTACCTGATAGCGTGTGCCCTGGACGGCGAAGAAGTCGAGTTTCACCTTGTCAGAAGCCTGGCTCTTGTTGAGGAGCTTGGCGATGGTGTAGTCGTTGCCTGTGCGCTCTACGAGAGATGCGCGGCCCACTGAGAGAGTGTCGAGAGCGGCCTTCATCGAAGCCTGGGCGTCGAGCTCAGCCTGTGAGAGTTTGCGGTTCTCAACGACGAATGCTGAAAGCTCGGAGAGACCCTGGGCGCCCTCGTTGGTGTTGAGCGCGAGAAGAGCGTTCTCGACTGCCTGCTGTCCTGCGAGGACGTCGGCCTCTGAGGGGACGATATTGACGGCGATATAGTTGACAAGGCGAGTGGGCTCGTCAATCTTATACTGCTCCTTCTCTGAGTTGTAGATTTTCTGTACGTCTGCATCCTCAACCTTGAAGTCGTCGTCGGGGACGGTGCTGAGGTCCTTCTTGGCGTAGACCACGTTGGCGGTGGAGGCCATGTCGTCGTAGATGGCGCGGGCGTCAAGGTCGTTGGCTGTGAGTGTGCCTGCAAAGAGGTTCTGGAATTTCTGCTGGAGAAGCATCTTCTCGATGTTGCTCTCCATCTCGAGCCAGTATTGCTGCATCTGGAGTGCCTGCTCCTGGGGCAGGTTGTATTTGCCGGGGTTGTAGGCCATGTCGTGGAAAGTGGCACCGTCGGGGAATCCGATGCTTTGAACCATCTGGTTGACATACTGGGCGTTCTTGCCCACCATCATTTCGGTTAGTTCGTTGTCAGTGACGGTTATGCCGAGTTTGTTGATTTCTTCCTCGAAGAGTTTGTCGGCAATCATGTCGTTGAGCACACGCTGCTGGAGGGTTGCGCCGTCAGATGAGCGGCCCTGCTGCTGTTCCTGTTGCTGTGCGAGCTGGACGCGGCGTTGGAATTCCTGGACGTCGACTTTCTGACCGCCCACAGTGGCGAGAGTAGTACCGGTTCCGAAAAGAGTGCGGCCGGATGTAAAGAAGTCACCGATGATAAAAGCCAGCAAGGCGGCTCCAACGATGATGAGCAAGAGCACTGACTTGCTACGGATTTTTTCGAGTGTTGCCATTCTTATGTTTAGATGATTTTTGTTTATTAGCTAAGGTTTTGCATTGGTGTGCCAGTGCAATTAACGCACAAAGTTACAACATTTTCGCCTTATAACAAAAATCCACATGCCTGAATGTGCAAAATAAGCCTAAAAATAGGTGTTTCTGTCAGGGTTTTTCAGAATAAATGACGTTGGCGACGGTCTGACCGACAGCTTTGAGTGTGTGGCGGTCGATGTGGTCCATGTCGTCAGAGATGGTGTGCCAGGTGGGGTTGAAGGAGCGGGTGACGTCGTTGTTTGACTCTATAATGTCGATTGAAGGGATTCCGGCGCGGTTCAGGAAGACGTGGTCGTCAACGACTGCGCCTCCGTTCATGTTGACGAATCGGTCGCCATAGCCTGAGCGGGAGGCCATGCTCCAGAACTTGTCGACAATCTGCTCGGCGGATTTGTTTGAGAAAAATTCTCTGTGGAACTTGGCTCCCATACCTCCCACCATGTCGAGAAGGACACCATATCGGGGGAGTGAGTCGGGGTGGTAAGGCATGTTTCTTACCCAGTGTTGTGTGCCTAGCGCCCATGAGTCATCGTGGCCTGTGAAGCCTTCAGACTGACCGTAGTCCTCGGCATCGACAAAGAGGATGTCTACTCCTATGGGTGGCTGGTTCTGTCCCATCATTCGGGCGAGTTCGAGGATGACGCCTACGCCGCTTGCACCGTCGTTAGCACCCGGGACGGGTTTTGAGTGGTTCTCCACAGAGGGGTCAGCGTCGGCCCAGGGGCGGGTGTCGTAGTGGGCCACCAGAAGGACTCTATCGTGCATCTCAGGGCGATAAGATGCCATTATGTTAGTGATGGGGAGTTTGTCGCCGTTGAATGCCGTGACCTCGCCTGTCTGGATTCTGACGTCAGAGGCGCCGTGGCGTTTAAGCTCGGCAATGAGATATTCGCCACATTCAGCGTTGGCCTTTGTGCCGGAGACGCGGGGTCCGAAGGCTACCTGGCGGTCAACGTATTCGTAAGCGCTGTCGGCATCAAATTTTACCACCGTCGTGTCGACGCTCAGGCTCTCAGTCGGAGCTGAGTCTGTGGCAGATGTGTTTCCGGTTCTGCAGCCCGTGACAAGTATCATTGCTGCGAGAGCCGCCAGAACAACGTTCAGCGATATATTTTTCATGCCGTGTGTGGTATCTGAAGGTTATGATTGGTAGTTATGGATGACAAAGTTACAACTTAGTTACAAAAGTTGTACAATCATATTACAGATTTATACTTTTGCTTAACGTTGTTTAACGTTTTACTGAAGAAGAGGAATGAGGATAATGGCGATCAGGAGCATCAGCAGTTCGGCACGGCGGTTGATGCGGATGGCCTTGAGCATGTCGTCGGAGGTTAGTGGCCGTGGGTTTGTTCCGATATATGGTTTGGGGAAGCTTTGGCCGAAGTAGTCGTGGGGACCTCCGAAACGACAGTTCAGGATGCCTGCGAGGGCGGCCTCGGGCCATCCGGAATTGGGGCTGGCATGTTGGGGGCCATATCTGCGCACGAATCCCCAGCAGTCCAAACGACCGGCTGCAAGGAGCATCAGGATTGCTGTGAGACGGGATGGGATATAGTTGGCTATGTCGTCTATCCTCGCAGCCCAGCGGCCAAATAGCAGATAGCGTTCGGTGTGATAGGCTATCATGGAGTCGAGAGTGTTGACCATCTTGTAGGCCAGCATGCCGGGGACTCCAAGGAGAATGTAGTAAAACATCGGTGCTATGACGCCGTCAGAGAGGTTTTCGGCGAGGGTCTCAAGGGCGGCTGTTCTCACTTCGTGGTCGGAGAGATTGGCGGTGTCGCGCCCTACGATACGTCCCACCTGACGCCTTCCCTCCTCGAGCGATCTGTCAGCGGCCTCAAAGACCATCCTTACCTCGCGGCAGAGGGTGGTTCCGGCAAGACAGAAGAACACTAGAATGGCCATTGCCAGAATCTCGGCGGGGGGTATGGGTGACAGGAGCCACAGTGTGAGCCAGCTGATTAGGTAGGTTGCCACAATGAGTCCAATGGCTGTGATGGCCCCTTTCTCAACCCGGTGTGGAGGATGGTTGAGTGTCCGCTCGCACCAGCTGATGGCTCTCCCCATCCACACGACAGGGTGAGGGAGTCTCTCAGGATCGCCGAAAAGTCGGTCGGCGCCCCAGCCTGCCACAAGGGGGAGTATGCTATAAATCAGAGTGTGATACATAATCTTTGATGGCCTTAACCAGCATTAGGTTCTGTTCAGGTGACTGTGCGGCAATACGGAAATGGGACGGTGTGAGCCCATGGAAGTTTGAAGCATCGCGAATGAGTATGGCGTGGCTAATGGCAAGGTGTTCCTTCAACTTTGCGGCGCTCATTCTTCCCGGCAGTCTGCAGAGGATGAAGTTTGAGTCGGTGTGGGTCACCTCAATTCCTGCCTGACGCAGATTGTCAGCAATAATCTCTGCCTCCTTGTTGAGGGCCGATGCGTCAATCAGGTAATCTTCTTCATGATCGAGGAGCCAGTGGGCCGCTTCGAGGGCAATGGCATTAACGCTCCAAGGCATCCTCACGGCATTGATGCGTGATATTATGGCGGACGCTCCAACGGCATATCCTATCCTCAGTCCGGGCACGGAGAAACGCTTGGTGAGCGAGCTGAGGAGCACGGCGTTTCCTGCCTCTATGGCGTCAGAGTCAGAAATCACAGGCTTGAGTGTGTAAGGGGCATATGCCTGGTCGATTATGAAGAGTGTGGAGGGGTGGGACTTGACGGCCGACATAAGTTGAGGGAGCGGGGTGACAGTGCCGGTGGGGTTGTTGGGGTTGCAGAGCCACACCAAATCCTCGTCGGTCACCTCAGAGAGGTGTGTGAGGTAGCGGACGGCGTGACCATGGAGATGGCAGGCATCCTCATATTCGCGGAATGTAGGGCTTATTATAGCCGATGTCTGGCCGCGATGAGCCATGGCCAGTAGATATATGGCTTCGGTGGCACCTGCTGTGACCTCGACACAACCTTCAGGCCCCAGGCGGCGCGCCAGAGATGAGGCATCCGGCTCAGGGTAAGATGAGAGCATGCCGGGATATTGCGCCAAGTGGCTCATCAGAGGTGTATGGTCCACGCCACTGAGTATGTTTGAACTGAAATTTGCTTTTATCCCTCTGTAGCGGTGGAGGTCGTCGCCGTGTCCGTTCAGCATGACATTATCTCGTAAATCCTGTTCATATCAAGATGTCGGCGCAGCATTTCGGCCAGACGGTCAAACTCGCGTTCACGCTCACACAGAGGGTCATAATGAACGGGAGTGTCGCTGTGAAGATGGTGAGCGATGAGCCTGTTGATGGCCGCAGGGTTGTCGAGGATGCCGTGGAGATATGTCCCCATACATCCGTTGTCAGCGATGCAGCCATCCTCAGAGCCGTCCTCAAGGATAGCATATGGAGCGCCTCCGAGGCGTACAGTGCGTCCCTGGTGAATCTCATAGGCATCCCCTATCTTAGTCCTGTCCGTGAAGTTTGCTGATATGCGGCGAGTCACCTTCTTCGACTCGAGGGTTGTGCAGACGGGGAGCAGGCCGAGTCCATCGACAGAGCCACCCTCCCCCTCAATCCCCTCAGGGTCTGAGACGGTCAGACCCATCATCTGATAGCCTCCGCATATGCCCATGACGGAGACACCGCGGCTCATGGCGGCCTCTATAGCCTTGTCGAAGCCTTCGTCGCGGAGGAACTTAAGGTCTGATATGGTCGACTTGCTGCCCGGGATTATCACCGCATCAGCTTGAAGGAGGGCTTGAGGGGATGTGGCGTAGAAGAGGCTCACCTGAGGATGGCGCTCAAGTATGTCGAAGTCGGTATAGTTGGAAATGTATGGGAGCCTGACAACGGCTATCCTCACCTTCAGGGTGTCCGGCTCAGGTGATGTTGGCTTAGTGTCGAGCGCAACAGAGTCCTCCTCATCAATGTGGATGCTCTTGTCGTAAGGTACGACTCCGAGAACAGGGACACCGCATATCTCTTCCATCATCTTCCTTCCCTTGTCGAAGAGCCTCATGTCGCCACGGAATTTATTGATTATTATTCCCTTGATAAGACCTCTGTCCTCAGGGGTCTGGAGCATGATTGAGCCATAGACAGAGGCAAAGACACCCCCGCGGTCAATGTCGGCCACCAGGATGACGGCTGCACCCGCATGGCGAGCCATGGGGATATTGACGAGGTCAGAGTCGCGGAGATTTATCTCGGCTATGCTCCCGGCTCCCTCCATGACGATGGGGTTATAGAGGGCGGCAAGGCGGTCGAAAGCATCGCAGACCGACTTGCGCAGTTCGCCCCGCCCCTCATTGCGGAAGTACTGGTAGGCATCGCGGTTGCCAATGGGAACACCGTTTAGCACAACCTGCGATGTCATTGACCCTGATGGCTTGAGCAGGAGGGGATTCATGTCGGTGGAGCAGGGGATACCCGCAGCCTCGGCTTGGACTGCCTGCGCGCGCCCTATCTCAAAGCCGTCAGGTGTGGCAAAGGAGTTGAGAGCCATGTTCTGAGCCTTGAAAGGAGCCGGCGAATAGCCATCCTGCCTGAAGATGCGACACAGGCCGGCGGCGATGAGGCTCTTGCCTACATCGCTCCCTGTTCCACCTAACATAATGGGTCGCAGTCTCATAGTCCTTTCCTGAAGAGATGTGTGAAGGATTTGTCGTAGAGCCTCGAGAGGCCCAGGCGGTTGTCGATGGCGTCGCCTACGACAAGGAGTGTGGTGAGAGTGAGATGATTGTCGCGGACAATGCGTGAGAGGTCGCGTAACTCACCGCGATATATCTGCTGCTCAGGCCATGTGAGTTTGTAGCATGCGGCCACGGGAGTTTCGGGAGGGTAAGCCTCCAGGAGCTGAGCCTGGACGTCCTCCACAATATCTGCGCTGAGATATATGCACATGGTGGATTGTGAGCGGGCCAACTTTGAGAGTTTCTCGCGTTCAGGCATAGGGGTGCGTCCCTCACCACGGGTGAGTATAATGCTCTGGACCTTCTCAGGGATGGTGAACTGTGAGCGCAACTCGGCTGCTGCGGCCTGGAAAGATGAGATGCCGGGGGTGATATGATAGTCCATGCCGTGGCGGTCAAAGAATGCCATCTGCTCCTGAATCGCTCCATAAATGCAAGGGTCTCCAGTGTGAAGACGCACGACAAGAAGGCCGCGGTCATAGAAATCCTTCATAAGGGCGAACTGCTCCTCGAGATTCATGTCGGCTGAGGAGCGCACGGTACATCCAGGTTTGGCACACTCGGTCAGAGCCACCGGCACAAGACTCCCGGCATAAAGGATAAGGTCGGCCCGCTCAAGGAAACGGCGTCCTCTCACAGAGACAAGGTCAGGGTCGCCCGGACCTGCCCCGACAATCTCGATGTGGCCACGGCGAGTGGCAGCGAGGTCGATGGCGACTGCAAATGTGAAGTCAGCACATTCCTTTAGACGGCATTTCTGCTTCTCGATGAGGAGAGGCCCTCCATCTGCGGCGAGAATCGCGGAAGCCTCAGAGACGGAAGGGGAGCCGGTGGCTTCTGTGACCCGGGCTGATGGATTGGGGACATCAACCTCAGAGAGCTCATCGGCTGAGTAGACATTCACCTCACATCGGGGCCATGTGTCGATGAGGGAGTGAAGGAGGGGTTCATCCTTCTTGAGAGTCACGGTGTTGATGGAGCGGAGCGAGAGGGGACTCAGTCCCTCCTTCTCCATGGCGGACGCTATATAAGGTGCTACACCTGCAGGGTCACATCCACGGCGACACCCGACACCGAGATTAAGCACCGGTGGATGGAAATGAAGCACCCGGGCTGAGGGGTGGGTGTATAATCTTGGTGTGACGGCCAGCACGAGGTCATATCCAGAGGCCTCGGAAATATCCTTGATAAGGGTGACATGAGGCGGGCGTGTGGACTCGAGGAGGTCTGTGTGCCGGTCTTGGATATCCAGAAGGAGAGCCGTGGGGCGTTTAGCCACAAACATGAAGATGGCGCTGTTCATCTCAGCCGGGGTGGCTTCTGTGAGCCATCCGCAGTCTGAGGCAAGAGTGTCGAGCGCCCACAGACCGTCGCCATCGCTCTGAGTGGTGATGATAGCCTCGCCTCCCAGGTGGCGGGCTACACGCCGGGCGAGCCGGTTGGCCCCTCCAATGTGGCCGGAGAGGACGGGGATGGCATATCGGCCCGCGGAGTCGACGCAGACCACGGCCGGGTCAGAGTGCTTGTCGGAGACAAGGGGCAGCACGGTGCGCACACATATGCCCATGGCTCCCACAAAGATAATGGCATCTGCCTCTGAGAGCATGGAGTCTGTGAGTTCATGGCGGGTGACAACCGCAATGTCAGTCTCTCCCATCCCATGGCAGATGGACTCGGCTGTGGCGCGTCCGGCCTCCGTTATATATATGATGATGGTATTCATTTCACCGCCTTGATTATTGTGATGGGGTTATGATTGTCGAGAGCGATTGTGTGGGACTCCGCAATGGTGAACCCTGCGGCCACCGCAGACTCGGTGAAGATACTGAGGCTTGAGGGGGTGACTGAGTTGAAGACCACGGATCCGCCCGGTTGAATGACTGATGATATGCGCTCAAGCATCTCACGGAGCCGGCCGCCGTGTCCACCGATGAAGACGGCGTCAGGGGGGGTGAGATCCGAGAGGTCGATCTCCATGAAATCGCCGATGACAGCGTCGATTCCAGGAGCGCCAAACCGACGGGCGTTTTCGTGGATGAGTCTTCCTCCCCCCTCGCGAATCTCGAATGCCGTGACAACCAGATGAGGAAATCTCAGACGCGCCTCGATTGAGACGGAGCCTGTGCAGAATCCGATGTCCCAGAGATGGCTTCTCTCTCCCAAATCAAGCATGGAGAGAGCAAGGAGTCTAACAGGCATCTTGGTTATCATATTGACGCGCCCGTCGAGCAGTGCGAATTCGTTTTCAGGAATCCCGAACGGGAGTGGACGGGGATACTCCTGTTCGAGGATCAGGCAGTTGGGCATGTCGAACTCCATTGTGGCCACCTCGGTGAGCGAGAGGGTGGAGACCCGCTCAGTCAGCGGATTGCCCAGATTCTCACCCACATGGACCCGATAGTTGTCATATCCATAGTCAAGCAAGCGTGAGGCTATGGCAGCAGGGGTGTGAGTGCGGTCAGTCAGCACACCTATCATTTTCTCTCCTCCGATGAGCGCAGAGTCGAGTCCGGGCCATGGGCGTCCGGTGAGTGAGACGGGATGCATCTCATGATAGGGCAGCACAAGCCGATGGGCTAGGGTCTGAAGTGAGTTGAAGGTGGGGATGACTCTGATTTTTGAGGATGGAAACTCGCGGCGTAGAGTGGAGGCGAAACCGAAAAACAGAGGATCGCCGGAGGCAAAGACTACGATGGGGCCATTCGCTTTGCGATAGCTCTCGAAGACATCATGGAGCGGGACGGCGATGTCGAGCCACTCAGCTCCCGGCGGTAGCAAATCAGCAACCAGGGCATGATGGCGACGCCCCCCGGAGAAGAGGACGGCTCCATTGAACAGCGTGGAGTCTATCCCGGCCTCGAGAGAGTCGCTGATTCCGATGACTGTAAACTCACACATCGCGTCCGGGCTTTAACTCCTCGGCATCAGGCCGACAGAGGATTGCATTGACAAGTGTGGCCGCAAGGTTGCTGCCCCCTTTGCGTCCTTCAACAATAATCTTGGGTATATCCTTGAAGGTTTTGACGGCATGTTTGCTCTCGCAGACATGGACAAACCCCACCGGAGCTGCGACAATCCCACAGGGGGCGGCCTTTCCGGCGCGCATAAGTGTGCAGAGTTCCTGAAGGGCGGTGGGGGCATTCCCGAAGACATAGAGGGCGCCGGGATGCTCGGCAGCAGCCAGGCGTATTCCAGCCTGGGTGCGTGTTATACCGAGACGGGCGGCCATCTCCGGTGCCTCCGGATGATTGAGATAGCATTTTACCTCGAGGCCCAGACGCTCGAGCGCACCCTTGCGTATTCCTGAGGCAGCCATGGTTACATCTGTGACAATGACTTTCTCCGGGCCTGAGACTAGGGTGTCATAAATACGCAGCAGGGCATTGTCGTCGGCTGTGACAACATTTTCCATGTCGAAGTCAGCGGTGGTGTGGATGGCGTGGAGCATGGCCCATTTCAAGTCGATGGGGATGTCGGAGTTGCGCATCTCGCGCTCGATGGTGCGGAAACTTTTCATCATTATCCCTTGGCCCAGAGAGAGGTCTGCGGTGTCGTTTTTCTGATAATATCCACGGGGGGTGATCATCATGCCGTCTTTGAGGAATGTCTGGGAATTGCCGATGATAATGACGGTAAACATGTCTATCTCCTCGGGGTCGAGCGCCGAGAGCGTTGTGGTCCAGACTCGCTGTCCCTCACGGGCAGCCTGGCGGACACAACCGACTGGAGTGTCGGGGGAGCGATGATTCAGGAAAATCTCAATCAACCGAGGGAGTTGCCAGTAGCGTTTCGTGGAACGCGGGTTGTAAACTGCTGTGACAAAATCGGCGATGGCGGCTCCCTCGATGCGTCGCTCTATCACACCCCAGGGGGTCATGAGGTCGCTCAGGGATATGGCGCAGAAGTCGTGGCTGACTGGTGCACCCAGGAGTGAGGCTGCCATCTGGAAGGCGCTGACACCGGGAATCACGTTGACCTCAATGTCGAGCGCGCGCTCGGCTCTCATCTCCATGACCAGTGGAGCCATGCCGTAAATCCCGGCATCGCCCGATGAGATGACACACACCTCAAGTCCCTGTGAGGCGGCCTCGAAAGCAGCCTCCACGCGCTCACGCTCCTGTTTCATGGCCGAGCCTATTATCTTGACCCCGGGCTTCAGAAGGTGTTCGACAAAGGGAAGGTAGATTTTGTAGCCGGCCACAGCGTCGGCGTGGCGCAGGGCCTCGGCGGCTGCACCGGTCATATATTCAGGCACTCCGGGCCCTATGCCTACAATAGTGATTGACATGTGTTGTCTCGATGGTTGGTTTAGGGAATACAAAATTAAGCAAAAACTTGAAACGGGAGTGTGTGTGGCTTAAAGATTTTGGCTAATCTGTGCAATGTATTATCTTTGCAGTGAAGAAAAAATATGTCAGGATGTATGCTTTTGTGGTAGGTGCGCCAAAATCAGGGTCAGGCAAGACGATGGTCTCGCTGGGACTCATGAGGGCTCTCTCGGAGAGAGGGTTGAGGGTCAGTCCGTTTAAATCGGGGCCTGACTATATCGACACGCAGTTTCACGCAGTGGCGTGTGGGGGGCGGGAGTCTGTCAACCTTGACCTCTTCATGGGGTCGAGAGGGCATGTCTGCGATCTTTTTGGGCAGTATGCGGAGGAGTCAGATGTGGCGATCGTGGAGGGCGCAATGGGCATTTTCGATGGCATGAATGGAATGGAGGGGAGCGCTGCTGACCTTGCCATCACGTTGTCGCTCCCAGTGGTGCTTGTTGTGGATGCACCGTCCATGGCGTTTTCAGCGGCTCCGCTGATATATGGGTTCAGCCGTTTTAGGGATGACCTGAGGATTGCCGGGGTGATTTTCAACCGGGTGGCATCAGCCAGGCACAGAGACATCCTGGCAGAAGCAGCAAGAGCCGCTGGGGTGGAGTGTCTTGGATTCATAGGCCGTAAGGAGGGCCTCAAGACACCGTCGCGCCATCTGGGACTGACGCTGGGAGCTAAGGAGGAGATGGAGCAGTTTGTCAAGGAGGCGGCTCGGGCGGTGGAGGAGAGTGTGGACTTGGGGCGGCTGTGTGAACTGACACGTCTCACATCTTCTCCGGTGGCACATTATGTCAGGCATGGGGCTGAAACATCATCTCAGCCGACACTGACGGTTGCTGTGGCATATGACGAGGCGTTCAATTTCATATATAAGTCAAATCTGAGGAGCCTGGAGCAAAGTGGTGCTCGGATTGAACTTTTCTCACCTATACGCTCCCGGCAGTTACCTGAGGGGGTGGATATGGTCTATCTGCCCGGCGGCTATCCTGAACTTTGGGCCGAACGGCTTGAGGCAAATAAGGAGATGCGCCTGTCCATAAGGGAGTTTGGCGAGCGTGGGGGGAGGATACTAGCGGAGTGTGGCGGCCTGATTTATCTCTGTCGTGGGATTGACGGCCGGGAGATGTGCGGGCTTCTGCCACTCGAGGCGACGATGGAGAATGCAAGGCTGACTTTGGGATATCGCAGTGTGGAGCTGGGAGGATTGACCCTGAAGGGGCATGAGTTCCATTACTCGCATCTTGTCGACCCTGATCTGCTCCCCTCAGTGGGTGTCCAGAAGGATGGGCGCGGCAATGAAGTGAAGACCAGGCTGTACAGATATAAGAATGCTTTTGCAGGTTATACCCATCTTTATTTTGGGGAGACGGACATAATGAGGCTTTGGAAATGAAACGTATATACACACGGACCGGCGACTGCGGGCTGACTGCCATACATGGCGGGGAGCGTGTCCCGAAAACAGATAAGAGAATAGAGGCAAATGGTGCGCTCGATGAACTCAATGTGGATATCGGAGTGGTGCGCTCGATGCTTGAGACAGACTCGCCTGAGCAGCCACGGCTCAGAGAGATACAGATGAACCTGATGACGATAATGAGCCGTGTTGCAACACGTGCGTGTGTGCGCTGCCATAATCCCAATGCTCTCCCTGAGGGGATGGTGGGGAGGATTGAGGAGTGGATAGACGCGCTTGCCTATGAGGCCGGACCGGCTGAATATTTCTTGCTGCCGGGTGGGACGATGGCGAGCGCTCTCATGCACAGAGCCAGGGTGTCGGCCCGCAGGGCGGAGCGATGCCTGTGGGCGCTCAATGATGATGACCGGGTGGAGGCTGAGATTCTGGCATATGTGAACAGGCTCTCAGACTTGTTTTTCATCATGGCGCGCAAGGAGATGGCCTCGTCGGGAATCACGGAGGAGCGATGGAAGGAGTTTGCATACAAGCGTAAGGGTTGTTGAGGGGAGATGATACTGATATTCGGAGGCACAACAGAGGGCAGACTGGCCGTTGAGGTGGCTGAGAAGGGTGGCAAGCCTTTTTACTACTCCACTCTGTCATCGCCGGGACATGTGGCGTTGACCAACGGAAGGGAACTCACAGGGGGAATGGATGAGAGCCGGATAGCGGAATTTTGTAGGAATGAAGGTATAAGGCTAATCGTTGATGCGGCACATCCTTTTGCTACGGGACTACATTCGGCAGTCATGGCAGCCGCCTCGGCTCTCGATGTGGCGGTTGTGAGAGTCGAGCGCCGATATCCGCCACGGAGTGAGGGAGTGATATGGTGTGAGGGCTGGGATGATGCGCTGCGGAGGCTTGAGGAGAGAAATCCCAGGCGGCTTTTGGTGCTTACGGGTGTGAAGACTATCGGTCGGCTCAAACCTTTCTGGAAGACGAGGGTAGAGACTCTGTTCAGGATTTTGGACCGTGAGGAGTCGCTTGAGATGGCGCTGAGGCAGGGTGTGGAGAGAGAGAGGATTCTTTTCTATGGTGAGGGCGGTACGGACAGCGAACTGTTCGACCGGCTTAAGCCTGATGCTATCATCACTAAGGAGAGCGGTGAGAGTGGAGGGTTTGAGGAGAAGGTGAATGCGGCTCTGAGGCTGGGAATCGAGGTGTTTGTCGTGGCTAGGCCTCAGCTGCCTGACGGTTATTCGGATGTAGTGACCGGGAGGCATGGGCTGAGGCGGGCTATCGAGAAGTATGCACCGGGGTTCTTCGACCTCAGGAGCGGATTCACCACGGGGGCATGTGCTACGGCTGCGGCTACGGCCGCTATGAGGGCGTTGCTGACAGGGGAGGATGTGGATTGTGTTGACTTTGAACTTCCTGACGGGGAGTGGATGGATATGCCTGTCTGTGATGTGGCGCGACTGTCTGCGACATCTGCCACGGCTTCGGCAATCAAGGATATGAGCGATGACCCTGATGTGACAAGGGGCTGCCAGGTGGTCTGCCGGGTGGAACTCTCGGATGAGAGTGAGGACATCGTGTTCAGGGGTGGGGAGGGTGTCGGTGTGGTGACGCTCCCCGGCATTGGCCTCGCCCTGGGCGAGGCTGCTATAAATCCTGTGCCTAGGAGCATGATGGTTAGAGCATTGCGCCGGTTATATCCTGAAGGAGGTGTGAGGGTGACAATCAGTGTGCCTGAGGGTAAGGCTCTAGCCCAGCACACCTTCAACCCACGCATAGGCATTGAAGGGGGTATTTCAATAATAGGCACACAGGGGATTGTGACTCCGTTCTCTCATGAGGCTTTTGTAGATGCTATCCGCAGAGAGATGGATGTTGCTGCGGCGATGGGGTGCAGGCATATAGCACTTAATTCGGGGGCGAGAAGTGAACGGTTTGTCAGGGCTATCATTCAGGATCTGCCACCCCAGGCATTCATCCACTACGGTAACGCCATCGGTGATTCACTCAGACTTGCGTCAGAGTTAGGGTTTGACCGTGTCACTCTCTCTATGATGATAGGGAAGGCTGTGAAGCTCGCGGCCGGAAATCTGGACACACATAGCCACGTCTCACACATGGATACAGATTTTATTGCCTCGCTTGCCGCAGAGGCGGGTGTCGATGAGGAAATCCGGGCGAAGGTGATGGGTGTAAATATGGCTTCGGAACTATGGGAGATAATACCCGCAGATGTCAGAAATGAGTTCATCCGACTTCTTCTGATCCGATGTAGGAATGTGTGTCAACAATTGATGAAAAGGACGTTTCTCGACATTATCCTGCTTGACAAAGAGGGGCATCCTTACAAATAATGATAAAATTTAATGGTCATATACGAAACCTAAGCGCTTTATAGTTGTATATATTGTAAAAATGCGTACCTTTGCGCGCTAAAATAGAAATACACTAACTCTCTAACACAATAAAGCAATGTACTGGACACTGGAACTTGCCTCAAAACTCGAAGACGCACCCTGGCCCGCAACCAAGGATGAACTCATAGACTATGCCATGCGCTCCGGCGCCCCTATGGAGGTGATTGAGAACCTTCAGGAAATCGAAGATGAAGGCGAACCCTACGAAAGCATTGAAGACATCTGGCCCGACTACCCCTCAAAAGAAGACTTCTTCTTCAACGAAGATGAATATTAAGTTGAATTTATAGACTTAAACAACTGATTATCAACGATATAAACATAATTTCAATGTTTGTATCGTTGTCTTTTTATATGCTCAAATGGCGTTAAATGTTTGTGGAAAAGGCACGGCGGTTTGACCCTTTGGGGCACGCGAGATTGACCCTTTAGG
>JAMPAK010000001.1:866400-916589 GCA_023667285.1 Muribaculaceae bacterium
GCCCCTCTTTGACCACCTTGGCGTTTAGGGTGACGCAATGACGAAGTCAGGAAATGGTAGTCCACTCGGCCTCAGACCCTGGACTATATGGAGTTCAGCTCCGTGACAAAGCCGGCGCGATGTCAGGGACGTCCCGCAAGGGGGACTGACAGACACCTCACCGGTTACCAAGAAGGTCTTTAGCCGTAAAGACCTTGGGATGGCAGACATTTACAGTCCATCCCCTACACAACACCCAAGACCCGGCCATAGTGGTACCAGCGACCCAAGGCCGGGTCTATTTTTGTGTGTCAGTCCCGGGAGATGAAAATTCCCCGGCATCGCGGATGCGGTGTCGGGGAATCGTCGAATTATTGTTGAGGAAAGAGAAGAGGTTCCTATGCTAAGAACTTAGGGGAGAGAAGATAGAGAGGGGCGGCGGCCGCTGCTGTTGACAGCGTCGCAGCCCCTCTGTGAGGTTTATTCGGGAACGGCGAAGATGACGATGCGGTTCCAGTTGTTTGTCTCGTAAGGCTGGACGTCAGAGCCTTCAGCGTCGAGGACGAGGCGAGAAGCGTCGATGCCATAGTCGCCAGTGAGGATGTCGGCAACAGCCTGTGCGCGGCGCTCTGAGAGCTTCATGTTGTAAGCGGAGGTGCCGGTGTCCTTGTCAGCATAGCCGCGGATTACAATCTGGGTGTTGGGGTTGGCCTTCATGTACTCGGCGATGTTGTAGACATTGACCATTTCCTCAGATGAAACGTATGCAGAGTTGATTCTGAAGCGTACGGTGGGGAATATGGTGGTTCCGTTGACGACGGTCTGCTGGACAATCTGAGTCTCGGGGCATGGGAGTTGAGCCTCAGCGGCAGCGAGGGCGGCAGCTGTTGTGGCGAGAGCGCCGCGGAGCTCGTTGACCTGAGCGTTAGCCTGGTTGAGGGCGTTGATATAGTCGCAAGCGTTGTATTTCTCGAATTTCGAGCCAGTGAAATGGATGGCTATGCCACCGATGGCTGAGAAGTCGACGTCGACGGGCTTGCCGAAAGCGTAGTTGTTGAAGTTGTCGCCATAGAGCGATGCGCGTCCCTCAGCAAAGATGTCGATGTAGTCGCTGCAGCGGAAACGGAGTTGCAGACCTGCTGACACGGGGAAGAGCCACTGGTTTGATTTGGTTCTGCCATCGAGGTCGCTGATGTTGCCAACACGGGGCTTGTAGTCCCAAACGAATGTTGAGCCAAGACCGATGAACGGGACAATTGAGAATACACGTCCGGGGCGGTAGCCGCCGATGGAGTTGAACATATCCCACATGAAGTCAACGTTGAGGTTGGCGGTCTGAGCCTTTGCGGTGAGACCCTGGTTCCAGTGCATCTTGCCGTAGTATGCAGAGAAGCGGAATCCGAGATAGGGTGATATCCAACGTCCTACGCCGAGATTGTAAACAGCAGTGAGTCTGCGGTGTGTGTCAGGTGAGCTAGGGTCGTTCTCCACGAATGGGGAGCGGATGCCGGCGCCAAGCTGGAGATACCAGTTGTTGCGCCATGAGCCGGTTGTGTAGATGTCCTTGCACTTCACCTCGTCTACAGTGGTGAAGGTGGCCTCCTCGACAACGAGGTTTTCTTGAGCCTTGATTTCATTGGCAGCCGCGAGTGTAGTAGCCACGGTGGCCAGAAGTAACAGTTGCTTTTTCATACTCTCATAAGTTAGAGTGAAACATGAAAGTTTGTTAGTAAACTAGGTGATGTTAGTCAGTTTGTATGTCTGATAAACGTTAAACAATCTTTCTTTGTTCAAACCAAATCAAAAGGGAGTGTGTTTTTTAACATGTAGTTGTTAAAAATGTTAATTGCAAGGGCTTGAGAGTGCGTGTAAGGGCATGAAAAAAGGGTAAGCTTACTACATCGCACCGCTACGACCCGGTACCGTTGCTTCGATCAAGACCTGGCGGAGTTCCCGGGGAGCTGGTCGTGTAGGACTTACCCGGCTGCAAAGGTACGACTTTTCGCTGAGATGGCAAGCGTTTCGGGCAAATTTTTTATCAAACTAATCGGAATTGAGTATTGGGGAGGTGGCGAAGGGGTGAGAAAATCATTGGTTTTCGGTATTTTGTAAGACCAATATAAGCAGTAATTTTGTATCGGAAAAATGTTATCGCCTGCGGCTTGACGCCCATGGCACCTCATAGTGAAATAAGAATGTTATTGTTGAAAAAAAGGCCGCTGGCTCTGGTTGTGACAACCGGAATCAGCGGCCTTGATGGTGAGAAGTGGTAGGTCAGTCTTTGTCGTGGAGGTCAGAGGGGAGAGTGGGGGCGGGGGTGCTGATGCCGTCGCGCTTCAGGAGTGCGTCGATGGTGGCGTCGTGGCCGCGGAAACGACGATATAGGTCGCCGGGATCCTCTGTGCCTCCACGCTCAAGGATGTTGTGGCGGAATGACTCGGCAGTGGCGGGGTCGAATATGCCGTTCTCCTTGAAGTGGGCGAATGCATCAGCATCGAGGACTTCGGCCCACTTGTAACTATAGTATCCGGCGGCATAGCCTCCTGAGAAGATGTGGCTGAAAGTGGGTGATGACATTGTGCCGTCGACGGGGGCGAAGATGGCTACGGAGGAGCCGGCCTCGCGCTCGAAGGCCACGGGGTCGTCGACGGGAGATGTGACGGTGTGCCATGCCATGTCGATGAGGCCGAAGTTGAGCTGACGGAGGCATGCGTAGGCCGCTCCAAACTGAGATGATGCGATGATGCGGTCGACGAGCTCGGCCGGGATAGGCTCTCCGGTCTGGTAATGACGGGCGAAACCGTCAAGGAACTCCTTCTCGGTGAGGTAGTTCTCATTGAACTGAGAAGGGAGCTCGACGAAGTCGCGCAGCACATTGGTGCCTGAGAGTGAGGCGTAGCGGGTGTTGGCAAGGAGGCCGTGGAGGGCATGGCCAAACTCATGCAAGAAGGTCTCCACCTCATAGGGGGTGAGGAGGGATGGCTTGGTGTCGGTGGGCTTGGTGAAGTTCATGACAATGCTCACATGCGGGCGAGAGTTGAGGCCGCTATCTGTGGTCTCCTGAGGCTTGAACTCGGTCATCCATGCGCCTGGACGCTTTGAGGGGCGGGGATAGAAGTCGGTGTAGATGACACCAAGATATGAGCCATCTTTGTCTTTCACCTCAAAAGCAGTGACGTCCGGATGATAGACGGGGATGTCGGGGTTCTTCTCGAAGGTTATGCCATAGAGCTTGCCCGCGAGGCCGAAGACGCCGTTGATGACATTGTCAATCTCAAAGTAGGGACGCATCTCCTCCTCATTGTAAGAGTATTTGGCGTTCTTGAGTTTGTTTGAGTAGTAACTGTAGTCCCAGGGCTTGATTTCAACGGGCTTGCCCTCGAGGGATGAGGCAAATTCGGTGAGTTCCTTGAGTTCGGCGTCGAGGGCGGGGCGATATGCATCGCGCAGGGAGTTGAGAAGTTTGTAGACGTTTGCCGGTTTCTTGGCCATTGTCTCGGCGAGGGAGTAGTCAGCATATGTCTTGTAGCCAAGCAGGTTGGCAATTTTCAGTCGGGTCTCGGCAATCTCCTGCATGACGGGGAGGTTATTGTATTCGCCCTTCTGATTTCGTCCGCTGTAGAGGCGATAGAATTTCTCACGCAGGTCAGGACGGTCGCTGTATTTCATGAATGCCATGTAGACTGGCTGGTCGAGGGTAAAGAGATATTCACCCTCACGTCCTTTCTCCTTAGCAGCCAGAGCGGCAGCCTCTATGGAACTCTCCGGGAGACCGGTGAGGTCATCTTTGCCCAACCATATCTCGTAAGTGTTGACCTCCTTGAGGACGTTCTGGCCGAAAATTGTGGTTAGTTCGCTGAGGCGGCTAGTGAGGTTTCTGTATTTCTCGCGATCCTCGCCCTGAAGGAGTGCGCCGCTGCGGACAAAGCCCTGGTATGTGCGGTGGAGGAGCATCTTGTCCTCTTTGTCGAGGTTGAGGGTGTCGCCTGAGTCGTGGACAGCCTTGATGCGCTCCCAGAGGCCGGGATTGAGCGAGATGGCGGTAGAGTATTCAGAGAGGCGGGGAGTTATCTTCATTGAGAGCTCCATCATCTCGTTGTCGCTGAGGGCGGAGAGGAGCGGATAGAACACATTCAGCACCCTGTCGAGGTCTTGGCCAGAACGTGCCATGGCCTTAATGGTGTTCTCGAATGTGGGGGTCTCAGGGTTTGAGACTATAGCATCAATCTCCTTGAGACCCAGCTCGATGCCACGGTCGATGGCCGGCTCATAGTCTGCTATGGTAATACGGTCGAAGGGTGCTGTGGAGTGAGGTGTCCCTTCAAAGTTGCTGAAAAATGGATTTTGTGCTTGTGTCATAAGCGTAGTGGCGGCAGCGGCCGCAATGATTGTTGTTCGTAGCGCCATATTATTATATCCTGTGTCCTTTGTTGAGGGCGATGATTGAGGCTCGGTCAGCGATGATCGAGACTGTGAGGGGATTGAGGGCAGCGAGAGCCGGGACGGATGCGATGTCGCGGTTGAGGTCTGCTCGGAAACCCTCGTTGTCGAAATCGCGTGAGGCGATGGAGTCGGCATATCTTTCGGCTGCCTGAGTGGGGGAGCCTGTGAGGAGTTCCAGATGTCCGGCGTTGAGATAGTCTGTGGGTGTATGGTCAGGAAGATCCATGATCCGTGAAGTGAAGGTGCGGCAGCGCTCGTAGTCTCCGTCGAGAAGAGTGCACCAGGCTATGGCTCTGAGAGCCTTAGGGGAGTCAGCGCCCAGATACTCAGCCTTGAAAAGTTGCTGAAGGGCCTCGTCGAAGCGGCGGAGTTTCAGAAGGCATAGACCGGTGTTGAGAATCAGTTTGACGTCGTCGGGCTTAGACTCGGATAATGACCTATAGTAGCGGAGGGCGCTCTCATAATTGCCGGCGGCACGCTGGCACGATGCAAGGCGGCGGCGTGTCCATCGGCTCTGGGGATTGAGCATCTCGCTCTGCTCATAGAAGCGGATGGCCTCACTGATGTCTCCCAGTGCCTGACGGCAGTAGCCCATCTTTTGGTATAGCTCGGCCTCAGGTGTGACAAGCAGGTCGAGACGCGAGAACACGTCGAAGGCATCCTCGAAATATCGGCGGCGGAAGTAGAACTCGCCTATAAGGCGGAGAGTGTCGGCGTCGTCAAATATCTCTCTAAGATCAGGGAGAGCCGGGAGGTTCATGGCGTCGGCAAAGGGGTCGCGGAACTCAGCTTTGCGTCTGAAGAGCTTGTAGAAGCGATAGAGGTTTCTCACATAGTCGGCCGTGAGACTCTCGCGCGAGAGTTTGGCGGTGTTCATCCCGGCTGCACGTATCTGGTCGAGCTGGTCGGCCTGCATGCGCAGTTGCTGCATCATCATGTCGCGCTGTCCGCTCGGGATGGAGGTCAGAGAGAGAGCTACGGAGTACTTGTCGCTGTCGCAGAAGGCAGCGGTGTTGCCGATGACATCGATCAGGGGAATAAGGTCAGCAAGACCTGACACATGGAGCTCAGAGCGACCGGTGTGGAACGGCATGAACCAGTTGGCGGGGTCGTGGAAGAAAGGGAAAGTCTTGAGTCTTGAGAAAGTGGCCATCATGACATCGCCGCCATCCTCCTGAATCTCCTGCAGTTCCTTGAGTTTGTCTGAGAGGCCGCTTTTGTCGAGCAGTTCTGCCCACTCGGGGTTCTCCTCGAGCAGGGCGCTGTCAGGGTCGATGGGCTTATGGCGGAGTTTCTCAATCTCTGGGCGAAGTTTCATCATCTCAGGCAGGAGCTCATCGTTGAACTTGCGTGTGAGCCTCTCTGTGTCGCGGGCGCGGATAAACTGCATGGTGGCCATGCGGACATCTGAGGGCCATGACGGGGTCTCGCGCAGGGAGTCGAGACGCAGGCGCAGTTTGCGGCTCTGTGGTCTATTGCGCCACTGCCACATGCCCATCAGGAGTCCGCAGAGGGAGCGCACGGAGACTGCGGCGTCTGTGGAACAATATCCATCCATGAGCAAGAGCATGCGCCGCTCGTCATACCACTCCATGAGCCCCAGCGTGAGTGCGCTCACGGCGAGAGACTTGACATGGGATGGCAGGGAGGGGTCAGAGATGAGTGTGGTGTATGTCTCAGCGTCTGTCGATGAGAGGGGATAACTAATCCACAATGAGTTGAAAATCTCTTTTTCGAGAGCCTCGCTCCTGAGGGTTAGCTCTTTGGAGGCCTCCATAGGGTTCTCGGCCAGAGCTGCGAGCGAGAGTTTCTGAGCCAGGCGTCCATACTCGGCTTTGAGTTGGGACAGAGAGGGCGGAGTGATGGCCGAGGCAGTGCGGGCCATGGAGTAGTAGAGTGTGGGGGCGTCCGTCATTGTGACGGCGCGGCTCATGGCGTCAGCCGTACTGAGTATATCACCCTTGAGGGCGTCCATGGCCTCAGGAAGTCCGGGGTCAGGGAGTCCGCGGAGGGCAAAGTCTGACATGTAGCCATATTGCTGCCTGAGGCGCTCAAGGTCAGCCTTGAAGGGAGAGAGCATTCTCAGCCCGTCGGAGGCATTGTCGAGAGCGTTGAGGGCGTCGTTGACGCGCCCGGCCTTCAGGAGGGCAGATATTTCTGTTATATTTATGGGGTTTTCAGTCATTATCGTGCAAATTTACAATAAAATCAAGCAAAAACCATGCCAAAAAATGTGAAAGGGGAAAAACAAGGAAAGTTGTATGGTGCATTTTTTGTAACTTTGTGGCTTGAAACGCGAAATAATATACCTTTCATGCCTCACAATATAGCCGTGCTGGGCTCTACCGGCTCAATCGGCACTCAAACGTTAGACATAATCTCACAATTCCCGGACCGCTTTCGAGCCACTGTCCTCGCAGCCGGCAGCAATGTCGACATGCTTATCCGTCAGTCAGTGGCCCACAGGCCGTCACTGGCGATAATAGCAGACGAGTCGAGATATCAGGCTCTGCGCGATGCCCTAACTCCCCTGGGCATCGAGACGGCTGCCGGAGCCGAGGCGATGGCCGACGCCATGGAACGTCCTGACTTCGACACCGTGGTCACTGCCACTGTGGGCTACAGCGGTCTTCTCCCGACGGTCCGTGCCGTCCGCGCCGGTAAGGAGATAGCCCTTGCCAACAAGGAGACCCTTGTGGTGGCCGGCGAACTTGTGACACGGCTGCTCAAGGAATCGGCCTCGAAGGTCATTCCGGTGGACTCCGAGCACTCTGCCATCTATCAATGCATGGCAGGAGAGGATCCGGCCACGGTGGCCAAACTTATAATAACGGCCTCAGGAGGACCTTTCAGGACCTGGACACCTGAGCAGACCGCTCTGGCCACGGCAGCCCAGGCGCTGCGCCACCCACGGTGGACCATGGGGGCCAAGATTACCATCGACTCAGCCACGATGCTCAACAAGGCGTTTGAGATCATCGAGGCGCGCTGGCTCTTCGGGATAGAGCCTGAGAAGATTGAGGCTGTGGTGCATCCGCAGTCGATAGTCCACTCGATGGTTGAGTTTATCGATGGAGCCGTGAAGGCACAGCTGGGGATTCCTGATATGCATCTCCCCATCCGCTATGCCCTGGGTGACGCAACGCGCCTCCCGTCTGCCGAGCGTCCGTTGAGCCTTACTGACTATGCCTCGCTCACCTTCGAGAAGCCTGACCCGGTGCGCTTCCCCTGTCTGACTCTCGCACACAGAGCCTTGAGCGAGGGAGGCAACACCGCCTGCATCATCAATGCTGCCAACGAGGTGGCTGTGGCGGCATTTCTGGAGGGTCACATCTCATTTCCCGGCATCTATGACACCATCACGGACGCGCTTGTCCACATTCCTCATATAGACACACCCTCGTTGGCCGACTATGTGGAGACACATCAGGCCACCATAGGCTACTGTCTCGACCGTCTCGGCCGGACCAGATAAAGAATCAATAACAATCAGAATCACACTCACTACGTTCCAAGATGGAATCATTTCTCATAAAGGCACTACAGTTTCTGGTGGCACTCGGGCTCCTGGTGTTCATCCACGAGTTCGGTCACTATCTATTCTCGCGCCTGTTCGGCATCAAGGTGAACAGGTTCTATCTATTTTTTAACCCCTACTTCTCGTTGGTCAAGTATTATCCTCGAGAGGGTGTGGTGAAGTTCATAGCCCACTCCAAGGGGGAGGGTGAGAACGAAAAGGAGGTGGCGTGGAAGACCATCCGCGTCTCCAAGCCTCATCCGGCGGAGTCAGACGGCAAAGCCTCATGGCGCGACACAATCTATGGCATCGGATGGGTGCCTCTGGGTGGCTACTGTGACATAGCCGGAATGATTGATGAGACCAAAAGCGCCGAGGACCTTGCGGCCACTCCCGAGCCTTGGGAGTTCCGCACGAAGCCCGCATGGCAGCGTCTGCTCGTTATGGCCGGAGGTGTCCTGTTCAACTTCCTTCTCGCTGTGATCATCTATGCCGGGATAGCCTTCCACTGGGGCGAGAAATATATCCCCTTCGATGTGGCCTATGAGGGATTTGACTATGTCCCGGCGGCTCAGGCTGTGGGATTCCGCAACGGAGACATCCCGCTGACGGCTGACGGCGTAAAGCTCGATGCTGCCGACTCAGACTATCAACTGAAGATCATCGAGGCCAAAGAGGTGACCGTCCGCCGCAACTATGGCGAGATTGTCACCATCTCGATCCCATCAGATTTCATATTGCGACTGAGCGAGGAGAAGGGGTTCATGACATATCGTCTGCCGGTGTTCGTAGACAAAGTGGTGAACGGTAGCCCCGCCGCCCGCGCAGGAATCGAGCCGGGCGACAGGATTGTGGCGATAGGCGATACACCGACTCCGTCATACACCGAGTTAGAGGCGGCACTGAGGAATTCGGCCGGGAAGGAGACCACCGTCACCGTCTATCGCGACAACGAACTCTATCTCTATGCCGTCACCCCTACTCCCGGCGGAAAACTGGGCTTCAATCTGCGCCCCATCACGGATGTCTACAAGACTGTCTCGAAGCAGTATGGCATCTTTGAGTCAATCCCGCGCGGATGGGCGCTAGGCACCCAGACCCTCTCAAACTATGTCACCTCCATGAAGCATGTCTTCTCGAAGGAGGGTGTGCAGCAGGTGGGGGGCTTCGGCGCTATCGGAAGCATGTTCCCGGAGAAGTGGAACTGGCTCTCGTTCTGGGAGATCACAGCCTTCATCTCGCTGGCGCTCGCGTTCATGAACATCATCCCCATCCCTGCTCTCGACGGCGGACACATCATGTTCCTGCTCTGGGAGGTGGTGACGGGACGCAAAGTGCCTCTCAATGTGCTTGTCACAGCGCAGTATGTGGGGATGGCTTTCCTGTTCCTCCTGCTCATCTATGCCAACGCCAACGATATCTTCAGAGCATTCCTTAAGTAACCATGGACATTATTCTCAAACGCGGCAAGGAGGATTCGCTCCTGCGCTTTCATCCCTGGGTGTTCTCAGGTGCAATATATTCACTCCCCGAAGGGCTTGAGGAGGGGGATATTGTTGATGTGCTTGCCTCTGACGGCTCATTTCTGGGGCGTGGACACTATGAAATAGGCTCCATAGCGGTGCGCATCCTCACCTCGGACGCCGGGGAGATGGTCGACGACTCGTTTTATGCCGCCCGTCTCCGTGCGGCCTGGGCTCTCCGCGAGCGCCTGGGGTTGATAAGGCCCGACAACACTACATTCCGTCTGGTTCACGGCGAGGGGGATTTCCTGCCGGGATGTGTGGTGGATGTGTATGGCGACACCGCTGTTCTTCAGGCTCATAGCCCGGGAATGCACTATGCTCGCCACACCATAGCCCGCGAGCTGACCCTACTGCCGGGCGCCGGAATCAGGAATGTGTATTACAAGAGCGAGACGACCCTCCCATATAAGGCGCGTCTCGACCCTGTCAATGACTATATAATAGGTGGTTTCCACACCAACATTGCCGTGGAGAATGGTCTGCGGTTCAACATCGACTGGCTCAAGGGTCAGAAGACCGGATTTTTCGTGGACCAGCGCGACAACCGCTCGCTTGTAGAGCGCTATAGCCGCAGCGCCCGTGTGCTCAACATGTTCTGCTACACGGGGGGCTTCTCCGTGTATGCCATGAGGGCCGGAGCCGAGTTGGTCCACTCCGTCGACTCATCGGCCAAGGCTGTGACGCTCACGGATGCCAATATCTCGCTCAATTTCCCGGGCGACACGCGCCACAAGTCGTTTGCCGAGGATGCCTTCAAGTATCTGGCCGATATGCCTGACAGCGCCTATGACCTCATTATCCTCGACCCGCCTGCCTTCGCCAAGCACCGGAGCGCCCTGAAGAACGCCCTTGTGGGCTATCGCCGCATCAATGAGGCCGCGTTCCGCAAGATAGCGCCAGGCGGCATCCTCTTCACCTTCTCATGCTCCCAGGCCGTGAGCCGCGAGCAGTTCCGTCTGGCGGTCTTCACGGCAGCGGCGCGCTCAAGGCGGCGTGTAAGGATTCTCCACCAGCTCACACAGCCTTCAGACCATCCTGTCAACATCTATCACCCCGAGGGCGAATATCTCAAGGGACTTGTACTTGCGGTCGAATAAACCCATCATCACCTCTTTTATATAAGTATGCTTAAATCCTTAATCCCGGCCCTGGCCGGCACAGCCCTGATGCTCGCATCGTGCTCAGGAGCCAAGACCACCGGCGACCAGGCCGAAAACTTTGACTACAACGTGGACCGTTTTGCCGACATTGAAGTGCTCCGCTACAAGGTGCCAGGCTTCGAGGAACTCACACCTCAGCAGCGCATCCTCATCTACTATCTCACTGAGGCCGCCATCTCCGGGCGCGACATCCTCTGGGACCAGAATGGCCGCTACAACCTGGCCATACGAGACCTGATCGAGAATGTCTACACCAACTATCAGGGTGACCGTGAGTCGGAAGACTTCCACGGGCTCGAGCTCTATCTCAAGCAGATAGAGTTTGCCAACGGCATCCATCACCACTACTCCATGGACAAGTTCCAGCCGGCGTTCTCACAGGAATTCCTCGTGGCGCAGGCTGAGGCGCTTCCCGACTCGCTCAAGCCCGCCGGGCTAGACGAGCTTCTCCCCGTCATCTTCGACCCCACAGTCATGCCCAAGCGTGTCAACCAGGCCGCCGGACAAGACCTCATAGCCACCTCGGCCAACAATCTCTATGCCCCCGGCATCACGCAGAAGGAGGTCGAGGCATATTACGCTGCCCTCAAGGACACCACGGATCTCACCCCGGTCTCATGGGGTCTCAACACCCGCATAGCCAAGGAGGACGGCACGATTGTCGAGCAGACATATAAGGTGGGCGGCTATTATTCACCGGCCATCTCTCGAATAGTGTCACTGCTGCAGAAGGCGTCGGAGTATGCAGAGAACGACCGTCAGCGCGACATAATTGCCAAGCTCATCTCCTATTACACCACCGGCTCGCTCAAGGAGTTTGACGATTACTCCATCGCCTGGGTCGAGGACACCGACTCGCGTGTCGACTTCATCAACGGCTTCATCGAGAGCTATGGCGACCCCCTGGGGATGACCGGCTCATGGGAGTCAATTGTCAACTTCAAGAACAACGAGGCCTCTCACCGCACAGAGGTGATAGCCTCAAACGCCAAGTGGTTTGAGGAGAACTCCCCTGTAGACCCGCGCTTCCGCAAGGAGGATGTCAAGGGTGTATCGGCCAAGGTGATCACAGCGGCCATCCTCGCCGGCGACTCCTATCCCGCCACACCCATCGGCATAAACCTTCCCAACGCCAACTGGATCCGTGCGGCCCACGGCTCAAAGTCTGTCACACTCGAGAACATCACCGAGGCATATGACAAGGCCGCCCAGGGGAATGGCTTCAACGAGGAGTTTGTCATCGACAAGGAGACCTCCGACCTCATGGACAAGTATCTCTTCATCACCGACAATCTCCACACTGACCTCCACGAGTGTCTGGGCCACGCCTCAGGCCGTCTGCTCCCCGGAGTTGACCCTGATGCCCTCCGCGCCCACGGCTCCACCCTCGAGGAGACCCGCGCCGACCTCTTCGCGCTCTACTATCTGGCCGACCCCAAGCTTCTTGAACTCGGACTGCTCGACAATCCGGATGCCTACAAGGCTGAATACTATAAATATATCCTCAACGGCCTCATGACCCAGCTGATGCGTGTCGAGCCGGGCAAGGATATCGAGGAGGCCCACATGCGCAACCGTCAGCTCATAGCCCGTTGGGTCTACGAGAAAGGGAAGCCCGACAATGTAATCGAGCTCGTGAAGCGCGACGGCAAGACCTTCATCCAGATCAACGACTACGGCCGCCTGCGCGACCTCTTCGGGCAGCTCCTGGGCGAGATCCAGCGCATCAAGAGCGAGGGCGACTATGCCGCCGGAGAGGCTCTCGTCGAGACATATGCCGTCAAGGTTGACCCCGAGCTCCACCGCGAGGTGCTTGAGCGCTATTCTCACCTCGACATCGCCCCCTATAAGGGCTTCGTCAACCCCGTCTATACCCCTGTCCTCGACGCAGACGGCAACATCACCGACGTCACCGTCTCCTACACCGAGGACTACATCCCCCAGGTGCTCCGCTACTCACGCGAGTATCGCACACTGTAAGGCACAGCAATTAGGATAGTGTTATCGCGTCAGTGCTTCCCCGTCAGGCCCGGGGGCGCTGACGCGATATGCATTTACTTAAATATCCTGAAATTGTTTGTCAATTTCGTGACTTTATATTACTTTTGTCACCCGAAAATCAAAACATTTCCTGCAGGAATCTATGAAAAAGAACATAAGACAGGTGTTGGCCTCCGTGATTATGGCCACATCCGCACTCTCCTCACTCGCTGTGCCAGCTAAGCCCGGACTGATCGAGATGACCCGCCCTGACGGCACCACAATCAATGTGCGCATCCACGGCGACGAATTCCACCACTTCCTCACCACTGAGGATGGCTACTATATTGTCGAGGACAAGGGGGACTTCTATTATGCCGATGTCAACCCCCTCGGCGTCACTGTCAACTCCGGCATCCGCGCCGCAGCCCCCGCCGCCCGCACCGCCGAGGCGCGCGCCTATCTCGCCGGCGTCGACATGGACCAGGTCCGCGCCACAATGACCCGCACCGCCGAGGCGCGCCTCAGCGCCATGGCCCAGACCCAGCAGATCGCCGCCCCGGCCTTCGCATCGTCTGAGGCATCAGGCCCCCAGCGCGGCCCCGGCCTCTTCCCCGGCTCGCACTTCCCCGCCACAGGCAAGCAGAAAGGCCTCGTGATTCTCGTGGAGTATACCGACGTCAAGATGTCCGTCTCCGACCCTCACGACTATTTCACCCGCATGCTCAATGAGGAGGGCTTCAGCTCATATGGAGGCACCGGCTCCGCCAAGGACTTCTTCCTCGAGGTCTCGGGCGGCAAGTTTGACCCCGACTTCGACGTGTTCGGCCCCGTCACTCTTCCCCAGAACCAGGCATACTACGGCGGCAACAACTATTCAGGCGATGACCAGCGTCCGGCCCACATGGTGCGCGACGCATGCGACCTCCTCGACGACCAGATCAACTTTAAGGACTATGACCGCGACGGCGACGGCATTGTCGATAACGTCTTTGTCTTCTATGCAGGACGCGGCGAGGCATCAGGCGGCTCGGCCAACACAGTCTGGCCCCACGCATGGAATGTGGAATATGGCATCGGCTACCAGCCCACCTACGACGGCGTTAAGGTGTCGCGCTATGCCTGCTCAAACGAGTGGGAGGGGAGCCGCCCCGACGGCGTCGGCACCTTTGTCCATGAGTTCTCACACGTCATGGGCCTCCCCGACCTCTATGCCACCAGCTATACCTCCTCCTTCACCCCCGGCTCATGGTCGTGCATGGACTACGGCCCTTACAACAACGGCGGCTGCACACCCCCGCTCTATGGCGCTTTCGAGCGCTATGCCCTCGGGTGGCTCGAGCCTAAGGCAATCAGTGAGCCGGAGATGGTCACACTCCCTGCCATCGGCGAGAATGTGGCCGCCATCATCAAGACATCCAAGACCAACGAATTCTTCCTCCTGGAGAACCGTCAGAAAGTCTCATGGGACAAGTATATTCCAGGCCACGGCATGCTCGTGTGGCACATAGACTACAACTCAAGCGTCTGGAATCAGAATGTTGTCAACAACACCCCCTCTCATCAGTATGTAGATATCGAGGAGGCCGACGGCACACAGACAGAGGGCTCGCGCGCCGGCGATGCATTCCCCGGCACAGCCCGCAAGACCTCATTTACCGACACCACAAACCCGTCCATGAAGACATGGGCAGGGCAGTCACTCAACAAGCCCCTCACTGACATCACCGAGACCGACGGCATCATCACCTTCGCTGTCAGCGGCGGCACACCAGTCGACGTTGTTGTCCCTGCCGGACTTGAGACAATCACCTTCGACGAGAACAGTTTCACAGCCTCATGGGAGACTGTCCCCGGTCTCTCCTATATAATATCGGTGTTCACACGCCCCGGAGCCGAGACTCAGGTGAGTGACCGTGTCTATGTGGAGGGCTATGAAAACCTCAACATCGGCAAGGTGTCATCCTATCGTGTCACCGGGCTTCAGCCTGAGGTGACCTACTACTACACTCTCCGCTCCTCAGCCGGCTCCAAGGTGTCCGATGAGTCGGCCGAGGTTAAGGTCACCACGGGGAAGACTCCATTCAACACGCTGGTTGTAAATGCTCTCGATCCGACGAATGTGGGCGATACATCATTCACCGCTGTCTGGGAGCCTGTAGCCGGCGCCACAGACTATATCCTCAATGTCTTCACCAAGTCACCCCGTGGCTCCATGACAGATGTCTGCAACTTCAACAAGGGTGCTGACAACCTCCCCGACGGTTGGGAGGCAAACACCACCGCCTCTTACGCCATGGACAACTATGTAGGTAAGGCATCACCCTCGCTGCGCTTCAGCCAGTCAGGCGAATATATAGCGTCGGCCACCTATGAGGCCGATGTCCTTGAGGTCTCTTTCTGGCATCGCGGCTCCAACACAGCCGCCGGCGATGAGATTCTCCTCCGTGTCAGCGTCAACGGCCATTGGCAGACCGTCAAGTCCATCCCGGTAGTCACCGACATGGGCGGCTCAGTCACAACAGTGACCCTCAATGTGGCCGGTGCAAACAGGGCGCGCATCGAGTACCGTCCTCAAGGCAACAAAGGCTCTGTGGCCATAGACGATATCGCCGTCACTTATGGCATTCAGCCTGAGCGAAAAGCCGTGCAGGGCTACAAGGATCTCCGCACCGGGAACGTCACATCTTATGAGGTCAGAGGTCTTGACCCCTCAACTCTCTACTACTACACTGTCCAGGCAACCGATGGCACCACCAACTCCATCTCTTCCAACGAGATATCCGTTGAGACTACCTTTGACTCCGCCATCAACAGCATTGAGGCCATCGACGGCGACGCCCCGGTTGAATATTTCAACCTTCAGGGAATCCGCGTTGACAATCCCACCACCGGCATCTACATCCGCCGCCAAGGAAGCAAAGTGACCAAAGTGCAGGTGAGATAATCGCCCCCACCACCGGCGCCCGAAGAGCGCCGAATTACACGTAGCCCCGGCCATGGAGGCTGCCACCGGCGCCGACATGTCCGGGGTGACGAATTACGGATTGAACAATCATTTATATTATCTTTTTTGTTAAACCGTGAAATTTCAATAAAAAAACAATTAAAAAGTTTGCACAATTCACAGGGATGGCTTAACTTTGCATTGCCGTTTATTCAATGCGGCGTATTGTGTCTTGTTGTATGAGGCTCGATAGATTCATCATTAACCAACCGTTAAACCCTTAAACCACATTAACAATAGCCTGTAACTCCTCTCTTTGACCTCAGAAGGTCGCGCCCTGCCAACACCCTTGGCCCGCGTGGCCGATGTGTGTACCTTCACACATCACACAGTGCCAAACCAACATTCATCCACGGCACACAAACCATAGAAACAAACAAAAACAAATAAATAATTTAAGTTTCGGCGGCCCGGTCGTTAACGGTTTCGGCACCGGGTTAGCATCTAATCTTTTGAAACCATTTCTTCAAATTTTTATGAGAACAGTTCTTACACGAATTCTCTCATCGGCACTCATTGCTTCGGTCGCCGCCACTGCGTGGGCCGACAATAATTTGCCGAAGATAGTCTTTGAAGGTCCCAATCCTTACAGGATTGAGAACGCGGGACTTAAGAATGCACCTGTGAGAGTGGGACGTCGCGGTTCCATCGGTTTCGCCTCTCGCGACATGTCTTTGCTTTCCCAGCGTGCCGCTATGGCCAAGGTGCCTTTTAGGGCAGCTGCAAGCATGCCTGAGATTCTTGGCTCAGTCATCGCTTCAGATGCATGGACCACAACTGCAAATGTAGGCCTCTACAAGGTTCCCACAGCAAAAGACCAGACTTTTACTGAGGTAATCAAGGGTCTTGACGCTTCCTATGGTGGTGTCCTCGTTGAGGACACATATTGGGCTGTAGGCACAAAGGCAACAGAAGGACGTAATGTATTTTGGATTACCGGATATGATATCAACTCCGGTGAAGAGGTTGCTAGTTACGCTGCTGAGGCATATCCGCAGATTGCCATTGGCGGTATGACATATGATGCTACTACCGGTACTGTGTACGCTCTCAGTCCTGCAGATGAGGATGCATTTGATAGCGATGCGCTCTCGCTCGTGACGCTCAGTTTCGGCCCTACATCAACTACTTACAATGTGATTGCCAGTGTCGCTGACCAGTATGCATGTATTGCTGCGGCTGCAGATGGCACACTTTATGGTGTTGTTGAGAATGATGCCAAGACATCAACTCTCGTTAAGATTGACAAGACCACAGGTGTTGCAACTCCTGCTGTAACTGACTCGAAGACTGGCAAGGCTGTCACCACAGGCATCAAGCCCTGGGATGCAGCATCTGCAATCATCGATCCCACCACCGGCCGTATGTTCTGGACTGTATACGACGCTTGGTATAAGGGCTATATCGCTGAAATCGACCTTAAGAAAGGTACTGCTACAAAACTTTATGACTTCCCCGGCAATGAGTGGGTTATGGGTCTTGCTATCAAGAAAGAACTTGATCCCGGAGTCCCCGGCATTGGTACAGATCTCGCTCTGACATATGATAAGGGTTCACTCTCCGGCAAGCTCACTTTCATGGCTCCCGCCAAGACTCTTGATGATAAGGCCGGTACAGGCGCTCTCACATATGTAGTTGAGTGCAATGGCCAGGTTATCTCAACAGGTCCCACAGTCTATGGCGCTAAGGTTATCGTGGACTACAACGTTCCTGCTGCTGACAACTACACATTTATTGTATACTTCACCAACGCTAAGGGTCAGGGTCCCAAGGCCACTATCTCCAAGTATATTGGCCAGGGTATCCCCTCTGATACTGAGTATGTAACCCTTACTTATGTAGGTGGCCGTATGACTGTTGAGTGGGCTGCTGTAAAGACCAGCGCGGATGCAGGCTATCTCGATCCCTCAAAGGTGACATATACCGTTACTCCTTATTATAATGGTGTAAAGGATGCTTCAAAGGCTGTCACAACCTCTGAACTTATGTGGGCAGAGCGTATCACCGAACCTCAGGGCACCTATGAGACTTATGCTTATGGTGTAAGCGCTACTTACAACAACATCACCTCAAGAGAGGTTATGTCTAACACTGTTGCTCTTGGCTACTACAACATTCCTTATACAAATACTCTTGCTACAGCCGCTGACTTTGATAAGATGACCGTCATCAATAGCAACGAGGATAAAAATGCTTGGTCTTATGATTCTGCATCGAAGGCAGCCAAGATTATGTACAACACTTCAAAGGATATGGATGACTGGATGATCACTCCTCCCGTCCGTCTTGAGAAGGGTAAGACATACAAACTCTCATTCAAAACTTTCTGCGGTCTTGCAAGTTATCCCGAACGTATTGAGGTTAAGGTGGGTACTGCAGCAACTGCAGAGGCAATGACCTCAACGGTTGTAGCTCCTGCTGTTGTGGCAGCTGCTAGAGCAAGTAATGCCATTGAGCTTTCAGGCTATTACGAGGCAGAAGCCACAGGAGACTACTATTTTGGTTTCCATGGCATTTCGGACGCCAATTCATATTATCTCTGTGTAAACAATATTGAAATTGTAGAGGGTGAGGCTAACATTCCTGCCGCTGTCAAGAACCTTGTTGTAACTCCCGCAGTCAACGGTGACCTGAAGGTTTCTGTATCCTTCACTGCTCCCTCAACTGATTTCGGTGGCACTGCTCTCACTGATGCAACCAAGATTACTGAAGTCAAGATTTCACGTAACGGCACGGATCTCGATCAGGCTGTTGACTTTGTTGACGGTGTCGCCACCTATACTTTCACTGACAATGTTCCCGCTGTAGGTGAATACACTTACACTGTTTCTTGCAAGAATGTGAACGGTTGGGGTGTAGAAGAGAGCAAGACAGTATATGTCGGCATCAACTATCCCGAACCAGTGGCAGAGGTGTTCATTGAGGAACTTAGCACACCCGGTGAGATTTCAATCCACTGGCCCGCTGTGACTCAGACTATCACAGGCCAGCCCCTTGAGGCTTCAGATGTAACATATACCGTTACATATTGGGATTATGATGGTGGTACATCCACACAGACAACTTCTGAGACTGCAATCACAGTGAAGATGTGTGAACCCGATGGCCAGGCATTCGCACTCGCTCAGGTTGTGGCTAATACACAGCGTGGCAGCAGCGATGCTGTTCAGGCAGGCCCGACTCCTGTAGGTGTACCTTACACAGACTACCTCAACACATTCAGTCTTGAGGATATGAACAAGTATGCATACTATACGAACTCAACTTTTGTGTCATGGTATATTGGAATTAATGGAGGTCCGGCAGGTGTCGATGGAGACTCAAACTATCTAACATGTAAAGCCTCTCTTGCCGGTGCCTATGGTAATTATGTCACAGGTGTCATCTCGCTTAAGGACATGAAGGCTCCCAAGCTCTCTTTCTATACCTATAATTTAGGTGAGGAAAACACTAACACAATTTCTGTGTGGGTAAAGACTCCTGATCAGGATCAGTTCTCAGTTCTCATGGCTGAGACCACAATTCAGGCTATCGGCGAGCAGGATATGTGGAGTCAGGTACTTCTTGATCTCTCGAAATATGCAGGCAAGGATATCCAGATTCGTCTCCAGATTACTAATAAAGCATATGTCTACACCCTCGTTGACAATCTCCAGGTGTTCTCACCTCTTGCTAACGATCTTGAGGCTAAGATTATCGCTCCTCAGTTCGTAAATGCCGGTATGGACTACAATGTCCAGGTTGAGGTGACCAGCAATGGCTACGAGACCGCTAAGGACTACACTGTAGAACTATATGCTGACGGCAAGCTCGCTGAGACCAAGGCCGGTGACGCTCTGACATATGAGAAGTCAACTGTCGTTGATTTCGAGCGTACATTCGACATCAACGCTACAACTCCTGTTCTCTACAAGGCTGTTGTCAACTTCAAGGCTGATGAGGATCTCCTCAACAACACAACTGAAGAAGTTTCTGTAACACCTATCGTAGACGGTTCACCCGTTGTCACTACTCTCGATGCCAACTCAACTCCTGCAGGTGTTGAACTGACATGGACAGAGCCCGACACCAAGAACGCTGCTCCCTGGCAGATCACTGAGGACTTCGAAGATGCTGCTGAGTATGCTACTGTTTACGGTGACTGGACATTCCAGAGCCTTGACGACTCTCGCAACTATACACTTGAGGAAACAGCATTCCCCACTGCTCCCAATGCATATCTGGTAGGTGATGCTAATACCCTGTATGTTCCAGGTAAGTCAGGGGACAAGTATCTTGTAGCTCTTCCAGCAGTTAAGGGACCGAACGATGACTGGGCAATCTCACCCGAGCTCTCAGGCAAGCGTCAGATTGTTTCGTTCTACGTTCGCAGTTATTCCGTTGGTCATCCTTCATTTGAGTTCTACTATTCAACTAATGACAACAAGCCTGAGTCATTCAAACTTGTTGAGGCTATCTCAAATGTTTCTACCGCATGGTCTCAGTATGCTTACATCATCCCCGAGGGTGCTAAGTACTTCGCAATCCGTTGCACATCCAACAATGTTTGCGTATTCCTCCTCGATGACGTATCCTTCACTCCGAAGGCTATGAAGGCTGCTTACCTTGCCATCAAGGGTTACAATGTATACCGTGACGGTGTCAAGATCAACGACGCTCTCGTGACAGAGACCAAGTATCTCGACGCTACTGCAGTTGACAAGACTCGCTACAAGTATACAGTGAACGTAGTATATGAGAAGTCAGTATCAGGTGCTTCAAACGCTGTCACCATCATGTTCAACGACATCGATGAGATCGCAGCTGACAACCTGGCCATCAACACCGAGGACGGCGCTATCGTAGTGACCGGCGCTGAGGGCATGATGGTGACTGTAGTCGCAGTCGACGGCAAGACTCTCTATGCTGCTGAGGGCAACGCCCGCGTATCTGTTCTCCCCGGCGTTTACGTAGTGAAGGCTGGTGAGAAGGTAGCTAAAGTTCTCGTTAAATAATCCGTAAGATTAGATAACCCCGAATACACCCAAGCCCCGGAGGCTCCAAGCCCCCGGGGCTTATTATATACCCATCACCCCCCCCTCTGACATGTCGGCCTCTCCCCGGCCATGTCGGCCTCTCCTGCGGAATCGGCCTACATGGCCGGGGCTACGTGTAAATCGGCGACCTAACGGGCGCCTTTCTGATTGGGATGCCTATTCCCCGGACATGTCGGCGCCAGAGGCAGCCTCCATGGCCGGGGCTACGTGTAAATCGGCGACCTAACGGGCGCCTTTCTGATTGGGATGCCTATTCCCCGGACATGTCGGCGCCAGAGGCAGCCTCCATGGCCGGGGCTACGAGTAATTCGGCGACCTAACGGGCGCCATATCGGCCTTCGGCCGCGGGATTGCTGCTAGACTACCGAGATTATGTAGTGTCCGGAGGACACTGATTTACACGTAGCCCCGGCCATGGAGGCCGCCACCGGTGCCGACATGTCCGGGGTAACGAATTACGAAAACCCAAAGGCGTCCGTAGGCCGCCGAATTACGATGCCGGATTGTCTCCGCGTTGAATCAATGATCATTCACTCCCGTAAATCGGGGGTGGTAATGTGAAATTCTTTTGTTTCGTATATGGGGGATGGAATTTATTGTGTATCTTTGTGGTACGTGTCACGTGGATTAATTGTCTATAATATGAGCCATATTGCCATCACATATCATATCATTTTCTCGACCTCATGTAGGAGAAACGTCATCAACATGGATCATGAGCGCGAATTGTATAAATTCATCTATGATTTTTCTAAGGATAGGGGTGTGAAGATATGGCGGATCGGTGGGATGCCTGACCATGTGCATATCCTTTGCGATATTCCGCCGCGGATTTCTGTGGCCGATTATGTTAGGTTGGCCAAAGGGGAGTCGAGTAAGTTTCTGAAGATGAATCCGAATTTTCCATATTGGGAGAGGTGGGCAGAGGGATATTGCGCCTTATCGGTAGACGCCGGGAGTCGCATGACCAGGATTAACTATATAATGAATCAGAAGCAACATCATGCGAGGTTTTCGTTTGAGGATGAGTTCAGGCGGATTTTGGAGGAGTATGGTTTGTCTACGGATGACCCGATGATAGGTGAATGAGATGGGGTGCGCCGACAGGCACAATGGCGTCCGTAGGACGCCAATTACACGTAGCCCCGGCCATGGAGGTCGCCACCGGCGCCGACATGTTCGGGGAACTAATTACAAAACCCAATGGCGTCCGTAGGACGCCGAATTACGATGCTGGATGGCTACCGCGTCGAATAAATGATCATTCAATCCGTAAATCGGCGGCCTACGGACTGGACCCCGGACATTCTCGGCCTTTCCTGCGGATACGGCCTCCATGGCCGGGGCTACGTGTAAATCGGCGGCCTACGGACGCCTTTATTGAGGGCAACCCGGCCACCCCGGACAGTCTCGGCCTCTCCTGCGGAGGGCCTCGCATGGCCGGGGCTACGTGTAATTCGGCGACCTAACGGGCGCCAATGCGGCCTTCGGCCGCGGAATGCTGCGTATCCGAGGCTGTGTAGGGCGCCAATGCGGCCTGTGGCCGCGGAATGCTGCGTATCTGAGGCTGTGTAGGGCGCCAATGCGGCCTTCGGCCGCGGACGGCTGCGCATCCGAGGCTGTATAGGGCGCCAATGCGGCCTGTGGCCGAGGGGTGGGGATAAAATTTGTTAAATCGTGTTAACTTATGGCATGTATTGTAAATTAATGCGTATATTTGCACTGAAATGGCCGTGGTATATTCCTACGGCCACCTAAATCGCTAAAATAATAATAAATCACATTAAATCTAACTTCAAATTTTTCATCTATGAGAAAAATTTTTACCCTGCTGGCTGCTTGTGTCGTGGCATTCTGTGCTTCGGCTGAGGCAGTTAAAGTTAGTTGGCCACTCGACGATACAGGTGAGGGCGTCAACTACGCAGCGCCCACTGTTACAGGTGATGGGGCCGCTTCAGTAACAGCATCGAATCTTGTCATCCCTTCTAGATTCACTTACAAAGAAGGCAAAACGACTAACGGTGTGAGAGGACAGGAATTTAACCCTGTTACGGCACTTAATAGCGGCACTTCTACTATCGGTGAAGAGTGCTGGTTTAGGTTTCCTATAAAAGTCGCTGACGGAATGAAACTTACAATAACAAAGGTTTCATTTAAGGTCGGAAAAACTGGTACTGGTGATGCCAGTTATATAAATGCTTTTTTCCTTTATGATAGCGATAAAAAGGGAACTCTTGGTAACAAAATAGCGCTTAATAGGAATAATGAAGCTGGCGGTTGGTTTAATGATTGCTCATATACATCTTTCGAGAACTATGATGGCGTTGTTGAAGGCGACGGCGCTATTGTTCTAAACGTGTATGGGAAACTCGCTACTAGCAAGGGTTTCTGGGTGTCATCAGTTGTACTAGAGGGTACTGTTGAGGCTGCCGGCACTCCGGCTCCAATCTCTTATCCCAATCCTGTGATTGCACTTAAGATTCGTGATGCGTTCACATCTCCCGTGCTGACAAACACTGAGAATCTCCCCGTTACCTATGCTTCAAGCAACACTTCTCTCGCTACTGTTGATGCCAATACAGGCGTTGTGACTCTCAAGGAGGGTGTACTTGGTGAGACTGTCATCTCTGCTACTTTCGCAGGCAATGATACATATGTCAAGACAGTTGCCGAGTGCAAGATTACAGTTGCTTCAAATGTAACTTATGTATATGCAGGCAATCCTGCTCTGAAGGTTCCCTCAACTTTCCCCTGCGATGTAATCATCGATGCAAGCTACACCACTGAGGGCACTCAGGTGCTGACAAAGAAGGGTGTGTTCCTTGATGATGACTATGTAGTGATGGAGACTGTAAATGATGGTGCCAAGCTGAACGGCTATGCTCAGACATATCTCGGCCAGACTTTCACCAAGAGCCTCCAGATGCTTGTTGATGCTGCTCCCTCTGCTTCTGCCCCCACAGGCAAGGCTCACAAGGAGACTACCGCTATCCAGGTGACTCCCAAGGCTGACCTTACTCTGGTAATCTTCGGTATGCGCAAGGTGGAGATTGACCCCAAGCTCACTGTGACTGAGGATGACCTGCCCAACAATAACCTCACAATGACTCAGTATTTCTCATTTGCTGCAAATGACAAGTATTCAGTGATGGTGATGGAGCAGGGTGCATATTCGGCTCCTCTCGACCAGAAGGTTTCGCTTGGCGCATGGGCTCTCGCTGCTGACCAGACTGTGAAGGATCCCCGCAACAATGCTTATGTAGGTACAACTGTTGAACTGAAGAAGGATAAGGTTTACACCGTGTATGCTACTCAGACCTACAACATGAATGGTATCGGTTACATTCGTCCCGCCGGAGGTTCTGTGGCCGTTGAGACCATCGAGGTTGATGAGAATGCTCCCGTTGAGTATTACAATCTCCAGGGCATCCGTGTTGAGAATCCCGAGAACGGTATCTATATCCGTCGTCAGGGCAACAAGGTGACCAAGGTGCTCGTGAAGTAATCGGAATCCACACCAAATCATAACAATCCCCTGCGCCGAATGGTGCGGGGGATTGTTTTTTCCGGGGGGGATGCCTTGCGGAATGGTAAATCGGCGGCCTCCGGGCGCCTTTCTTGGGGCATCCGGTCCACCCCGGACATGTCGGCCGCTCCTGCGGAGGGCCTCGCATGGCCGGGGCTACGAGTAAATCGGCGTCCGATGGACGCCAATGCGGCCTGCGGCCGCGGGGTTGGCCGCGTATCCGAGGCTGTGTAGGGACGCCATTGCGGCCTTCGGCCGCGGGGTGGCTTCTAGTCTGCCGATACGATGGTAGTGTCCGGAGGACACTGATTTATTCGTAGCCCCGGTCATGCGAGATCCCGTCAGGGTCGAGAATGTCCGGGGAACGGTGGCCGTCCCCCGGGTTGGCGTCCGTAGGCCGCCGAATTACGATGCCGGATGGCCTTCACGGGGAATATATGATCATTCAATTCGTAAATCGGCGTCCGATGGACGCGATTGCTGTTTGTAACGGGTCGGAAGTTATTAACATTCATAGGGGGTATGCCTTGGAAGTTATTAACATTGTAATTGGTTGTTGGTGAGGTTTGTTATGCCTAGGCGAATAGAGTTATTAACATTGTGTTGATATTGATGAGTGGGGATGTTGATAATTGTGTTGATAAGTTTTTGAAAAGATTTGGTGGTTTTGTTTGGCTGTTTGGTGAATTGTTGCTAACTTTGCAGCGCAAAATGATGGCGAGATAGCTCAGTTGGTTAGAGCGTCGGATTCATAACCCGGAGGTCCCGAGTTCAATTCTCGGTCTCGCTACCAAGATTTAAGATTCCACATCAGTCCCCTCTTATCCGTGATGGACGAGAGGGGTCGCTTTTTTGTTGGGCGATGTTTTGGACGGGTGGAAATTGTTTTGTAACTTTGGCCAAGAATCAATCAATTCCTTAAATAAATGCTAAGACCTGAAGACAAAGAGCTGCTGGCCCAGAAGGGTATCAGCGAGGCCGAAGTGGAGGCCCAGCTCAATCGGTTTGTGACCGGTTTCCCATATCTGAAAATCGAGGATTCGGCGCGTGTTGGCGCGGGTATCTTCCGTCTGTCGGAGGAGGATATCAACGGTGCGCTGGAGCGCTGGCATGAGTATCTGGAGCATGGCGGCGAGGTGTGCAAGTTTGTGCCTGCGTCGGGCGCTGCCTCGCGTATGTTCAAGGCTCTGTTTGAATATGTAGACGGCGGGACTGATGAGCTGAAGGAGGGATCGACTGTGGCTCAGCTGCTGGGGCAGGTGGAGAAGCTGCCGTTCCTGCCTGAGCTGCGCGAGGCTTGCGAGAAACTCTATGGGAAGTCGCTCGAGGAACTCATGGCCGAGGGGCGGAACCGCGACATCATCGCGGCTATCGTGAAGCCTGAGGGTATGAACTATGGGGGCCTGCCGAAGGGTCTGCTGAAGTTCCACACCTATGCCGGCGGTGCGCGCACACCCATCGAGGAACATCTCACCGAGGGGGCGCAGACGGCGGCTAACTCGAAGGGTGTGGTGAACCTGCACTTCACCGTCTCGGCCAACCACCGCAAGCTCTTTGAGGAGAAGCTCAAGGAGGTGATCCCGGCCACGGAGGCCAGGACGGGCGTGAAGTTCAATGTGTCGATGAGCGAGCAGAAGCCCTCGACTGACACTATCGCTGTGAATCCGGACAATACCCCATTCCTGGAGGATGGCAAGCTGCTGTTCCGTCCCGGCGGTCACGGCGCGCTGATTCAGAATCTCAACGATATGGAGAGCGCTGTGGTCTTCATCAAGAATATCGACAATGTGGTGCCTGACTCGCGCAGAGCTGACACAGTGAAGTATAAGGAGGTGCTGGGCGGCCTGCTGCTGGAGGTGCATGACCAGATTGAGGAGGACCTCATTGCGCTGGAGGAGAAGGTGTATACCGCCGACGACCTGAAGCGTATGGCCGACTATCTGAAGACGGTGCTGAATGTGCATGACGAGCGTCTGGACTCGATGAAGGACGAGGAGGCTGCGGAGTATATCAAGGCCAAGCTCAACAGGCCCCTGAGAGTGTGTGGAATGGTGCGCAACGAGGGTGAGCCCGGCGGCGGCCCGTTCATAGCCTATAACCCCGACGGGTCTGCCTCGCCCCAGATCCTGGAGAGCAATCAGGTTGATCTCTCGAATGCTGAGTATAAGCGTATGATGTCTGAGGCGACACACTTCAATCCGGTGGACCTGGTGTGCTACATCAAGGATATCCATGGGAAGAAGTTTGACCTGCCGAAGTATGTCGACCCGGCCACGGGTTTCATCTCGTCGAAGTCGAGCCACGGCAAGGAGCTGCGCGCCATGGAGCTGCCCGGCCTCTGGAACGGCGCCATGAGCGACTGGAACACGGTGTTTGTGGAGGTGCCCATCTCGACATTTAACCCTGTCAAGACTGTCAACGACCTGCTCCGTCCCGCACATCAGGGATAACGCATAGAAAACCATGACCCATCCCGGGGCGGCTGACCGTCGCCGGGATGGGTTGTCTGCTCACGGCGAGTCCCCGGGCCACCGGGCAGAACTCTCACGGCCATGAGTTTGTTTATCTTTCAAAGACTGTTTAGTTATGGGCAAGAGAGATGACATAATGAAGATATGGCAGGAGAGTTTCAAGGATCCGCGCTCATATGTGGCGATGTATTTCGACCGCGTGTATCGCGACGATGAAGCCATGCTTCTCACCGACCCATCAGGGGCGCCGGTGAGTTCGCTGCTGTTGCAGCAATATTCGATGACGTTTCACGGATCGACGCTTCCGGTGGGCTATATAGCCGGTGCGGCGACGCGGCGGATGCAGCGAGGCAAGGGGTATATGTCGCGCCTGATGGACGATGCGCTGAAGGCGTCGGCCGCGCGCGGCGATATGCTCTGTGCGCTCATTCCGGCCACGGAGGCATTGTACTGGTTCTACAGGAGGTATGGATTCTCGACGGTGTTCTACACGAAGGAGCAGCGGTTCACGGCGCTACACCCGTTTCCGGTTAAGGAGGAGTATGGCGACGGGGGCACGATGCATCAGGATGACCTATGGAGCGCTTTTGACCGCTTCCAGCACATCAGGCCTTGCTATGTTGTGCACACGCGGAGGCAGTTTGAGAATATCCTGGCCGACAATGAGGCCGACGGGGGTGACTTTGTGGTGGTGACGCGCGACAATCCTGACTCGGGGCCTGAGATAGTCTCGATGGCATGGGCTGTGGGCCGGGATGACCTCATCCTGGTGAAGGACCTGATGGGTGTCTCGGAGGATGCGCGCACGGCAGCCATGAGGCGTCTGCGCCAACTGCATCCGGGGGTGCCATTCCTGCTCTACGGTCGTCCGGGCGACACAACCGGCGGGCGGCTTATGCCCAGGGCCATGGCGCGTGTGGTGAATGCCTCGCTGCTGCTTGGGGCGGTGGCGGCGTCGCAGCCGAGGTTCAGGTGTAGGGTCAGGGTGACAGACCATATGCTCCCGGAGATCAACTCGCATACATATATCTTAGAGGACGGCGTTTGCACCATTGACGATGGACTGGACGCAGACCGGCTCGACTTTGATGTCACCTCGGATGTCCTGGCAGACATAGCCTTCTCATCGCCTAAGATGGGCGAAATTCTCCGATTTCCGTCGGAGCGCCCCATGATTTCATTAATGTTAGACTGATTATGATTGTCAATTCTGCACGGTTCGCACTGTCGAGCCCCACATACAAGAAGTGTCCGACGGACACGCGCCATGAGTATGCCTTTATCGGTCGGAGCAACGTGGGCAAGTCGTCGCTCATCAATATGCTCACCGGCCAAGCCAAGTTGGCCAAGACCTCGTCGACTCCGGGCAAGACCCTGCTCATCAATCACTTCCTTGTCAATGATTCGTGGTATATAGTGGATCTCCCTGGCTATGGGTTTGCCCAGAGAGGGAAGGTGCAGCGCGAGGAACTCGAGAGGATGATAAAGGGGTATATTCTCAACCGGGAGCAGATGACCAACCTCTTTGTGCTTATAGACTCGCGCCACAAGCCCATGAAGATTGACCTTGAGTTTTTTGAGTGGCTCGGGGAGAATGGCATCCCGTTCTCGATAGTGTTCACCAAACTCGACAAACTGGGCAACGATGTGGGGCGGCGCAACGTCAAGGCATATTGCGACATTCTGCTGGAGACATGGGAGGAGCTGCCCCCCATATTCCTGACCTCGAGCGAGGACCGACGCGGCCGCGAGGAACTTCTGGACTACATCGAGGAACTCAACCGTCTGCCCGTGGGGTGTGGCGAAGAGGAAACGGCCGAGTGAACAATGGCGGCTGCAGTGGTGTTTAACCTGTGTAAAACTCACAAAAACATCACTGACTATGGATAAGAAGACAGCAAAATGTGGCGGCGCGGACTATCGCGGCGCTGATATCAATAAGGGTGACGATTGCAAGAACACCAAAAGACTCGTGAAAGAGGATATCAAGGATCTCAACAACAATCCTCGCAACAACGAGATTGACAACTGATCCTCCCCACCGTATCAAGTTTAGTTCAACAAAGAGCGAAAACAGTGCCTCCGGCGATGCCGGTGGCGCTGTTTTCCGTGTTGAGTGACGATTAAAAAATAACATGTTCGAGAATTTTACAAGTTATTTTTTTAATCGTCACTTAATTGTTGCCGGGTTAGAGATTAATGCGTATATTTGACAGCGGTTTTTCACGTCTAAACAGCAATCCCGTCATCAACAATATCACATGCACTGATGCCGACAGGGCAATCGTCATAAAAGGTCTCCCCGAGATGAATGTGCAGCAAATCACCATCTCCAACTCCATATTCGAGGCCCGAAACAAAAGTGTCATAAACTACGCTTCAGATGTGACACTCAGGAACGTCAAATTCACAGACGGCACTGAAAATCCAATCATTTTAAATCACTCAAACAATATAAATCTTTTACCATGAATGGCAAATCTTTACTTCTCGCAGCGGGGAGTGTAAGCGGACTTATTCTCTCAGGATGCGCAAAGGATAAAGCTGCAGAAGCCAAGGCCGCTTCTCCTAACGTCATCTTCATTCTTGCCGATGACCTGGGCATCGGCGATATCTCACCGTATGGTCAAAAGTTGATCAAGACGCCTAATCTTGACCGTATGGAGCGTGAGGGAATGAAGTTCACTCAGTCTTATGCCGGGACAGCCGTCTCGGCGCCATCCCGAGCATCCCTTATGACGGGTCAACACACTGGCCATACCCACATTCGCGGCAATCTCCGCCACGACCCTGAGGGACAAGTGGCTATGCCTGACTCGACTTATACCCTGGCACGTCTTTTCAAGGATAACGGCTATGCCACCGGATGTTTCGGCAAATGGGGACTGGGCTATCCGGGTTCAGAGTCTGACCCCACGAAGATGGGTTTCGACCGTTTCTTTGGCTATAACTGCCAGACACTCGCCCACGACTACTATCCGGACCACCTGTGGAATGGCCTTGAACGTGTGGAATTGCCTCAGAATTATGAACAGGCAGAGACGACATATTCGGCTGACACAATCCATCAGCAGGCACTCGACTTTATTCGTGCGAATGCCGACAAACCGTTCTTCACGTTCCTCTCATATACTCTCCCCCATGCTGAGCTGGTGCTTCCGCACGACTCCGTCTATAATTATTATTGCAACGTCATCCCTGCTGAGGATGACAAGGCCTGGAAGGCACGGAATCCGAATGTCGTAGGAGCATATGGAGCCACAGACCGTCCTCTGGCGTCTTTCGCCTCAATGGTGACACGCCTCGACTCGTATGTGGGAGATGTGCTGGATCTGCTCGCCGAACTGGGGATTGACGATAACACAATCGTGGTCTTCACTTCAGACAACGGCCCTCACCGTGAAGGTGGCGCCAATCCCGACTTTTTCGACAGTTACGGCCCATATCGCGGCATCAAGCGTGACCTCTATGAGGGAGGCATCCGCATGCCTATGATAGTCCGTTATCCCGGCAAGGTGAAGGAGGGCTCAATCAATGACCATATGCTGGCTTTCTGGGATGTAATGCCCACATTTGCCGAACTTACAGGCACTCAACTTAAATCGCCTACCGACGGTATCTCTTTCCTTCCATCGCTCTTAGGGAAGGAGGGCCAGAAGGAGCATGACTATCTCTACTGGGAATTCCACGAGGGTGGGGGCAAGCAGGCTATGCGCATGGGCGACTGGAAGACTGTGCGCCTTAATGTCTCAGACAGCACTAAGCGAGTCACCGAACTTTACAACCTTGCCTCTGACGTACATGAGGATAACAACGTGGCCGATCAAAACCCGGAACTTGTGGCACGCATGGAGTTTCTCATGGACAGTGTCCGCACTCACTCGGATCTCTTTAACTTCAAAAGAGGTGAACGTTGAGACATGGGTGACGCCGGCTTTATAGAATCGCCGTTTCTATTCCCTCTACATTTTATGGCAAAACCCGCAGGAGCGATGTGCAATCTCTCCTGCGAGTATTGCTATTACCTTGATAAAAACGAGATTGTCTCCCCCGGCCGGCCGACGCAATACATGAGCGACGAACTGCTCGAAACATTCATCAGGAAATACATATCATCACAGCCTCAGGAGGATATCCTTTTCATCTGGCACGGGGGGGAGACGTTGCTTCGGAAGCGCTCGTTCTACGAGCGTGTCCTTGAACTGCAGGCCAAGCATGCCGGGGGACACAGGATTGACAATTGCATCCAGACAAACGGTGTTCTCCTCACTGATGACTGGTGTCGCTTTTTTCACGACAATAATTTTCTGGTGGGCGTATCTATTGACGGACCCGGACGTTTCCATGACGAGTATCGCCGCGACCGCTACGACCGTCCCACTTTCCTCAAGGTGCTGAAAGGAATACATCTGCTTAATAAGCATGAGGTCGAGTGGAATGCGATGGCCGTGGTCAACGATTACAATTCTCATCACCCTCTGGAGTTCTACCGTTTCTTCCGGGATGCTCTTGGCTGCCGGTTCTTGCAGTTTGCACCTATCGTCGAGCGGCTTAATGGCAGTCAGCTCTTATCATCCGATGCTACAAAGGGAGAACTTGCGTCTTTTTCAGTCGATGCGGAAACTTGGGGAAGTTTCCTTTGCAAGATTTTTGATGAATGGGTGAGACATGATGTGGGTGAGATGTTTGTCCAAATTTTTGACGCCACTTTGGCCAACTGGGTCGGAGTCACACCCGGAGTCTGCTCGCTGGCTCCAAGATGTGGCTCTTCGCCGGTAATCGAACACAATGGCGATATTTATGTGTGTGACCATTTTGTGTTTCCCGAATATCGTGTAGGCAATGTCAACGACATCGACTATCACCGTCTTCTGAACCGTCAGATTGACTTCGGGAATAGAAAACGTTCCACACTCCCCCGGAAATGCCGAGAGTGCAAATACTTGTTCGCATGCAACGGCGAATGTCCCAAGAACCGCATCATCCCCACTGATACAGATGGGTGTCGCCTTAACTATCTTTGTGAGGGCTACTATCATTTCTTTGACCATGCGGCTCCCTATATGGAGATAATGAAACAGGAATATCTCAGCTCACGCCCTCCATCAAATATCATCTCAAAGCTCAAATCCCATCCCGTTAAATAACTTATAGTGTGTCTGACGGTAACTATTATGCTGATATTTTAGGCGGTATTGAGAAAAATCCTTAAATTTGCAGTGAAATTGGGTCATTGTGTCTGCACGTGGCCAAGATATTAACCTTCAACCTGCCAACACAAGCAAGCATGGAACTAACAGCATCTCAACTTGCTGCGATGATAGGCGGTGATGTCGAGGGAAACCCTGATGTCACCGTCGGGACATTTGCCAAGATAGAGGAGGGCCACGCAGGGGCACTCTCATTTCTGGCTAATCCTAAGTATACACATTACATCTATACGACAGAGTCGTCAGTGGTGCTGGTGAGACGCGATTTCGAGCCGGAGCAGCCGGTGAAGGCTACGCTCATCCGCGTTGATGACCCATATGCCACCATAGCACATCTGCTCGATATGGTCACCAAGATGACCGCGGTGGAGAAGCGCGGTGTGGAACAGCCCTCCTTCATAGCTCCCGGCGTAGAGATTCCCGAGGATGCCTATGTGGGAGCGTTTGCTTATATAGGGACTGGGGCTGAGATAGGCCGCGGAGCCAAGATCTATCCACAGACTTATGTGGGGGACGGATCCAAGATCGGTGAGGGGGCCATCCTCTATGCCGGTGTAAAGGTGTATGCCGGTTGTGAGATAGGTTCTCGCTGCATCATCCACTCAGGAGCCGTGATAGGGGCCGACGGATTTGGGTTTGCTCCCAATGCTGACGGCCACTATGAGAAGATTCCCCAGACGGGCAACGTCGTCATCGAGGATGATGTGGAGATAGGAGCCAACACGACTGTGGACCGTGCTATGATGGGTTCGACCCGCATCTGTCGCGGCGCTAAACTCGACAATCTCATCCAGATAGCCCACAATTGTGGGGTGGGCGAGGATACCGTCATGGCCGCTCAGGCCGGAGTGGCAGGGTCGACTAAGATAGGCGCCCGCTGCATGGTGGGAGGTCAGGTGGGCTTTGTGGGGCACATCACCATAGCCGACGGCACCCACATCGGGGCCCAGAGCGGTGTGACCCGTGCCACAGAGCCGGGCGCGCGTATAATGGGGGCACCGGCGGTGGAGATGGGCGAGTATGCCCGCTCGCTGGTCTACACAAAGCGCCTCCCAAAACTCTTTGAGCAGGTGAAGGCTCTGGAAAGGAAACTGAAATGAGCCTCGGAGATGTGGCCATTTACTGTAAACAATGTCACTAAAAACAGACAAACATATGAATCAGATTACTCTCAACGGCGAGTTCACGCTTTCAGGGAAGGGACTCCACACAGGGCTTCAGATCACAGCCCGGTTCCTGCCCGCACCCGCCGGACACGGATATAAGTTCAAGCGTGTCGACCTCGAAGGGGAGCCTGTCATCGACGCCCTGGCCGAGAATGTGACCGATACCAACCGCGGCACAGTGATAGCCAAGGGGGATGTGCGTGTCTCCACCATAGAGCATGCCATGTCGGCTCTCTACGCATCTGGTGTGGACAATGTCATGATAGAGGTGGATGCACCTGAGATGCCGATACTCGACGGGAGCTCCCGTCCCTATGTGGAGGCCATCGCCTCCACCGGACTGGCCGAGCAGAAGGCCGATAAGGACTACTACTATGTGCGCCAGCGCATCGAGGTGAGGGATGAGGCGACAGGCTCGTCAATCATCGTGCTTCCCGACGATGAGTTCAGCGTGGATGTCAAGATTGATTTCAACTCCAAGGTGCTGAACAATCAGTTTGCCACACTTGACCACATTGAGGACTATGCCTCAGAGATAGCTTCGAGCCGCACATTTGTCTTTGTGCGTGAGATTGAGCCGCTCGTGACCAACAATCTCATCAAGGGTGGTGACCTCGACAACGCCATTGTAATCTATGACTCTCCCATGGCTCAGGCCGACCTCGACCGTCTGGCCGACCTAATGGGTGTGCCCCACAAGGAGGTGAGCGAGTTTGGATATATCAACAATATTCCTCTCACATCCGAGAATGAGCCTGCGCGCCATAAACTCCTTGACCTCATTGGTGATCTGGCTCTTATAGGTCGTCCTCTCAAGGGGCGTGTAATTGCCACCCGTCCGGGCCACTCCATCAACACACAGCTGGCCAAGAAAATCCGCAAGGAAATCAAGCATCAGGATGTGCAGGCTCCCGTCTACAATCCAAACCGCGAGCCTCTGATGGACAACAATCGCATCCGCGAACTCCTCCCTCACCGGTATCCCTTCCTGCTCGTCGACAAGATCATCGAGAAGGGCAACAACTATATCGTGGGCGTAAAGAACATCACCGCCAACGAGCCATTCTTCCAAGGCCATTTTCCTCAGGAGCCGGTGCTTCCCGGAGTACTCCAGATAGAGGCCATGGCTCAGACCGGTGGTCTGCTTGTGCTCAGCACTGTGGATAACCCCGAACTCTATTCCACATATTTCATGAAGATAGACAATGTGAAGTTCAGGCAGAAGGTAGTGCCGGGCGACACGCTGCTATTCCATGTGTCGTTCATGACCGAACTGCGCCGCGGATGTGCGGTGATGAAGGGATATGCCTTCGTCGGAGATAAGATTGTGACAGAGTGTGAGTTCATGGCACAAATCATCAAGAACAAGCAGTAATGAAACAGCCCTTAGCATATGTACATCCGGATGCAAAGATACATCCGAGTGTCGTGATAGATCCGTTTGTGACCATTGACCGCAATGTCGAGATTGGTGAGGGGACACGCATAGGCTCTAACGTCACCATCATGGAGGGCGCGAGGATAGGCAAGAATGTCACCATCTATCCCGGAGCCGTAATATCAGGCCCGCCTCAGGACCTCAAGTTCCGTGGCGAGGAGACCGTAGCCATCATAGGAGACGGGACTACAATCCGCGAATGTGTCACAATCCACCGTGGGACGGCCTCTAAGGGCAAGACCGTTGTGGGCTCACACTGTCTCATCATGGCCTATTGCCACGTGGCCCACGATTGTGTGGTGGGCAATAATGTTATCATGAGCAATGCTGTCCAGATGGCCGGAGAGGTCGTAGTCGACGACTTTGCTGTGCTCGGTGGAGGCGCTCTGATACACCAGTTCTGCCATATCGGCTCACACGTGATGCTTCAAGGGGGCGCGCTCGTCAACAAGGATATTCCTCCATTTGTCAAGGCAGCGCGCGAGCCTATCGCCTATGCCGGAGTCAACTCCATCGGACTGCGTCGCCGCGGCTACTCCAACGAGACCATCCGCGACATCCAGGAAATCTACCGCTATCTCTATCTCTCGGGACTCAACAACTCAGACGCCATCAGCCGCATCGAGGCTGAGCTCCCCGCATCGAAGGAGAGGGATGAGATAATTCTCTTTGTGCGCAATTCAGGCCGCGGCATCATCCGCGGTTATGTCTAAACCCATAGCAGTGGGACGGTCATCCGTCATATTGCTGACCATTGTGGGCATCGCCTGTCCGGTTCTGACCGGAGGGGCGGTGTCCTCTGATTTCAATCCTGCGGGGAAGAGCGGGCAGGGGCTTGCAGATTTCATCCGCCGAGGCTGCTCGCCTGTGCGTCTGTGCCCATACAGAGAACTGAGTCTCACGGTCTTTGACCCTTTCAGAGGGATAGAGGTCGAGGTGAGGGAGGGTGTGCTGCCGGCGGGCTACTCGCACGGTGAGGCTGTCCCGGACTCATGGTGGATAACTGAAGAGTATGGCGACACGCTCAGGCGTGACCTTGTCAACTGGCTCCCTCTGAATGAGGATGTGGTGCGCTATAGGCGTGACCTCCCTCCGGGGCGGATCATAGACACCCCGACATTCTCAGGGGCGCTGTGGAAGGCAGGCATGACGACAGTAGACGGGATTGAGACGGAACTCTATTCGCCACCTGAGTCATGGCGTGGACCCTTGGCAAGAATCTATTTCTATATGGCTGTGCGATATCCATCAGCACGGCGTGCGCCTGTGGCCTATATGATGATGACCGGGCGACATTATCCCGGACTGACCGGCTATGCGGTGGATCTTCTCATGGAATGGCACAGGGACAATCCTCCGACAGAGGCTGAGAAGCTGGCCAACGACTTGTGTGAACGGCTCCAGGGGAACCGAAATCCCTTTGTGGATCGTCCGGGGCTTGCTGAGTATCTGTGGGGTGAACATAAGGATGAGGCATATGCCGATGAGGGGGAGACGGTGCCTCTCCACTCCACTTACAGGCTTGATGATGAGTGGGTTTATCTAATCTCGCCGCATGTTCCGGAAGGTGTCCGTTGGAGCATCGACGGGAAGGATTATGGCACAGCTGCTAAGGTGAGCACACGTCAGCTCGGAGTGGGCAGCCATAAACTGAAGTTTACATCGGGGAGTGCCATAGGCCATGTTTTGATAAAAGTAATACATTGAGAACCACACGAAAAAAATTTAACATCTTACCATAGTTATGAGAGTACTTCTGCCAATCGTGTCAGTGTTGCTGTTGATGTGTGGCTGTGGAGACGGGACGCCGCGAGGTGCCCGGACTGACAGGCCACAGACAGGTGACGAAAGTGGACGTCCCGGAATAGACGGGAGCGACAATCTGGATAAGGAACTTGATGATGAGGTGTGGCGCATCACCGGTAACTCTGTGTCGCTGCGCTATGACAGTGGAGGTGTGCTTTTCACTTCGACAGGTGTGTTAGTGAGGATAGTTGATCTGGACGGAGCTGACGTCGTGGATGCGACAATACCGGCAGTGGGGCGTGATTCTCTCAGTCCGGGGGCATCCATCACCATGAACGGAGGACGCTTGAATCTCCGCCACGTCAAGATGATGAAAGAGAGCGGGGTGAGTGTGTGGTATGAGATTCTGGCCGCTGACTCTTCAAGACATGTGCTAGTGGTTCCTAAAGCAGGGGATTGAGCAGGTAACTGGCAATAACAGCGATTTTGTTTTTAAGACGCATACGAGGATTTGAGAGAAGTTTTCCACGCAGACGTCTGATTTCATTTCGGCAGAGGTCGTTGGCCTCCTCGTAGCCCGGTCGGCGGTGTGTCAAAAGATACATGTTGAAGCATGCGCTCAAGCGGCGTGAGCGGGCGGCCGCGAGGAGGCTGGGGTTTGATGAGGACATCTTCTCGATTTTCTCTGTGACGGTGAGGACGTCAAGACGCGATGGCGTGAACTTGTGGAGGAAACTCTCCGGGTTTGGCCTGTACCAATAGATGGTGTCATGGAGAGAGCAGACCTTGACCCCGGGCAATAGATAGAGCCTGGCGGTGACATCAAGATCCTCATAGTAGAGGCCATCTGTGAACATGGTCTGTCTCATGAGATCAGTCCTGATGAGTTTTGCCCAGGCAGAGTTGTGCCAGTGAGGGTGCTGATAGAGGGTATTGATGAGTGCCTCGCGCCCGTCGAGGGTGACGCTCTTGCCGGTCAGCGAGACTTTGAAGCGGTTTTCGGTGAAACCAGCAGTGACGATGTCGGCATCAGACCGTAGTGCGGCCTTGAGCATGAAGGCTAAGCCGCCGGGCATGAGGGCATCGTCGGCATCGACAAAGGTTATCCATTCACCGTGAGCCTTGCGTATGCCATGATTTCGTGCTGATGCCTGGCCATGATTAGAAGTGTTGAAGAGTCTGACACCCGGATAAGAGGCTGCAATTTGGGGCGTGCTGTCAGTCGAACCATCGTTGACGACAATTGTCTCAATCTCCCCACATCCCTTCTGGGAGATGATGCTTTCGAGACATTCGCCTAGCCACTTCTCAGCGTTATATGCCGGGACGATTACCGAGATCATTCAGCCTACTTTTCAGATGTTGATTTCTTTAGGTCAAACCCGGCCGTGATGCCGTCATACTGCTCGAGGATGGCAGATGCGCCCTTGATGGTGCTGTTGTTTGTCAGTGTGCCGACTTTCTCGATGATGGTCATGAGTTTGCTGACATCGAAGGTCAACTCGAGGTTGTCCTTGCTAGAGAGTTTGGCATAGGCAATCATTGTGCCGACGTTAATCTTGCCGAGGGCCTTGAAGTTGAAGGTGAGGTTGTCACCTCCCTTCTCAGGAAACTCTGCTGTCCCGCTGATGGTGACAAGACGTGCTTTCATCGTGAAGGTTGAGTCGGCGCCAAAGGTCATCACAAGGTTTGTCAGGCCGGCTGCCTTGTAGTAGGGGAGGAGTTTGTCCTCGACTGTCTTGGCTGCGGCTGCACCTCCGGCCTTGAGGAGAAGATTATCGCTCTTGAAACTGACGGCGGGGGCGGCATATTTCCATGTCCCCTCAAGGGCATCGGCTGTCAGTGGTGTATTGCCAAGGCCGAGAGCACCTGCCACGCCGCCAAGAATGTCGCCCAGGCCGCTCCCTTTGGTGTCGGATGTGGAATCAGTTTTTTCAGATGAGCCTCCGCCGAGGATGGCACCGAGGACATCGCGCGCGCTTTGTGCGTCTGCAAGGGGGGCTGAGACTAAACTGAACAGAACAATGATGAGTGTGATGATGTTTTTCATTTTCCAATAAGGGCAAAAATCAGGAATGTTATAGAGAAAAGCAGCATTAGCATGGCCGTCATGCCGAGCAGCGGATTGAGTTGGCGTCCATGGCGCGTCACTAGCATGCGGTAGAGGCACATGTGAAGCACAAGATAGACACATGGGGCTATCCATCCCCATTTGACGGCCGATATCCAGGCCGGGATGGTGAGAATTACTGCAAGAAATCCATTGGTGACGTAGAGACTCGCGGTGGCCGGAAGCCCTATCCTGACGGTGAGGGTACGTTTTCCGACTGTCATGTCGTCCTCGCGGTCGCGATAGTTGTTGACAAGGAGTACATTAGCTCCCATCAACCCGATGGCCACTGAGACGGCGAGTATATACCACGACCATGTGCCGCCTGAGAGAAGATATGTGAGTGAGACGGGTGCTATACCGAAAAAGCATACCACAGCAACCTCCCCGAGGCCATGACGGCTGAGAGGCCATGGGCCTGTGCTGTAAGCCATGGCTCCGAGGGCAATGGCCACGCCGGCGCCAAACATCCACGGGGAGCCGTAGAGCCACACGGTGAGACATCCAACCAGACAGGCCAAGCCGAGGGTAAGGAATGTGGCTCTCTTCATGGCCGGGGGTGTGATATCTCCCTCGGTGACACCTCTGCGTGGACCATCACGCCCCGCTTTGTCGAGACCGTCGCGGAAGTCGTAATACTCGTTTGCGAAGTTTGAGGCCACCTGGGCCAGGACAGCGAAGGCCAGACACAACAGAAGTGCGCCCACAGAGACTGACTCTGTGCACACGCTCAGTCCGGCCGCGAAGACAACTCCTGCCACTGAGACAGGGAGGGTGCGGAGGCGCATTGCCTCAATCCAGCTCCTGATGGCAGAGGGGTGTCCGGCTGTCATTGTCACTCGAAGTTTGCGGCTATAGCGTCGGCAATGACCTGCATCTGCTCTGCCGGGAGTGACTGTTTCTTGGTGAAGTCCATGTCTGCCTCAGAGTTGATTGGGAGCAGATGGATGTGGGTGTGAGGAACCTCGAGACCCACTACTGCAACACCGATGCGCTCACAGGGGACGGCTTTCTCCAGGGCCTTGGCCACACGGCGGGCAAACGCCATGAGCGACAGATATTCCTGCTCAGAGAGGTTGAAGAGATAACTCTCCTCCTTGCGTGGAATCACAAGCACATGGCCGGGAGCCACGGGGTTGATGTCGAGGAATGCATAGTGGTCCTTGTCCTCGGCAACTTTATAGGAGGGAATCTCTCCGGCGGCTATCTTGCTGAATATTGTAGACATGATCAGAAGTTGATTTCGACGATTTCAAATTTCATCAGTCCGGCGGGGACGCGAATCTCAACAATCTCATGGAGTTTGTGGCCAAGGAGTCCCTGGGCGATAGGTGTTGAGGAGCCAATTTTCTTGGCCTTGAGGTCTGCCTCAGAGTCGGCCACGATGGTGTATTCCATCACCATGCCGTTGGCGGTGTTCTTGATTTTTACACGATTGAGAATCTGAACCTCCTCGTTGTTGAGGTTGCTCTCGTCGATGATGCGGCTTTGTGCCACGAGGTCCTTGAGTTTCGCAATCTTCATCTCGAGCATTCCCTGTGCTTCCTTGGCGGCGTCATACTCGGAATTCTCAGAGAGGTCGCCTTTGTCACGGGCCTCGGCGATGGCGGCTGATATGCGGGGACGTTCCACTGACTCGAGGAACGCGATTTCTTCCATTTTTTTCTTATAACCTTCCTTGGTCATATAAGTAATAGCCATGGCTGCAGAAGTTTTGTTTGGGTGGTTGTTGGTTTTAGTTGATACAGATTAAAAAAGATAGAATCCCGAGGCTGAGGCTACGAGACTCCTAAAGAAATTGTCTATGTTTTGTTTCTCACTGCAAAGATAATCAATTAATTCCACTCAATGAAAGGTTTTAACAATCTTTAGTGATGGAAAAGACCCCCGTGCCTCTCCGAAGAAGGGCGCGGGGGTCTGAAGTTGTTTCGGTGTGTGGAGATTAGATCCAGCGCACGTATGCGAAGTCCTGACGGTGTGGCAGGAGATCATTCTTGGGATAGAGGCGGTAGCCATAGCGGAACACACCCGGATCGCGGAGTTTATCCTTGACCTCGAAGGTGACGATGTTGCCGTCGCGGGCCACTTCTTTGAACTGGAGTTTAGACCAGAGCTTTGGCTCGTTGTCCTGAATCTTGTCAATGACAAGTTCGAGGCCAAGGTCGTCAGCAAGGCCGTTTGTGTCAATCTTGACCACATTGGTGAAGGGCTGACCTGTGATGCTGTTTTGGTGGATATCCTCCTTGGTGTAGACGTCGAGAACCTTGATGCCATCCCATGCGGCTGCCACTTTCTGCTTCCATGCGGCGAGCTCGCGAGCCACCTTGAAATCGTCGGCGGTGAGGAGGGTGAAGCGCTTGGCCTCGGGCTCGTAGAAGCGTGACACATAGTCCTCAATCATGCGCTGCATGGTGTACTGGGGAGCGATGTGGCCGATGGAACGCTTTATATACTGAATCCATTCGGGTGAATATCCCTTGGAGTTCTTGGCGAAGTAGAGGGGGATGATCTCGTTCTCGAGCATCGAGTAGATGGTGGCGGCGTCAAGTGCATCCTGCTGACCCTGGTCAGTGTATGTGCGCTTGTCGGTGAGGGCCCATCCTGCCTTCTCGTCGAGGCGATAGCCCTCATACCACCAGCCGTCGAGCACTGAGAAGTTGAGCACACCATTCATCTCGGCCTTTTCGCCGGATGTTCCAGATGCCTCAAGGGGACGTGTGGGGGTGTTGAGCCAGATGTCGACACCTGTGACGAGGCGCTTGGCCACAATCATGTTGTAGTCCTCGAGGAAGATGATCTTGCCCTGGAACTGAGGCATCCTGGAGATCTCCATGATGCGCTTGATGAGACCCTGTCCGGCGCCGTCGGCGGGGTGAGCCTTGCCTGAGAAGATGAACTGTACGGGGAACTGCTCGTTGTTGACGATGCGGGCCAGACGGTCGAGATCAGTGAAGAGAAGGTGAGCGCGCTTGTATGTGGCGAAGCGGCGGGCGAAGCCGATGATGAGGGCGTTGGGGTTGATCTTCTCGAGAATCTTGATGACTGCCGAGGGATCGCCCTGGTTAGCAAGCCATTTGGCCTTGAAGTCGCGCTTCACGAAGTTGATGAACTTGTTCTTGAGCTGTGTGCGCATAGCCCAGATTTCCTCGTCCTTCACCTTGAAGATGCCTTCCCACGCCTTGGGGTCGCTCTGGTGTGAGAACACCTGCTGGCCGAGTTTCTCAGCATAGAAAGCCTTCCACTCAGAAGCAGCCCATGTGGGCATGTGGACGCCGTTTGTGACGTAGCCTACGTGGCTCTCCTCCCATGTGTAGCCCTTCCAGAGACCGGCAAACATCTTCTTTGACACTTCGCCGTGGAGCCAGCTCACGCCGTTGGCCTCCTGGCAGGTGTTGAGTGCGAAGACACTCATCGAGAAGCGGTCCTGGCTGTCGGGATTCTCGCGGCCCATGTTCATGAGATCCTGCCATGAGATGCCCAGACGTGCGGGGAACTCGTTGAGATATTTGTGTGCCAGTCCCTCGTCGAAGTAATCGTGGCCGGCAGGGACGGGAGTGTGGACTGTGTAGAGCGATGATGAGCGGACAACCTCGAGGGCGGTGTTGAAGTCGAGGCCCTTCTCCTGGACATAGTCAGTGAGACGCTGGAGGTTGAGGAGCGCAGCGTGGCCCTCGTTTGCGTGATAGATTGTGTGGTTGATGCCGAGGCGCTTGAGGGCGAGGACACCGCCGATGCCGAGCAGGTACTCCTGCTTGATGCGGTTCTCCCAGTCGCCGCCATATAGTTTGTGGGTGATGGGGCGGTCGAACTCTGAGTTCATGTCGAAGTCAGTGTCGAGGAGATAGAGTTTCATGCGGCCCACATTCACACGCCATATGTGTGAGTAGATGATGCGGCCGGGGAACGGTACCTCGAGGATGACGGGGTGGCCGTTCTCGTCGACAACCTGCTCGATGGGGAGCTGGTTGAAGTTCTGAGGCTCATAGTTGGCTATCTGCTGACCGTCGACGCTGAGTGTCTGGGTGAAGTAGCCATAGCGGTAGAGGAAGCCGATGGCGGTCATGTCGACACGCGAGTCTGATGCTTCCTTGATATAGTCGCCGGCAAGCACACCGAGGCCGCCGGAGTAGATCTTGAGGCAGTTGCAGAGGCCATACTCCATTGAGAAGTATGACACTGAGGGGATGTCCTTTCGCATGGGCTCGGCCATGTATGCCTTGAACATGTCGTAGACACGGTTGATGCGGTCCATCATCTCTTTGTCGGCCATGATTTCGTCAAGACGCTCAGAGGGGAGCTGCTGGAGGAGCATCACGGGATTCTCGCCGGTGGCGCGCCAGATGTCATGGTCGAGGTCGCGGAAGAGGTTCTTGGCGTCGCTGTTCCAGACCCACCAGAGATTGCGGGAGAGTTTCTCGAGTGGTTTCAGCGCCTCAGGCAGCTGCGACTTCACAGTGATGTCGCGCCACTGGGGGGCGTTGGTGTTGCTTACAGGAAGTTTCATGTAATCTATGATATAATGAGAAATTTTTTATTCTGAATTATTTTTTGCTGAGCGCTATGCAGTAGGCTTCCTCATAGTATTTTATGAAGTTGCCCCATGAGGCGCGAGTGGCTGTGGCGCGGGCTGCCTGCGATATCTTGGCGATGTCGCGGGGTGATGCGCATGTGAGGTAGCGGAGGGAGCGTGAGATGCCGGCCACGACGTCGGCATAGTTGGAGTCTCCGCGTCCGATGACGTTGACACCGCTCTCCTCAAAGAGGCTCTCGGAACTTCTGAGCACCCACTGCCCGAAGCCTGAGAGGGATGTGGTGACTGTGGGGACTCCGAAGGCCACGCTCTCGAGAGGGGTGTAGCCCCACGGCTCATAGTAAGAGGGGAAGACGGTTGCGTCTGCGCCTATGAGGATGTCGTAGTACGAGCGGTTGAAGATGCCGTCGGTGCCGTTGAGGTAGCAAGGGACATATATCACACTGACGCGCGGGTCGATTGAGCAGAATCCCAACTGGCGGATGCGGTTGATGATGGGGTCTGTGTCAGGATTGTGGAGCGCGTGGGTGATGACCGGCTCTCCCAGAGGTGTGTCTGAGGGGGCGGATGGGTTATCCAGACGTTCTCTCAGGTCTAAGCGTGCCTCGCCGGCCCATGCAGGCACCATGACGAAGGCCACGATGTTGCGGCAGGCTTCTGCTGTGTGGCGCAGGGTAGCACATGTGTCAAGGAAGACATCGATCCCCTTGTTGCGATACTCGCAGCGGCCTGAGGTGATGACAATGAATGTGTTGTCATCATACTTGTGGCCTGTGAGGGCGTGAGCCACCTCGAGCATTGAGCGCCTGGCTGCAGCGCGTGTGTCGGCAAACTCCTTTGTGGCGGGGACAAAGCCCTTTTCAAACCCGTTGGGGGTGACGACGTCTGGACGTCGCTCCAACAGTTGCTCGCACTCGCGGGCTGTGATCTCGCTGACGGTAGTGAATGCGTCGGCCTGGTGGGCAGCGGCTTTCTCGAGGGAGTGTTTAGCCTCCATGTTGAGCTCGCGGGCCATCTGGTCGCCATTATAGTTGCCCATCTGGTCGTAGAGGGGCTTGTTGTTGCCACATATGCTGCGGCCTATGCTTGTGGCGTGGGTGGTGAAGACGGTCGCTACCTTGGGGAGTTTCCATTTCACATAGAGCAGACCCATGCCTGTGGTCCATTCGTCGAAGTGGGCCACGACATCAAACTTGACTTTCTTGGGACGTCCTTTCTGACCGGGCTTGCGGATGGCTTCCTCGGGGAGGCCATATCCGGACGAGAGGATTGATTCGATAACGATGCCTGAGGCGTGAGCGAAGGCGCAGCCTTCGTCATAGTCGCCATAGGCGTGGAGTGAGTCGACGCCGAAACGGCTCCACATCTCTCCGTAGAACTCATCTTTGACAGCATACATGCCGTCAAATTTCACAAGTATCGCAATGGGACGTCCGGGTACTTCCCATCGTCCCACCCTGACGCTAACGCCTTCGGGCAGTTTTGCCTCTCTGGCCCATTTGCTCAATCCATGTACGGCAGATTCCGTGAACCATGGCGAGGGGGTCTCTTCAGACCAAACATCGGGACCGATGAATATGGTCTTGTCCTTGTTGACTTTCTGAAGTGTCTTGGCCTTTGTGGATAGCACCGTGTAGATGCCTCCAATCTTGTTACACACTTCCCAACTTACTTCAAACAGCAGGTCGGGGATGCATGTAGCAGAGTTGTTGTCCATAACCTATTGTCAATTATATTCTGTTTCAGTCGGCAAAGATAGTAATTTTTTTTGGATTACTACCTATATGGACTGAAAAATTGACATGGCTTCACACTCATTTACACTTGCTTTAACACTTGTGGGTTTCTCGGCTCTGCGTTTACTTTGTCCCTCGGTTGCCGTGGATGAAGTCTGGGGCCGACATGCGGCGTTTGCTCTGTGGCTGTAGAGACAGGACCTCAAGCATGTAGTCGCCGCAGTTCATGAAGAGCCGGTCTCCATCAACAACCAGAGTGCCTGAGGCTGCGGATGAGGGGCGTTCGGTGAGGCGTGTCTCGAAGATTTTGGTGGTGCCTGTGCCGATTCTGTCTGTCCATGCGCCGGGGTAGGGGGAGAGACCCCTGACCTGGTTGTGTATCTCGAGAGCGGGATGGCTCCAGTCTATCATGCAGTCTTCTTTGAAAATCTTAGGTGCGGGAGTTGGGATGGTGTCGCCTATCAGTTTGTCCTGAGCGATTGGGGTAACGGTTCCGTCGATTATTCCGGCTATGGTCTTGAGCGTGAGGCGTGCGCCTATTTCCATCAGGCGGTCGTGGACACTCCCTGCATTGTCTTCGGGGGTTATCTCTATGCGTTCCTGGTCGATGATGTCGCCGGTGTCAATCTCGTGCTTGAGGAAGAAAGTGGTGACTCCTGTCTCAGTGTCGCCGTTCATCACGGCGCGGTTTATGGGGGCGGCTCCACGATAGCGTGGGAGCAGGGAGGCGTGGAGATTGAATGTGCCCAATGGTGGCATGGTCCAAACGACTTCAGGCAGCATCCTGAAGGCGATGACCACGAACAGGCCGGCATTGAGCGAGCGGAGGTCAGAGACAAATTCAGGATCCTTAAGACTGACGGGCTGCATGAGCCGCAGGCCGCGCTCCTCGGCAAACTGCTTGACGGGTGATTGAAACATCTTGTGGCCGCGCCCGGCGGGTTTATCGGGCATTGTGACCACTCCGACCACATTGTAGCCTCCGTCGACTATGGTGCGGAGACTCTCAACGGCAAACTCAGGTGTGCCGAAAAAAACTATGCGGAGGTCCTGCTTATTCATATCAGTGGACAATGATAAATTCAACTGAAGGGGTGGAGCCGTTGCGGCCGGGATGAGCAAGGAGAGCGGATGCGTGATATGTCCCGTCAGGGGCGGGTGTCCCGTCGGGAAGTCTAAGGTCCCAGTGATATGGGAAAGTGGCGTTTCGGACTGTGTGGACGGTCTCTCCGGCTGAGTCGAGTATGAGGAGCGTTGTCTCTGGGGCTGACTCAGCGTCATGGGTCAGGAAAAGGTCTACACCGTCGCGGGCAATCTTTGTCGAGGTGGAGAGGCGTCCGTTCATGGGTGTGCCCTCCACCTTGAAGTCGAGATAACTGTGGCCTGTGTTCCCGGCATTGTCGCGCGCGCTGACTTCAAGGCGGTGATGGCCTGCCTGGAGTGGGCCAAGGGGGTGAGTGAGGGTGTAAGTACCGTCAGAAGCACTTCTGAGAGCGTATGCGAGACCGCTGACAGTCTTGCCATCGATGCTAACCGTCGGGATGGCTCCTATCGATGAGCGGTTCATCATGACGCCGCTCCCCTTGTCGGAGATGGCCAGAATCATGACAGGCTCTGTGCCGGTGACTCCTGCGGCTGTTACTTCAGGGGAGTCTAGCATCAGGGAGATTTCAGGAGCCTCGTTGTCGCTGATCGCTGATGTGCTGCTAATAGGGTCGGTGATGGTCAAGCCTTGGTATGCCCCATATGCCACCCTCCTGTCTGAACTTATGGCATGCATGTTCATTCGACACAGCCCGGGGTTGTCCATGGCAGGAGGGATGATGGTAACGCTCCATTTTCCGGCGGTGACGTCGGCTGAGGCCGAGAGTATCTCATCGTCATCGACGTTAAGCAGAATCGCACCCTCAGTGACATCGCTGGCGTCCGGCGAGCAGGTGACCACGGTCTTCTCCGGGGCATAGAGGGTCACCTCTATTCGGCCATTGAATGAGGTGTCGGTCTTGCCATTATTGCCTTTGACGGTGCCCTGTATCTTGAATGGCTCAAGGGATGGCGAGGTGGATGTCTCGGGGAGGGAGGTGTCGATGATGCCCGAGGGGGCGTAGCAGGGCATGGCCGGATCGCCCAGGAAGTTGAAGAGGAGATTGTTGAGCATCTGGTCGCGTGTGGCGGCTGATGTGGATTGGTTGTGCGAATTGTTGAGAGCCTTTGTGAATATCTCACCTATGGTCTGGCCTGGCTTAGCGCTGAAAAGATACTCCGTGAAGAAGTTATTGAACACATGATTGTTGGACATGTAGACCTCTCTAGCGGTGCCGATTGCCACTATGGGGCCGCGCTCTGCTACAGCCATGACGACGCCGAGGCTCGGTGTGGGACGGTCGAACCATCCTGATCGACACCCGGCCATGAAGATGATGGGAGATGATCCATAATCGACGGTGAGCGCCTCGCCGAGAGTGAAGTCCATGTCGAGGATGGCGTTTGTGGCGTGGCCGGAGTAGTTCATAAAACGTGGCTGGCCACTCAGCCTGGACTTTATGAACGAGAGTTGGAGCGGCGATTTGGACTGCCGGATGCTTGGGAAGCGTGAATGATAGCCCTGATGGATTGTGGCACCCGGGAGGAGGCGCTTTATGGCATCGGCCTGACGGCGGCCTGACTCAAGATGGCCGTTCGTGTCGCCATAGCCTGTGAATATTATGGCCTCGGCGGTGCGCCCGGCCTCTGATGGATCGGCAAGATAGCGGATGCACTTGTCGACAAACGCCTTGGCCTCGGCAAGATTCCGGACGGGGGCGCGCCCCACGTTGAGGCTTATTTTCATGTCAGGCACCGCAAGGCGTGGCTCTATACGGTCAGAGAGTATGCCAAAGTATTGGTCGGAACTGTGGTCCCGTGAGTTATAGCGGTCCTCATCGGGATATTCAGTATGGAAAGTGACAGCGACATTTGCTGCCAGTTCCTCGCCGGGAGCCAGTGGCTTAGGCTGACCTGTGCCTATCAGAAGCACATGACTCAACCCTCTTCCTGCCAGCATCATGTTGAGGTGGCGCAGGGCGTTGGGGTGATAGGCACCTGAGGAGAACTCATTGAAAATCTGCTCTTGGGTCACCACGGCTACCTTCATTCCCTGATACTGGCGATGTGCCTCGGCCAGTCTTTCAGCCTCGCTGACGGCCATGTCTGATGAGACTATAAGCATGTCGATGCCTGAAAGCGAGTGGAGATTCTGAGGTGCGACAACCCCTTCATAGACCGGCTCGGGGACGGAGGAGCCCCTGCTGAATAGCGCCAGACGGGTATTCCCGCCATTGATTGTCCTGATGGCCATCTTCCCGTCGGCCACAGTCGATGGAATTATCTTGACGGGATTGAGCGGCGTGGTGACATCCCATACATCTATGTCGGCTTCCATGGTTGATATGGAGAGCGGAGTGTCTGCTGCGACGTTGCTGAAATCCCAGAGTTCGGGGCTTCCGTTGAAGTCGTTGCTCTTTGTGGTGATGAGGGTCATGTGGTCGAGGGCCAGGACTGAGAAGTCTTTGGCCGGGTCGGTGATGGTAGCGCTGACCTCATTGCCTACATTCTTCAACTGATGCCTCACAGTGCTTGAGGAGAGATACATGAGGTTCTCTGTGTTCCCCAATGCTATGCCGCTCGAACTCATGTCAGTGTATGTAGCGCCTTCGACCGTGAGTGTGGGGGCGACCACTGCCTGAGAGGTGGGATAACCGATGTATTGGAAAGATATCTCCACCGGGCCGTAGACGCCTGCGGTCTTCCAGGTCTCAGTGACAGGCAGTGGATTGTCGGCTATGTTTCGTGAGAAGTAGAACGCCCCGGTGCTATAGGGGTGGAAGTCCAAGTAACGGCGCCTGTCAATCTCGATGTGGGAGTCGATGGCGCTCTCTGAGTCGGATACTGATGCGTTGATGCTCTCTATCTCAGGTGAGCGTAGTGATGACGAGCCCTCAGTGAGGAAGTAATATGAACTTGATGAGTAGTAGTTGCGATGCTCAAGTGGGTCTGAGCCTGCGTCGCCGGGGGTGACCCTCGACGCCCCCTCACCATAGAAATATATGGCGTCTGAGCCGTGGACGACGGGGATGGCCGGGAGGTCGTCAGGGGCAGTGTCGAGTGAGTGGGCTCTCTCGACGCTGCCGTAGCCGGCTATGCTTACGGACGATGGATTGCTGAAACCCCACAGTCGCAGGGTGGAGTGGCTGATGCGGTAGACTCCGGTGTGGTCGACACGGACCTTCACCCATCGGCCGTCGGAGAGGACAGACGCAGAAGCAAAGCCGGCCTCTGCTGCGGCCTGCTCACTGAAGGGCAATGCTGTGAGCAGCATTGCAAAGAGTGTGGCTTTAAGTTTGAAGTGCATTGATTGTGCTCGAAGCGGGACTCGAACCCGCACGGTCGCAATGACCAAAGGATTTTAAGTCCTTCGTGTCTACCATTCCACCATTCGAGCGGCTTAGTGGTGCAAAATTAGTTGATATTTTTCTTTTTTGCAAATCCGCATGCCAAAATGAGGAAATTTGAACAATTAGGCGCGTAGGAATGTTTGATTCAAAAAGGGATATCAAACCATCGCAAACTTAAAAAACATCAGTCATGAACATCCTTGATTCACACGACCTCCTGATGTGGGGTGTAGTCATCGCCCTTGTCATCCTAGCCTCGCTGACCGGGATGTGGCTCAACAGATTTTTCACTCACCGCGCTCACAGACGGGCGTTGGCAGAGTTGCGGCGCCGTGCCGTGATGGCTGAGAAGGGTGCAGGACGCGAGGCTGTGGCCACGACCGTGGCTGCTGAGGTCAGAGAGATCTGAGAATCTCCAGCGACTTAAGCCCTTGCATGGGCGAGATGTGTATTGAGAGGTATCTCAAGGCCACATCCAGTGTGCGGCGTCGCCCTTCAGGGGTGAGCCGGAAACAACCCATATTTGAGAAAGTCATTCTATTTAGATGTGCCACCCATTCTGCCTCATGAGGCGGGAGGGTGTCAGTGTGTAGGGGGGATGTGGATCTCCACACGCCGTCGCGCATGTCGAAGACACGTCCCGGCGAGAAGGTCGATATGTCAGGCTCGATGCCAAGGACCTCGGCCAAGTGTATGAGAAAACATATGTGGAAGTTGGCTGTCTCGCGTTGTGTGGCAGAGTCGAGACGCACGGCTGCGGAGGCGACATAGTCGAAAAGCACCGGGTCGCCACCCCCCTGGCGCAATGTGACGTCGAGGATCTCTGCCACAAACATCGCCATCATCTGTTTTATGGGGTTTGAATGGAGCGAGGCTGTCACTCTGAGCGGTGCCGGCTGACGCATCGGGTAGACCTCCTGCCCGGGTCGTTTCACGGTCTCGCAAGTGAGCAGCGATAGGGGTGTTGTCAGCGCTCGGAGCCTTGCTGCTCCACGCCCTGTCCCTGCCGGGACGCCCAGGGCTATCCTGCCGGCCTCGCGGCTGAAAGCGGTCAGAATGGAGCGGCTGTCAGAGTGACGTGTGAGACGCAGGCAGATGAGAGATAGTTTCATAATTGCAAATTTAGTAATCGTTAAAAAATAACTTGGGACAGTTTTTCCATCACTTTGACAAT
>JAMPAK010000001.1:916689-964223 GCA_023667285.1 Muribaculaceae bacterium
ACTGCGAAAGTGGGAAAGTAGATAACCGCCCCTTCACCAAGAGCCGATGCCCAAAGCACCGGCTCTTTTTAGTATATAACAATGAAAAATGGATTGGTGCTTGAGGGCGGTGCGATGCGCGGCCTGTTTTCAGCCGGAGTCATTGATGTCATGATGGAGAATGATATCCGGTTTGATGGTCTTGTCGGGGTCTCGGCTGGATCGAGTTTCGGTTGTAATTATAAGTCGAATCAGCCCGGACGTGTGCTGCGATACAATCTAGCTTATTGCAGGGATCCGCGCTATATGGGTTTAAGGTCTCTAATAAAGACAGGAGACCTCGTTGGCGCTGAGTTTGCATATCATATACTTCCACTCGAACTAGACAAATTTGATATTAAGGAGTTTGAGCGCAATCATATGGATTTTCATCTTGTTTGTACTGACGTGGATACTGGTGAACCTGTTTATTATAAGATGGACAAGGTAGATTATGAATCTTTGGAATGGCTGAGGGCATCTGCGTCAATGCCAGTTGTGACTCGCCCGGTCTGTGTGGATGGACGTCGTCTTCTTGATGGGGGAATCAGTGATTCAATCCCGCTGAAGTATTTTCAGGAGCAGGGATATGAGAGGAATGTGGTTGTGCTCACTCAGCCTCGTGACTACATCAAGAAGCCTGCTCCGGGTTGGCTTTTCAGACTTCTCCTTCCGAAAGCACCGAAGATTGCAGAGGCGATGGCACGAAGACATGAGATGTACAATGCGCAACTACAGTACGTTGCCCAAGAGGCGGCGGCAGGTTCAATATTTGTAATTGCCCCCGATGAGCCGCTACCCATAGGCCGAGTGGAGATGAATCCCACAAAAATGAAGGAAGTCTATCGTCGCGGCCGAGAGGCCTGCCTAAGCTCGATAGACTCCATAAAGGAATTTTTAATGTAGACTTTACTTGTATCTGAAGGGCATCGTGGCTCGGATGTCGCCCGACGATGAGCCTATGTATGCCTTGAACGAGCCGGGTTCAGCCTTCCATGAATGGCTCTTGTCGTCAAAGAATTTCAGATCTTTTGGAGTGATTGTGAAAGTCACCACTGCGGTCTCCCCGGGTTTAAGAGATATTTTCCTGAAGCCTTTAAGTTCCTTGAGCGGACGCAACACTGATGCCTTGTCATCGCCAATATAAAGTTGGACGGTCTCCATTCCTTCTACTTTCCCAGTGTTTGTGACAGGGACAGTCAAAGTTATTGTGCCGTCCTCTGTGATCTCCTTTGAGTCAATGGAGGGATTGGAGTATTCAAACGACGTGTAGCTGAGGCCGTGTCCAAATGGGAAGAGAGGAGCAATTTTCTTGGTGTCATGCCAGCGATAACCCACGAGGATATCCTCTAAATACTCCTCTCGGGGCTGCCCTGAAGTCTCCTCAATGCCGGGATAGGCAATCTCGCCGAAACTGTGGGCTCCGTTGTCAGAGAGTTTAACGGGGAAAGTAAAGGGGAGTTTGCCTGAAGGATTCACCGCACCGGTGAGGACGTCGGCCATCGATGGGCCTATCATCGTCCCCAGATACCAGCTCTGCACTACCGCAGGCACCTTGGAGAGCCATGGCATCGCATAGGCATTGCCAGTGATATTTGCGACAACAAGATTGGGGTTAGCCTCAGCCAGCTGCTCAATCAACAGGTCCTGGCTCCATGGGAGATTATATTCACGCCGGTCTGATGCCTCGCAGTCCTGATAAGCATTCTTGTTGAGTCCACCTATATATATGACGGCGTCATAGTCGGGAGCCATCATTACGGCCTCAGCTCTCAAGGCTGCCTGCTCAGCCTCAGGAATTGTGTCCTCATGACTATACATGGCTCGGCCTGACTTGTAGCCCGGAGTATAATCGACAACCTCAAATCTCTTTTTCAGAGCCTCGAGTGGTGAGAACATGTCCTTGACTTTCAGTTCCGACGAACCTCCACCCTTATTGAGCATTCTGGTGGCGTTCTCACCCACGACAAGGACTCTCTTAACTTTTGCCGGGTCGAGTGGCAGTATGCCGTCGTTTTTCATTAGCACAATCGATTCATCTCCTATCTCCTTAGCGGCGGCATAATGCTCGTCGGAAGCAAGGGAGCCAAAAGGCTTATCAGTGTTCATGGCTGTCCTGAATATCAGTCTGAGCACATTGGCAGCCTTTGCGTTGACAGTAGAGTCGGGCAGTTCGCCAGCCTTCAGAGCCTTGAGATAGGGCTGTGCAAGATAGTAGTCCTGAAAACCGAAATCCTTGCTCTGTGTGGTCAATCCGTTTGTGTAGGAGCCCATCTCCAGGTCGAGGCCATAGAGAGCAGCCTCGCGGGTGTCGTGACAACCGCCCCAGTCAGTGATGACAACACCGTCGAATCCCCATTCGTCGCGCAGGATGTCGCAGAGAAGACGCTTATTGTGACAGGCGTGTGAGCCGTCATATTTATTGTATGACCCCATGATTGACCATGAGCCGCCATCCCTCACGGCCTTCTCGAAAGCAGGCAGATATATCTCATAGAGAGCTCGGTCAGAGATTTTGACATCGACATTGCCACGCCATTTCTCCTGGTTGTTCAGAGCGTAATGCTTCACACAAGCAGCCACGCCATTTTTCTGCAGTTCCTTAATGTAAGGCACCACCATCTCTCCCGCCAGGTAGGGATCCTCGCCCATATACTCGAAATTGCGTCCATTCAGGGGGGTGCGATATATGTTGACGCCCGGCCCAAGCATGACATTCTTGCCTCTATACAGAGCCTCCTCGCCAAGATTCTTGCCATAGACACCTGAGAGGGCGGGGTTCCATGTAGCAGCGAGGGCGGTCAGTGCCGGGAAGGCAGTGCATGAGTCGCTGGTCCATTTAGCATACCCCCAGTCATTCCAGTTTATCTCAGCGCGGACACCGTGAGGGCCATCGCTCATCCAGAGCTCAGGGATGCCGAGTCTCGGCACGCCGGCTGATGAGAACTTCCCCTGGGCATGCAGGAGAGCCACTTTCTCTTCAAGTGTCATGCGCGACAGCGCATCGTCGACACGCTTTTCTATCGGCGCAGAAGAATCGAGATATATCGGAGTCTCGGCCATGACGGCGACAGCCGTCAGCGCTAAGGCAGCGATGGTAAGGATAGATTTCATGGTGATTAGTCAAGGGTTTGTTTATGATTCACAAAGGTAACGAAAAATCATAAGAAAACGCCTATATGCATAGGAATTTTGAACTAAAGACCGGGTAAGGTTGTTATAGGAATGATACATGAATATTGATGCCATACCGTCAAAATGTCAGTCCTGACTGACAGCCGTAATCTTTGGCACGGTTTATGCCACCTTGAAAAGCAGATAATCAAACATATCAATCAAAATATACATAGACTATGAATATCAAGCCATTAGCAGACCGCGTTCTTATCAGCCCCACACCGGCTGAGGAGGTCACAGCAGCAGGTATCATCATCCCCGATTCAGCAAAAGAGAAACCCCTCAAAGGTGAGGTGATTGCGGTTGGCCCCGGCACAAAGGACGAGGAAATGACCGTAAAGGCAGGCGACGAGGTGCTCTTCGGCAAGTATGCCGGCACTGAGGTAGAACTTCAGGGAACCAAGTATCTCATCATGCGCCAGAGCGACATTCTCGGCATCATTGAGAAATAAGCAGTTCAAAGTTTTTCCAACAAGCATTAAAAAACAAGCACAGAAATGGCTAAAGAAATAAAATTTGACATCAAGGCCCGCGAGGAACTCAAGAAGGGCGTAGATGCTCTTGCCGATGCTGTCAAGGTGACACTCGGCCCCAAAGGACGCAACGTTATCATTGAGAAGAAATTTGGCGCACCCCACATCACCAAAGATGGTGTGACAGTGGCAAAGGAGATTGAACTCGAAGACCCCTTCCAGAACATGGGAGCCCAGTTGGTCAAGGAGGTAGCCTCCAAGACCGGCGATGATGCCGGCGACGGGACAACCACTGCCACCGTGCTCGCACAGGCTATCGTCAATGTAGGCCTCAAGAATGTGGCAGCCGGCGCAAACCCCATGGACATCAAGCGTGGCATCGACCGTGCGGTCGCTGCTGTTGTCGAGGGCATCAAGGGCCAGGCACAGGAAGTGGGCGATGATTTCAAGAAAATCGAGGATGTTGCCCGCATTTCAGCTAACAATGATGAGGCCATCGGCCGTCTCATAGCCGAGGCTATGCGCAAGGTGAAGAAAGAAGGTGTCATCACTGTCGATGAGGCCAAGGGCACTGAGACAACCGTCGACATTGTCGAGGGTATGCAGTTTGACCGCGGCTACATCTCACCCTATTTCGTGACAGACACTGAGAAGATGGAGTGTGTGATGGAGAATCCCTTCATCCTGCTTTACGACAAGAAGATCTCAAACATCAAGGACATCCTCCCCGTGCTCGAGGCCACAGCTCAGTCAGGCCGCGGTCTGGTCATCATCTCAGAGGATGTTGATCAGGAGGCTCTCGCCACTCTCGTTGTCAACCGCCTCCGTGGCTCGCTCAAAGTCTGCGCAGTCAAGGCACCCGGCTTCGGCGACCGCCGCAAGGAGATGCTCGAGGATATCGCCATCCTCACCGGTGGAGTAGTTGTATCAGAGGAGAAGGGCATGCAGCTTGCCAACGCCACCATCGACCACCTCGGACGTGCTGAGAAGGTGACCATCAATAAGGAGAACACCACCATCGTCAACGGTGCCGGTAACAAGGAGAGCATCGCAGCACGTGTCAACCAGATCAAGAATCAGATTGAGAACACCACTTCTGACTATGACCGCGAGAAACTCCAGGAGCGTCTTGCCAAACTCGCAGGCGGTGTGGCTGTCCTCCACATCGGAGCCCCCTCAGAGGTTGAGATGAAGGAGAAGAAAGACCGCGTGGACGACGCCCTGAGCGCCACACGTGCCGCCATTGCCGAGGGTATTGTCCCCGGTGGAGGTGTGGCATATATCCGCTGTGTGAAGCTTCTTGACAATGTCAAGGGTGCCAACGACGATGAGACCACCGGCATCCAGATTGTGCGCCGTGCCATCGAGGAGCCTCTCCGCCAGATTGTCACCAACGCAGGTGAAGAGGGCGCAGTGGTTGTCCGCACAGTGATGGACGGCGAGGGTGACTTCGGCTACAATGCACGCACAGACAAGTATGAGAATCTCATGGCTGCCGGTGTGATCGACCCTGCCAAGGTGACTCGTGTGGCTCTTGAGAACGCTGCCTCGATTGCAGGCATGTTCCTCACCACATCATGTGTCATAGCCGACAAGAAAGAGGAGAATCCTGCTCCCGCTATGCCCGCTCCCGGCATGGGCGGTATGGGCGGCATGATGTAAAAATCCGCAATAGGAATCATCCTCAAGGCATAAATTTGATGGGGGTGCCTCTAGGCCAGAAATGGTTTTTAGAGGCACCCTCTTTCTATATTCAGTAAGTTTGATGTGAATAAAAAGTTTGATGTGAATAATCGGAATCATAGATTTATTTACTAATTTTGCTGTTGTAATTAAATAATTAGTCATATGAGAACGGCATTAGTCATATTGCTCGCAGTTATATCGCTGTCTGTCAGTGGTAAGACCCTTTATGAGATGCTCCGTGACAAGGGATGCTATGGCAAAGTAGTCTACTGCACAAATAACTACAGTGTCCTCACGCAGGAGCAGATAGAGAAACTCAACCATATGCTGGTGAAAGATTTTGAAATGGGTGCCGACACTGTCAAAGTGACGCTCAGGGGACGGTCAGCACTCGAACTTCAGCACGAATTGGTGCCCTCTTACAGGGCCGACCTCTGGGTGGGTGAGAATAGATGCCGATACACATGTGACGAGATACCCTCATTCATGCCGAAGACTTCGCAATACATGCTCTCAGACTCCTGCTTCTATCTCACCTTCGACCTTGCTCCCCGCTTTCAGATCTCCGGGGAGAGGGTATGGCTCTCTATGTTCATGGCGCTCGACTCTGTCCCCGAGCGCGGTGATGTCTATGATCTTGTCGCTGTGCATGATGTCGTCGGCGACTCAACCATCGTCGGGTGGAACAGGGGGATGGGAGATGTCTCGGCTCTACAGTTAATGATGATGCCTGATAAATCATCGAGAAATTATCGCGACCTCATCCCTCTGAAGGGCGGCAAAGTGAAGATTATGCAATTCAAGATAAACAAGTCCGGACTCGCATCCATCAAAATGAGACTCACGCTTGAGGCCGTCATTAAGCCTGGCAAAGATATTATGAAGGTTAGAGGTGACATAAACCTGATGCAAATTCAAAAGACCGAACTTCAGCCCTGCTTCTTTGAGACTGATTTCGCCTGGGGCAATAATCAGAAGTAAGAAGAGAGGCAGCGGGATAGAAGTGAGAATGAACGCCGATTTTCAGCTCTTTTAACATAAAGTCAGCGTCAGAATTGGTAATTTTGCATGAAATTACCAAGAATTATGACAAAACGACTCATATCAGCCCTACTCATCATGCTGTCGGCCATGTTAAACGCATCAGCCCAGATGATGGAGCCTGTCAAATGGACCGGCGATTTGAAAATGACCGGCGATGACAAGGGAGAGATAATTCTCAACGCCACTATCGAGCCGGGATGGCATCTTTATTCATGGGATTTCCCGTCAGGTGAAGGCCCGCAGCCCCTTGAGATAACCTATACACTAAAAGGCGCGAGACTCGACGGCGGTAAAATCCCATCCTCACCGGCTCACAAGGAGATGGATGAGATCTTTGAGATGGAACTGTCGTGGTGGACTTCACAGGTGAGCATCCGCCAGGGATTCATAGCCACTGAGGCAGATTTCTCAGTCGATGTCAACATACGCTATGGTGCATGCAATGACCAAAACTGCATACCACCCTCCAAGGAGGTATTCACATTCGGCGGAAAAGCCAAGATTGTCAGCACCCCTAAGGATGAGAAGGCTGAGACACCTGTCGAAAAGCCTGTCACTGAAGCCATTACCGTCAATATTGACTCCCTGGCCGCAGATTCTGACACCGCGGTAGAACGAGTCACCCCCATCGCTCCGCCCGATGAGATAGACCTCTGGGCGCCGGTCAGTTTCACTGATGCCGACAGCAATAGCGAGATAGCCGGACAGTCTCTTTTCTACATTTTCCTCACCTGCTTCCTAGGCGGGCTTGTGGCGCTCTTCACCCCGTGTGTGTGGCCCATGATACCCATGACCGTGAGCTTCTTCCTGAAGAAAGGTAAGGACAGGTCTAAATCCATCATGGACGCATGCATCTATGGAGTCTCCATAATAGTCATATATGTGGCCCTTGGCCTCATCATCACCGGCATCTTCGGAGCAAGCTCACTGAATGCGCTCTCCACATCGGCCGTGTGCAACATAATCTTCTTTCTTCTGCTGGTGGTCTTTGCCATATCCTTCTTCGGAGCATTTGAGATAAAGCTCCCGGCCTCCTGGGCCAACCGGATGGACGCCACAGCCGAGCGCACCACCGGACTTCTCTCCATCTTCTTCATGGCCTTCACCCTCACCCTGGTCTCCTTCTCATGCACAGGCCCCATCATAGGCACCCTCCTCGTCGAGGCAGCCACCATGGGCAATGTCTGGGGACCAGCCATCGGAATGCTGGGGTTCTCCACTGCGCTCGCACTCCCATTCATGCTCTTCGCTATGTTTCCCACCATGCTCCAGAGCGCCCCACGTTCCGGAGGCTGGATGAACACGCTCAAGGTTGTTCTTGGATTCATCGAATTGGCGCTCTCGCTCAAATTCCTCTCTGTTGCCGACCTGGCATATGGGTGGCATATACTTGACCGCGAGATATTCCTGGCGCTCTGGATAGCCATCTTCCTGCTTCTGGGCCTCTACCTCTTGGGGCAGTTCAACTTTTCGCACTATGGCGAGCGTGAGCAGTCGATAGGGGTGACCCGCTTCTTCCTTGCGCTCATAACACTGTCGTTCACGGTCTATCTGATTCCCGGTCTTTGGGGTGCACCGCTCAAGGGGGTCAGTGCCTTTGTGCCTCCTCTCTGGACTCAGGATTTCAATCTATATGGCAACACCTTCCATGAGTATGACGACTTTGAGGAAGGGATGAAGGCCGGAAGGGCCGAGGGGAAACCTGTGCTCATCGACTTCTCAGGCCACGGCTGTGTCAACTGCCGCAAGATGGAGGGTGCAGTCTTGGACGATGAGGGGGTCAAGACCATGATTACTGACAACTTTGTGGTCATCAAGCTTATGGTTGACGAGAAGAAACCCCTCCCGACACCTATGGTAGTGGAGGAGAACGGACGCAAGGTGACACTCGACACCTATGGCGACAAGTGGAGCTACCTGCAGCGGTCCAAGTTTAATGCCAACGCTCAGCCCTACTACGTCATCCTCAACGACCGTGGAGAACTCCTCTCCGGACCCTTCTCATATGATGAGAATATTCCCCGATTCACTGATTTTCTAGAGAAAGGATTGAAATAGTCATGTCAAAAGCATCTGTCCGTAAAGCCATAGCCCAATTCAGCGCGCCACAGTTGCGCGACGTGATCCTTGACCTCTATTCACGCTCCAAGGAGGCCAAGGAGCTGCTCGACTTCTTTGCGGAGCCTGAGATAGACAAAAAAGAGGAAGAATATATCGACCTTGTCCTCAAGGAGGCAAACCGCAGGCGCCACGGCCTTCCCGCCATGCGCCTCCGCGAGATACGCTCCATCATCAAGAAATTCACCCGTCTTGAGCCGGGCGATGAGGCCGTGGGCGACTTCATGGCCCGGTGTTTCCTGGTGATGTGCCAGTATGCCCAGATTCATTATGTTGAGGAAAATCAGGTAGAGCAGATCGGCAAACTCTTTGAGGATACACTCAAGTTTCTTGAAAAACATCGGATGGCCGAAGAGTATATGGCGAGATTTGAGAAAGCCATCGACAATATTCCACACGAATCAGGCTATCGATATCCCTATCTCGTCCTCAATAGAATGTTGAGCGATTTCGTCAACAGAGAAAACAGAGTGGCCGATGATGAATTTTTGGCAAATTGAGGTGTATTTAGTCTGATTTTTCGTAATTTTGCAATGGTTTTGTGAGCGCGGCCTCCGCCACGGCGTGTGTTGCCCGTCACGGATCACACCAATCACTTCACATAAACTTATGATTGACACCCTGCCACCAATCAAAATTTTTGCCGGCACACGCTCGACCTACATGGCTGAGGAGATATGCCGTGAACTGGGCTGCGAACTCGGCAAAATGAACATCCAGTACTTTGCCGACGGCGAGTTTGAAGTATCCTTCGAGGAGTCCATCCGCGGATGCGAGGTCTACCTTGTTCAGTCGACATTCCCTAACTCTGACAATCTCATGGAACTGTTGTTGATGATAGACGCTGCAAAGCGCGCCTCGGCAGCATCCATAGTCGCCGTCATGCCCTACTTCGGGTGGGCACGTCAGGACCGTAAGGACAAGCCTCGTGTGTCCATCGCTGCCAAGCTTGTGGCCAACCTCCTCACAACGGCCGGAGTTGACCGCATCATTGCCATGGACCTCCATGCCGACCAGATCCAAGGATTCTTCGACATCCCCGTCGATCACCTCTATGCCTCATCGGTGTTCATCCCCTACATCCAGAGCCTGGGCCTCAAGGACCTCGTCATCGCATCGCCCGACGTCGGTGGCGCCAAGCGAGCCAACAGTTACTCTAAATACCTCAACGTCCCCCTTGTGCTGTGTCACAAGCAGCGCGCCAAGGCAAACGTCGTGGCAAACATGACAGTCATCGGCGATGTCAAGGACAAGGATGTGATCCTTATCGACGACATGGTCGACACAGCAGGCACCATCACCAAGGCTGCCGACCTCATGAAGGCCAATGGTGCCCGCTCAGTGAGAGCCCTCTGCTCACACGCCATCATGAGCGACCCCGCCTCAGAGCGCGTGGACAACTCGGCCCTCGAGGAGATGATGTTCACCAACTCAATCCCCTTCCAGAAAAACTGTAAGAAGGCTACAATCCTGTCTGTGGCCCGTCTGTTTGCCGACACCATCCGCCGTGTCCACACCCACGAGTCAATCTCATCACAATACCTTATAAAATAAAAAGGAACTTCGACTGTCCGGGAGTGGAGAACACCCACTTCCGGACATCAGTCTATCAGAACATATAGTTATGAATCTAAAAAACATATTCATGACAGCCGGAATTGCAGCCGCACTGGTGTCGTGTGGCGGAAATGCCGCCAAGGATGAGGGCAAGGTCATAGACAAGCCCGACTTCAAGACCACAACAGGCATCTTCGACATTGACGCGCTCGAGGCTCTGGGCCGCGTGAGCGATGTCAAGGTGTCGCCTGACGGGACTAAGGTCCTCATGGCCATCTCTTATGAAAGTGTAGAGGAGAACAAAAGCAACGCTGACCTCTATACAATGAATCTCGACGGGTCAGACCTCAAGCGTCTCACCAGGACTGCCTCCAGCGAGGGTAACTTCTGCTGGATAGACGGTGGAAAAAAGATTGCCTTCACGTATCCTGTCGACGGCAAGCCCCAGGTGTTCACCATGAATGCCGACGGTTCAGGCCGCGCGCAGGCAAGCGAGGTCGAGAAGGGTGTCGAGGGATTCCTCTTCTCGCCTGACGGGACCAAGGTCATCGTGGTCTCAACCGTAAAGTATTCCCGCGAGGCTTCAGAGATTTATCCCGATCTTCCCAAGGCCACAGGCCGTGTCATCGACGACCTCATGTACAAGCACTGGGATGAGTGGATCACCGAGATACCTCATCCCTTTGTGGGTAAGTTTGACGGCACAAAGATCTCAGATCTTGAGGACATTATGGCCGATGAACTCCGTTTTGAGTCGCCCATGCGCCCCTTCGGCGGCATGGAACAGTTTGCATGGGCTCCTGACTCCAAGAGCCTTGTCTATACAAGCCGTAAGAAAAGCGGTGTCGACTATGCTGTATCAACAAACTCTGACCTCTTCCTCTATACCCTCGACGATAAGCAGACCACCTGCCTCACTGAAGGCATGATGGGATATGACATCAACCCTACCTTCTCCCCGGACGGACAGACACTGGCGTGGCTCTCAATGGAGCGCGACGGATATGAGAGCGACAAGAACCGCATCTTCACTCTCAACCTCGAGTCCGGCCTGAAGAACGACCTTACATCGGACTGGGACTACACGGTCGACGCAATCGCTTGGAACCCTGACGGAAAGTCAATCTATTTTATCGCTGCCAAGGATGGTGTGACCCCCATATTCAGTATCGACACCACCTCCAAGGAGGTAAGGACCGTGGCCGATGGCATATGCGACTATGCCGCCCTCGCCCCCGTGGCCGACGGCTCGCTTGTCACCCTGCGCCACTCGATGCTCTATCCCAACGAGGTGTTCCACGTTGCTGTTAACGGAGATGTAAAGCAGATCTCAAACGTCAACACCGAGCTTCTCGCATCGCTCAAAATGCCCACTGTCGAGAAGAAGATGGTACCCACCACAGATGGCAAGCAAATGCTCGTCTGGACCATCTATCCTCAGGACTTCGACTCAACCAAGACCTATCCCTCAATACTCTACTGTCAGGGTGGCCCCCAGCAGGCAGTCAGCCAGTTCTGGAGCTATCGTTGGAACTTCGCGCTCATGGCCTCTAACGGCTATGTGGTCATTGCCCCCAACCGTCGCGGCCTCCCCGGATTTGGCACTGAGTGGAACTCACAGATTTCAGGCGACTACGGCGGCCAGAACATGAAGGACTATCTCGCTGCCGTCGACTACATGAAGCAGTATCCCTACATTGATCCGGCCCGCATTGGTTGTACCGGCGCAAGTTACGGTGGCTTCTCTGTATATTGGCTTGCAGGCAATCACGACAAGCGTATCTCAGCCTTCCTGGCTCACGCCGGCATCTTCAATATGGAGGCTCAGTATCTTGAGACAGAGGAGATGTGGTTTGCCAATTGGGATATGGGCGGAGGAGCCACCCGCGAGAACCCTGATGCCACAATCGAGCCTGACTTCGGGGCCTTCTGGCGCAAGGACAATGCCACAGCACAGCGCACATTCGCCCTATCGCCTCACCGCTTCGTAGACAAGTGGGACACTCCCATCATGATCTCTCACGGCGAGCTCGACTACCGCATCCTCTCATCTCAGGGCGAGATGGCGTTCAATGCCGCCAAACTCCGTGGCATCCCTGCTGAGATGGTGATATATCCCGATGAGAACCACTGGATTCTGAAACCCCAGAACGCTATTCTCTGGCAGCGCCTCTTCTTCCGCTGGTTTGACAAGTGGTTGAAGCCCGGAGAAGGTGAAGCCGCTTCTGAGAAATGACCCACAAACTACTCTCGCTCCCCCCTAACCTCGTGGATTCATTCCACGAGGTGACGGGACTGAGCAACACTGAATATTTCTGCACCTCCGATCCCGTCGGCTCCCGCCTCGGGAGCGGAGGTGGCACTACATGGCTCCTTGAACAATGCCACCGGGCATGGGCGCCTGACACTACCTTCGAGTCGTGGCTCTCATCAGGCCGCAGGATTCTCCTGCATGCCGGCGGACAGAGCCGCCGGCTTCCGGCTTATGCGCCCTCCGGAAAAATCCTGACCCCCATCCCCATCTTCCGCTGGGAACGCGGACAGAGGCTGTCGCAGACGCTCCTCGACCTCCAGATTCCGCTCTATGAGCGCATCATGGACAAGGCTCCTGAAGGTCTTAACACCATGATAGTGAGCGGCGATGTCTACATCCGTGCTTCTGAGCAGCTGGGGGCTATTCCCAAGGCAGATGTGGTGTGCTACGGGCTTTGGCTCGATTCCTCGATAGCCAAGGACCATGGAGTGTTCTTCAGCCGTCATTCCTCACCCACTACGCTCGACAGAATGCTCCAGAAGCCCTCTGTCGACACACTCTCGGCTCTGCTCCAGGAGGGATACTATCTCACAGATATAGGAGTGTGGATTCTCAGCGACAGGGCTGTTGAGGTGCTGAGACGCCGCTCGCGCGACAGTGAGGGGAACCTCAAGGAATATGACCTCTACTCTGACTTCGGTCGTGCATTGGGAGTCAATCCATCACATCCTGACCCCGAGTTGGCCGAACTCACCGTGGAGATTCTCCCTCTCCCCGGAGGCGAGTTTTATCACTATGGGACGAGCCGCGAGATGATATCCTCGACCCTGGCCATCCAGAACATTGTCAATGACCAGCGCGAGATAATGCATCGCGACCGCAAGCCTCATCCCTCGATATTTGTCCAGAATTCCATCACACGGATACCCTTCAGTCCGTCGAATACAAACGTCTGGGTTGAGAACTCATACATAGGTCCCCGTTGGACACTAACCGGTGATAATATCGTCACCGGAGTCCCCGAGAACGACTGGGAGATCACCCTCAATCCAGGGCAGTGCATCGACATCGTGCCCTTAGGCGCTGATAAGTGGATGGTGAGAGTCTATGGCATCGACGACAAGTTTGCCGGGCATGAGCAGCAGAGACCCCAGTTTCCGGTGGTTGACAATACCGATGACATGGGCAGGATGGTCAGACTGATGCTCGAGGGGGGCATGATAGAGGATGGAGTCGAACTCATGAGCGCTGAGCAGATATCGGACATTGCGTCGCTGCCGCGCCTTGTGAGTCAGCGCCGCCGTTTCCGCAACGCCAACCGTATGGCCATGGCCCGTAATCATCGACACAGCGTCTTCTATCAGGCCGACCTTGATGAGGAAGCCAATGCCTTCGCTTCTGAGAACATACCTTTGCCTGAACCGCTCACCCCGGAGTCACCATTGCTTAAGCGTATGAGCGACTCTATGTGGCGAGGCGAGATATTGCGCCGGCGCGGAGAGGAGGGATGGCGTGAACTGGAAAACGATGCATTCTCCTTGCTCCGCTCCGGGCTTATCGACACCCTTGGGACAACCCCAAATACACCTCGGCGAGCCGTGTGCTCCGATCAGATTGTGTGGAGCCGCTCCCCTGTCCGCATCGACATTGCAGGTGGTTGGACAGACACACCACCGTTCTGCCTTGAAGAGGGCGGAAATGTGATCAACCTTGCGATAGAACTCAACGGACAACCGCCGCTCCAGACATACATCCGTCCCTCCCGCGAGCCTCACATAGTGTGCCGGAGCATTGACCTCGGGGCATCAGAGATTGTCAGCACTTTCGACCAACTGATAGGGTTCAACAAGGTAGGCTCTCCATTCTCTATCCCCAAGGCCGCCCTGGCTCTGGCCGGATTCCATCCACGTTTCTGCCGAGAGCAGTACCCATCGCTCAAGGCTCAGTTGGAGTCCATGGGCGGAGGGCTTGAGATAACACTCTTCTCAGCCATCCCGGCTGGAAGCGGACTCGGGACAAGCTCAATCCTTGCGGCCACTGTCCTCGGCGCTGTGAGCGACTTCTGCGATCTCGCATGGGACAAGGTGGAGATATGCCGACGCACACTTGTGCTGGAACAACTCCTCACCACCGGTGGAGGGTGGCAGGACCAGTATGGTGGAGTGATTGGAGGAGTGAAGCTCCTGCATACATCCAAGGGATTCGACCAGACCCCTATGGTGCGCCGCCTCCCCTCAGACCTCTTCACATCTCCTGACTACGCCCCGTGCCATCTCCTCTACTACACAGGCCTGACACGCACGGCTAAGGATATTCTCGGAGAGATAGTCCGCAGGATGTTTCTCAATCAAGGGAGACAGTTAGAACTGTTGAGAAGGATGAAAGCCCACACTCTCGAGATGTATGATGCCATCCAGCGAGACGACTTCATGCGCATGGGGACACTCATGCGCGAGACATGGCGTCAGAACTGCCGTCTGGATCCTGGCACCAACCCTGATGCCGTGGAGGCCATCTCACGTCTTGTAGACGACCTCTGCCTGGGCTATAAACTCCCCGGGGCCGGAGGAGGCGGCTACTTATACATGATAGCCAAGGACATCGAGGCCGCATCGAGGATAAAACATATCCTGCAGACCACCCCCGGTCTACCCTCAAATGGACGTATGGTGGATATGACTCTGTCGCGACAGGGCCTCAACGTCACCCGCTCCTGATAACTTTAAACTTAAATTAACACAGTAAAGCCGAAAATAATTGTAATTTTGCAATTAGACAATTTTACAGTGTAAAAAAACGACCGCACAATATATTTGACGATATGAACGCACCTTCACTAAGTGAACAGGAAGTAATCAGGCGTCAGAGCCTGGATGAGATGCGCCGCATGGGCATTGAGCCTTATCCCGCAGCCGAGTATCCCGTGAGCGGATATGCTGCCGAAATCAAAGAGACATTCACAGACGACGCTCCCCAGAGGGATGTCTGTGTGGCCGGCCGCGTCATGGGGCGCCGCATCATGGGCAAAGCCTCATTCATGGAACTTCAGGACTCCACGGGCCGCATACAGGTCTATGTGAACCGTGATGAGATATGCCCCGGCGAGAACAAGGACCTCTACAATATTGTGTTCAAGAAACTTCTCGACATAGGCGATTTCGTAGGCGTTAAAGGCTTTGTGTTCCGCACCAAGACAGGCGAGATTTCCGTGCATGCCTCTGAACTCACCGTCCTTGGCAAGTCGCTCCGGCCGCTTCCGGTGGTCAAGATTAAGGATGGCGTCAAGTATGATGCCTTCGACGATCCCGAGCTCCGCTATCGACGCCGCTATGTCGACCTCGTTGTCAATGACGGCGTGAAAGAGATATTCATCAAGCGCACTAAGGTCTACAACTCCATGCGCGAGTATTTCAACCGTGCCGGCTACATGGAGGTTGAGACTCCCATCCTTCAGTCGATTCCCGGTGGAGCGGCAGCCCGCCCCTTCATCACCCACCATAACGCTCTCGATATCCCTCTCTATCTCCGCATCGCCGACGAACTCTATCTCAAGCGCCTCATCGTGGGTGGTTTTGAGGGTGTGTATGAGTTCTCCAAGAACTTCCGCAACGAAGGCATGGACCGCACACACAACCCCGAGTTCACATGTATGGAGATATATGTGGCATACAAGGACTACAACTGGATGATGGACTTCACCGAGAAGATGCTCGAGAAGATTTGTCTCGACGTGAATGGCACTACCGAGGTCAAGGTAGGCGACAATGTCATCAGTTTCAAGGCTCCTTACCGCCGCCTCACCATGACAGATGCTATCAAGGAAAAGACCGGTGTCGACATAACCGGTATGACTGAGGAGCAGCTTCGCGAGACAGCGAAGAGCCTGGGCATCGAGGTCGACAACACAATGGGCAAAGGCAAACTCATCGATGAGATTTTCGGAGAGAAGTGTGAGGGTTCCTATATCCAGCCTACCTTCATCATAGATTATCCCATAGAGATGTCACCCCTCACAAAGCGTCATCGCAACAACCCCGATCTCACTGAGCGCTTCGAGCTCATGGTGAACGGCAAGGAACTTGCCAATGCCTACTCCGAGCTCAACGACCCCATCGACCAGTATGAGCGCTTCGTAGAGCAGATGCGTCTGGGAGAGAAGGGTGATGACGAGGCCATGATCATCGACAAGGACTTCATCCGCGCCCTTGAGTATGGAATGCCCCCCACATCGGGCATGGGAATAGGCATGGACCGACTCGTCATGCTGATGACAGGCCAGACCACCATCCAGGAAGTGCTTTTCTTCCCACAGATGCGCCCTGAGAAGAAGCCCGCGCAGCAGGCTGCAGAAGAGACCACTGAAGAATAACCCTCCAAAGCCACCTCAACCATGAGTTTTGAAAAAATAGCGGTAATGGGAGGCGGAAGTTGGGCGACCGCGCTCGCCAAGCTCCTGCTGCGCAACTGCGACACTATCCTCTGGTATATGAGGCGTGACGACCGCATAGAGGACTTCAAGCGGATGGGTCACAATCCGGCTTATCTCACCGACGTGGAGTTTGACGTGAGCCGCATAGACTTCTCAAGCGACATCAACGATGTCTGCAGCAGAGCCGACACTCTCCTGCTTGTGATGCCCTCACCATACTTTAAGACGCATATCAACAAGATTTCCGTCGACATCTCCGGGAAGACCATTGTCTCAGCTGTCAAAGGCATCGTCCCTGGCGACAACGAGATAATCTCCGATTATATGGTAAACCGCTTTGGGGTCGATCCAGAGAAGGTACTGGTCGTGGCCGGACCTTGTCATGCTGAGGAGGTAGCCCTCTCGCGTCCCAGTTTCCTGACTGTCGGATGTCATAACGTGTCGTATGCCGAGGAGTTTGGGAAATGCCTCACATCTCCCACCACCCGCACCATCCCCTCGAGCGATGTCGAGGGAATAGAATATGCAGCCGTCCTCAAGAATGTCTACTCGATCGCTGCCGGCATTGTCCACGGCATGAAGGGGGGCGACAATTTCCTTGCTATGCTTGTCAGCAATGCCATCAGGGAGATGGAGCGTTTCGTAGACGAGGTCTGTCCCCGTCCGCGTTGCATCTGCGACAGCGTTTACCTGGGAGACTTGCTCGTCACGGCCTACTCACGTTTCTCTCGCAACCATAATTTTGGTTCAATCATTGGCAAAGGCTACTCAGTCTCAACAGCAAGAATGGAGATGGAGCAGACTGCCGAGGGATATTACGGAACCAAGTGCATCAAGGAGATAAACAAGAACTATGGGGTGAGGATGCCTATACTCGATGCTGTGTACGATATCCTCTATCGCCACGCCAATGCCGAGCGTGCCATGCGTGCCCTCGGCAAATGGTTTATATAACCGAACATTCTATCATCATAACTTAAACGATACAACATGAAAACTCTGAACGTTGACATCAAGGACGTGCTCTCGACAGTGAGCCGCGAACAGATCAGCAATCTCGATGCCAAGGCTGCCGGCGCTCTCGACAAGGTGCTGACAGGCAGCGGCGAGGGCAATGACTTCCTCGGCTGGGTCAACCTTCCCACAGACACAACAGATGCCCAGCTCGACGACATCATAGCATGTGCCGATGAGCTCCGCGCATCGTGTGACACAGTCGTAGCCATCGGCATCGGCGGCAGCTATCTTGGCGCCAAGGCCGTAATCGAGGCTCTCAGCGATAGTTTCGCAGCTTATCGTCCCGGCGTTGAAGGTGAGCCTAAAGTGCTTTTCGCAGGCCAGAACATCGGCGAGGACTACCTCTACGAACTTCAGGACTACCTTAAGGATAAGAAGTTTGGCATCATCGTCATCTCAAAGAGTGGCACCACCACAGAGCCGGCCATCGCTTTCCGCCTCCTCAAGGAGCAGCTCGAGCGTCAACTTGGAGTCGATGAGGCCCGCAAGCGCATCGTTGCCATAACCGATGCCAAGCGCGGCGCCCTCCGCACTCTCGCCACAGAAGAAGGCTACAAGACATTTGTCATCGCCGACAATGTGGGTGGCCGCTTCTCAGTCCTCACTCCCGTGGGTCTCCTCCCCATCGCAGTGGCCGGATTCGACATCCGCGCCCTCATCGATGGTGCAGGCGAGATGGAGAAGGCCACAAACGCTGCCGACGAGGCTAACCCGGCTCTCCTCTATGCAGCCACACGCAATGCCCTCTATCAGGCTGGCAAGAAAATTGAGATTCTTGTCAACTACAACCCCAAGCTCCACTACTTCGGAGAATGGTGGAAGCAGCTATATGGCGAGAGCGAGGGCAAGGACCACAAGGGCATCTTCCCCGCTGCTGTCGACAACTCAACAGACCTCCACTCCATGGGTCAGTGGATTCAGGATGGCGAGCGCACAATCTTCGAGACCGTCATCTCTGTCTCAGAGACTGAGCACGAAAAACTCATCCCCTCAGACGCGGCTAACCTCGATGGCCTGAACTACATCGCCGGCAAGCACATCGATGAGGTCAACAAGATGGCCGAACTCGGCACACGTCTTGCACACGTTGACGGTGGTGTCCCCAATATCCTCATCACTCTCCCCGCAATCCAGGAGAAATATCTCGGCCAGCTCATCTACTTCTTTGAGAAGGCATGTGGCATCAGCGGCTATATGCTCGGTGTCAACCCCTTCAACCAGCCCGGTGTCGAGGCTTACAAGCGCAACATGTTTGCTCTCCTTGCCAAGCCCGGCTATGAGGCTGAGACAGAGGCTATCAAGGCTCGTCTCTAATTATAATTAAAATATGCTTTAAGGGCCACAGAGACGCTAAGTCTCTATGGCCCTTATTTTGAATTGTGTGGAGGGATTTTATTCAGTAATCTCGGAGGGCAAAGTGGGCATTGCACCCTGCTGGGTGCATACATAGGCCGATGTCTGTACAGCCTTGTGGTGAGCCTCGGTGACAGATTTACCCTTTAGGATGCTGGCAATGAACGCAGCCGTGAAAGAGTCGCCCGCGCCGACAGTGTCAGCCACCTCCACTGTGGGGGTGGGGAGGAACGACACCTCTCCCGGAGTGAAAACATAACTGCCGTTTATGCCGCAGGTGAGGATGAGCATGCGGAGGTTATATTTTCCCAGCAGAATCCAGCACTTGTCCTGCAGGTCGATGCCGGGATAACCGAACATGCGGCTGATGGTGACGAGTTCCTCATCGTTGATCTTGAGAATGTTGCAGCGCTTCATGGAGTTGCAGACGGTCTCCGGGGAATAGAAGCCCTGGCGGAGGTTGATGTCGAAGACAATCAGCGGGTCGTTCTCTGCGGGTATCGTGTCGAGGAATCGGTTGATGGTCTCGCGTGAGACAACGTTGCGCTGGGCGAGAGAGCCGAAGCAGACAGCCTTGGTGCGCTTGGCCAGAGCCTCGACCGTAGGAGTGAAAGGGATATTGTCCCATGCCACATTCTCCTTGATGTCATACTGCGGGATGCCGGCCTGGTCAATCTCCACCTGAACAGTGCCGGTGGGGTAGGGGACGGTGTCGATGTGATGCTTCACACCTTTCTCATTGAAATTCTGAAGCAGTTCCATGCCCAGAGGGTCATCGCCGATGGCGCTGACAGCACAGCTGTCCAGACCGAACTGCGAGACGTGATATGCAAAGTTGGCGGGTGCGCCACCTATTTTCTTTCCTTCAGGGAGAACGTCCCACAGGGCCTCTCCCATTCCTATTACGATTTCTTTCATGGCTATATGATTTCTATTTGATTCTGAGTGTATAGTAAGCGAGATAAATCACCCCGATAGTCATCACGGCGACTGCGCCGATCTGTCCGATGGCGTCTGCGGCATAGCCCATGGCCAGGGGGAACACTGTTCCGCCGAAAAGTCCCATGATCATGAGGCCGGACACCTCGTTCTTCTCATCGGGCGATGAGATGAGAGCCTGCGAGAAGACCACAGAGAAGATGTTCGAGTTGCCGAATCCGACGAGGCCGATGCCGATGTAGAGAGCCGTCAGCGTGTCGCACACGAAAAGAATCACCATTGCCGCGAGCATCATTGCCACACTGAGGCCAAAGAAGAGACGCGGTGAGACCGACCTGAGGATAAACGCTCCTAGAAAACATCCGGCTGTGCGGAAGATGAAATAGACGCTGGTGGCAAACCCGGCCTCCTCGAGGGGGAGTGACAGGCGCTCCATGATAATCTTGGGTGCAGTGGTGTTTGTGCCGACATCAATACCCACATGACACATGATGCCGAGGAAACACAGCAGGATGAACGGGCGTCCAAGCAGTTTGATGCACTCCTTGATTCCTGATGCCTTGTCCTGGCGCTCCTCCTCGATGGGAGTGGCGGCAAGCATGGTGATGGAGATGAACGACACGGCGGCATAGATGACGAAGAGTATTCTCCAGTCAAGCCCGAAAGTGGGCATGACGGTCGTGGCACCCCACGCTGCAAGGATAGGAGCGAGGAACGAGGCTATAGCCTTCACAAACTGCCCGAAGGTAAGGGTCGAGGCCAGTTTGTCGCCGCTGATCAGGTTAGTGACAAGTGGATTGAGAGATGTCTGCATCACAGCGTTGCCTATGCCGAGCAGTGAGAACGACGCGAGCATTGTCATGTAGCTGTCATCGAAAATAGGCAGTATGAGAGAGGCTGCAGTGATGAAGAGGCTGACGAGCACAGTCTTCTTGCGGCCTATCCTGTTCATGAGCATCCCGGTGGGGACTGAGAATATCAGGAACCAAAAGAATACGAGCGACGGGAAAAGTCCGGCCTGTGAGTCGCTCAGACCCAGGTCTTTCTGTACATAGTTTGAAGCAATGCCGACAAGGTCAACGAAGCCCATGGCAAAGAAGCACAGCATTACGGGGATTATCTGCATCAGCAGCCCTTTCTTGCCATATTGAAGTGTCTGTGAAGTTTCCATTGTCAAGGATACGGGTTAAGGTTGAGAGATATCGATTTTAGAGTTCAACGGTCGGAGTCAGGGCATAGACCTTCAGATCCTTTATCTTGGCCTGGGAGCCGGTGGTTGAGAGAGTGAGGGCCGTGTAAGGAGCGGTGGGGAACACCAGATTTGTCATTACACTCTTGCCTCCGTCAGCAAAGACCTCGATGCTTGAGCGGTCCACGAATATACGTAGGCTCATCTTGTCGCCATCTGTATATGTCGGAGCCGTTGTGACAGCCGGAAAGTCCTGGCTGAAGTCTGAGAGGCCGCTGTTGCGGCGGTCAAAAGAGAGGGTATCATTTGCAGGTGTGTATGTCAACACTGCTCTTTCATCCTTGTCGTTGCTGAGAGTCACGGAGACAGTCTCAGCCTTTCCAGGCTCGATGTCAAGAAGAATCTCACAGATGCCGGAGTTAGCTGTGGGGAGAGCGAAATTTTTCCCCTTGCCTGCCACTGAGACAGACTCTTTGTTGATAGTGAGTTGACCGCGGAGAGCATCAATCTCAGGCGAGGGGACTGTGGCAGCATAGATCTGTCCGTCAGGAGCGGTGAAGAGGCTTATCTCACGAGGCAGAGTGTTGGCGCTTCTGAACTGATGGGTGGGAACCTCAGCGGCATACTGCCAGTTGCTCATCCATCCCATCAGGGTGCGACGGCTCTCAGGTGCGTCGCTCCAGCTCACCACGGCATAGTTGTCCTTGCCATAGTCAAGCCACTTTGTGGCCACCTTGCCCGAAGCATCCGTGTCGGCCTTGAATGTCTTGCCGTCAAAGTCGCCCACGAAATACTGTATGCCGCTACCTCCGAACGGGCCGCCCGGGTTGATATTGCACAGAAGCACCCATTTTGTCTTGTCTGTGCCATCGACGGTGAGTTCAAAGAGGTCAGGACACTCCCACACACCCTCCTGTGCACCCAGTCCTTTGCCAAACGCGCTCTGCAGAGTCCACTCCTTCATGTCGGGCGACGTGAATATGAGCATCTCGCGGTCCAGAGCGTGGGCCAGCACGAGTGTCCACTCCTTAGTCGTCGGATTCCAGAACATGTTCGGGTCGCGCGCCTCGCTCTCGAGGGTGAGGATGGGGTTGCCGGGATAGATATTGAACGTATTGCCGTTGTCGTTGCTCCATGCCAGACTCTGAATCTGACTCTCAGCGGCCGACGTATAGAGAGTCACCACAGCGTCCTCGCCAAACCCGGCGCTGTTTTCATGATCGATGGCCGAGCTGCCGCTGAAGACAGTTCCCAGTCCGTTAGGCTCGATGGCTGCCTGATGATGGTCCCAGTGAACAAGGTCGTTAGAAGAGGAATGACCCCAAGTCATGTTCTGCCACTTTGAGCCATAGGGATTCCATTGGTAATATAGGTGCCATGTGCCATCCTTGTAGAACATCCCGTTTGGGTCGTTCATCCACCCGTAGAGAGGGGTGTGATGGAAGGCAGGACGATACTGTTCGCTGTTTGCCGTGTCAAACGTGTCTGCCAGCGACAGATTGCTCCAGCAGGCATCCTGCTTGGCCTCGCGCACGGAGGTGCGGTCGTGGGTGGTGACGATGTTCAGCACCACATCGTGTCCCTTCCACGGCGAGAGATCGAGCGGCATCTTATAGTCGATCTTCGACTTTGCCAGACGCACAAATATGGTCTTCTCAAGTCGGCCATCGACAACGATGTTGACCTTGGCATCATCATATGCCTCCTGCACTGGAAGCAACAGATAGCGGCCCTCCCCCTCAACTCGCACAAGGGTATTGTTTATCCCCAGGTGTTCCACTTTCACTCCGTCGGCGGCTGAGAGACCCAGGGCGAGCAAGAGCGCGGGGGCGGCAAGCAGGTTTTTAATCTTAAGTTTCATTATTTGGTTCGCGTATTAAATTTTCGGTTCTTGTTGAGAAAAACTGTCTGAGAGAATTGACACTGCAAATCTACCATTTTCCCCAACGAAACGCTACTAAAATTGGTGCAAAGGTGATTAAAAATGGTGCATCACGACATTTTTAATATTAAATGCTCTGTTATTCATAATTTTATGATTAACTTTGCCACAAAGGTCACAACAATGGGCCTTTATCCTGAAAAATGAATCTATACCGATACACAGCCATAATGCTGGTGGCTTTGTCAGTGCTCCTTCTATCCTCCTGCCGTGAAGAAACTAAACTACGCATAGGTGTCTCTCAGTGCAGCAACGATGACTGGCGCACGAAGATGAATGACGAGATAAGACGCGAGATAATGTTCCACCCTGAGGCCGAGGTGGAGATCCGCTCTGCGGACGACAGCAACGAGAAGCAGATCTCAGACATACGTTATTTCATGGACAACGGTTTCGACATCATCATAGCCGCAGCCAACGAGGCCGATGCCGTCACTCCGGTGATACGCGAGGCATATGAAAGTGGAATTCCCGTCATAGTCTTTGACCGCGACATTAACGGCGACACCTATACATCCCGTCAGAGTGTAGACAATGCCGGAATAGGGCGCGAGGCTGCTGATTATGCCTACCATCTCACCGGTTCGGGCGGAAAAGTCATAGAGATATATGGCCGTCCCGGATCTACTCCCGCACGCGAGCGCCACAAAGGCTTCAATGCCCGGGCCTCTCTCCTCGGTCTTGAAGTCCTCGCCTCAGCCCATGGAAACTGGAACTTCGAGGATGCCGCACGTGTCACAGACTCACTCCTTAATATATATAAGGATGTCGACCTCATATTTGCCCATAACGACCGCATGGCCATAGCAGCCTCTGAGACAGCACGAAGCAGGGGCTTGGACCTTAAGGTGATAGGCATTGACGCCGCCCCTGAAATAGGCATAAAGGCCGTGGCTGACAGTGTGATAGACGCCACATTCTTTTATCCCACCGAGGGCCACCGCCTCATCCGCACAGCCCTCGCCATCCTGAACGGCTCTCCGTATGAGCGCGAGGTGAGACTGCCGATAGCCTCAGCCGTCGACAATACCAATGCAGACATACTCCTGCTTCAGAATGAATCGCTCAAGGAGGAGACCAATAAGATTCAGTTGCTCAAGATGCAGGTCGACGACTACTGGACCCGCCACTCAGCCCAGACGCTTCTCTTCTATGCCTCTGTGGCTATACTTGCGCTAGTGCTATGCGTCATGTTTATGATACTCAGGGCCTTCTGGCAGCGCAAGCGCCATCAGAAGGCACTCATGGAGCAGAACCGTCTCCTCGAGCAGCAGCGTGATACTGAGAAAGCCCTAAACCGCCAGCTCAACGAGGCCACGCAGTCCAAACTCATTTTCTTCACCAACGTCTCCCACGATCTACGCACACCCCTCACCCTCATAGCCGAACCGGTCGAGCAACTTGCTGATGCAGATAATCTCACCCCTCAGCAACACACCCTGATGAAGATTGCCAATAAAAATGTCAAGATTCTGCGTCGACTTATCAATCAGATACTTGACTTCCGAAAATATGAGAATGGCAAACTCGACCTCCACCTCACCGAGGTTGGTTTCGCAGGGATAGTGGCAGAGTGGGCCGAGTCATTCTACTCCATAGCGCGCCGCCGCGCCATAAAACTGGGTGTCGAAATCTCAATCCCCGAAGACTTCACCCTCGCCATCGATACTGAGAAAATCGAGCGCGTGTTCTTCAACCTCATGTCAAACGCCTTCAAATATACCCCAGACAACGGCCATATCAACTTCCGCTGCAGCCTAGAGGGGGAGACCCTCACATTGTCAGTTGAGGACACCGGCATGGGCATCCCCGCTGAGGAACTCGGCAACATCTTCGACCGCTTCTTCCAGGTCGACAAAATCCACTCGAATGGTTCAGGGATAGGACTGTCGCTCGCCAAGGCTTTTGTCGAGCTCCACGGCGGTGAGATAAGTGTCGAGAGTGAGCAGGGTCGAGGAAGCCGCTTCACTGTTACACTTCCCGTCAGACATGTGGCCACCCCCGCCCCCGAGACTCTCTCACGCGCAGTACCTGACAGCGACATAGAGACCGAACTGGCCGACATCGAGACCGAGCGAACCACCGACGGCGATGACAAACCACTCCTGCTTGTGATAGACGATAATGAGGATATCCGAAGCATGGTGTCCGAACTTCTGAGCGATGAATATCAGATCATCGAGGCCTCCAACGGTAAGGAGGGTGTGAGGAGAGCAGCCAAATATGTCCCTGACCTAATAATATGCGATGTGATGATGCCCGTGATGGACGGACTGGAATGCTGCCGCCTCATAAAGGAGGAGGTCTCCACTTCTCACATCCCCGTCCTGATGCTGACAGCATGCACAATGGACGAGCAGCGCATACAGGGCTATGAGAGCGGTGCCGACGGCTATCTTGCCAAGCCCTTCAATAGCCGCATGCTCAGGATGAGGTGCCATAACCTCATAGACAACCGCAAGCGCATCAAGGAACTGTGGAAAGCCCAGGGACACCCGGAGTTGAAACCGCTCACATCAAAGCCTTCTTCTACCGCCGATGTCGAGAGCGAATTCTATTCCCGGTTCCTCGAGATAGTCCGCTCTGAGATGGGCAATCCTGAACTCAGCGTCGACTCCCTCGCATCAAAGATGGGACTGGGTCGCTCGCAGTTCTACCGCAAGATAAAAGCCCTGACAAATTTCTCGCCCGTCGAGCTCCTGCGCAATCTCCGCATCAAGCAGGCCCGCGAGCTTCTCACCACAACCGCCAAGAGCATCAGCGAGATAGCATATGAGGTGGGATTCTCGGCTCCGGCCTACTTCACGAAATGCTACCGCGACATCTATGGCGAGACACCATCCGATGTGCGTGAGCGCCTGGGACACAAGTAAAAATTCTGTCAGTCTGCCGCAGGCTGATATTAAGAATCGTGCTTTTGATATAAAAAAACGTGCGTTGCACGGATTTTGATATTCCTTGCAACCTGCGTGTTACACATAAGGGGCTCCCTGGCCCTAACTTTGCGTCAGAATCCAAAACCAATCTATACAAACATGAAAAAATCAATCCTCGGTGCAGTCATGCTATTCTTCATAGCACTCACCGCACAAGCACGAGACATCACGGTGCATGGGACAGTCCTCTCAGCCGCCGATGACGAACCGCTGATAGGCGCCAGCGTCATCCCCGACGGAAAAGGCACCACAGGAGTCGCCACTGACATTGACGGTAACTTCACCCTCAACGTCCCCGAAGGATCAAGCCTTGCAATATCTTATGTGGGCTATAAGACAGAGACCGTCAAGGCCTCGACAGAACATATGACAGTCCGCCTCTCAGAGGACACCGAGCTGCTCGATGAGGTTGTAGTGGTGGGCTATTCATCAGAGAAGAAATCCGACCTCACCGGCTCAGTCTCCGTGGTGAAGATGAAGGATGTGTCAGACACCCCCACGGGCAATGTCCTCCAGGCTCTTCAGGGACGTGTGGCAGGCATGAACATCACTACCGATGGTACCCCCGGCGGTCTGAGCACCGGCACATCTATCCGCGGTGCATCATCATTCCGCAGCGATGCCAATGGTCCCCTCTATGTTATAGATGGCGTGATGACACGCGAGAATCCCGGCACAATCCTCAACAGCAACGATGTTGAGTCCATTCAGGTGCTGAAGGACGCAGCCTCCGCAGCCATCTATGGCGCCCAGGCCGCCAACGGTGTAATCATTATCACCACCAAGCGCGCCAAAGAAGGTGAATGCCGTGTGACATTCGATGCCACTCTCACCCTGCAGACTTACAACAGTGGTCTCGACATGATGAACGCCGATGAGTGGGGCCAGGTCTACTGGGCAGCTCACAAATATACATATGGCACCACACCCACATCCAACGAACTCTATGGCAACGGCGCCACTCCTCAGCTCCAGGGCTATACTAACCTCAACGGTGTGGCCGTCAACCCTCAGAACACCGACTGGGAGAAGGAGATTCACCGCACAGCACTCATGCAGACCTATAGCGTAGGTCTCTCAAAGGGCGCCTCGAACGGCTCCTCCTCAATGTCGCTCAGCTGGCTTGACCACGACGGTATCATAAAGGGTTCGGATTTCCAGAAGGCCAATGCACGTTTCAGCTCAGACTACGGATTCCTCAACAACCGTCTGCGCGCCGGCGGCAACATGACACTCAACTGGTGGCGTCAGCACAATGCTCCCGGCGGCATCGAGGAGAATGCCATCAAGATGCACCCCGCCCGCACCGTCTACGACAGCGAGGGCAATTGGAACGACCAGGTCAACTTCGGTCTCAACGACACCCCAAACCTCATGAGACAGATTGAGGAGCAGAGCAAGAACAAGCATGAATACTGGCGTGTGTTCGGCAACGCATATCTCCAGGTAGAACCCATCAAGAACCTCATCGTCAGAACCAATTTCGGTATCAACTACCACAACGGCAACGACAAGGAGTTCACACCTGCAAACCTCCGCGACCAGACCAACACTCTCTATCAGTACTCAAGCAAGACTGTCGACTGGGTGTGGACAAACACCGCTCAGTATAATGCCGACTTCGGCAAGAACGCCATCATGGCTCTCGTGGGCATCGAGGCCAAGCGCAACCACTTTGAGGATATGTATGGCCGCGGCAAGGGCCTCGAGATTGAGGATGAGAACTACCTCTATCTCGGCAACGTGACTTCAAATCAGGAAGTAGGCTCAAGCGCCTCAAACTATTCGATGTTCTCAGTGTTCGGCAAGTTCAACTACACATGGGACAACAAGTATCTCGCCTCGCTCACCATCCGCCGCGATGCATCCTCACGCCTCTCTAACGAGAAGAATTCCGACTGGTTCCCCTCATTCTCAGCAGGATGGCGCATCTCACAGGAAAATTTCATGGAGGACACCCGCACATGGCTCACAGACCTTAAGATCCGCGGTGCCTACGGTGTGAACGGTAACGACATCATTGCCAACGACGCCTTCTATGCAAAATACAACATGGATCTCAACAAGGCCGGATATGCCATTGCCGGCGGCGACAAACTCTACTCCGGAGCCTTCCGTTCACGTAGCACCAACCCGGACCTGACATGGGAGAAGACCTATCAGACAAACATCGGCTTTGACGCTGCCTTCCTCAACAACCGTCTCTCAGCCTCGTTCGACTACTTCTATAAGAAAACCAAGGACATGCTCGTGGAGAAACCCTATATCGCCACAATCGGCGAGGGCGGCTACTGCTGGTATAACGGTGGTGAGATGGTCAACAAGGGTGTCGAGATTGTCCTCAACTGGCGCCAGGCAGTCAACAAGGATTTCAGCTATGAAGTGGGTCTCAACATCACAGCCATGAAGAACAAGGTGACAGACCTCATGGAGGATATCTACTACACCTATGGAGGCGGCAACGGACGAGACCTCAGCATTGTGGGTCAGAGCCTCGGCTCATGGATGGGCTATAAGACCGATGGTGTGTTCCGCACACAGGAAGAAGTTGACGCCTATAAGGCACAGTACAAGATAGGTTTCGGCAACCCCGCCGTGGGACGTGTGCGCTATGTCGACACAAATGGCGACGGTGAGATCAATGACCGCGACCGCACATGGCTCGGATGCGACCTCCCCAAGGCTCAGTTCGGTCTCAATCTCGCTGCAAACTGGAAGGGTTTCGATGCAAGCCTCTTCTTCAACAGCATCATCCGCGACGCCTGGAACAACTCCAAGTACTACACCGACTTCTTCCCTCTCTGGACCGGCAACCACGGCACACAGCTCCTCGGTGCTGCTAAGGCTTATGAGAACTATCTCACCACCGGTGTCTATAACTCTGATGTCCCAGCTCCCTCAATCGACAACTCAAACAGTGAGGGCGACGGCTCTGAATACTACATCGAGGATGGCTCTTTCCTGAGACTCAAGACCCTCTCCGTGGGCTACACTCTCCCCAAGAACATACAAGACAAGCTCTCGCTTAAGAACGCCCGCGTCTACTTCCAGGCTCAGAACCTGTTCACAATCACAAAATACAGCGGCGCTGACCCCGAGGGTCTCGGCTATCCCTATGCCCTTCCCCGTCAGTACACTTTCGGTCTCCAATTCGGTTTCTAAACCTCCACAATACATAATGTCATGAAACTCAATAAAATCCTCAGCATATTCCTGGCTTCGGCAGCCATAGCATCCTGTAGCGATGACTTCCTTGAGAATCCCCCTCAAGGTCCCCTCTCAGAGGCAAACATGAACGACCCTCAGGCCGTAGACCTCCTGGTCAACAGCGCATATGCCACCTTCGGGTGTCGCTATGCCGACTCAAACGATCCTCATCTCTACCCCCTCACCAACTGGAGCTATGGCGAGGTCAGGGCCGACAATGCCTACAAGGGTGGCGGCGGTGAGACCGACCTCTGGGAGGTGCACGACATGGAGACAGCCAAGATTCAGCCAAACAACGGCTTCCTCGACGGAAAATGGTTCAACGTCTACTGCGGCATCTCGCGCTGCAACTCAGCCATTCGCGCTATCATGAAGACAGATGAGAACAAAATTGCCAATAAGACTGTCCGTATCGCCGAGATGAAGGTTATCCGAGACCACTGGTATTTTGAACTCGTGCGCCTCTTCAACCGCATCCCCTACATGGACATTGACCTTCCGGAGAACGACTACACCTCTGTCCCCAACAATGAGTTCACACGCGAGCAGCACCTCGACCGCATCGCCAACGACCTCCTTGAGGCTGCCGGAGATCTCCCTGAGACTCAGCCTGAGATAGGACGCATCAACAAGCGCGCCGCCCTTGCATATGCCGCCAAGGTGAAACTCTATCAGGCATATGAGGAGGATCCCGAGACAAACGCTGTCACAAACATCAACAAGACTCTCCTCAAGGAGGTTGTCGAGATAATCAACGGTATCAGTGGCTACGAACTGCTCAAAGATTTCCAGCATCTCGACCTCCTCGAGTATGAGAACGGACCTGAGTCAGTGCTTACAGTGCAGTTCTCCAAGAACGATGGCACCGCCGACGGCGGACGTGTCAACTGGAGCATGCTCCTCAACTCAATGACAGGCGAGGGTTGTCCCTGGGCCGGCGATGGTTTCTTCCTCCCCTCGCAGGACCTCATCAATGCCTATCAGACAGATGCCGATGGTCTCCCACTCTTCGACTATCAGAGCCTTCCTGATTACGGTGTCGTGAAATTCGACGAGGCTGACAACTCTAAGTACACACTCGACAATGTCAGCGGCAATGTCGATCCCCGTCTCGACTTCGTGACAGGCCGTCCCACCATCCGCTATAAGACATACACAGAGAAACCCTGTGGCCTCTGGGTTAGAAACAAGGACGTCTACGGCTACAACAACACCAAGCGCTTCTGGCTCTCTCCCGAGTCTGAGGACGCCAACCACGGTTGGCCCTGGGGTGCTTCAGGCCTGAACTGGCAGATTATCCGCTATGCTGATCTTCTCCTCTACAAAGCCGAGGCTCTCATAGAGATAGGCGACGGCGCAAGCCTTGAGGAAGCCCGCGGTCTCATCAACCGCATCCGTGAGCGTGCACGTCAGAGCGCATACGTCAAAGACTTCAACGACCCCACAAAGGATGCCGCCAACTATAAGATTGGCCTCTATCCCCAGGCCGGTTGGACACAGGATTATGCCCGCAAGGCCCTGCGCACTGAGATGCGGCTTGAGAAGGCCATGGAGGGTGAGCGTTTCTACGACCTCGTCCGTTGGGGCATAGCAAAGGAGACTATGAACAACTACTTTGCAGCCGAGCAGGACAACCGCATCTACTATCAGAACGCATCGTTTGAGACCGGTGAGGAGTATTTCCCTGTACCCGTTGCGCAATACAACTTCTCAGGGGGCATATATGTCCAGAATCCCGGATACCCCTCATTCTAAAGACAGACAATAGGTACAACACACATAGATAAGCAGGAAAGACGAGAAAGGTTCGCCGGGGAGGGGACTTGATGGGCCTATGCCCATATCCCCTCCCCACTTTTTATCTGCATGATATGAGAAAAATATTTTTTATGTTCCTTATGGCGATTAGCCTGGGTGCGATGGCCGAGGGCCTGTATAAGGAACAGTGGCGTCCGCAATATCACTTCACACCTGCCCATAGATGGATCGGCGACCCCTGTGGCCTGGTCTATCACAACGGGATGTTCCATGCCTACAGCTGGGGATGCGCTGAGTCGCCTGACCTTCTGCACTGGACTGAAATCAACCGAGAATCTTTGGTCGATGTCCCTGCAGGGATTGGAAAATTCACAGGCAGTGTCGCTGTCGACACAGCCGGCACAGCCGGATATGGAAGAGGTGCATATGTCGCTGCCTTCACATCATTTGATGAGGCTACCAAGAAACAGTCACAGTCAATTGCCCACAGCAGAGACGGTGGACGGACATTCAACTATTACGACCTCAATCCCGTCATCGACATATGGAGCACTGAGTTCAGAGACCCTACAGTGCTGTTGGATGAGAGGACGGAGCGCTGGATTATGCTTGTTGCAAAGGCTCTTGAGAAAAAGGTCGCTTTTTATGGCTCCTCAGACCTTAAACATTGGGAGTGGCTGAGTGAGTTTGGTCCAGCTGGAGACAGCGAGCGTTCATGGGAATGTCCTGACATGTTCCAACTTCCCGTTGTGGGAAAAGAAGGTGAAAAGAAATGGGTGCTTGTGGTCTCTGTAAACTGGGCGCGTGAGCAATACTTTGTCGGCGATTTTGACGGCACCAGATTCACCCCTGACACCTCTGACTCTGAACCGCTCTACATAGATTTTGGCCTTGACTACTATGCCTCGCGTACGTTCCGCGACTATGACGGGACCCTCCCCAATGTCTATTCCATTGGTTGGGTCTCGACATGGGACTATGCACAGCATGTACCCACAACCTATGGAAAAGGTGTTTGGTCATTGCCGAGGGAACTGTCTTTGGTAGAGACCCCTGATGGGCTGCGCCTCAGGCAGACTCCGGCCACTGCTTTGAGACAGCTGAGAGGCAAGCCGGTCAAGTATGCCAAAACTCTCAAACCCGGTGTCACTCCATTGCCGGAGATTAGCGGGATGGACAATCAATATGAATTGGAAGTAGAATTTCCCACCGACGAGGCAAACACATTCGGCCTGAACCTTTGTGCAGGCGATGGCATGAAGGTGACCCTCAGTTACGACACCACATCAGGCATACTCACTCTCGATCGCACTAACTCGACTGCCGTCAAGATGCCAAAGTTCGAGCGCATCGCCTTCACAAGAGTAGTCCCAGAGAATGACAGCCTGAGGCTGAACATATTTGTGGATAAATCTGTCGTGGAAATATATACCGGTGATGGTGAATGTGTCATGACTGCTCTCACCTTCCCAACTCCCGGAGCCGTAGGAACCGAGTTGTTCGCCCTCCGTGCGGGATGTCATCCTCGTCTCACAGCATGGCCAATGGCTTCTGTATGGGATGAAGTGACATCTGTTGCTCACAGTGTGAAATGAATTCATAGTGAATTGTAGAAAGAAAAGTGAGTCCGGAGGTCATGGGCGCCGGACTCACTTTTTATTTCTATGAACTTAGTCTATCAGATGGAGGCGATTACCTCAATCTCAACGAGAACACCCTTGGGGAGCTCGCGCACGGCCACGGCTGAGCGGGCCGGATAGGGAAGAGTGAAGAATTGTCCATACACCTCGTTCATGGGGCCGAAGTTGTTCATGTCTGAGAGGAAGACAGTGGTCTTCACCACATTCTCGATGCCGGCGCCTGCTGCGTTGAGCAGCGCGAGGACATTGGCCAAAGCCTGCTCCGTCTGAGCCTTGATTCCACCGGGAATCTCACCGCTGGCGGGATTGACTGGAATCTGGCCTGAGCAGAACAGGAGATTGCCCACTTTGATGGCCTGGCTATATGGGCCGATGGCGGCGGGAGCCGCAGTTGTTGCGATTGCTTCTTTCATGGATTTTTATATTTGAATATATTTGAGTAAAACGTCCTTGCCTTTGGTGCGGGCAGCCTGGATGACAGCTTCCATCATCGGGACGAGTGGCTTCGTCTCGTCATCAAAGTGGCTGAGGAAGTCAGAGGCTCCCAGGTTGTCGAGCGTTGTGTTGACAAATTCGAGCGTATAGCGGTCAGGAGGATAGGAGGGTATCACGGGGAGGATGATGGGATCGGCTTCAGAGGTCCCTTCAGGGAGCACTCTTGTCAACAACCCGGCTGTGAGCAGCCGCTTCACAGTCTCATCGAGCAGACGTATGGGGACGGTGAGATGCTCCGAGAGTTGGGAGGCGGTCATAGGCAGCTCTCCTGATTCCATTCGCCTGACTGTCACGGCAAGCACTGCCACCTCGACCTTGCGGCGGTATGAGAGCGAGATGGTGCGCGTCTGTTTGTCGTAACTGAACATGGATATATTCTGTGATGCACAGCATATCAGAGCGCCTGCCAGGGTAATCAGCCATGACAGTTGCATCCATATCAGCATCAAGGGGAGAAACGAGAAGGAACCATAGATGGCATTATATTTAGCCACATACAATTGTCCGGAGATAAATAGCCATTGAAGCACCTGGAATGCCGTCCCTGCAACCACCCCGGCCATCATGGCATTCTTGAATTTTACCCTTGTGTTAGGGATGAGGATATAGGCTCCCGCAAAGAAAAGCCATGCCAGCATGAAACTCAGGCAATCAAACACAATCTCCAGAAATGGAGTCATGAAATGAGGCAGGAGTTTCTGTATGGCCGTCGACATGAACACCTGAAGGCCCCCTGAGCAAATCATCAGGATGGGCAGTATGATACATATGGCCAGATAGTCAGTCACCTTTCTGAAAAATGAGCGGTCAACTGTCACCCCCCACACCTGATTGAAAGTCGCCTCAACACTGTCGAGCAGCGAGATTATGGTCCAAAGAAGGAAAACGATGCCAACACCCACAAAGATTCCCTCTGATGCCTGCGCAAGCGTCGAGTCCACAAACGAGAAGGCCATCTCGAGGGCACGGTGCTGTGAGGGCAGGTAACTGAACAGTTGGGACTGCAGCAGATTTTGGAATCCGAAACCGCGCCCTATTGCAAATAGAAGCGCAATGGCCGGGACTACGGCCAGAAGTGTCCGATAGGTCATGGCACACGCCTTCGACTGCAGGTCGGTGCTGAAAAATGTCCTCACAGTGAGGTTGAGGGTCTTTATCAGGTTGACCTTAAATATGTCACGGTGGTCATCCCAGACTTTTTCCGAGGCATATTCCCAGAAGTTCAGAACTTTGTCATAGAGTTTTTGGAACCTGTTGTCCATAGGAGAGAGATTTTGTGGATTGCTATTTGGATTCTTCCTCGATAAAAGTCCGGGCGGCCTGCGAGCGTGATGTGTCGAGCGCACGTGTGAGCCGCTCCTTCTCGAGAGAGGCCACACGGGCGCGCCTCAGGGTGAGAGCATAGTCATAGAGTGTGGCTGTCTGAGCTGCTGTCTTCTCCGGGAGTGTCACCGTGGTGCTTCCGGCGTCGCCGTTGAATGTCAGCTTCAACGGGATGCCAGCATTCTCCATGATGAAACGGCCCAGGGTGTCACACTCGGCGGCAATGAATGTGATTCGCTCTGAGCCGCCTGTGCGGTCGTTGCGCTCACCGTCGTGGCTCACGGTGGCAGTCGTTGCCGATGAGTTTCCGTCCGTGACGGTGACTGAGGTCGACTTCACCCCTTTCCCCTTCAAGGTTGAGACGATGTAAAAGTCTCCCTCGGGCGAGAGACGGGCCTGGATGCCTGTGACATTGAGAATATCCTCAGGATTGGCTCCATCGGCCACAAAGTAGCCCTCCACGGGATTTTGGACATACTTCACCAGAGGCTTGAGTGAGTCTGCCCTGGCTGCAAGCAGAGCCAGGAGTGAATCGGCAGACTCAAGCCTGCGCAGCGAGATACCCTCGATGGCCACGGTTCCAACGTGCATGGCCTCGCGGCGTGCCTTGATGGCCCTGGGATAAGCATTGTTGATGGAGTCGACCAGCATCTTGGCGCGTCCATAGTCTCGCGCCTCGACAGCCTCCTTAGCCTCGGCCACAAGCTCTGAGGCTTCTTTCTCACCATTGTCTGAGGAGCAGGAGGCAAGGAAGAGGGCGATGACTGATGTGATGATTGATTTAATTGCTGCGTTGCACATTTTTTACACCTTTGACTGCTTGTATTTTCTTTATTACATTGTTGAGAGCATCTGTCGTGTTGACCCCCACCACGAGAAACCCTGAGAAGATGCCGTCGTGGCTCTCGATGGAGATGTTGCGGAGCAGGACATCCTTCTCCTTGTTTATTACCGATGTGATGTTAGTGACAATCCCTATATCATCCTGACCGACAATGCGGATAGTAGCAGCGGTCTGATTTCCGGCTTTCCCTGACCAGCGTGTGCGTATCACACGATAGGGATAACGCTCATGTATATGGGCGCTGTTTGGGCAATCCTCACGATGAATCTTCACCACACCTTCCGACGATATGAAACCGAACACTTTATCACCGAAGATAGGGTTGCAGCAGCGAGCCATCTTGTAGTTCATCCCTCGGATATTGTCGGTGCCTATCACAAGGATGTCATTGTTTCCGGCCCCTTCTTCGATACGTGTTGTCGGGTCGGAGAGTTCAAACTCTTCGGCGCTCCGCTTCTCTGTCGCTGCTGCTGCCTTGGAGTCGGCTGCTTGGATAGCCTCATATCCGGCTATCACATCAGCCGGGTCAATGATCTCATCAGCCAGAGCCTTATAGAAGTCCGTGACAGACTTATAGCCCATCTTCTTGATGGTGCGCATAAGGTCGCCCTCCTCAAGTTCTATCTTGCGGTTCTTGCAGCGGCGTTGCAGCAGTTCCTTCCCATACTCGCTTGAGCGTGCAGCACGTTCGTTGATGGTCTGGCGGATCTTTGTCCTGGCCTTGGCCGTGACAACTATGTTGAGCCAATCCTGTTTAGGAGTCTGCGAGGGTGAGGTGAGAATCTCTACGGTGTCCCCTGAGCGGAGCTTGTGTCCCAGTTTGCGGTTGCGTCCGTTCACCTTTCCACCTATGCACGCACAACCAAGTTTTGAGTGGACTGCAAAGGCAAAGTCGAGCACAGTGGCTCCAAGCGGCAGGCGGTGGAGATCACCCTGAGGAGTGAAGACGAATACCTCCTTGTCATAGAGATCCATCTTGAAGTTCTTCATCAACTCCATTGGCCCGTCGGCCGTTTCGAGTATATCGCGGACATTGTTCATCCACTGGTCCAGCGAACTCTCGCTCTTGATACCCTTATATCGCCAGTGTGCAGCCAGGCCCTTCTCGGCTACAAGGTCCATCCTACGGGTGCGTATCTGCACCTCCACCCACTTTCCGCCCGGTCCCATCACCGTGGTGTGGAGCGACTCATAGCCATTGCTTTTCGGGATTGTAATCCAATCCTTGAGACGCTTGGGGTTGGGGGTATACATGTCAGTGATTATAGAGAATACTCTCCAGCACTCTGCCTTCTCCTTCTCGCGCTCCACATCCAGGATGATGCGGATTGCAAAGAGGTCATAGACTCCAGAGAGTTCCACTTGCTGCTTGCGGAGCTTGTTCCAGATTGAATATATTGACTTGGTGCGCCCCTTGATGTCATATTTCAGACCCGTCGCGTCAAGTTTCTCTCTCACCGGGGCGATGAAAGAGGCTATATAGGCATCGCGCTCAGTCTTTGTCTCATTAAGCCCGCGGGCTATCTTTGTGTAGGTGTCGCGCGAGGTATATTTGAGCGAGAGGTCCTCCAGCTCGCTTTTTATCTTATAGAGACCCAAGCGGTGAGCCAGGGGTGCATACAGATAGTTTGCCTCAAAAGCCGTGTCGGTGACAAACTTCTCATCAGGATGGTGATTTATTGCCCTCATCAGCGTGAGGCGCTCCACAATCATGATGATGATGACGCGGATATCATCGGCAAGCGCCATCAGCAGACGGCGGAAGTTGTCGGTCTTCACCACGGTCTGCTTCCCATAGAGGGTCGAGACCTTCATCAGGCCCTCAACAAGATGAGCCACATCCGCGTCCCAGGCCGATGTGATTCTCTCTAGGCTCACGGCTCCCATGGCTGCCAATTGGTAGAGCATCACGGCTATGAGCATGTTCCTGTCGGGCGACACCATCTCACAGAGGGCCACCCCCGCGTTGAGCGATTCAGCCACTGGGTCAATGCCATGGCGCGGAGAGAGGCACATGCCCCTCTCCGCGGCTTCGCGGTATATGGTTTTGACTTCCTTGAAATCTCCCGAAGCGGCCACATCGGCGCTGAGTCTCAGAAGGTCTCTGACTAGTAGTGGAATTGGACGTTTCGTAACTTTTTCCATTGGCAGCGGGTCTGATTTTCTCAATCCCTGCGATATATGCAGGCTCCCACGGAGTTGAGGCGAGTGTCGATGGCCTCATATCCACGGTCAATCTGGTCTATGTTGTCGATGGTCGACACCCCTTTGGCGCTCATGGCCGCAATGAGCATGGCTATGCCGGCGCGGATGTCGGGCGAATGCATCTTGTTGGCGCGCAGTGCAAACTTGTGGTCGAGGCCAATCACCACAGCCCTGTGGGGGTCGCAGAGCATAATCTGGGCGCCCATGTCGATGAGCCTGTCCACAAAGAACAGTCGGCTCTCAAACATCTTCTGGTGTATAAGCACACTCCCCCTGCACTGTGTGGCCGTCACAAGCATCACCGACAGAAGGTCTGGTGTAAGGCCCGGCCACGGTGCATCCGCTATGGTCGGAATCGAGCCGTCGAGATTGGTCTCTATCTCATACACATCCTGCTCCGGGACAACGATGTCATCTCCGTTGCGCTCCAGGTTGATGCCAAGGCGCCGGAATGAGTCGGGGATAATCCCCAGATTGTCATAGGAGACATCCTTGATGGTGAGAGTGCTTCGTGTCAGTGCAGCCATCCCGATGAATGACCCCACCTCAATCATGTCAGGCAGTATGGTGTGGTCAGCACCTGAGAGACGCTCAGTCCCCGTGATGCGGAGAAGATTGGAGCCTATCCCGTCTATCTGCACACCCATCCCCACGAGCATCTTGCATAGCTGCTGCACATAAGGCTCGCAGGCCGCATTGTATATTGTGGTGGTCCCATCAGCCAGCGCAGCTGCCATGATGATATTTGCAGTTCCCGTCACCGATGCCTCATCGAGCAGCATGTAGCACCCCTTGAGGCCATTGACAGTCACGAGATAATATGCCTGGCGCTCTTCATTGTAAGCTATCATGGCTCCCAGTTTCGACAGGCCGGTGATATGGGTGTCCACCTTCCGTCGGCCTATCTTGTCGCCGCCGGGCTTGGCAAAGTAAGCCTGTCCCAGACGCGCCAGAAGCGGCCCCACCACAAGCACTGAGCCTCGCAGACCGGCACACCGAGCCACAAAGTCTGCGCTCGACACATAGTCCTCATCGATGTCATCGGCCTGAAAACGATATGTCGACTCATCGAGTTTCTCAACCTTCACATTCATTGCTCTCAGCAGATTGATCAGATTGGTCACATCGAGGATATTCGGTATATTGTGGATGGTGACAGGCTCACGGGTCAGAAGCGTTGCGCTGATCACCTGGAGGGCTTCGTTCTTTGCTCCCTGGGGACGGATATCGCCATGTAGATGATGGCCTCCTTCAATAATATAAGTGCTCATAGACAGGATAGTTGAGAGATGAGGGATGAGAGATGTTTTTTTTTGACAGTGTTGAGATCACCGCAGCCCCTAGTGGCTTTGTTTACTCATGTTATAATTATTTAACAATCCAAGGGTCAGATGTGTTCAACCTCAGGTGAGAGTGTTATCCCAAACCTCTCTCTGACACTGGCGATGATGGCATTCTCAAGCGCCACAACCTCACCCGGAGTGCCCTTCCGCTCAGGGTTGACAATCACCAGCGGCTGTGAGTGCCACACGGCCACATTGCCCATGCTCTTCCCTTTCCATCCGCAGCGGTCTATCATCCAGGCTGCCGGAATCTTTACCCCGCTCTCCACATCATAGTGAGGCACATTCTCCGGTCCACCCTCCTTCTCGCAAATCCTCTCGAACGTCTCCCTGTCCACCACCGGGTTCTTGAAAAAACTCCCCGCGCTGGGCACACGGGCCGGATCAGGCAGTTTTGTGTTGCGTATCTCTATCACAGCCTCTCTCACCTCTCCGGGCGTAGCCGGCGGAGTGGCAAACCGCTTCGACAGCGCCGGATATGTAGTGTTAGGCTTCGGGGTCGCAGACAGTCTGAAGGTCACCGAGGCGATGATGTAGTTCTTCTTCATCACTGGGTTCTTAAACATCGACCATCTGTAGCCATACCCACAATCCTCTGCCTTGAGATTGACAAACTCACCCCTCGAGCGGTCAAATGCCTCAATGGTGTCTATGACGTCGGCAGCCTCCACCCCATATGCACCTACGTTCTGCACCGCAGCAGAGCCTACCTCCCCGGGAATCCCCGATAGATTCTCAACGCCCCACAGTCCGCGGCCACCCATCTCCTCTATAAACGAATCCATGGTCTCACCCGCACCCGCCCTTACAAGCACAGTGTCTCCATCAGTCTTCACAGTCTCTATCCCCCGGATGGCGCTGTGAATCACCACTCCAGGATAGTCGCGCAGGAACAGCAAGTTGCTCCCCGCCCCGATATGAAAGATATCCACCTCCTGGCGTATAGTCGAGAGGAGAAACGAGATATCGTCGCGTGAGTCATATTCCATGAAGCATCCGCATTTAACAGGCATAGCGAATGTATTGCGGTCAGTGAGATCGAAATTTTGACGGGATGTAATCATATCTGCAAAGTTAACCATTATTTCCCATATCGGCAAGGGGTGTGATGACAATAAGAGACCCGCCCGTACCGGAGTCTTTACCTCCGTCCCAGGCGGGTCTCATGGATGTGTTATGAGGTATTACAATAACTCTACCGATCTGTGGACAAACTCTGTGAGGGCCTTACCCTTGAGCAGGCCGTTGCCCAGCAGCGCCAGGTCTATCATCTGTCTAACCTTCGGACGACCTGCGGCATATTCGGAGACTATCTTCTCCTGCTCCTTGCGCGACTTCTCCACATTCTCCATGAGAGCCTTCTCCTTCTCAGACTGCTCAGGCGTGGGCTTATTGTCCTTAAACTCAGCGCGTAGTGAGGTCAGGCTCGCATTGTCAGCCTCGACTGCTGAGCGCAGCGGCGACAGAGAGGCGCCTATCTTCTCCTCAGCCTCCTTCAACTCGCTCTCCACGAGAGGCTGCGCCGTGTTCACAATCAGGTTATAGCTGTCAGGCAGTTCGGCATAGAAGGCCATGCCGGGCTGTGTGGCTGCCATATCCTTCATTCGGCGCATATACTCATTCTGTGTCACAAGCACAGGGTCGGCCTTCGGGTCGAGGCTCTGGAACGACACCAGAAACTCGCTCTTCTCCATCTTCGGAAGCTGAGAGCGGAAGAGTGTGGTGAGCATCGAGATAGAGTCTGCGCTCAGACCCGTGTTGTCATCGCCTTCCTTGGGGATGAGACGTGAGGCTGTATCTGAGTCCACACGCACGAAACGCGTCTTCTCAACCTTGCTCTCGAGCATAGAGATAAAGTGGCTGTCAAGTTGTCCGTCCATCACCAGGACATTGTAGCCCTTGTCCGTCGCAGCCTTGATATAACTGTATTGGGCCGTCGGGTCGGTGGCATAGATATAGACCACATCCCCGTCCTTGTCTGTCTGGGTTGACTCGATGAGCTTACGATACTCCTCGAGTGTGAAATATTTCCCATCCGTGTCCTTGACAAGACAGAACTTCATGGCCGAGTCACAGAACTTCTCATCCGTGAGCATGCCATACTGGATGAAGATGCGTATGTCGTCCCACTTCTTCTCAAAGTCTGCACGGTCTGCCTTGAAGAGCTCCTCAAGGCGTGAGGCCACCTTCTTGGTGATATAGCCTGAGATTTTCTTTACAGCACGGTCGCTCTGCAGATATGAGCGCGACACATTCAGTGGGATGTCGGGAGAGTCAATCACACCTTGAAGAAGCATCATGAACTCAGGCACCACACCCTCCACCGAGTCAGTCACAAACACCTGGTTGCAGTAGAGCTGGATGCGGTCCTTGCGGATGTCCAGATTGCTCTTGATCTTGGGAAAATAGAGTATTCCGGTCAGCGTGAAGGGGTAATCCACGTTGAGGTGTATCCAGAACAGCGGATCCTCCTGTCCCGGATACAAGTCGCGATAGAATGTCCGGTAATCATCGTCGGTCAGTTCTGCCGGCTTCTTGGCCCACAGGGGCTCGGTGGCGTTGATGACATTGGGCTTGTCAGTGTCCTGATACTTTCCGTCCTTCCACTCCTGCACCTTGCCTGAGATTACAGGCACCGGCAGGAAGCGGCAATACTTCTTGAGCAGCAGGTCTATGCGGCTCTGCTCCAGATACTCCTTGTTGTCATCATCGATATAGAGTATCACATCCGTGCCTCTGCTGGTCTTGTCGGCCGGCTCCATCTCATACTCCGGAGAGCCGTCACAACTCCACCTCACGGCCTCCGCACCCTCCTTATATGACAGAGTGCGTATCTCAACCTTCTTGCTCACCATGAAGGCCGAGTAGAATCCCAGTCCGAAGTGGCCTATGATGCCGGGAGCCGAGTCTTTGAACTTGTTGACAAACTCCTCAGCCCCTGAGAATGCTATCTGATTGATATATTTCTCAACCTCCTCGGCTGTCATGCCGATGCCGTGGTCTGAGACGGTTACGGTCCCGGCCTCTTTGTCGACCTTGACCTCCACGTTCATCTCGCCGAGCTCACCCTTGAAGTCACCGAACGCTGAGAGGGTCTGGAGTTTGCGGGTGGCGTCGATGGCGTTGGCCACGAGCTCGCGCAGGAATATTTCGTTGTCTGAATAGAGGAATTTCTTGATGACGGGGAAGATGTTTTCCGTCGTCACGCCAATATGTCCTTTCTGCATGATATATGTTTTGATAAGATTATTCTATTTACTTACTAACAATCTATGCAAAAATTGTGCCGATGACAATGCTGACAAAAAATGTGAAAAAATGGCAGATTCCCCTGTTCCCTCCCCATCTGCAGTCGCAGTTATATTTTGGCATTCTCACCGAATTTGACTAATTTTGCACAAAACAACACGCTCTATGAAACGACTAATCTTCCCATTGCTGGCCTCCATCATGGCCTTTCTCCCGGTCAATGCCCGCATGGTCAGGGGCTGTGTCTCAGCCTCCGAAGGGGAGCCGGCATTCACTGTCGACAGCATTGATTGCCGCAAGGACCTTACACGTGTCTATGGCCGCCTCCAGGGCCGTCCTCACACCTCCATGCGCATCGATGCCATCTCCATGCTCGTTCCCGGCGCCGTCCTCAAGGAGTGTACCGACATTGATGGTGTCGACTTCAACCGTTGGTTCCAGTGGGAGGACGACGGCGTTATTCTCCTCGAGCTCGACTTCGGCCCCGTCAAGGACGCCCGTACAGGCCAGTTGACCTTTGTCACCCCCCGCGGCAGTTCCGTGGTCAAATGGCACACGCCGGCTCCGGCTAAGAAGAACAAAAAATAGGAGGTAGGCTCTTGAGACTCTGTATCACTGAGAAACCCAGTGTGGCGCGCGATATCGCACGCCTCCTTGGCGCTGATATGAAGCGCGACGGCTATTTCGAGGGAAATGGCTACTGTGTCACATGGACCTTCGGTCACCTCTGCACCCTCAAGGAGCCTCACGACTATTCCGAGGGGTGGAAGCGTTGGAGCCTTGGCGCCCTACCAATGATTCCGGCTAAATTCGGCATAAAGCTCATCCCTGATGCCGGATACGAACGACAGTTCCACGTCATAGAATCCCTGGCCGGACAGGCCGACGAGATCATAAACTGCGGCGATGCCGGCCAGGAGGGTGAGCTCATCCAGCGATGGGTCATGCAGAAGGCCGGTGTGAAGTGTCCCGTCAGGAGGCTCTGGATCTCTTCGCTCACAGACGACGCCATCCGCGATGGTTTCAGCGACCTAAAGCCTGAGGCTGACTACAAGAACCTCTATTATGCCGGACTCTCGCGCGCCATCGGCGACTGGATTCTCGGCATGAACTGCACACGCCTATACTCGCTCAAATACTCCGAACCGGGCAAGGTCCTCTCCATCGGCCGTGTCCAGACACCCACGCTGGCCCTCATCGTGCAGCGCCACAGGGAGATTGTCGATTTCAAGCCTGAGGATTTCTGGGAACTCAAATCCCTATACCGCGACACCCTCTTCAGCGCCGTCTCAGGCCGATTCAAGAAAACAGAGGAGGCTCAGGCCGCTCTCTCGCAGATTGAAGGAAAGGAGATGGTCATCAAGGATATTCAGGAGAAGCAGGGACGCGAGGCCGCTCCCAGGCTCTTCGACCTCACATCGCTCCAGGTGGAGTGCAACAAGAAGTGGGGATGGACCGCCGACGAGACCCTGCGCCTCATCCAGTCTCTCTACGAGAAGAAGGTCACTACCTATCCTCGTGTCGACACCACATATCTCAGTGAGGATCTTCACCCCAAGATTCCATCCATCCTGTCGGCCATGACCCCTTATGCACCCCAGACAGCCCCCATTCTGGCTGGAAAGATTGCAAAGAACAAGAAGATTTTCGACAACTCAAAGATCACAGACCACCACGCCATTATCCCCACCGGGCAGTCGCCGTCCGTGCTTATCGGCGACGAGCGCAAGCTCTATCATCTCATTGCCCTGCGCTTCATTGGTGTGTTCTATCCTGACTGCCGCTTCATGACCACCACTGTCCAGGGCGAAGTCGACACCATCCCTTTCAAGGCGTCCGGCAAGGTCATCACAGACCCCGGATGGCGCGCTCTCTATGAGGAGTCCAAGGATGAGGATAGCCGCAAGGAGGACGACGGCGAGGCCATACTCCCTGAATTCAGGGTGGGGGAGAGCGGACCGCAGCAACCATCGCTGGTCAAGAAAACCACTCAGCCTCCTAAATATTACACTGAGGGAACTCTCCTCCGTGCCATGGAGAGCGCCGGCAAGACCGTCGACGACGAGACCCTGCGTGAGGCCATGAAGGAGAATGGCATCGGCCGCCCATCCACACGCGCCGCCATCATCGAGACCCTCTTTAAGCGCCGCTACATTCAGCGTAACCGCAAGTCCATCGTCCCCACGCAGGCAGGCATAGACCTGATTGACTCCATCAACGAGGAACTCCTCAAGAGCGCCAAGCTCACCGGCCTCTGGGAGAACAAACTCCGCCGCATAGAGCGCGGAGCATACTCCGCATCCGAGTTTATCGACGAACTCAAGACCCTTGTCAACGAGATTGTCCTCAATGTCCTCGCCGACAACTCGCGCAGCAAGATTCTTGTCGAGGATGAGAAGAAATCCTCCGGCAAGGCCTCAAAGTCCTCTCCGGCTCCTGCTCCCAAGAAGCCGCGTGCACCCCGAATCACCAAGTTCGAGCAGGTGGAATGTCCCCTCTGTCATCAGGGCCACATCGTCAAGGGCCACACCGCCTTCGGCTGCAGCCGCCACCGCGACGGTTGCAATCTCAGGCTTTTCTTCACAGACTATCCTGAAGACCTCACCCCCTCAAAACTCAAGAAGAAGCTCGGTTGAGCCTCCTTTTTGTTTATCTCAGCGGAATTTCTTAATTTTGCTCCCGGAAATTTCAACTGCCACATATTATAAAAGGTAAAAATGAGAAAGAATATCGTTGCAGGCAACTGGAAAATGAACACCACCCTGCCCGAAGGCATAAAACTTGCCAAGGAAGTGAACGACGCCCTTGCCACTGAGGCTCCCAAGTGTGACGTCATCATCTGCGTCCCCTTCACCCATCTGGCCATGATCAACGAGGTCATCGACAAGAACAAACTCGGCCTCGGCGCTGAGAACTGTGCCGACCACAAGTCAGGCGCTTACACCGGCGAGGTGTCCGCTCCCATGGTAGCCTCAACCGGTGCCACTTACGTCATCCTAGGCCACTCAGAGCGCCGTCAGTATTATGGCGAGACCTCAGAGACCCTGCGCGCCAAGGTGCGTCTTGCTCTCGACAACTCTCTCGCACCCATCTTCTGCATCGGCGAGGTGCTTGAGCAGCGCGAGGATGGCTCTTATCTTGATGTCGTCAAGTCACAGATAGAGGAGGGACTCTTCAACCTCGATGCCGAGGAGTTTGGCAAGATCATCCTCGCCTACGAGCCTGTTTGGGCCATTGGCACAGGCAAGACTGCCACTGCCGACCAGGCCGAGGAGATGCATGCTTTCATCCGCAAGACCATCGCCGAAAAGTATGGCAATGAGGTGGCTGAGAACACATCTATCCTCTATGGCGGAAGCTGCAAGCCCTCAAATGCCAAGGAAATCTTCTCAAAGCCCAACGTCGACGGCGGCCTCATCGGTGGCGCCGCTCTCGAGGCTGAGTCCTTCATGGGCATTGTAAACGCATTCTGATTCTGACTGAGAGATGGGGGAGAATCACAATCTCCCATCTCTCAGCCATCTCTAACCACCATCCATCCATCCACCTCATGCGCTCTATATTCTACCCACTATGTCTGGCCGCGGCGGGCGTCCTTGCTGCCCAAGCCGATGTGACCACCGTCACCATCATCGACCATATCACAGCGACAGGCTCAAACACAGTCGAGCTTCCTGAGTCGCTGCTCAAGCGTCTGGCCAAGGTCGAGAGTGCTCCTGAGGAGGAAGAGAAGGAAACTGAAAAGGAGGAGGCCGCACCTCGCCCGCAGAGCGGGCGCATGGCCGGATATCGCGTGCAGGTGTTCAGCGACAACAACCCCCGCACAGCCAAGTCTGAGGCCGGAAGCAAGAAGCGCGTCATTGATGCCCGGTTCCCCCAGTATCAGACCTATGTCACCTACACATCTCCCTACTGGCGACTCAAGGTGGGCGACTTCCGTACTCAGCAGGAGGCCAACGCCGCCGCCGAGGAGCTCCGCAAGGCATTCCCCGCCTACAGCAAGGAGATTCGTGTGGTCAGGGACAGAGTCAACATATCAGCAAACTGAACAGACTTTAGCAGATGAGTAAGAACAGCGGACTCTCTGAGGAGACTATAAGTGAGATTGCCGCACACTATGCCGAGATAATCCGCCTGCTTGGCGAGGACATCTCGCGCGAGGGGCTTGTAAAGACACCCATGAGAGCAGCCCGCGCCATGGCATACATCACACGCGGCTACCGTCAGAACCCCGACGCCATCATCAACGACGCCATCTTCACCCACGAGGGCTCAAGAATGGTCATCGTCCGCGACATCGAGTTCCACTCTCTCTGCGAGCACCACATCCTCCCATTCTACGGCAAAGTCTCCGTAGGCTATATCCCCGATGGCCGCACAATAGGTTTGAGCAAACTCGCCCGCCTTGTCGACTTCTATGCCCGCAGACTCCAGGTCCAGGAACGGATGACAGCCCAGATATGCCGCATCATCATGGACAAACTCAAGGCCAAGGGCGTCATTGTTGTCTGCGAGGGAGAGCACCTCTGCATGAAGATGCGCGGCGTCGAGAAACAACTCTCCGTGACAACAACCGTCGAGACCGCCGGAGTCTTTGACACCGATCCGGAACTGCGCCGCGAATTTTTCGACGCCATCAACCGCTGAGGCTGTAACCCCTGCATTATTAACCTAATTATTGTTAACTACGGCCGCAATAACGCCGTAAGTGTTAAAACGCTTTGATTTTTAACCAATTAGAGTTAAAGTCCTTGACAAAGGGCTTTTTTCTTTGTAACTTTGCACTACCAAACGAAAACTCAGCGGTCCTCAGCGACCGACACATAGATAATAAACCGCTAAAAATCAAATAATATAACTACCTGAAATTTTCATAGTCGTTAATAAGAAAAGTTGATTGTTTACACTTTTTTACCTCTCTTTTTGTTATCCCATTAGAGACATCTATTCGCTAAGAAATTATCCTGACCCATCTCCATCGTCACCCGTGAGTGGCACCGGAGAAGAGTTTGAGAAAACGCATACCGATAATTAGAATTGATGATTATAATTACGGGCGCTCGCTGCGTGACGCAGAGGGCGTCTTTTTTCTTTCAGCCTCCCCCAGGTCGATGATTTACGTGGCCGAACAATCATTTTTTTATTTCACTGGCCTTCGGCATTATCACACTATTCTTTCCTCCTATCATTCTTACCTTTGCAACCTAACATTCCTTTTCTCGAAGCCACCCAATGAAAAAACTCATCACAACCTCCCGGAAACAAACCTACTCCCCCATACTGGGGATACGTGGCTTCGAGACATATCTCAACCGACGCCTCACGAAAAACGAGCGCA